>JANQWS010000052.1 GCA_030729785.1 Algoriphagus sp. | reverse complement strand
TGGCACCCTAAATGAAGGGCTAAAAATAGAGGGGATTGGCTTCCCGTGCAAATTAATAAATCGGAACTCAGCTTTTATTTATGTAGGAAGGCATCTTCTAGTATTTGTACAATGTACAAAGTACCAAGTACAAAGTAAGGATTTCGGTAAGCATATGAATTCTGCTTGAGTAGATTCTTGGCACAATAAATTGTACAGTGTACCAAGAATCAAGTAGGGATTTCGATACGGATATGAATTCTGCTTTTGAAGAATCTTGATACTTGCTACTTATGAATCTTTGTACATTGTACTTGGTACATTGTACTTCGTACAATTTTTACCGTATTTCTCGTAGTACATCCAATTCCGTATACCTCGGTGCTCCACCTTTTTGCGTAGCGACGTAGCCGCCTAGTTTGCAGGCGAAATCGATGATCTCCTCGGGAGACTTTTCTGCCAAGTACATCTTGATAAATCCACTCAAAAAGGCATCTCCTGCCCCAATCGAATCTTGAAAGGCTACTTTATACCCTGGATGCTCCACAATTACTCCCTTTTGGTAGATGGCGGCACCTTTTGATCCGCGAGTGATGCAGATGATGGAAATGGGGTACTGCTCATTCAAGTAATCACAAAGACCCGAAATAGTGGCTTCGGTGCCAAAGTGCTCAGCAAATATTTCCAATTCCTCTTCGTTGATTTTAAGAATATCGGTGTAGCCAAGCAGCGTTTCGATCACGTCAAAAGAATAGTGGGGTGGACGTAGGTTGGCATCGAAGATTCGTAGGGTAGGATGGCGCAGCAGTTTCAAGAGCGTAGCCAAACTTTCGGGATGACGTGCACCCAGCGTACCGAATAAAAAGGCATCTGCTTCGGCTACGATTTGGTCTTGCTCGGGGGACCATTCCAAAAAGTCCCAAGCTACAGGCTTCAGAATGTCGTAGCGGATGTTTTCCGGATCCCGGGTATCGACAACCACCTTGGAAGTGTCCTGGGCTTCTTTCACTTGTACCCAATCCAAGGGGAGGTTGAAGGAACGTAGGAAGTCGAGCAATTTTTCCCCATCGGCATCTTTGCCCACAGCAGAAATTAATCGGGTGGGAAGACCCAATTGGTGTAGGTGTAAGGCCACATTCATGGGAGCACCCCCCGGCACCGCACCGGTGGGAAGGCAATCCCAAAGCATTTCTCCAAAGAGAACGACAGAATCAGACATTATTTTTTTGTAAGGCTTGTTGAATTTCTTCGAGGGATCTTCCCTTCGTTTCCGGCATCGCAAAACGCACCCAAGCCAGTTGAATCACCATCATCAGGCAGAAGAAGGCGAAGATGTAGCCGGGGCCAAACTGGTTGGCAAAGAAAGGAAACACGTTGGCGATTACCGCGGCTAAGATCCAGTGGGTAAAGGAACCTAGGGACTGCCCATAAGCACGGAGTTCGTTGGGGAACATTTCGGAGATAAACACCCAAATCACCGAACCCTGACCTACGGCATGGGAAGCGATAAATCCAAATACAAAGATGGGCAGCCAGAAACTAGGGATGCCAGGCCCGAGAAAATTGTAGGCCATCAAAGTCAGCGAGATGATGTAGCCGAAGGAACCGATGTACATCAGTTTCTTACGACCAATTCGGTCGATCAGGTAGAGACCAAAGAAGGTGGCAAAGAGGTTGACCAATCCGATGCCGATGGTGGAGATTAAGGCGTTTTCTGTAGAGATTCCCGCCATCTCAAAAACACGAGGGGCGAAATAGATAATCGCATTGATACCAGATACCTGGTTGAAAAAGGCAATGGCGATGGCCAGTAGTGTACAAGATAGGTATTGGGGGCGAAATAGGATGCCAAAGCCGGTAGATTGCTTGGCTTGGCTAGATTGGCTTTCGGCAATGGCCAAATTGATGGCTTCATCTACTCCTTCCGGATCGGTGCGGGTGAGGATGGCTCGGGCTTGGGTCAGGTCATTGAACTTGGTGATCAACCAGCGTGGGCTTTCGGGAATGCGTAGGATTAATATCGTGTACAGGATAGCAGGAATCGCCTCCACTCCGAGCATCCATCTCCAGTCTTCAGGGATGCCTGCTGTGCCAATCAGGTAGTTGGACACGAAGGCCACCACGATCCCAAAAACAATATTAAACTGGTACAAGGCTACCAGTAGGCCTCGACTTTTGGCCGGAGCGATCTCGGAAATGTACATGGGGGCAACCACCGAGGAGGCACCCACACCCAAGCCACCCAAAAAGCGGAAGAAGGTGAAGGAAGTCACATCCCAGGCGATGCCAGAGCCTACCGCAGAGATAAAGTAAAATAAGCCAATCCAAAGTAGACTTTTTTTCCGGCCCATACGATCTGCCGGGATACCACCCAAGAGGGCCCCAATGACGGTGCCGTAAAGTGCTGAGGCAATGGCCAATCCATGCACCCAGTCGTTTAATTTCCAGACCTCCTGAATGGCTCGCTCGGCACCGGAAATCACAGCCGTATCAAAGCCAAACAAAAAGCCGCCGAGGGCAGCAGTGAGGGAGATCCAAAAGACATAGGTTTTCGAGGACATGGGGTAGGCTGGGTTATTGAATCCACTAAACTAAGGAGAAGGACTAGATTTCAAAATAGAGGAAGTCATTTCTATCCGTTTTAAAGGGAAATGAATCCTTTTTGATGAAAAGTAGAATTGGCTTTATAACCAAATAAAATTTTGTAGTCACTTACAAAAGATAAAAAGCTCCAGGTAGTTTTACCTATATTCGCACGTGTATTTAAGGAGTTGGAAATTCCCCTTTCCGGCCTTGAATTCAGATTAGAGCCAAAATTCATGAATTTAACTACTATCAAGTCCTAGCCTTAGGATCACATCCGCATTGTCACGGCGGCTTCCTTCTTTGATGGACACGATGCAGCGATTGACCTACGAAGTTGGTGGGTAGTACATTAGAAAAATGTAATCACTTTATAATCCATAAACCAATTCCCACATGGCAAATACCCGAAACGTAACCGTTCGCATGACCTCGGATCTGACCTATACTGCACAGAATCCACAAGGCCATGCCATACACATAGACATGAACGATCCTGAGCAGAAGCAAGCCCAATCCCCTATGGAATTGTTGCTTTCAGCGCTCGGAGGCTGTGCTTCTGTGGATGCGGTGTTGATGATGAAAAAGAAGCGGAGAGAGCTGCAGGATTTTTTTGTGGAGGTAGAAGGCGTTCGAAACGATGGCGTGCCGGGATATTACACCGAAATCGCCCTCCATTTTGTGTTGGTATCTCCAGATGCGACCGGGGAGGAATTTGAAAAAGTAGTGGCCTTGTCTGTGGAGAAATACTGTTCTGTGGCTTCCTCCTTGTCTTCCAAAATCACTTTTAGTTCAGAAGTTCGCCGTAACCCATGAGAGTGGTGAGGGAAGAAACTCGAGGAGAGATACGGGTAAGTATTTTCTCCTGGAACTCCAAATATATCTTCAAATACGAGTTGGGGCCGATGGAACAAACATTCAAAGTGAGTGAGGTGGAAATTTTGGAAGAGTCGGAATTGGAGAGCTTTTTGGAAGGGGATTTTATGGAGGAGGTCAAACGGCGGTTTGAAGAAATGGGGGAATCTCTTCTAAGGAAGTTGGGGTAAATAAAGTCCACAGTCAATTCAGTAGAGGCAAGAAACAAGAGGCAAGAAACAAGAGGCGTGTTTTTAGTTCGTTCTACGAATCCCCATTTCTTTTTTCAGCGTTCGTTTTTAGGGTACAGCAAGAACCTAGATACCTAACTTAGGCGACCTTCCACAGCAACTTGAATTAGGAAGTTGAATCTGCTGTCGACCATGAATCTTGGACCGTATATAAAAAGTCAATAGTCGACAGACCACAGCCCATTGAATCGAACTACAAACTCTATTTTTAGGGGTCAGGCGTAAATAGATAGTTTGGACGAATTAAATCTGCGTGTTTTTTTCCCCTTTCAGATCTGCGTGAAAATATCGACCACGCTCTGCAGGCAGATCACGGATCACATCATTTAAACGGACATCCATCTTATTTTCTTTTGGCACTAGATTATTTATAAAATAAATAGTATTTTTCTAACAGTATTTTAAAAATAGTGCTTGTTTTCTTTTTAAGGAGTGATGAAAATAAGGATTAATAGCTATTGTCAACTTTAGATTGTTGACTCAGGGCCTTTATTCCAAATCATTGATCACTTCCATAGAAAGGAGGTATAGTATTAATTCTGATTATCCGCTTTTTCACAATTAACCAGATAAATAAAAGGTTAGAGGTTCAATTAGGTGAGCTATCGACTGTTGACCGCCTGTGGGCCGAGGTCCATGGTTAGTCAACGATTATCCGCAGTTTGAAATTGCCGAGCTGAGCCACTGGTATGATTGCGGATA
>JANQWS010000051.1 GCA_030729785.1 Algoriphagus sp. | reverse complement strand
GACCTTCTCAAAATGATGTGGGATATTTTTAAAATTATCTTGTTACCAGTCGGTGCGGGTCTACTTGTGCATCAACTGCTAGGTAAAAATTCGGGATGGATTGAGAAACTCCTTCCACTTGTTTCCATGCTCGGTATTGCGTTGATTATTTTGGTGATTACTGCAGCTGGAAGGGATAGTCTTCTGGCCATGGGTTCAATTATTATTTTGATTGTGTTCCTACACAATGCGATGGGTTATGGTATAGGTTATATTTTAGCACGATTAATTGGTCTTAGTGAACAAGATGCCAGAACTATTTCCATTGAGGTTGGAATGCAAAATGCTGGATTAGCTTCAGGGCTTTCAAGTATCATGGGGAAAATCACTACGCTGGGATTGGCATCCGCAGTGTTTGGACCCATGCAAAATATTACAGGATCGATTGTGGCAACTTTCTGGAGTAAAAGAAAAAAAGGAATTGATCCTAGTTGAAATAGGATTTAAAAATTCCATTCCATAGGATATACCCATCTGCATTTAAATGAAGCTGGTCCTTGATGTAGAGTTCTGGTCTGGCATTTCCTTCTGAATCTGTCAAGGTTGCCCAAGTATCAATAAAATTTACTCCTTCTTTTCGTTGACTGTATTTTTCCAATTGCTGGTTGAAAAATAGGTATAGATCTTTCTTGGACCAGCGAGAAGGGCTGGGTTTGGCACCAATAAGATAAATTTCCGTATTGGGAGCAGCAAGTTGGATCCGTGTGATAATTCGATCCAAACTAGCCAAGATCTCTTCGGGTACCACGTCCGCCCAGAGGTCGTTGTCTCCTTCATAAATAAAGACCTGCTTGGGATCAAATTTTAAGACCAAAGGATAGAGGTATCTCTCCAAGTCTGATGCTTTTGATCCACCAAATCCGGTATTGAGTACTTCTTGCCCCAAACTGATTTCAGAAAGGCTGCGCCACATTCGGATGGTCGAGCTTCCTGTAAATACAATTCCTCCGGGTTTCCATCCTACACTATCCAGGCGATTGGTCAGCCTTCGTACCTCTTCTTCAAAGGGCTGTTGCTGAGCAAACCCTGCACTAAAAGAGCCTAAAAAAACTAAAAAAAGGAGAATCGATTTTTTCATTAATCAAACCTACTAAAAAATAGTGAGTTGAAACCGATCAAATTCATGAACGATACTGAACATTTTTTGGAATTGCATCCGTGGAAAATTGGGCTGGGTACGTCTAGTTTTTAATTTTTTTCATTGATTTTAGATCGTTTTCAAATGAATTCAACCAAAATTCTGGAGATGTAAATTTTTGGTCGCGTTTTCGCTTCACCACAAAAAGGCCACTAATAATCTCCTACATGCAGGTACTTACCCGATTTTTCTGGTTTTGCAGCGGTGCAAATTCCTCCATTCTCCAAAAAGTACCTACTGAGTCCAACAAGTACTTGGGCATTGGAGCAACGGTGTTTTTCACAGGGATTTTTGCTTCTTTGGCGGGATTTTATGCGCTCTACACGGTTTTCCAAAGCTGGGCAATTGCCTTGATTTTTGGTGTGTTTTGGGGAGCGATGGTCTTCAATCTGGATCGATTTATCGTATCCAGCATGCGCAAAAAAGAACAAGGCTGGTCGGAGTGGAAATTAGCCCTTCCTCGATTGGTCTTGGCCCTGCTTCTGGCCGTGGTCATTTCAAAGCCTTTGGAATTGAAGCTCTTTGAGCGTGAGATCAACCGAAAGTTGGATGAGCAAAAGATTACTTTCATCAAGCAGGCCAAGGATGATTTGGCCATGGGATTTCCTGAAATCCAAGCCTTGGAAGGAGAAAAGAAAGGACTAAAAGAAGAAGAAAAGCAGGCTCGAGCCTACCGGGATAAGTTGCAGCAGGAGTACGATGCGGAACGTTTTGGAGAAAAAACAGCTAGCACAAGTGGGAAGATCGGATTGGGAAGCAATGCCAAGAAAAAGGAACAACAATTGGATATGGCTCAAGAGGACTTAAAAGCCATGTCTGTGCGTAATGAATCACGCATCCAGCAATTGGATGTGCAAATCCAAGCGTTTCGAGCCAAGCAGGAAGTGGAGTTTGAGAAACAGGTGCCCGGTATCGATAGTTTTGATGGATTTGCAGCACGAATGGATGGTCTGGTACAGCTTACCAAGGAAAGTGAAGCGATGGCTACTGCGGAGCTGTTTTTGGTGTTGCTCTTTGTAGCAATTGAAACTGCTCCCATTTTTGTCAAGTTAATTTCTGCTCGCGGGCCTTACGATGAACTCCTAGAGTTGCATGAGGATCAGGTTAAACTGTATAAAAATGAGAAGTGGGAGCGAGCAAGCGGAGAGTCTGAAGCTCGGCTCAGCTACTTCAAGGCTACCCATTTTTATGCCTCAGAGTTGTCAGCTGCTGCGACCAATGTGGCCAACGAGCAAAAATCCGAAATGGGTAAAAAAAAGGGCTAGTGGAAAGGTGGAGAATCGCTAGTCTATTAAATTTGATTACCCGCTATTATACCACTAACCAGAGAAAAAAAGGTTTGAGGTTCAATTAGGTGAGCTGTGGACCGTTGACTCTGGTCTGTTTGCAAAATTTTTTCAATCACATAAAAAACTGCTCCAAGACATCCCCTACAAAGTAGGCCACTACGGCAGCCAATAGTCCTAATAGAACCGTTTCAGAAATCCCTCTAAGTGCAGAGGTTTGGTTGACAGAGCTTTTTAACCAACCCACTAAAAGGAAAGCTAGGCCTGTAAGTAGGCTGGTCCAAAAAAAGAGATTGATTTCTGTTGGAAAAAAATAGTTCCAGAGGTAAACGGTAAGTGGAATAAGGCCTATCAAAATAAATGAGGCAAAGGTAGCCAAACCAATTTTGAAAGGGCTTTTGGTGTCCCGCATCATGCCCAACTCGTCTTTCATCATTTCGTCTACCCAGAGTTTCTGATCGGCGCAGATATGATCCACTACCTGTTGGAGCAGTTCTCCTTTAAACCCTTTATTGGCATAGATTTCTTCGATCTCGGCCCGCTCTATTTCTGGAAGATTTTCAATTTCCCAGTATTCAATTTTTTCGTGTTTGTCGTAATTATCACGTTCACTCTTAGCAGCTAAATATGCGCCAACAGACATGGAAAATCCATCCGCAAGCAAGTTGGCAAAGCCAAGAATCAGAAGGATACCGGTATCTAAATTGGCTCCGTATCCTCCAGCGACTACCGCAAAGGTGGTCACCGCTCCATCAATTCCTCCATAGACAAACTCTTTGAGGTACTCTTGCAACTTGCCGAAGCCTGAATTTTCAAGGTGAATTTCTGATTCCATGAGAAAGTTTTTAGAGTTTCAAATTAAGGTATCTATGTAGCTGCAATCCTGTCAGTAGAATCATAAGATGAGTCAATCACGCTGAATAGCACTCACAGACAGCTATTCCTATTCACCTAATTGGACTTCAATCCTTAATTTTTTTTGTTCCTGGTGAAAAGGTGGATAGTTAAACTTAAAAGTAGAGATAAAATTCATGAGGAGTGAAGTTTAAAATAAACTTTTGGAATTAATTCTCTTGGAGGAGGCGAGGTAATTTTTTTTAGAAACGTTTTGTTTTTGAGAAAAGATTATCCAATTGAAGTTGAAAAAAACGTATCGAAATTTTGATAAATACAATCGATTGCATAGGTTTAGAAAACTTTAACGCAAAGAATAAAAGCTCAACCCAGCGATTTGCAGAAGTTTATATGGTTTTAATCCATTAACAATAACCCCAACTCAAGAGCCGGTTTTTTAAAAAACTGGCTCTTTTTTTATTTAAAAAACTTCAAAAAACGTAAATAAGTTAAAAACCGGTTTAAAATTTAAGCTAAACTTTAAAGTAGTTTGTAAAAATAGTAATAAATGGTTTTATCAAATTGTTAAAATTTGAATTAATAAGATTTGGATTTAGGCTAAAAAAATAAAAAAACCTTCACGAAAATTTCGTGAAGGCTTTCGAGTCAAATCAACCAGTTAACCTAATTTAAGTTGTCGGGATGTCCTTTTTCGCTAGGTAAAAGTCCACCATTTCGTAGTCGCTTGCTTCGCGCTCGATCATTTCGCTAACTGTTTTTGGTGGAGGAACGATTGCTTTTTCTCCAGGTACCCAGTTGAGCGGAAGGGCAACCTTGTATTTATCGGCAGTTTGAAGTGCAATCAAAGCACGCTTGATTTCTGGGGGATTGGGCTATTCGTTCATTTTCTTTATTACCGGAAGGAAATGAAAAACTCAATCAAAGGATTGGATCGAGATCAATTGTTTGATTGAATTTGATTGCCTTTGGCAAGAATGAAAAATAAAAAACTTTTGAATGCAGCGGAGGAGGAGACTCCCCCGCTGTTTTTTTTTAAAATAACCCTATATGACTTGCTTCAACTTTCCTCCTTCA
>JANQWS010000050.1 GCA_030729785.1 Algoriphagus sp. | reverse complement strand
CCGTAGACCATCGAACCATACAGCCCATGGGCTTGTTACACGGAGGTGCCAATGTAGTACTTGCCGAAACCTTAGGCTCAGTGGCTGCGTCTTTGACCCTAGATCGAAGCAAACAAGATTGTGTTGGGTTAGAAATCAATGCCAACCACCTCAGGGCCGTGAAGTCTGGGAAGGTAAAAGGCACGGCTAGACCGGTACACTTGGGAAAATCCACCCAAGTATGGGAAATAAAAATTGTGAACGAGGCCGATCAACTCTGCTGCATCAGCAGAATCACGATGGCTATCTTGGATAAAAAATGAAGGCAACGGAAGTAGGTCAAGCGATTTCTTTGGAGGAGGTACTGGATGTTTTCCTGGCGGAAGGCCTGTCTTCTGGTGGATCCTTTGCATTGTGGCGGAAGCCCAATTCTTCCCAGCTGGCCTACATTCAAGATTTTAGTCAAAGTTCGAGGCGCGTTTCCTTTCAGCTTGAGGAACTTCCTGCTGGGTTTGTAGTACATCCTTTTGCTGACCAGGAGGATAGAAAAGCATTTTTCATCCATGCGGATCGCTACGAAAAGTTTTCGCTCGAAAATCCACTGAGCCAAGAAGACTTTCCTTCCTGGATGCAAGCTAGCCGAGATAGCGTTCCTGCTCCAGCACTCAAAAAACGAATTGCTGCCCATTTAGAAACCCTTTCGGTGCTATCAAATGCAGGTGAAGGCCAAAACAAAGCACATTTCTTAGAGGTGGTCGCCAAAGGAACTCAAGCAATTGAAGCAGGGACTTTGGAAAAGATCGTGGCTGCCCGCACCAAGATGATTCCTCTTTCAACCGAATTTGATTTAGGTAAAACCTTGGCCAAGCTGCTTTCCACTTACCCCCATTCCTTTGTCAACTTTTTTCACCTCCCTGGTATCGGTACTTGGATAGGTGCTAGTCCCGAAGTGCTGATTGAAACCAAGGGAGACTACTTCTACACCATGTCACTCGCGGGCACGCAGCCTGCACAGGGGGACAATCCTCTGAAATCTGCTGCCTGGACCCAAAAAGAAATTGAAGAGCAGGCCTTGGTCAGTCGCTACATCGTGGATTGCTTCAAAACGATCCGATTGCGAGAATACGAAGAACATGGGCCAAAAACCATTCTTGCCGGAAACTTGCTCCACTTACGTTCTGACTTTCGAGTCAATATGCAAACTACAGGCTTCAGCAATTTAGGGAGTGTCATGCTTGGCCTCCTTCATCCTACTTCGGCTGTTTGTGGAATGCCTCGGAAAGAGGCGCTCGCCTTTTTAAAGGCTGAAGAAGGATGGGA
This sequence comes from Algoriphagus sp., assembly GCA_030729785.1. Lineage (GTDB taxonomy): Bacteria > Bacteroidota > Bacteroidia > Cytophagales > Cyclobacteriaceae > Algoriphagus. Next base: position 3,145 of record JANQWS010000050.1, on the reverse strand, counting down.
TCGCAATTTCTATGCAGGCTTCCTGGGACCTGTGGGCATCGAGCAGGAAACTTCCATCTACGTGAACTTACGGACGGCTAGCCTCCACCAATCCCATGCCCTCCTCTATGCGGGTGCAGGAGTGACGGAGGATTCGGTTCCCGAAAAAGAATGGGAGGAAACCGAATTGAAATGCGAAATCATCGGTAAGTTTATCCAAAATCCAGACGCTTGATCCTCCAACCCATCCTCGATTTAGTAGCCATTTGTGCTGCCCAGGGCATTCGACAGGTAGTCCTGTCTCCAGGATCTCGCTGTGCTCCCCTGACATTGGCCTTTGTTCGGCATCCTGAGATGGAAGTGCGAACGATCGCAGACGAACGTGCAGCAGCATTTATTGCCTTGGGTATGGCTCAGCAACTAAAAGAACCTGTAGTGCTGGTTTGCACCTCTGGATCTGCAGCGCTCAACTATTTTCCTGCCATCGCAGAAGCCTTTTTTCAGCAAATTCCCCTACTCGTGCTCACCGCAGACCGGCCTCCGGAATGGGTAGATCAATGGGATGGGCAAACGATCTTTCAAGAAGAAGTCTACGGAAAGCATGTGAAAAAAAGTTTCCGCTTCCCGGATACCTTTGTTCACGCAGATCAGGTGCGGCATGCCCACCGAATCAGCAACGAGGCCATCCTGCTGAGCCGGCAGTTTCCTGCTGGACCCGTTCACATTAACATTCCTTTGCGGGAACCATTTTATCCAGAGGAGGGCGAAGCATTCAATTTCCCGAAGGATCCTCCAGTAATTACTTGGGAATCTTCCGAGATACGGCTAAGCGAAATAGCACTGGAAAAATTGAAGGCTGAACTCGCCAATTTCCAACGCATCCTCCTCGTTCCTGGACAGCAGGCCTCTAATCCTGCCCTGCTTGCACTCATGGAGCGTTTGGCGCAACATCAGCAGGTCGTCGTCGTGGCGGATACCCTATCCAACCTACAAGCAAAGGGCACCATTACCTTGCATGACCACTGGTTGGGACAGGAAGAACTTCATCCCGTGCTAGCACCCGATCTGGTGATCAGTTTCGGCAAATCCATTATTTCCAAGTCGCTCAAGCTTTTCCTTCGCAAGCAAGACATACACCATTGGCATATTCAGCCAGATGGTCAGGCCAAAGATACCTACGCAGGACTTACCCGGATTTTGGGTTCCGAGCCCTTGGCCTTTTTGACCTGGCTGACCGCGCATCTTCCTTCTTTGGAATCCGATTATGCGCAGCGTTGGCAGCTGCTGGAAGAGCAAGTTGGTACTATTCTCCCTAAAGCCTTGAAGGAGGTGGAGTTTGGGGAATATCCGGCAGTGAAACAGGTTTTGGATGTCTTGCCAGCAAATGGACAATTGCATGTAGCCAATTCCATGGCGATTCGGTACGTGAATTTTTTGGGAAGACGAACACAAGAAATTTGCTGCAACCGAGGCACTTCGGGCATCGATGGTAGCAACAGTACTGCGGTAGGTGCCAGTTTGAATTCACAAGAACTAGTAACTCTACTTACTGGAGACATGGCCTTTTTCTACGATCGAAATGCCTTTTGGCACAACTATCCCATGCCTAACTTGCGGGTAATTGTGCTCAACAACCATTCAGGGGGGATATTCAGATTGATTGATGGACCAGCTCGACAACCCGAGTTGGAAGAATTTTTCGAAACCAAACAAGCCTTAAATGCAAGTTCCCTCGCTTCAGAATTTGGATTTCATTACGCGTCAGTGACTACCTCGGAGCAGCTAGAATCTGCCCTAGTGAAGTTTTACGAACCTAGTCTTCAGCCAAAAATCATCGAGATAATTAGCAGTAGCTCGATGAATGCCGATATCCTAAAAAAACTCAAAGGAAGCATTGCTGCTTCCTTGGTAAACTAGTGCTGTTGACTTAAGTTCCTATTTTTTCTGAAAGACACGAATGTAGTCCACCTTCATTTCCTGAGGGAAAACCGTACTCGCATCGGGGATACCGGGCCAAATACCGCCCACAGCGACATTGAAAATGAAGAAGTGGGGCTTCTGAAACTCATTCAATTCCACCGGCCGAATGTCAATAACATGGTATTGGACATTATCCAATAGCCAAACGATTTTTTCTGCATCCCAAATAATTGAAAAAACATGGTATTCGTCATTGAAAATCCCAAAGGGCAGGCTGGTTTTTCCTCCATAATTGGCATTGTTACCGGCGTTGTCCCAATGCACGGTTCCATGAATTGTTCCATCTCTATTTTCCGCACTACCACCAACCAATTCCATGATGTCAATTTCTCCACATTTGGGCCAACCGACCTCAGAGATATTTTCACCTAGCATCCACAAGGCGGGCCAAATCCCTTGACCTTTGGGAAGCTTTGCTCGGATATCCACTCTTCCGTAGGTAAAAAATCGTTTCCCTTTGGTAATTAATCGAGAAGAAGTGTAATTCCTTGAGCCTGCGTTTTCCCTTTTTGCGGTGATGACCAGGTTCCCATCTTGTAAACTTGTATTTTCTTTCTTGTAAAACTCCAATTCCTGATTACCCCAGCCGCAAAGATCTGGGCATCCATCCCCTAATTCAAAAGTCCAATCCGAAGAAAGCGTAGCACCAGAAAACTCGTCTGCCCAAACTTGGGCGTATCCATCGTAGCTGTCAGGGCTTGTATAGCCTGCATTTGGACCCAGTCCCAGCAAGGCAGCATTCATACTAATAGTCTGAGATGCAACTACGAAATCCGTTTCTGATGCATGTGCCTGTACATTTAATTGATAATTCCCTTTTTCAGTATACTTTTTAGTAGCCGTGTTGCCATCTACCCGCTGACTAGTCTCTCCGGGAGTGCCAAAACTAACCTTGAAATAGGCTGTATTATCCGCTGTGAAATTTGCTTTGACCTCCCCATTGCCAAGGTATTCCACGGTCACCATTAGATTATCTGGTAATTTGACAGGGGCCTCCGTATCGGCCTCCGAACAGGAATAAAAGAAAGCAATACCAAAAAGAAGGGGGATGAGTACACGGAAATTAGGCATAGGAATTATTGTTTGGCCCTAAATATAAACGGAATATGGATTATCCGCAATGATGCCCCTGGTTCAAATTGAAAGTTGACCAAGTTGATAATCGCAGATGGGCCACGGTCCACAG
>JANQWS010000049.1:77678-80209 GCA_030729785.1 Algoriphagus sp. | reverse complement strand
GCAGTTTGCCGCAACTCCTGAAGTTCAGTAGCTCCAGACTCGGCTTTTTCTACGAGTTGCTTTACCGCCAGACTTGTTTTTTCGAAATACCAACCGTGTTTTCCGTTTTGGAGCATCTCCTGGTTGAAGGGTGTATTTAAGGCTAGAATGGCGCAGCCATAGCCCAATGCTTTGAGCATGGCCGGGTTGGTTCCTCCGAATTCATGCCCATGAAAATACGCGTAACAATGCGAATAGAGGGTGGCAAGTACCAGTGGGTCGGTAACATAGCCGGTAAAAAGGACGCGAGATCCCTCCATCTTTTTTACTTGCTGGGCCCAGGCATCCGAGAAAGGAGCGTCACCCACAATGACTAGGGGCTTGTTTGAGTTGGATTGAAGGAATCCTTCTATAATCAGATCGGCATTGTTGTCCGGAATCAAACGTCCTACAATTAGGTAATACTCCCGAGAGCGGAGATTCCAGACTTGCAAAGGACCGTCCTCTACATCATCCTTGGGGTTGGCCCCATAGGCAATAACCACTGAATCTTTCTGAAATTCCTCGAGATAGACTCGTCGCATCTCGTCCGAATCGTTGATGATCTGGTCAAAAGAGCGGGTCGCCATCTTGGAGGCCCACTTAAAGTACCGTGCTCCGTATCCTTTCCACTTGGGACGAAGCCATTCGAGGCCATCCACGTTGATGGCTGTTGGTTTTCCAAAAATCCGCGCCAGCCATCCGAAAGGGCCGTTTCCCGAATTGACTACGAAAATCACATCTACATTCGAAAAGCAGGCGTGCAACATGGAAAAAAACGTATGGCTCAGCTGCGTGAGGCTTTTGGTTTCAAGAGCAGGCGTATAGATGCACTCGATGCCGTTGACGAATCTGGGGCGCCTAGGAAACAAGGATCGGTGGTTGTAGACCCGTACCTGCACTCCTCTGGCTTGCAAACGCTCCCCCAATTCTTTTACCAGGGTATCGTAGCCCCCATAGACATAGGGGTAGCCTTTGGCGCCCATGATGGCTACTTTTAAATCAATAGGTGACGGCTTGCTTCCCATTTATTCATGCATTTATTAATAAAGTCTACTCCTATCTCTTTAAAATCTCTTTAAAGGCCTGTTCTAAAGATAAGTAAAACTTCTCTGCCGAAAATTCTTGCAATCTGATGCTCCCTTTTTCTCCTAATTCCTTCCTAAGATCAGGATCATCTACCAAAAGTTTCATGGACTGAATTAGTGCTTCCTCTTCATTTTTTTTCAAAATCAAAGCAGCATCACCCGCCACCTCCATCAAAGCCCCCTGACGGGAAATGATGACAGGTAGACCAAAAGAGAATGCTTCCAAAACAGGCAATCCAAAGCCTTCGTTTGTGGAGGGGAAAACATAGCCCAAGGCATGCTGGAAATAAGACGCCAATTGCTCTTGGCTTACATATCCTGTGAAATCGACTTGATCAGTCAATCCTAGGCTGGTCACCAAATCCACCAAATGATCGTAATCATCTAAAGTTTCTCGGGGACCTCTTTGTCCGACCAGCACCAAACGAAGGCTTTCATAGCCTTCCATTTTTGTAAGTTTATCAAATGCCTGGATTAGTAAACTCAGGTTTTTTCTTTTCTCCAATACCCCGACATGAAGAAAATAGGGGGATTGTGTAGTTGATTGCAAATCCGAATGGGCAAAGTTTTTTGAAAGTCCTGAAGCCTGATAAACCACCTGAATTGGAATAGACTTGAATGGAGGCAACTGGTGCAGCCGCATTTTAGAAAAATGAGTTATGGTGATGATTTCCCCATTTTTTTGTAATCCTTTTTCTAAAAAATAGAGGTAATACTTCAACCAAAGGGGCTGGTAATGTTCAGGGGTATCCCAAAAACAGGTGTCATGGACGACGGAAACTTTTTTCCCCTTCGCGAAAATTGGGCTTAAGATGTCAGGACTGAAGACAATCGACGCTTGGTGGTAATAAGAGAGTATCGGCAATACCAGCTGTTTTCTGAAGAAATAGAGCAGCTGATAAAGGATGTTTTTCCACTTGGCTGTTTTTCCTCGAAAGAACTGATTTTGCTTTACTTTCTGATAATTGGGGCTGATGATATATTCAAATTCGCTGTTGTTTTTTTTGAGAATCTCATCGCAAAGGGTCACTATATAGGTTTTGATCCCTGTTTGTGCCACATACAGGTAAAATACATCCACCACTACTTTTGGCCTATGCTTCTTCATTTTTGATTTTGGAGTATTCGTTCATGGCATAGCCTACCATCCACCAGGTGATCCAAGTTACGTAGGCAAACAGCTCTCCATTCGACGTGAAAAGGGGCAATAAAAGCCCTGTTTTTGCAGCAGCAGCAGTAAATGCAATTCGTGCTGTCATGACGTTTTCAGTTTGCCTGAAAACCTGAATAGACCGGCTTATGGAAAACCCTAAAAGAAGGATGTATAAAAACATTCCTAAAAATCCCAGCTGCACCCCATAGATTAGAAATTGGTTTTCCCCTCCGATCCGTGCTTCATCGGTGACACTACCGGAATTGCCACTC
>JANQWS010000049.1:21440-77578 GCA_030729785.1 Algoriphagus sp. | reverse complement strand
TGAAGTAAAGGGCTTTTTCTATAAAACTGGGCTCTCCGATGGGTAATAAAAGAAATATAAATGCCAAGCCAATAAATGCCAATAAGAGCCATTCCACTGTTTGAAAGCGAATGGAATACTCAAAAATCTTTCGTCTGTAGAGTACAAAAATCAGCACAGATCCGATGACCACCAAGTCCTTGGCCACCTGGAACAAGGTGACTGGCAGTTTGGAGTTTGTTGCCTGAAATAAAATACTTAAGAAGGTAGTATGAAAGGGGAGGTAGGCCGCCAAAAAAAACACCAGGTACTCCCACTTTCCTTTGAAGACCATGGCCTTCAGCGTGAAGTGCAGCAGCAGCGCATAACCCAAAAGTGTTAAAATAAAAAGTGTTTGAGCGATCAATGCAGTTCAGGCTTTTGACAGATCAAGGTCACTGTAAACCTCACAGGGCACCTTCCCTTGACTTTTATACCCCTGAATATATTCAATAAAAAGGTACTTTGCTCAATGCCGATGATCCAGTCCGTCTTTATCCTGCTGTTTTTAAACGTACTGTACTTGAATTTTGGGATGGGGAGGACCGTTTGAAAATTGAAAAACCCGGTTTTGGTCAACGCTCCCACCATCTCATGGTACGAGGACTCATTGAGATGCCCCCCTTGTGCTTGTATCCGTCCCGAGCTGGAATTGTCCATAATTCGAGTGACATCCATCGGTCCAAAAAGCCGATTTGGCATCACTAAGATGAATTTCCCTCCAGGTACCAAGCTCTCATAGACTGATTGAAGGTGATCCATTAAATCCAAGGGTGAAAGGTGCTCGATGACATTGTCTGAAAAGGCCAGTTCAAATTTTTCTTCGGTTCTGAAATTGATGATGCCGGAGGAAATGAACTGAATACTCGGATGATTTTTGAGGGTTTCGGGAATAAAGACATCCACTCCAGTAAGCTTTTTATAAGGAATGTTTTTTTGGATGTTCATTAGAAAATATCCTTCTCCACAACCAAAATCGATGATGGATTTTCCTTTCAGCTCTTTTTCAAAAAGTGTAACCTGTGGATCTTTGGTAGCTATTCTTTCTTCAAGCGAACTGTCTTCCTTTGCTGTTCTGCCGTAAAATTGAAGTAGGTTGGAATAGAATTCATCGTATAAGCCCTCTCTTTTTTTGGCATCTTCCTCCTGAACCAATAATTTATGGTAATGATTTTCAAGGGTAAATGCCTCTTCAAGGACTTCAGGACTTAACCCGCTTTCTTTGGAGTAAGCTACAATATCTGGGAATAATTGGGTGTTGGGACTTTTCATTAAATGGGTTTCATTTGGAAAAAAGACCTTCATAATGTCCTTTCAAAATTGCATTTACTTTTTGGAACCTACCTCTTAATCCCAAATACAGAATGAAGGCAGCATTTTTTAGGGTTTGGTACAACAAACTTAATACAAAGGATACTGGATTTGAATGGCTTCGGATTAAAAAGAGGTGGTTTCTGGTCCGGTAATAGTGGAGGATTGGAGGAACGACGCCTTCTGTGGTTTTGATTTTTTTGGAGGATCCTCCCGCGACATGGTAAATTTTGGATTGAGGAAGGTAACGAAGTCGGAACCCTGATTTTTTGATTCGAAAGGACCACTCGACATCTTCGTAGTAGGCAAAAAACCGATTGTCCAACATTCCCACCTGCCTGATTACTACCGATCTCACAAGGATGGCACATCCTGTAATCCAAGGGGTATCTTTTTCCTGATCAAATTGTCCTTCATCTAGTTGCCCTAAACCAATGGACCAAGTCATTTCCAACCCCTTGAAATATCCACCCCCTGCATTCCAGAGTTTATCCCTCTCCACTTCCAACATGATTTTGGGTTGCACCGCTCCATAATCTGGGTTTTGTTCTAAAAAAGAAACTAAGGGATCCAGAAAGTCAGGTTCTACAAGGGTGTCATTATTGAGCAAAAGCACTTGATCATAAGAATGGTCCAATGCCCACTGTATTCCAAGGTTGTTGCCTCCTGTAAATCCAATGTTGTCAGGGCTGGTAAGTAATTCAATCTCAGGAAATTCAGATTTCAATCGCTCTCCCGAACCGTCTATCGAACCATTGTCCACCAAAACAGTTTGAAAATTGGAGTACCGTAATTCTTTTAGGGATTCCAAACAAGCCTTTGTTAGGGCAAATCCATTCCAGTTGACGATGATGATGGCTACTTTTGGCTGCTTGTTGGCTTCCATGCGACCTTCCTCTTTATTTTCTTTGAATTGAGTCATCTCACCCTCTTTTTCAAGCTGCAGTACTTTTTTTAGTTTCTAGAATAGCTACAATCAATGGCCGATTATACACCCAATTTAAAACGCAACAGATTAAAAAAACCACAATTTCGGTAGATAACATGGCATAGCAAAGTCCAATCGCCCCATATTGGCTAGTAAGAAAGATTGAATTGGAAACCATAAATAAACCCATCATCCAAGAAGATTTGAACATCAGGTTGTTTTGGCCATTGACAAGAAAAATAACCACGTTCATGATATTGAGGCAAGCCAAAAAGGGGATAAAGGCTAAAACCCGCAAATAAGAGATGGAATCTACAAATTCCGCTTTAGAAAATAATTGGATGATAACTGGTGCCAGCCCAAAAACAGCCAAAGAAACAGTTAACCCAACGGCAAAAGCGACGAAACTAACCTTCTTTAGGTAGCTAATAAACGCACTCACATCTTCTTTCAGCAGCTTTGAAGCATTGGGAAAAATAGAATGGATGACCATAGCAGGAAACATCCGAAGCACCATGGAGATTCTTTCTGCAAGACTGAACAGGCCCAAGGTAGTGGCGGAAGCAAAAAAACTCAATACAACCAATGCCCCATTGATAGAGAAATGGGTCACAATATTGGATAGCAAAAGCAGCCCTGTATTTTTTAATAAGGTAAATAGCTCGAGGAATCGTGGTTTGTAAAACTTGATATCCAAGGCAAAATGGATGTAAATCAGCAACAGGATATTGATGCCTAATCCTGACGTTCCTAGGATGAAGTTGACCCATTTGGACTGTTCCGGATCACGGATAAAAAGGACGATGCCCAATAAATAAAGTAATTTGCTGAAGACGTTGGCGATGGAAATCAGCTTCATTTTTTCCATTCCTTGAAAAAACCAGAGCGGAAAGGTGGCTTCTGAAAAGAGTAGAAATACGGATAATACTAAAATGGTTTGATATCCTTGGAAGAGATTCAAGCCGTAAGCTCCGATCAGGATGAGGATCGTGGAAAAAACGGCCAGGAGAATTTTGGCTGAAAACACATTGGAAACCAACTGCGAAAGCGCTTCCTTATTGGATTGATTGAGGGCCACTTCTCGTGGAGCATTCAAGTTGAATCCAAAGCCTACCAAAATATTGAACACAATAATTACGGAAAAGGATAAGTTGACCCATCCAAATTGTTCCGCCCCGATACTTTGAATCAGGAGGGGCATGGAAATGAGGGAAATCAAAATTGTTGAGGACTGAATCAACGCCAGAAAAAGAAAGTTCTGGAGAGATTTATTCCGAAAAAAATTCCCAAACGGGATCAACAGATTGTTTTTTTCAACCATGGAAGTTTGCGTTTAGACTTCCTGCAAGTGCTTTTGATAGATTCTTCTCAGATATAGAAAGCTAAGGGCTAAGAAACCGAAGATCATGGCTCCATACACCATTCCCTTCACCAATCGAATTTCAGATCTTTTTAAGGGCAGTTTGGGAGAATCAATCAACTGAATTAAAGGCGTATTGATGCGGTGGTTGATTTTAGCCATCTCCAGATTTTTCACAATTTCTTCAAAAACTGCAGCGCTAGTTTGAACATCAACTTGTTTGCGGCGCCCATTGACTGTGGCGGCACTCAGCAATGGGTTGGCATTGGGAACGCGATCTTGTTCGGCAGCCAAGGTGCCGAGACTTGTATCTAGAATTGCTCGAACCGAGTCTGCCTGAGTTTGTAAAATACGGAGGTTTTCCCCTGTTTTTTTGGTTTTAGTCTCCAAGTAAAAGGTATTCACCTTGCTTACCAGCGTTTCGTTGAAAAGCTTCGCATACCCTTCATCTTTAGAAGAAACAGTCACCTGAATAATACTCAATTTCCGATCCGGCTTGACTACTGCCAGTTGTTTTTCTCGGATGATCTTGGCGATTTCCTTGATTACTGAGTCCTGCTTGACCCCATGGTTCTCCCTGGAAGAAGAAAAAGTCAGCGTAGCTAAATCGATTCTTGAGGCCCATTTGTTTTCCAACTCTTCGAATTCAATAAACCGATCGATCAATAAACGCTCTTTGTCAAAGGGACTCAAGAGTGTTTCTTCTAACATCCGGTCCGAGCGGTAAAGCTCCATGATGTTATCCCCTTGAAAAAGACCATTCGTTCCTCCTATGCCACCCAAATTAACACCAAGAAGGCTTGCAATCCCTGACATTTGACCAATTCCTCCCATTCCTTCTTCCTCCAAAACGAAAGAAGTTTCAGCATGAAAAACAGGGTCTTTTAGTTTTGAATATCCAGCGCCCATCCCAGCCCCTAGGACGAAGGATATCAGGAGAACTTTCCACTTGGAGCTAAAAAATACTACCCAATTGATTAAGTTTTGTACCACCTCTTTCAAGGTGAATTGGGAGGCTGAAAAATGTGAGTTTCCGCTCATTGGAATTACTGTTGGTTGATTTGAGAAAGAACCAATGCCAAGGTAGCCAGTCCAGTGGTGACTCCTACCAATTCGCCTAGACGAATTGGGATCTTAGGTCCTTTACTTGGAATGATCACTTCAGCTCCAGGCTCCACGACTGGGAAGCTTCGAACTCCAAAGAACCCTTTTGTTCGTTTTACTGCCCCATTTGCATAGACTACATAGGTTTGCTTGCGGTTGGCTCTTCGGTCAAACCCACCTGCTCCATTGATGTAAAACCGAAGGCTACGGCCTTGCTCGTGTCTTAAGGTAGTTGGATAGACTACATCTCCTCGCATACGAACGGTTTGCAAGAGCTTGGGTACATTGAGAATATCGCCTTCTTCGAGAACCAAATCTTCCTCCGAACCAGGATTGGCAAGGATTTTTTCCAGGTTGATGGCAACGGCCTCTGTTTCCTTGAATTTAACAGCTACACCAGGGGTTTCTGCAGCAATTTGATCCAACGACTCTCGTTTGGCATTATTGGCAGTTGAATCCGTTTTCGCCACTTTTTCTTTTGGAAGGTCTCTGAATAGACGAATAAGGAGTTCTTCTTGTGCCTCAGGATTGGTTGGATTCTCCTTAAGAAGAACGCGTAGTGCTTCCAAATTTTTCTGTCTCCGCACTTGCTCAGACTCCGTGTTGAAAAACTCTGTTTTACGAATCAAGGTAGCGCCTTTGGTGTAGGCAAATTGGTTTACTCCCCCAGCTCTTTTGATCAAATCAGAGATCCGGTCTACACTAGTTTGAATCGCAAAAATTCCTGGAGAATTGACTTGCCCTTCTACCGACACGAGGCGCTGCATCGTAAAATTGGCGCGCTTTCGTACAATTACCTGATCGAATGGTGCCAAGGAAATGGCATTCGGGTTGAAGGATAAGTCTGCATTGATGGAGGTGGTGATTATATCCGAAAGCGTTCCTGAATCTGAATCTTCCAGCCTTCTGGCAATTTCAATGTCTTTTATGTTGGCAGATTCTTGCAAGCCACCGGCGATAAGAATCAATTCTTCAGGCGTCATTCCTGCCGCATAAGGATAGGTGCCCGGACGTTTTACCTCACCCAAGATCTGAATGTACCGTTCGTTTTGAACGTCATAAATGCTAGAAATACGGATTACATCTTCACGTTGTAAGACCACATCTTCTTGGCGGCCTTCCAATACCGCTTGAAGATTCACTTCCAATACTTCTGAACTGAGGTCTCCCTTGGTTCGCAAGATGCTGGCTCGCTGGGTGTAGGCATCACCTTTGAGGCCATCTGCATTTTTGATCAATTGGGTTAGCGTAAGCCCTTCTGTTAATGAAAAAACTCCTGGTCTAAACACGGCTCCCTTGATTTGAATTCGGTTGGTGTAGCGGTCAATAATTCTTCCTACAGTGACCTCATCTCCACCCTTTAGGTTAAAAAGCCCGAGTTGATTGCTGTACACATCGGATATGGAGCGTTGATTGCCGGTGATGCGAGAGATGGAAATGCGATCCTTAAAAGCTAAGTCTGTAAATCCCCCTGCAAAGCGAAGGATGTCCTCTAGGTTGTCCTCAGGGGTGACCTCAAAAACCAAGGGGCGCTTAACCTCTCCCATCACCCTCACTCGAGCGAGATAAGGGTTGACAAGAATCACATCTTGATCTTGGAGTTGCACATCCAAATTGGCTGTTCCATTGATGAGTAGGTCATACACATCTATTTCAGCGATTTTTTTATTGTTACGGATGAGTTGGATGGCACGCAAAGTTCCCTTGTCTGAAGGGCCTCCAGCCGCATAGAGGGCATTGAATACCGTGGAGAAGGCGCTCAAGGTAAAGGTTCCAGGAAGACGAACCTCATTCAGAATATGCACCTTGATGGTTTTGACATTCCCTAAAGTGACTTGAAGAAAGGTGCTAGGATTGGCGCCACTAAGTCCTGTATAAAAGCTCGCCACTCGATTTTTAATGATTCCTTCAGCGGCCTCAATGGTTTTACCAGATACCGCAATCAAGCCGATGTTATCCAATAAAATGGAACCTTCTGGGTTGACGGTTGCCTCGTAATACTTCTCAGATTGTCCGTAGATATCCACATAGATCAGGTCCCCAGGTCCAAGAATGTAATTTTTGGGAGTGGCCTGGTTTAAGCTTGGCTCAAAGCTTAGTTTCCGATTTTTTTGAAAAAATAAGGTACTCCCAAAAAGCAAGGAATCCGCTTTTTCCTCTTCCATCAACTCCTGTGTTTCCATCAGGCCTCTGGTGATGTCATTGATGTTTATTTGTTCGCGAGCAGTTCTTTTGGATACATTCGTGGATCTGGACTTGCTAGCGCCTGTAGCCAAGCTCTCAATTCTGTTTCGAAGCTTTTCTATTTCGCCCGAAGGCATGCCCCTCATTTGTGCCATCATCAAGAAATCCGTGCTGCTTAGTCCCGCATCTTGCGCTCGCTTGACCAATTCCTCGATTTGATCATCACTTAGCTGATCCACGCGTATGGTGTTGAGGTCTATGTTTTGCTGTGCAAAAACGAATGTTGGCGTAATGGACCAGAGGCAAAGGAGTACTAAAAAGTAGGTAAATTTGTGAAAAGACTTCATCATTAAAATGGAATTCCGTGGGGTGTAGTAGAATCTAATGGATAAAAATCCGTTTAATTCTTAATTATACCAAATGAATAAACAGATTTGAGTAAATGAGCTTGACTTTTAACCGCTGATTTCAAACTAATTATCCCAAAAATGACAGCCGTTTGACCGTGTAATTACAGCAGTGTACGAGTATAAGCACCCGTCTTCTGTAGAATTGTTGGGCTTTCTTTAACTTGCCAAAAAAATAAATTCATGTATATCCGCCTCTTCGTCCTACTAGTGGTTACCGTGCTTTTTTCCTGTCAATCCTCTGACAGCACCTGTACCCTAAATGAAGATCGGCTAGAAGGCCGCGTGGACTTGACAATTCAGCGCTTGGAACCGGCTTTTTTTGGAGCAGAAACCAAGGAAGAGATGCTTTCTTTATTGAGGAAATATCCGGAAGTAACTTCCAAAGCACTCGGCTTAGATGCGTATCCGAATATAGATTCTTTGGCGGAGGATCTGCTACGCCTGCACCAAGATTCGGCGATGCAAGAATTGAATAATGCTGTGGTCAAGGAGTTTGCCAATCTGTCAGATATTAAAGTAGAGTTAGAGCAAGCTTTTGCCTATTTAAAAAGCTATTATCCCGACTTTAAGGTGCCCAATGTGTACACGTATGTGTCTGGCTTCGGATTTGACTTGATAATAGATGAAGATGTGATCGTGATTGGGCTGGATTATTTTTTGCCGAGTGACCACGTTTTCCAACCGGATATTCCCAGGTATCTCGCTTCGCGTTACGAGCGCAATTACCTCGTTCCCATGCTTGTGCTGGCAATATCTTCGAGCTACAATGAAATTGACTCTAAGGACAATACCCTGTTGGCGGAGATGATTTACTATGGAAAGGCCTATCATTTTGTCAAATCTATCCTTCCATGCACTTCTGACCAGTACCTAATTGGGTATACGCCCGAACAAATTCAAGCGTGCTGGGATAATGAGGATATCATTTGGGCACATTTTATTGAAAACGAATTGTTGTTTGAAACCAATCCCTTTGAAATCCGCAAGTATATTGGAGAAGCCCCAGCTACAGACGCAGTTAGTGCGGATGCTCCTGGCAGGATTGGGCGTTGGATTGGATGGAATATAGTCGAAGAATTTGCTAGTAATGGGGACCGATCCTTGGTGGATGTCATGGAGGAATCCGATGTTAAAAAGCTTTTTAAAGCGTCCAAATACCGTCCTCGTGGGGGAGATTGATATAAGTTAAGAGTAGGCGTGTGGGGCGGAAATTTGATTTGGAACTATAAATCGCTGTCCTGCTTACTGATTTTTTGAAAATGTTTGCAAAGGGCCGTGATGGCACAGGCATTGCATTTTGGACTTCTTGCCAAGCAAGTATAGCGCCCATGTAAAATCAACCAGTGGTGAGCTTTGTGAATGTGCTCTTTGGGCAAATGCTTGACCAATTGTTTTTCTACTTCTAAGGGGGTCTTGGCAGTTAGAGGTACTAGCCCCAAACGCCGTGAAACCCGATATACGTGGGTATCTACCGCCATATTGGGTTGTTGCCAAATAACAGACGTGATCACATTGGCTGTTTTTCTGCCTACTCCTGGAAGTTTGACCAGTTCGTCCACGGTAGAGGGGATTTCACCTCCGAAGTCAGAAAGCAGCATTTTTCCAAGTCCAATCAGGTGTTTGGTTTTGTTGTTAGGATAAGAAACGGATCGGATGAAGGGGAAGAGTTCATCAAAGTGGGTTGTTGCGAGGTGTTCTGGGCTGGGAAAGTGCTTGAAAAGTTCACGGGTGACGATATTAACCCGCTTGTCGGTACATTGGGCGGAGAGGACTACGGCTACCAAGAGCTGGAAAGGATTGTCGTAGGTTAGTTCGGTTTCTGCCACAGGCATGTTTTCCGAAAAATGCTGGATAAAGGCTTCGTATCGCTGTTTTTTAAGCATGGAGTCTGAGTTCATGAACTGAACTTCTAAGTTAGACAGAGTACGGCTCTTCCAAACTTTCGGGTTGAAAATAATTTAAAAAAGTCAGTTTAGTCGCAAGATTTAGTTTCGAATCCGCCATTCTTTGGGATAATAGTTGTTTACCCGGTTACCCAAATTCTTAATCCATCCCAAGGAGAGTTTTTGATAGGTGAGGAGTACCCATCCTAAGGGTAGATCAGTAAAGGACAGGTCCTTTTTTCGTAAAAAAGCCAAGGCTTCCTCTTTGGTCAACTCCTGCTGAGGAAACCCATTTTTAGGTAGCGTAGATAGAGCCCATTCGTGGCTAGGAACCCATTCTTTTTGGTATTTTTTTCCTAGTTCCACGCCGAAATACCGCACACTCAGCACCTGCGCTAGCTTTTCCAGCTCCTGGGTATAATCTCCCTGCATACGGAAATAAGTCTCCTGCAGCAGGTAAAATTTGCCCGTCCCCTCACCTCCTACCTCTTGTTCCAATTCGACAGATTCCTTTTCCCCCACGCGCTTGAGGCTGTGGTGTTTGAATTCTTTATTGCGCGGAGCCACTTGTATATAGGCTCCCTCCGGTCTGCGTAAGGCGGTAATGAAAAACCCCTCTCCTGCTACCTTGTGTGGAAAAAAGCGGTAGCCATAAAAGGTCCCATCCTCCGTATTCACTTCCGTTTCTACGACACCCCAGCTGGGATCTAAGGGGATGCGTACGGGTTCAAAAGCAAATTCTTCCGTTAAGAAGCGAAGAATCTCTTCATTTTCTTTCTCATTAAAGGTGCAAGTAGCGTAGAGCAAATAGCCCCCTCCTTTGACCAATTCCCCTGCCTTGTCCACAATGCGTTTTTGGCGGGCCGAACAAAGCAGTACGTTTTCAGGTGACCACTCCGCTCGAGCCAGGGGATCTTTGCGGAACATTCCTTCTCCGGAGCAAGGCGCGTCTACCAGCACCAGGTCAAAAAATCCATCCAGAGGAGAAAAATGCTCGGGGTCATTGTGGGTAACTACGGTATTCCCCAGCCCCCATTTAATCACGTTTTCTTTCAGGATTTGCGTACGGGCGGCAATCACTTCATTGGCCACTAACAGTCCTTCTTCACCCAAGTAACTGGAGAGCAAGGTACTTTTTCCCCCTGGAGCTGCCGCCATATCGAGGTAAACTCCCTTTGGGATTTTTAGGGATTCGAGAATGTGCGAGATAAACATGGAGGAAGCCTCTTGGACGTAATAGGCTCCAGCATGGAAGGTAGGATCTCCTGTAAAGCTGGGTCGCTCTTCTAAAAAATACCCGTCTTTAACCCAAGGAATAGGTCGTTTTGAAAATAAAATGTCTACCGGCTTCTTCCAGTTGAGTCGAATGGAGGTTTGAGTGGGACGCTCCAAACTCTCCTTGAATAGAACATATTCTGCTGGCCCCACTAGTGCCTGCATTTGAGATTCAAACGCCTCCGGAAGTTGATTTTCGGCCATTTGACAAATATAACGAATCTAGCAGCAGTTTTGAGAGTACTGCTAGATTCGAAGGAGGTTCTCTGATAGTGAATTAGGAATCGTCTTCCTCCTCGTCAAAATCTTCGTCATCGGCTTCGCCCATTTCAAACATCGAACTAAACAGATCTTTAAATTGAAGTCCCGTGTCTAGCAATTTTTTACTCAATTGGGAATATTCGGCTAAACCGTGGAGCGCAAACTCCATGTAGAATTCCCGTTCATTTTCAGGAAGAAACTCCACCAATTGGGTGACTACTTCTTCCAAACCAGGGACACTATGCAGCCCGCTTTTATAGGCTTTGTCGCTCAGGTCACTTAGAAGGTCCAGCTCGTTGCCCTCTCCAAACCAGGCCAATGGAATCACATAGGGATTGCCAGACTTCTCTTTTTTCTTTTGTTCTGGCGATGGAAAATACTGCACAAATTGACTGCGTATCGCTTTACCAATCAAGTTGTAAGCCACCAATCCAGCACCCTCCTGTTCTCCTTCGTAGACGAGTTCCACTTTTCCAGTAATGGCGGGAATGACACCAATCAAATCGGATATACGAAGGATCGTAGTTGATTCATTATTTCGATACATGCGTCTTTCTGCAGCGGAAATCAAATTCTCATAGGCAGAAATGGTCAGTCGTGCGGACACCCCACTTTTTTCATCTACAAACTCAGAGTGACGGGCTTCAATAGCAATTTGTTCGATCAGGTCTTTCATCAGTTCCGGAACATGAATTTGGGCAATGGGCTTTCCTTCAAGCCGTGCTTCTTGTCCGGTGATTTTCTTTCCTATAGCGATGGACTTGGGGTAGTGGGTGATGATTTGACTTTCAATTCGGTCTTTTAGCGGTGTGACAATGCTACCCCTGTTGGTATAGTCCTCAGGGTTGGCCGTGAAGATAAATTGAATGTCTAAAGGTAGGCGTAGTTTGAATCCTCGGATTTGGATATCTCCTTCCTGTAGAATATTAAATAAAGCCACCTGAATACGTGCTTGGAGGTCAGGAAGCTCGTTAATTACAAAAATACAGCGGTGTGAACGAGGAACGAGCCCATAGTGAATTACGCGTTCGTCGTTGTAATTTAATTTTAGCGTAGCAGCCTTGATGGGATCCACATCGCCAATCAAGTCTGCAACAGATACGTCTGGGGTAGCTAATTTCTCTGCATAGCGCTCGGATCGTGGTAGCCAAGCGATGGGACATTGGTCCCCTTTTTCTTCAATCAGGTTTTTACCAAAGGTGCTGAGTGGAAGAAGCGGATCTTCATTGAGCTCTGACCCGTAAAGCACCGGTACGTATTCGTCCAAGAGTAGGGTCATCATCCGTGCGATTCTGGTTTTAGCCTGTCCGCGCAATCCGAGTAAGTTGATGTTGTGTCGGGAAAGAATTGCCCGTTCAATGTCTGGAATGACGGTGTCTTCGTAGCCCCAAACCCCTTCAAATACATTTTCCTTTGTTTTGATTTTTTGGATCAGGTTGTCTCGAAGTTCCTCTTTGATGGACTTCGGACTGTAGCCTGCTGCCTTCAATTGGCCAAGGGTTTTGATTTGAAGGAGTTGCTCTCCTTTAAGGTGTGCGTAATCCATGCTAAAAGCGTTTGGTTCGGTTTCGTCTGTAATCTTCAAAAATTAAATCTCCCAGCCCTTTTAAGCTGCTGTAATAGGCATTGCCATTGTTGACTTTCGTAAATTCCTTCACAAACTCCTTGAGGTAGGGGTCCGAAGCAATCATAAAGGTGGTTACAGGAATTTTTAGTTTCCTGCATTGAGCGGCAAGTTTGAGGGTTTCTGCCAAAATCTTGCTGTCAATGCCAAAGGCATTTTTGTAGTACTTGATGCCCACTTTCAAGCAAGTAGGCTTGCCATCGGTGATCATAAATATCTGCTTGTTTGGATTTTTTCTTCTACGCAATAAATCCATGGCTAGCTCGAGACCAGCTACTGTATTCGTATGGTAGGGTCCTACTTGGAGGTAGGGTAAATCCTTTATTTCTATCTGCCAGGCATCGTTTCCAAATACGATGATGTCCAAGGTGTCTTTGGGATAGCGGGTTTTGATTAACTCTGCCAAGGCCATCGCGACCTTCTTGGCAGGGGTAATGCGGTCCTCCCCATACAAAATCATGGAGTGGGAAATGTCAATCATCAAGACCGTAGAAGTTTGTGTACGCTGCTCATTTTCCACCACCTCCAAGTCATCCTCAGTCAAAAGAAAATCTCCTCCAATGCCTCGGTTTGCTTGCGCATTGCGAAGGGAATCGGTTAGCGCAATTTGATCCAAGTTATCCCCAAATTCGTAGGCTCTCCGTTCAGATCCTTGCTCCTCTCCAGGCCCAGAAATTTGCGTCCGGTGCTGACCAGACTTGCTTCGCTTTAGCTTGCCGAAAATTTCCTCTAAGGCACTTTTTCGAATGGTTTGCTCCGCTTTTCCGGTGATTTCAAATTTTCCTTGTTGATTCTCCTCGCTGAGGTATCCCTTGGACTTGAGGTCTTCAATGAAATTGCCGATACCATAGTCTGGACTTGTGAGTTGGTAACGCTTGTCCAAGTTGGTCAACCAGCTCAATGCTTCAGAAACATCCCCCCCAGTCATGGTAACAAGCTGTAAAAAAATATCCAATAGGCTGTCAAACCTATTTTTTTCTGGGTCAAGGGTGGGGATGAATTTTGTAAAACGGAACCCTTTCATGGATTTAATTTAGGTAAATAAGGTCTCCGAAAAAGGAGGCAATTGCTAGGCACGTTGGTATAACACGCGACATGGGCTAGGAGTTTGGCTAGGCACAAAATAATCCTAGAAATAACAGCATTATCCAATAGGTTGCTAATCGTAGGGGCATGCAATTGCACAAGCTAGCACACAATTCAAACTGGACGTGGAATTCAATTCCAAGTAGGGATGGGCTTTGCTTACTGGTATATAGGCAGACAATTTTAAAAATAAACTAGGATTCAAGTGTAGGATAAAAAGGGATAAAGTCCCTATTTTCGATTCCCGATGACTACTCCTGAACGGCATGCCCAACTACTTAAAGCTACAGCCAAGCGGCTAGGGTTTAACTTTTGCGGAATAGCTAAGGCAGACTTTTTGGCTGAAGAGGCCCCTAAATTGGAGGAATGGCTCCGTCGAGATTACCAGGGTCGGATGGGGTACCTGTCCAATCACTTCGATAAACGACTTGATCCTCGAAAGCTGGTCGATGGAGCAAAAACGGTGGTGTCTTTGGTGTACAATTATTACCCAGAAAAATCCCTTCCTCAAGGATCTGAAGACCTCAAATTAGCCAAATATGCGTATGGCAAGGATTACCACGACTTGATTCAGGAAAAGCTCCGAGAGTTTTTGAGTTGCCTTAAAGATGAAATTGGTGAGATTCATGGTCGGAGCTTTGTAGATTCTGCACCCATCCTAGAGCGTCAATGGGCACAGCGAGCAGGGTTGGGATGGATTGGTAAGAATAGCCTTCTACTCAATCGCTCCATGGGAAGTTTTTTCTTTTTGGCAGAGCTAGTGATCGATCTGGAAGCGACGCCAGACCTTCCTACGACTAAGGACTATTGCGGCACCTGTACGGCCTGCATAGATGCCTGCCCTACTGACGCGATTATTGAGCCAGGGGTAGTAGATGGCTCTCGTTGCATTTCTTACCTCACCATCGAACTAAAAGAGGCCATTCCTGCCACATTTAGTGGGCAGATGGACAACTGGGTGTTTGGTTGTGATATTTGTCAGGATGTATGTCCTTGGAATCGGTTTTCAACACCTCACCAAGAGCCTGGTTTTAGTCCCTCTTCTGAACTGGAATCCTTCACTTTACAGGATTGGAGAGAGCTCACGGAAGAAACTTTCAAACGTGTATTTGCTGGTTCTGCTGTTAACCGAACCAAGTACAAAGGAATCAAACGAAACGTAGATTTCCTTTCTATTGAGAGGCCTTTAGACTGAGGTCTAAACTGGAAACGGAATGGGTAAGTGCTCCCATAGAAATAAAATCTACCCCACACTCCGCTATTTCAACTAGGTTTTCTGCGGTGATTCCACCAGAAGCTTCTGTTTTTATCTGGCCATCGATCCGTTTTACGGCGGCTCTTAGTGTGGCTGGGTCCATGTTATCCAATAAAATGTAGTCAACCCCCCCGATTTTGAGTACTTCCTCCACCTCTGCCAAACTCCTAGTTTCCACTTCAATTTGTAGGGAAAGGTTATTTTCTTTTAAATACGCTTGAGCACGGCTTACTGCCTTTGCAATCCCGCCGGCAAAGTCAATGTGGTTGTCCTTTAGCATCACCCGGTCGTATAAGGCAAAACGATGGTTTTGGCCCCCTCCAATAAATACTGCCCATTTTTCTGGGAGGCGGAAATTTGGGGTGGTCTTGCGTGTATCCAAAAGCGTTGCTCTGGTATGTGCAATAAGCTGGCTGAGTCCTTGTGTTTTGGTGGCAATGGCACTCATGCGCTGAAGACAATTTAAGACGACTCGTTCGGCGGATAAAATCGAAACTACAGGTCCTGTCACCTCAAAGCCAAAATCTCCTGGAACTACCAGATCTCCATCTTTTTTAAAAAAAACGAGTTCTAAGCGGGGATCTACCGCCTTAAAAATCAGTTCTGCCAATTCCATTCCTGCTAAAACCCCGCGATCTTTGATCCATAAACGTGCGGTACCCATGGCCTCCTTGGAAATGGCTGCGAGCGAAGAATAATCTCCAGGACCTATGTCCTCCATTAGGGCACTTTGAATAAATTGTTCGATTGCCGATTCACTAAGGTAGGAGGGTCTCATAAAGCCAAAATTAACAAATTTAGGGGGGGATGTTTGCCAAATCTTGAAAATGCCTTAAGGCAATTTCTTTTCCGAATACGCCTTTTCTTCTCTCAAGGTTTCTGTTTGACTAGGCGGGTATTTCTTTTTTCTTCGACCGCACATTTTAAATCATGGAGTCAACTGCCTGTAAATCAACTGAAAGAAAACATGAAAAACATCCTTATTTAGCAATTTAACAACATTCTGAACCAGATTTTGGTTTCTATTGTACTATATTTGCGGCATGAATAAGAACGTGTTATTATTAATTTTAGATGGTTGGGGACTTGCTACTAATCCTGCTGTTTCTGCCATTGACAAAGCCAATACTCCTTTTGTAGACGACTTATTCAAAACTTATCCACATGCTACACTGGAAGCTTCAGGCCTTGCAGTTGGGCTTCCTGAAGGTCAAATGGGCAACTCTGAAGTAGGGCACATGAACATTGGCGCAGGCAGGGTAGTCTACCAAGACTTAGTAAAAATTAATTTGGCAGTAAAGCAAGGAGAATTACTTACGCATCCCGTTTTAACTGCGGCCTTTGCAAGAGCCAAAGCAGGAAAGAAAAAAGTACATTTTATCGGACTCCTCTCTGATGGAGGAGTTCATTCGCATAGTGAACATTTAAAAGGGCTTTGTGATGCTGCCAAGCACCATGAAATGGAGGAAGTGTTTATTCATGCTTTTACTGATGGTCGAGATACAGATCCTAAAGGTGGATTAACCTACTTGAGTGACCTCCAAACTCACCTTTCTAATTCAGTGGGTAAAATAGCTTCTGTTATTGGAAGGTATTATGCCATGGATAGGGACAACCGATGGGAGCGAATCAAGCTTGCCTACGATGCGATGGTACTCGGTGAAGGGGAGAAATCAAAAAATTTGCTCAATTCCATTAAAAAATCTTATGCCAACAATGTAACAGACGAGTTTATCCGACCCATTATTCAAGTGGGGGCAGACAATAAACCGCTTGCTACTATTGCAGAGGGAGACATGGTCTTGTGTTTCAATTTCCGTACCGACCGTGGAAGGGAAATTACCCAAGCACTAAGTCAACGAGATTTTGTGGACTTCAAGATGAAAAAGTTGGCACTCGATTACCTGACCCTTACCGCTTACGATGAGACATTCAAAGGGGTGCAAGTATTGTTTGAAAAGGACAAATTGAAGAACACCCTTGGTGAGGTATTGGAGAAGGCAGGAAAAAAACAAATCCGAATCGCAGAAACAGAGAAATACCCCCACGTAACCTTCTTTTTTTCTGGGGGTAGGGAAAAAGAATTTATCGGAGAAAGCAGAATTCTCTGCCCTTCACCCAAGGTAGCCACTTACGATTTGATGCCTGAAATGAGCGCAGGAGAGATTGCACTCAAGATCACTGCGGAATTCAAAAAGAAAAGCGCAAACTTTATTTGCCTTAATTTTGCAAATGCAGATATGGTTGGACATACGGGAGATTTTGATGCAGCAGTAAAGGCCTGTGAAGCCGTAGATGCTGCCACAGAAAAAGTAGTCAAGGCAGCTAGTGCAAACGAGTATACTGTAATAGTAATCGCCGACCATGGCAATTCGGATGTAATGATTAACGAGGATGGCAGTCCAAATACCGCACACACCACCAACTTGGTCCCGTTTATTTTGGTGGACAAAGAAAAAATTTCTGTAAAAGATGGGAAATTGGGCGATTTGGCCCCCACCATCCTTCAATTAATGGGGATCGAAATCCCTGAAGAAATGACTGGAGAAATATTACTACTAAACGCATGAAAATCACCTACTTTCTTGCCTTTTTGATTGGAGGACTTTTGTTTGCTTGCGCGCCAAATCAGGAAACGCAAAAGTTGGAAAAGCTTCCTTATTTTGATTTAAAGGGGTTTATGGACCTAGAGCTCGGAAAATTAGACGGGGATTCTGTATTGAAAACCACAGAAATAAATAGGGAACAACAAATTGCCGATCTGCCTTACACTTCCAAAGATTGGAAAGAAGAATTTGCCTTTTTTTACGAAGCAGACATCAATGTTGCTTCACTGGCTACCGCCTATTCTACCCGAACTACTCCAGATCAGCTTATCCATGAGTTACTGCCTGATGCCAAAGGAAAGGTTAAAGAAATTTCGATTCGGTACGTGCAGAATTATCCCTCCTGGATTACTTTCAAAATAAAGGATGAAAATTTGTTTTACTCAAGCACAACCCTAGGGGAACTTTACATGAATCAGGCGACTGGGAAAATCGATCAATACAAAATTGAAACAACTCAGAAAGTCCTATTTCTTTCGCCTAACCACTTAAAAATTTCGGGAATTATCCACTAAATAAAAGGCCTTGCATTTTTTGCAAGGCCTCTTTTTTGAGTTTAGGCAGCAAT
The DNA here is from genome assembly GCA_030729785.1 of Algoriphagus sp. Lineage (GTDB taxonomy): Bacteria > Bacteroidota > Bacteroidia > Cytophagales > Cyclobacteriaceae > Algoriphagus. Next base: position 59,705 of record JANQWS010000049.1, on the reverse strand, counting down.
TTTTCACCCGAGCCTTTGAAGCAATCCTATTTCGAAAAAAGTGGAGGGCGTTTGGCTTGCCACTCGGAATTTTCCTGAATCAAACGACCCAGCATAATTAATTTTTCTTCCTCAAATAGGTTGGCCAATAAAGTAATGGAAGTAGGGCTGCCATTTGCTCCAAATCCATTTGGTAGACAAAGAGCAGGATGACCTGTCAAGTTGGTGATTTGGAGTTGCTGTCCAGCAAAGGAAGGGGTCACAATCACATCGTATTCCTTCATCAAGGCATGTATTTCTTCGGTTAATAAACTTCGTTGGCGACTCATTTGAATGTATTCTACTGCAGGGATCAAGCGAGCCGCACGAAATACATTGGGCCAAGCCCCCTTGTGTTGCGCGACCAACTGGTCATCCAGACCAAGTCGAGTCAATTCGTCAAATGCTGCCGCACCTTCTACTAATAACATGGATACCAAAGGTCCCGGATTGACATTCGTTTTCAAGACTACTGGGTGGAGGAATATTCCTTGATTTTTCAGTAGGTCTAACACTGCCCGGTCATTTTCTATACCCGGACGATTTCCTTCAAAAAAAGAACTAAAGTATCCTACTTTTAAATTTTTGACTTCGTTTTTTACTGAATAATTGAAAGCTGCTGGGATGGTAGCCGGATCTTTTGGGTCAATTCCATTCAAGATGGAAAGCACAATTGCGTTGTCCAACACAGATCTGGAAATAGGCCCTACCTTATCCATGGACCAGCTGAGTGCCATGGCTCCATGCCTACTGATCCTTCCAAAAGTAGGGCGTAGCCCAGTGACCCCATTTCGAGTAGAGGGTGACACGATGGAGCCTAGGGTCTCTGTTCCAATGGCGAAGGGCACCAATCCTGCACTTACTGCTGAAGCAGAGCCAGCCGAAGAACCACTAGACCCTTGCTTCAGATTCCAGGGATTTTTGGTGATTCCCCCATACCATACGTCTCCCATGGCCAAGGCACCGAGGGTAAATTTTCCTACCAAGACTCCTCCTGCATCTTCCAATTTGGTGATGATGGTGGCAGTTTCGTCGAGTACCTGGTCCTTATAAGGCATGGCTCCATAAGTGGTTTTGGTACCTGGAAGGGAAAATAAATCCTTTACCCCAAAAGGAATTCCATGGAGAGGACCTCTGTAAGTACCCGCTGCAAGCTCCCGGTCTAAGGCTCTAGCTTGATTTAAGGCTCGCTCTTCTAAAAGGGTGACTAGGCATTTAAGGGTATCTGAATGAGTTTTGATTCGCTCGATGTATAGTTGTGTCAGCCGCTCAGAAGTCAATTGCCTCGATTTGATCAGGACAGAAAGTTGGTGCACCGGCATAAATGCTAGGTCCACATCGGCAGTGGGTAAGGGGACTAGTGTAGGAAGTCCCCAGTCGTAGGATTCTTGGTGTTGGCTGGGGAGGAAACCCTGAGGAAGAGGGTTAAACACCAAAGAGGGTCCCACCGAATTATCTAATTTGTGCTTGCGGAGCAGTTCATAGTTACTGCGATGGGTAGTCAGTGTACTGATCATGCTGTCCTTTTCTTGTGCAGTGAAAGATAGGCCTATGAGTTCTGCTGCCGCATCAAGGATGGGGGGTTTGATTTCGCCAACATTTTGACCTATTCCAAACCCTAAGGCAGAGAAAATAGCAGCGCCAAGAAAAAGAAAAGCAAAGGAAGGAAGGTTGTTTTTTCGATTCATTAGATAGTTTTGTATACGTTCCAAACCTGTTTTACCTCAAGGTGTTTATTTCGCCTCTAAAAATCAACCTTTCCATGGATCAACCCCTTGTATTCCCCAAATTTCCCATGCATTTTCGAGGTCTCCTTCTACTGGCGGGAATGTATACAATTGCTTGGTCTGCCTTCTATACCTATTTCGGTGAGACAGTGGTCAGTTGGATGGCCATGGGAATTATACCGACTCAACCTGTTCCCAGTTCCTATTTTGGGATCTTCGGAATCGTCATTGGACTTGTACTATTTTTTGCTGCCTTTTATCCAGTTTCTTGGGTTTGGCTGATTTTAATAGGGATATCAGGAAAAATTATCGCTGCCACCTGGTTTGCCTTGGGCTTTGTACCTGAGTTAGGCTGGAACAAGCGATCGGTGTTTCATTTGGTGTTCAACGAATTGCTCTGGTTGATTCCGCTGACCCTTATTTTCCTACGAAGCTTGCAAGTCAAGAATTACCTCAAGCAGCACGAAAACGAAGGCTGACTTAGTTTGTCTGAAATTGTCAGTTTCCCATTCCTTTTGACCTCCAGCTCCTACGGAAAAGTAGTATCTTAGTAAGTCAGAAACTTTCTTTTCTTACTCCAACCCCTGATTCGAATGTCTCAATCCCAAGCATATAAACTTTTTCTTTTGGATGCCATGGCCCTGATTTATCGGGCCCATTTTGCCTTTAGTAAGAACCCAAGAATTAACTCTAAAGGCCTCAATACAGGGGTGATGCTCGGATTTACCAACACCCTTTTGGAAGTATTGGAAAAGGAGAAGCCTACCCATATTGCAGTGGCCTTTGATACGAAGGCCCCAACTTTTCGACACGAACAATATACCCCCTACAAGGCGAATCGACTGGAGCAACCCGAAGACATTACCGTCTCCATTCCTTGGGTAAAAGAGATTGTTCGAGCTTTTAAAATACCAGTACTTGAGCTGGATGGATTTGAAGCGGATGACGTGATTGGCACGATTGCAAAAAAAGCAGAAAAAGAACAGTTTACAGTCTATATGATGACTCCTGACAAGGACTATGGGCAGCTAGTAGACGAGCATATTTTTCTTTACAAGCCGGCCTTTATGGGCAATGGAGTGGACGTGATGGGTCCCAAACAGATCTGCGATAAGTGGGACATTGAACACGTCGATCAGGTACGGGATATTTTGGGCTTGATGGGTGATGCTGTGGATAACATTCCTGGAATTCCTGGGATTGGGGAAAAAACTGCGGTCAAACTACTCAAAGAATTTGGAACGCTAGAGGGAGTGGTCGCTAATGCCGCTCAGCTCAAAGGCAAACAACGAGAAAATGTGGAAAACTTTGGTGCCCAAGGAATTTTATCCAAGGAACTTGCGACCATTAAAATTGATGTCCCGGTGGATTTTGATGAAGAAGACCTTCGGTATGCCGGTGTAGACGACGAGAAATTGAGGGCAATTTTTTCGGAATTGGAGTTCCGCACTCTGGCTGCTCGCGTATTTAAGGAAGGCCCTGTTAAAAAATCGACCGCATCCTCTTCTGGCCCAGCACAGATGGATTTGTTTGGGGCACCTGCTTCGCAGCCAACGAATCAACTCGAGGAGGGAGAGGACGGGGAGGTCATTTCACTTGCGGTTCCGGTTGTCCTGGACACCATCCACAGCAATGCGCACAACTACCATAAAATCAAAGGAAAAGAGGCCGTTCAAGAGCTAATAGACTACTTGCTCCTACAAAAGGAGGTCTGTTTTGATACGGAAACCACAGACTTGGACGCCATGCGAGCGGAGTTGGTGGGCATTTCCTTTGCGTACTTGGAGGGGGAGGCCTATTACATTCCGGTAGGGCCTGATCCAAAAGAAACCCAAGAGATATTGGAACTGCTTCGTCCGGTATTTGAAAATGAATCTATTCTCAAAATAGGTCAAAACATCAAATACGACTTGTTAGTCCTTAAAAACTACGGGATAGAAATCAAAGGAACCCTGTACGATACGCTTCTGGCCCATTACCTCATCGAACCGGAAGGAAAGCATGGCATGGACTGGCTGGCTCAGCAGTACCTACAGTACAAGCCGGTGTCGATTACCGAATTAATCGGCAAAAAGGGCAAAGGTCAAGGCAATATGCGGGATGTGGACGAGGATGAAGTGACCGCTTATGCGTCTGAGGATGCAGACATTACGCTTCGCCTTAAGGGAAAGCTGGACCCGATTTTACAAGCCAATGGAGTAAAGAAGCTAGTGGAAGAAGTAGAGAATCCATTGATTCCGGTGTTGACCGATATGGAATTTGAAGGAGTGCGAATAGACACAGGAAGTTTGGCAGAACTTTCGGTCACCCTAGAACAAGAAAGCAAGGAGATCGAAAAGCGTGTGTACGAATTGGCAGGGGTTCGCTTTAATCTGGCTTCCCCCAAGCAACTTGGTGAAGTACTTTTTGAAAAATTGAAATTGGATCCCAAGGCCAAAAAAACCAAAACTGGCCAATATGCCACAGGAGAGGAAATCTTGAGTAAGCTGGCGGACGAACACGAGATTGCGGAAGCTATTCTTGAGTATCGCCAAATGGTCAAGCTGAAGTCTACTTATGTCGATGCGTTGCCAACCATGATTAACCCCAAAACCGGAAGAATTCACACTACCTACAATCAGTTTGTGGCAGCTACTGGACGCCTTTCTTCAATCAACCCCAACCTGCAGAATATTCCAATCCGTACCGCACGAGGCAGAGAAATCCGAAAGGCATTTGTGCCTCGAGACGAGAACTACGTCTTGCTGTCTGCCGATTATTCCCAGATTGAATTGCGCTTGATGGCAGCATTTTCTCAGGATGAATCCATGCTAGAGGCTTTCCGAACAGGGCGTGATATCCACGCCACTACGGCAGCTAAAATTTTCAAGGTACCTTTAGATGAGGTGACTACAGATATGCGAAGAAAGGCTAAAACCGCCAACTTCGGTATCATCTATGGTATTTCTGCATTTGGCTTGGCCCAGCGGCTATCCATTCCTCGCGGGGAAGCAAAGGAAATCATTGATGCTTACTTCATCGAGTTTCCGGCCGTCAAACAGTACATGGATGGAGCGATTGAAAAGGCTAGAACGCAGGAATTTGTAGAGACTATCCTTGGACGTCGCCGCTACCTTCGGGACATCAATAGCCGCAACATGACCATGCGGGGTTTTGCAGAGCGAAATGCAATCAATGCCCCTCTTCAAGGCTCGGCGGCTGACCTGATCAAGGTAGCGATGATTCATGTACAGGCCTGGATGAAAGGGAAAAATTTGAAGTCTAAACTCATTCTCCAAGTGCACGATGAATTGGTGTTTGATGCGCACAAAGACGAAGTTGACCTACTCAAAAAAGAAATTCCAGGATTGATGTCCAATGCCATTTCTCTCCCTGTGCCGATCGAAGTGGAAGTCGGGGTGGGTACGGACTGGTTGCAAGCGCATTAATTGTGTAGAATGTACCAAGTACAAAGTACCAAGATTAGGGCGTTTGCTGACTTTAGAGGCTAGTTATCCTTACTTCAACATTCTTCAATCAGCGTTGGGCATTCGACATTAAAAGTAGAGAATTGTACAAAGTACTTTCAAATCCGTATTTCAAACTAGTTCACAAAGCCCACCGCGGCAGGTAGGAGAAGCATAATCTATTTCTACCGTATTTCGCTTTATTATTTCACGATCTTTTTCTTTTGAAATAGAACGTTCATTTAGAAAATACTTTGTACTTGGCCTGCCTTCCGCAAGCAGGTATTTTGTACCTTATACAACCTTTAGTACTCGTATAGATCCCGTATTTAGCACCAAATATTTTTCAAGAGTTCTTTGGGGTCTTAGGGACAAGATCAGAATACACAATCACATTTTTTAAACTACTATGATAGAATTTGTAAGGTTAATAGAGGGGATTGGAACCCTTCATACAAGGCTTCAATCACATGCAGCAAATGCAGTAAATCAAGCCTTGACAATTCGAAACTGGCTAATTGGGTTTTACATTGTGGAATTTGAATTGCATGGCAAAAATAGGGCAAGCTACGGTGAGTCGCTTATTGATCAAATGGCCCAAAACCTAAATCACATAAAAGGATTAGACCGACGATCACTCTTTCGATTTAGGGCATTTTATACACTTTATCCACAGGTATTGGACTTCTTGAAAAGCGAATCAAATTCTTTTTTTCAAGTGTTGGAAGGTCTTGAGGGGATTGAAAAACTTGGAGTAGCTATTCCGTCAGAAGAAAGGGATCAAATAGTGGGGACAGCGTCCCCACTATTGCAAACTGAATTTCTAATCCCTGGGGAGAAGTTGATTTCCAAGCTATCTTATTCTCATTTGGAACTGCTTTTCCCGATTGATAATCAAACAAAACGCACTTTTTATGAATTGGAGTCTATCAAAGGAATTTGGAGCATCCGAGAATTGAAAAGGCAGATTAGTAGCCAACTTTTTGAGCGTTCTGCTGCAGTAGCTTTCCCTAAAGAAATGCATCCCCAGCAGATTATTTCTCCAAAAGAGCCAACGGACATTATTAAGAACATTTATGCCTTCGATTTTCTTAATTTGAAGTCAACTGAATTGATCCAAGAATCTGATTTGGAGGATGCGTTGATTCATCACCTACAAGAATTTATTTTAGAGCTGGGTTACGGTTTTTGTTTTGAGTCTAGACAAAGGAGAATTCTAATCGGGGAAAGGTATTACTTTGTAGATCTTGTATTTTATCACCGAATATTAAAGTGTCATGTTTTGGTTGAATTAAAAATTGGTCAATTTGAGCACGGAGATATTGGTCAACTCAATACCTATGTTAATTTCTTTAAAGAAGAGATTAGCGAACCAACGGATAACTTGCCTATTGGGATTCTTCTGGTGGCAGGAAAGGATAAAGCTTTGGTAAAATATGCTACTGGGGGCATGGATAAGAATCTCTTTATTCAAGAGTATTTGATTCTACTTCCAGAAAAAGAAAAACTAGAAGGGTATCTGGTATCCGAATTAAAAAAACTCAATTAATCAGCAAATGGCTAAAGTAAAAACCACCTTTTTCTGTCAAAACTGCGGGGCACAGAGCCCGAAGTGGACTGGTAAATGTCCTTCCTGCGGGGAGTGGAACACTTATGTGGAGGAAATTATTCAAAAAGAGGAGCCGGGCAAAGGTAGTTGGAAACCTCAGGGCTCCGGACTCAAAAAGGCCAGTGCCCCTAAGAAAATTTCCGAAGTCAACTACGAGGAGCAACCCCGTTGGATTACTTCGGATCCCGAATTAGATCGCGTATTGGGTGGAGGGATTGTCGCAGGTTCCCTCGTCCTCATTGGGGGTGAGCCAGGCATTGGCAAATCCACCCTCATGCTGCAAATCGCCTTGACACTAAAGGGTAAAAAAGTCCTCTATGTCTCTGGAGAGGAAAGCGAAGCGCAAATCAAAATGCGCGCGGATCGAATGGCAGCAAAAAATCCAGATTGTTACGTGCTTTCTGAAACGAATACGCAACAGATTTTTCAGCAAATAGAGGTCCTTAACCCAGATTTTTTGGTCATCGATTCCATCCAAACTCTCCATAGCCAGTTTGTAGAATCCGCTGCAGGATCGGTTTCCCAAGTGCGGGAATGCACCGCAGAGTTGATGAAGTTTGCCAAGGAAACAGGTACCCCTGTGTTTTTGATCGGCCACATCACCAAAGATGGATCCATCGCTGGGCCCAAAGTGCTCGAGCACATGGTGGATACCGTGTTGCAGTTTGAGGGAGATCGTCATTTGACCTACCGCATCTTGCGAACTTCCAAAAACAGATTTGGTTCTACGCATGAGTTGGGGATCTACGAAATGCGCGCAGAAGGCTTGCGTGCCGTATCCAACCCTTCCGAAATCTTATTAACACAACGGGACGAGGTGCTCAATGGGGTGGCCATTGGCGCAATGCTAGAGGGCAATCGCCCCTTGCTAATCGAGATACAGTCCCTAGTGAGTCCAGCTACCTACGGCACTCCGCAGCGAAGCAGCACGGGGCACGATTCGAAGCGACTTAACATGCTTTTGGCTGTGTTGGAAAAGCGTGGAGGGATGCGTCTTGGGCAGCAGGACGTGTTTTTGAATGTGGCAGGAGGCCTGCGCGTAGATGATCCAGGTTTGGACTTGGCCGTATGTGCGTCCTTGATTTCCAGTTACGAGGATACTCCCGTATCCGAGCAAATATGCTTTGCCGGTGAGGTAGGGTTGGGGGGGGAAATCCGAGCCGTATCTCGTATAGAAAACCGTATCGCAGAAGCAGAGAAGCTCGGCTTCAAGAAAATTGTTGTTTCCAAGTATGCTGTCAAAGGATTGGATATGAACAAGTTTAAAATCCAAGTTATCCAAGTAAGCAAGTTGGAGGAGATGTACCAATTGATTTTTTGAGTTTACGCAGTGCTAAAAAACAAACTCACAACAAGGTTCCAAGGTAAACCTTCTAATGATCCAATTTTATAGAATCTGATTATCCGTAATCTTACCAGTAGCTCAGAAATTGTTTGAATTACTGCGGATAATCAGCTTATAGAAATAGGTCTTGTTCATTAACTTTAAGAAATAATCTAAGATTCTTCGCTATGTCCCAAATGGAAACTATTCCCGATCAAAACTTAGACCCCAAAGATTGGGAATCCATGCGACAATTGGGCCACCAAATGGTGGACGACTTGATTGATTACTGGAAGGGAATTCGAGAAGAAAAAACTTGGAAGCCCATCCCAGAGGAGGTGAAAACCTTTTTGGATAGCCCCCTTCCAGAGCAAGGCAAAGATGCTCAGGAGGTGTACGAAGAATTTAAACAGTACATTTTTCCCTATAACAAAGGGAATGTGCACCCTCGTTTTTTTGCATGGATTCAAGGGACGGGTACACCCCTTGGATCCTTCGCAGACCTATTGGCATCCGGGATGAATCCCAACACTGCCATCGGGGAACATGCTGCGATGTATGTAGACCGGCAGGTGGTCAACTGGTGCAAGGAGCTGATGAACTTTCCTTCCGAAGCCTCTGGAATCCTTGTTAGCGGGGGGTCAATGGCAAATATCACTGCCTTGACGGTAGCAAGAAATTCAGTGGGAGAAGAAAAGATACGTCAAAAAGGGCTTAAGGCTGCCTCCGCTCAACTCTTGATTTATTGTTCGGTAGAAACGCATTCCTGTGTCTTAAAGGCAGCAGAAATTTTAGGTTTAGGAAGTGAAGGAGTCCGAAAAATTCAAGTGAATGATCGATTTCAGTTGGATAGTACTGCCCTGCGAACTCAAATTAAACTCGATCTTCAAACCGGTTTACTTCCCTTTTGTATCGTAGGTACAGCCGGTACAGTCAATACCGGAGCCATTGATCCTATGGAGGAGCTGCTGGAGATTTCCAAAGAATATGGACTTTGGTTTCATGTAGATGGAGCCTATGGTGCCTTGGCCAAACTTGACCCAATCTATGCCGATGCCTTACGGGCGATTGAAGCTGCAGATAGCTTGGCTTTTGACTTGCACAAGTGGCTTTATGTGCCCTATGAAGTGGGATGTACACTCATCCGCGATGCTAAAAAGCACCGTGACTCCTTTGCCATCGCACCCAATTATCTCTTGCAGGAACAGCGGGGCCTTTCCGGTGGTTTGGATTCCATCAACAACTTCGGCTTTGAACTATCGCGTGGCTTCAAAGCCCTGAAGGTATGGATGTCTCTTAAAGAGCACGGAAGAGCAAAGTATGCAGCTATGATTGCTCAAAATAACCGGCATGCAGCCTATTTGGCGGAGTTGGTAGTGCAACACCCCAATTTGGAATTAATGGCTCCTCTATCCATGAGCATCACCTGCTTTCGGATGGTGTATCCAGGCATGGCGGAGGAGGAACTTCGTGAACTCAATCGAGAAATTCTACTTCGCCTTCAGGAAGAAGGCATTGCCTCCCCTAGCTCAACTAGTTTAAATGGAAAATATACCTTGCGGGTAGCCAATACAAATCAGCGTACGCGCAGGGAAGACATGGAGCTATTGGTGCGAGAAGTACTTCGTTTGGGGAAACAAATAATCTCCACGTTATAAAGTAATTTTGGCTCAATTTTCGCTTGCTATTTTAGTTAGGTCATTCAACCAACTATGCGAAAAACATTCTTTTTTATACTGCTACTAGCAGGGCTTGTAGTAGGGTCCCTTACCACTCAAGCGCAAGAAATCGGAATCCGATTTGGTCACATTAATGGCAATAATGTGGCTTTGGACGGAATTTTCTCTACAGGAGAATTCAGTAGGGTGCATGCCAATGTCAGTTTTGGCCAAAAAGGATTGGGCGTGGATGCGCTTTGGAATCCGGTTTATGAGGAGATCCCCGACACTAAACTCAATTGGTATGCAGGATTTGGTCCTTCAGTTTACTTGTCCGAAGACTTTCGATTTGGTGGAGCTGGAGAAGTAGGGGTTGAATATGCCTTTTCAGAAGTTCCAATTAGTTTAGGCCTGGATTTTAGACCCTATTTATTTTTGGTAGAGGTCACGGAATTTCGAGCTGGCTTTGGACTCAATGTACGTTGGCGGCTCAATTAAATGTAATTAAAAGCAAAACACCTCGTCTAAATCGGGGTGTTTTGCTTCTTAAAACTCCACAATTAACCCCACAGTTGGCAATATAGATCCAGCAGGGTTTACTACCGATTTGAGTTGGTAGCGTGTTGCGTCGTTAGGGTCTAAACTTAGGTTGCCTTGATCGTCTCTAACCGGCAAGATAAGCGGGGCTTGTTTCGCTTGAAAGTTGTACGCATTCTGTATATCAAAATACCAGTTGAGATTCCATTGATTAAAGAAGTACTTTTTATCAATGCGGACATCAAGTTGATGAAAAGGCTTTAGTCGGACGCCATTGATTCGTGTAAAGTCTAAAATAGCCCCATTGCGTAGATCCCAGTTTTCTCTAAGGCCCGTGGCGTTTAGGTCGGCTGGTGTATAGGGTGTTCCTCCTAAAAATCTCCATCTTCCTCCTGCTTCCCAATTTTTACCAAAGCGTTTTCCTGCCGTGAGGCTGACAATAAATCCATTGTCCCAGGAGGATGGAGTCATTTTTTTTGTATCTGAGTTGGTAAACTCTGAGCGTACCAAGGTGACCGAAGCAATACCGTAGAAATTGTTGTAGAGGCGCTGCTGGGCCAAGAACTCTAGACCATAAGCTCTTCCAGTAGAAGAGGAGCTGACGGGCTCATTACCGATGGCTCCGAAATCTGCTCCTAAGTTGGCCAAAGAAATTCCATTTCGGATGGAAGAGGGATAGTTGCTGTAACGCTTAAAAAACCCTTCTGCGGTGAATCTTCTAGCTTTTTCAGGAACTAGGTATTCGATTCCTCCAATCAGTTGTGCATTTCGGATGTAGCGGACATCGCTGTCTTGATTGACAAAGGTTCCTCCCGAATTTTGGTAACCGAGTATGGTGTATGCCGGACGCTGGTAATAAATCCCCCCATTTGCAGTGGCAAAAAAGTTGGGTTTGAGTTGGTAGGAAACAGACGCTCGAGGGCTGAATTGTTGTAAGGGATTGGAGGCAGTTATTGCAAAATCTGATCCATCTACTCGAACCCCGCCACTCAAGAGCAGGCGGTCTCCAAACCAATTTTTGGATCCAGATACAAATGCACCATAGCTGGTATAATTGGAGGTAGCCTGAAAGTCTATGGTTTCCCCAGTTTGAGAAAGTACAGCTCGATCAAAATTGTCAATCAAATAGCGTGAGTATTCCAGATTGATCCCGTATTTGAAGGTGTAGCCTTTTCCAAAAATGCTATTCTCAGCTCGAAATTTGTTTTCTGACTCCTGGGATCGGTAGTTGAAGAGTAAGTTTTCTTCATCTTCCTCGTTGTTGCCTGCATACTTGTAGGACTCGTTGTTAAGCATATTTCGACTCAGCACAAAGGTCCAGAAGCCATTGTCCCGGAAGCGCTTCAATTTGGCTCCGGTGGTGTAATTCCATTGTGATTGAACCGGGAGTATGTTGAGCAAGTAGAGGCGATCATCCTTTTGCTCGGGTGTTTCTTCTTCAGGGACCTCCTCATTTAAAACAAATTGGTCGATGGCCCCAATGCCAATAAAGGTCAATTCGGTTTTATCATTGATTTTGGTAGTAGTTTTTACCTGAAAATCGTTGAATGTAGGTAAAAATGGGAGATTGAGTAAACGAAATAAGCCTTGCAAATACGACCTTCTGGCGGATAGAATGTACGTTGACTTTTCTGAAATAGGACCTTCATTGGATAAAGTGAGTTCGGAAGCGCCTACAGTCAATTGGGTAGCCATTCGATCCCTTCTTCCTTCTTTTAGTTGAAACTCAAAGAAGGAACTTAACCCATTCATTCGGTTGGCAGGGAAGCCCCCCGTGATGAGATCCACATTTTTAATCAAGTTTACGTTCAATATTCCAGCAGGCCCTCCTGAGGAACCTTGTGTCGCGAAGTGATTGATCACAGGGACTTCAATTTCATCTACAAAAAATCGATTTTCATTGGGAGCCCCTCCGCGAATCAAGATGTCGTTACGAAAACTGGGTGTGCTTGCCACACCGGGCAAGGATTGGATCACTCGGGAAATGTCTCGATTACCACCTGGATACCGCTCAATTTCATTGGTATTTAGTTTTCGAACCGATAGCGGAGTGTCTTCCGAACGAGTAAATTCACTGCTAACCAGCACTTCGCTAAGTTCGGAGGCATCTTCTACTAGGCTAAAGTCCAGTTGAACAGGTTTGGCTAAGCTTACTTGGATTTCATAGGCAGTGTTGGACTTATAGCCTACGTAGCTAGCTCTGATATTATACAGCCCTGGAGACACATTTACAATTTCATAGTTTCCTTCCTCATCCGATATGGCCCCCAGGTCGGTGTTGAGTAGAATTACATTGGCAAAGGGAACGCCTTGGTTAGTGATGGAGCTAGTAATCTTTCCACGAATGATTCCTTGGCCCAAGCTAGAGAGGGATATGAAGAGTAGGCTAAAGAGTAGAGGTAATCGCATAAGTGAATGAGTGGGTGTAAGTGACTAGATACGAGGTCATTTTTGCAACCTGTAGAATGATAACCGAAGTATTCCCCGACTGGTTTATATGTATAGGGGAAATAAATGGTTCTTTAGCGTCGTTGATGGGAAAAAATTATGTGCCTTGTTTTTCTTTTACACGCCATAATCGCCACCAAGGAGTGCCAGGAGAATCGTGATGTTCAAAGTGATAACCAAAGAAGTAGCAACTTATGAAGGCCCAAAAATGGTTTTTGGGTTGCGAACTCGAATGGTGTTCGTTGGTCTGTTCGCCCATGTGAGGCAAGAAAGTACCAAAGAAAAAGAGCTGAAGCGTGGAGAGTCCTGCAGGAACCATCCAGAAAATAATCAAGTTTTCAGTGGGCAGTACCAATTTGAGTAGATTGAAGGTGACTGCCATCAGTAGAAATTGCCAGCCGTTTAGGTATTGGAAGATAAAGCTCAAATACCATCTGAAAAACTTTCCTGAGGCATGGTAATCTGGATCTTTATCGGTGGCTACGTAGCGATGGTGTTCGTGGTGCTTGGGAAATAGTTTCCAATAAAAGTTGTAAGAAAATAATATTGCTGCGATCCATCCGGTGAAGTGATTGGCTTTTTTATTGGAGGAAACGATACCATGCATGGCATCGTGTGCAGTGATGAATAGTCCAGTGTACAGATGCGTCTGAACTAAAATGGCCAAAAAAGTCAGGGGATTCGCCCAAGAAAATTCCCAAGTGAGTAAAAAAGCTAAGGAAAGTGTCCAGGTGAGGATTATACCCCAACCGATTAAAAGACCTTTGGGGTCAACAGTACCTACGCTTGAGTTAGCCTCCATGAGGGAGCGATTAAAAGGTTAAAATACGCTCTCGAACCTGCTCCATGAGCCACATGGGCGTGGAGGTGGCGCCGCAGATGCCTACTGATTCGCTGGATCCAAACCAACTCTCCTCAATTTGGTCAGGGTTGGACACAAAGTAAGTGTATTCATTTTTCTCCTTGCAGACATTGTAAAGCACCTTGCCATTGGAAGATTTGGTACCGCTAACAAATACGATTTTATCAAACTTTTCGGCAAACTTACGCAACTCCTTATCTCTGTTTGAAACTTGTCTACAAATCGTGTCATTTGTATTCACAGTGATTCCATTTTCTCTCAAAATCTCGTTGATTTCGTAGAATTTGTCTGTGCTTTTGGTGGTCTGGCTGTATAGCGTAATGTTTTTTGGGAGGTTGGGAATATCCAATTCCGAAATGTCTTGGAATACCACCGCCTTGTTGTTGGTCTGACCCAGAAGTCCAATTACTTCTGCATGTCCGTGCTTGCCGTAAATGTAGATATTATCTTCCTTGTCAAAGGAATTTTTGATCCGGTTCTGAAGTTTAAGCACCACTGGACAGCTGGCATCAATCAGGGTAAGGTTGTTTTTGATTGACAATTCGTAGGTTGAGGGGGGCTCTCCGTGGGCGCGAATAAGCACCTTTTCATTTCTCAACTCATGCAATTCGCGATGGTCAATAATCTTTAACCCTTTTCGGGTCAGTCTACTGACTTCCTCGTCGTTGTGGACAATGTCACCAAGGCAATAAAGATAACCTTGCTCCTCGAGTATTTCTTCTGCCATTTCGATGGCATACACCACACCGAAGCAGAAGCCCGAATGATCATCTATTTGAACCTGTAGGTGTTTCATGCTCATATTAACCTCGATTTGGGGAAATTGTTTGGGTTTTTCGGAAGTATTCAAGGAAGCTAATGTTCATCAGCAATAAGGTCATGGAGTATATCAAGTCTTCGATAGGTACCGTCCAAATCCGAATGCCCAAATTTTCGGAATTGTTGTAAATTACCACAGGCTCTTCTGTAAGTCCTCCAGTCAGAATCCCATTGCAAATCATCAATGGAATGAGGTGGACGAGGTAAGCAAAAATAAACCGACCTAAATATTTTTCTTTGAATAGGAGGTAGTGAATCGTCAATGCCAGTGCCCCTACTAAAAAGTTGACCGAGGTATACCACTTATCGAGGTGGAGGATACTAAGCACGAGTAATAATGGGACGAGAATCCCGATAAATACCTTTCCAACTGGTTTAAATGGATCCTTAGGGAAGAAGTAAATCAAGACCTCATAAATGAATACTGAGGCAAATGGAACGATAAAAAAGAAAAGCCATTCTTCTAGCGGGAGGTTGATAAGAAAAAAACCTAGAATGTAAGTAGGGTTGAACTCCCAAACACCGAGTTGGGTAAACCACAGGTCCCAGACGATAAAAAACGCTGCTGTGATTGCCATACCCGGAAAAAGGGATTTCCATTGACTTGCATAGCGAATTCGGTGCTCGAAGGATTGTGCTAGTGGATAACTAATTGCAAAAAGAAGTACGCCTAAATAGAGGTATTTTTCCATCAGGAGAAACCAAGTTTGTTTTCCACATAACTTCCAAAAAGCAAACTCAACTTTCTAGCATTGGGAATGCGCACCCGCTGCTGTGTAATCGTCTCAGGCGGGAGCTTTTTGATCTTATCAAATAGCTTTTGGTAGTACAAGTAGGCCACTTTTACCCCGAGTTTAGCTCCATCGGGTAGACCTGCAATTCCAATCAGGGAATCGTCAAAATCTTTTTGGATGTCTTCTTCGATGAGGGATTTGACAGAGGTATCGAAACGGTTAAAATCTACCCCTGGGAAATATACTCTTCCTCTTTCTTCAAAATCACTTTTAATATCTCTTAGAAAGTTGACCTTTTGAAATGCGGCCCCCAATTTACAGGCAGGTTCTCTTAGGCGTTGGTATTCTGATTCATCTCCCTGACAAAAGACCTTCAAGCACATCAAGCCTACGACTTCTGCAGAGCCATAGATGTATTCATGGTACTTGGAATCGTTGTACGTTTTGAAATCTAAATCCATCTCCATGGAATGCAAAAAAGCCTCGATGAGATCCAGGTCAATCTGGTACTGATTGACGATAAGCTGAAAGGCATGTAGCACCGGATTTAAGGAAATCTTAGCTTCAATGGCCTCGTAGGTGTCTTTTTTGAAACGTTCTAAAAGCGCTTTTTTGTCCTGATCGTGAAAGGTATCTACGATTTCATCTGCATAGCGAACAAAGCCATAGATCGCGTAAATCGGGAGATGGAATTTTGTTGCTAAGGTTTTTATGCCCAAAGTAAAACTTGTACTGTAGCGCTGCGTGATTAGCTTGCTGCACTCTAAGGTAGTTTGGTCATATAGGGAAATGGCATCCATGTACGTAATATACCTTTTTGTTTACAAATTATTTTCTTTCATCACTTCTTTAGCTACCACATGTCCGGAAATTAGGGAAGGAGGAACACCCGGTCCGGGGACAGTCAATTGACCCGTGTAGTATAAATTACTCACTTTTTTACTCTTGAGACTTGGCTTCAAAATGGCCGTTTGCATCAGCGTATTGGCGAGCCCATAGGCGTTGCCTTTGAAAGCGTGGTAATCCGACTTGAAATCGTTGTGTGCATAAGAGCGTTTGTAGACGATGTGCGAGCGAATTTCTTGGCCGGAAAGCTTCTCCAAGCGGTCGAGGATGAGGTGGAAGTATTTTTCACGCATCTCCTCCGTATCCTCCAAATCTGGAGCGAGTGGGACTAGTAAAAAGAGATTTTCCATCCCATCTGGCGCGACGGTAGGGTCGGTAATAGAGGGTACGGATGCATAGAAAAGCGGTTTTTCTGGCCATCTGGGATTGGTGTAAATGGCATCGGCATGCGGTCCTAGTGGCTCGTCGAAAAACAGGTTATGGTGACGTAGATTTTTCAGGCGCTTATTTACCCCAATGTAAAAGAGCAAACTCGAAGGAGCCATGACACGGGTGTTCCAGTAGTCTTCGGTATAGTTGCTGTACGCTGGATCGAGTAGGTGTTTATCCACATGGTGGTAATCCGCTCCCGCTACTACAATGTCTGCCTCAATGCGTTCACCTGAACGAAGAAGGAGACTTTTGGCAGTTCCCTGGGTTACCTCAATTTGATCAACTTCTGCTGAGTACCTGAATTTTACGCCTTTTTCTTCTGCCAAAGCAACCATCCCTTTGATAATTTCATGCATTCCTTTCTTGGGATACCAGGTTCCTAGGGCGATGTCTGCGTAATTCATCAAACTGTAAAGCGCTGGGATGTTATTGGCCGTTTCCCCAAGGAAAAGAACCGGAAATTCCATGAGTCGGACAATCTTTTCGTGTTTGAAGTAGCTGCGGACATGCTTGGACATGGATTGAAAGATATCCATCCGGATCATGTCTAGTAAGAGGCGTGGAGAGGCAAACTCGAAAAGAGATCTACTCGGGCGATGGACGAGGTCGTGAATGCCAACTTCGTACTTGTACTTTGCTTGAGCTAGGAATTTGTCCAGATTGGCAGCGGCTCCTGCTTCGATTCCTTCAAGCATCGCTTTAAATTCGTCCATGTTGGCAGGAATATCCAATACATCCTCTTGTCCGTAGATCACCGCATAGGAAGGATCTAAGCGGATAAGCTCATAGAAATCAGATGGTTTTTTCCCAAAATGGGCAAAATAGGTTTCAAATACATCAGGCATCCAGTACCAACTTGGCCCCATATCAAAAACAAACCCCTGGTGCTCGAACTTTCTAGCTCTTCCTCCAGGGGAATCATTTTTTTCAAGTAAGGTAACGGTGCAATTGCCCTTGTCTGCCAGGTGGGTAGCTGCGGATAAGCCGGCAAATCCGGATCCAATGACTACCACATGTTTTTTTGACATAAAATTAATTTTTGTGCTTGTAGACCATCAGGTCTTCTTTCAATAGCTTGCGAGCAATATGGATTCTATTTTTTACAGTACCAATAGGAATTTGGAGTTTGTCTGCAATTTCATGGTATTTGAATCCTCTAAAGTGCATCAGAAAAGGAGTTTTGTAAACCTCATCTAATTTTTGAATCGCATGCTGGATATCATCCATAGTGAAATTACCAAAGACACCATTTTCAATCAATGCATCGCTTGAGTTGAGGTAATGCAAATTATCTGTCGTATCTACAAAAGTCCCTCTACGTACCATTCGCTGGTAGTTGGTGATGAAGGTATTCTTCATGATGGTATACAACCAAGCCTTCAGATTGGTCCCCTCGGTGAATTTATCTTTATTGGTAAATGCTTTTACCATCGTATCCTGCAAGAGATCGTTGGCATCGTCTACATCTCGAGTGAGCTTCATGGCAAATGGCTTCAATGAGCTAGAGAGCTTTTGTAAAGAGTAGCTAAATTCTAGAGTAGTCATGCTAATGGCGTTTTGTTTAATCAAATCTAGCAACGATTAAACAAAGCGCAAGCATTTTGTGGAATAATTTTTAAAAAAGCTTAAACAGAAAAAGTCGATTGGGCAGAAAAAAACAAAAAACCGGCCTTAATGGAGATATAAGGCCGGTTTTTGGAAAATAATTTTGTTTAAGAGTTAAACAATTTTGTTTAACTATTTTTCTTGGAACGTTGGAATTAGTTCTTCTAATAGGTCTTTGATATCTCGGATGTAGCTTATTTGGCTTACATTTTCAGGAAAACGTAGATCTTGTCCCAATACTTGGTATCCAGTAACAAGGATTTGAGCACTTGCAAATCGATCAGCCAGTGCATTGATGTATTCTTGTACGTACTCCGAAGAGGGAGAAGTCGTGATCACCGTCAATAGGTATTCCGGCTGGTGCAACTTGAAAACAGATAGCAAGTCATCGTTCGGGGTGCTCTGGCCCAAATAGATGACCTTGTGCCCTTTGGATTTGATTAAATAGCTCGCAAAAAGTATAGAGATTTCATGCAGTTCTCCTTCGGGAAGGAAGAGCAAGAATTTTTTGCCTCCTTGTTGAGGAATTTGCCCATCAATGGCTACAATCAATTTTTGGCGAACCAGATTTGAAATAAAATGCTCTTGAGCAGGATTGATAGCTCCCGTCTGCCACAAAACCCCGATTTTGGACATAAAGGGGTAGATCACATTGAGCATGGTTTGCTCAAAGCCTAATTTCAAAATATTGGTGCTTAAAATTTTATCAAATCGCTCCTCATCCATTTCAATCATGCAGATAGTCAAGGCATGAATTTGATCGTCGTGAGTTAATGATCTTTCTGTGAGCTTCATGACTTCCTCACGCAACTCGTTGGGTGACATGGAAGCAATTTTACTGATTTTGACCCCATTGTCATTGAGTAAAGCTACGTTCAATATTAGCTTTAGGTCATCGTCGTCGTAAAATCGGATGTTGGTATCCGTTCGCTTTGGCTGTAGCAAGTTGTACCGTTGCTCCCAAATCCGAAGCGTGTGCGCTTTGATTCCAGATAATTGTTCAAGATCTTTTATAGAATACGTGCTCACTGTTCCTCCTTTTTAAAGAATTCTTTGGGTACTAAGAATAAGCCAAAAGAAACAGCATCGTCCTTTTGGTTGGTTTTATGATGGGCCTGGTGGGCCTTGTATATTCCTTTCAATAACGGATGCTTCGGTTTGCTAAACCATCGAAGCCGGCGGTGCACTAAGACATCATGCAGTACAAAATAAAGCATGCCATACAAACTAATACCGATTCCCATCCAAAATCTGTAGTCCAATGTTTCTACCCCCAAAAAGATTAAAACCATCGCAATGCTTCCAAATAGTAAAGAAAACAGGTCATTCCACTCAAAAAATGAATGAGAAGGACGGTGATGGGTTTTGTGAATCATCCAAAGGGGCCCATGCATCAAGTACTTATGAATAAACCAACCAGCTAATTCCATGGCGGTAAATCCAATAGTGATATAGACAATAGACATAAACATTGTAAGCGTAACTCTTGTACGGGATAAATTGTTGTGATTTAGTATTTTGAAAAATAAGTAAATGAATTATTTCAGCACTGTAAAATTCAAAAGGGTAAAAAATAATATCCAAGTGATTAATAGCCAGGATGCCAATGGATTGTATTTTTCAAAATTTGCTTTCCTCCAGATGAGCTGAATCAAAAAGGATACGCCAAACCAGCCTAAATAATTACTCATGGGAATACTATCCCACTTCCAAGCCCAAAAATTAAGGGAGATGGCCACTGGTTCCAAGATGAAATCCAAAGCTGTCATGGCGGCGGCTCCAAAAAATGCGGCAACCCAATCATTAGGTGTCTTGTGAAATACTGATCCTATAAGGTAACTAAGTACAAACCAGTTGACTCCAATTACCAAGGGAACTTCCCACAATTGCACTCCCAAGGTAGGACCATAGATGTAATCACCATACAAATAACCCGTATGGACGCCAATCAATTCAGATCCAAATCCAATCCAAAATGCAGCTGCTCCAAAAATCGGAAAGGAATCTGCCCACCCTCGATGGAAGGCTAAGATGAGCCCCATTGTAGCCAATAAATGAAAGGGAGTCAACTTCAAAAATAAGTCCCTGAACTCAGGTATACTGAGTCCAATTGCTCCCACCACATGTAAGGCAACCAAGATAATTTTCCCAATCCACACGCGAGATGGTAGCGCCTTACCTTCATGGGAATCTAGTGTATGCATAGTGGATAGACCTTGTGAGGTATTCTGTTTGGGATTTCTAACTTTGTTCCTTTGAAATTGTTCTCCACAAAAGTAAGCAAAACTCGTTTCTTGACTTATGATCCTATACAATATTACCTTTAATCTAAGCCCAGCCATCGAAGAAGACTTTATCTCTTGGATGAAAACTAGCCACATTCCCGAAGTCTTGGCAACAGGAATTTTCCACCATCATGTTTTTTACCGTTTGGTACACCATTCTGAGGATGGTTCGGTCAACTATTGCATTCAATATTTTACCGATAGTATGGACCGCATGTTGCAGTACGAACGCATGCATGCACCAGCCTTGCGTGCCAAAACACAGGAAAGGTACCAGGATCAAGCCATTGCTTTCCGTACCTTGTTGGAAACGATTTAAGTCATGTCCAATCCCATCAAACTCCTTGTCAGCCTGCTCCTTCCCCAAATTGCGGGAGGGTTAGGGGCATTCTTTACCCTGAGCTCCGTCCAAACCTGGTACCTGACGCTCAACAAACCCTCTTGGAATCCTCCAAGCTGGCTTTTTGGTCCGGTATGGACCACGCTCTATGTGTTGATGGGAATTGCCTGTTTTCTGATATGGAAAAGCAACCATCCTCTCAAAAAGCAAGCTCTGATCCTGTATTTTGTCCAGCTTTTCCTCAACCTGCTCTGGTCGCCCGCATTTTTTGGCGCCCAAAACCCACTTTTAGGGGTACTGGTAATTGTTCCTCTTTGGGCCTGTATTCTTTTTTGCATTCTAACCTTTCGCCAAATCAATATCTGGGCAGCCCTATTATTGATTCCCTACCTCCTTTGGGTAAGTTTCGCAACGGTATTGAACGCGACCATCTGGTACCTCAATCCATAAAAAAAGCCAGTCAGGATTACTGACTGGCTTAATTGAATTTGTTTTTTAATCAGTTACTTTTTCCACTGGGAAAAAGAGTTGAGGTTCAGGATAGTGTGCTGTCGACTGTGATCTATCAACTGTTGACAAAACTTCCTGCTACTCCTTCACCGTCGTAGTTACCTTCGGAGCCACCTTCGTCCACTGACTGGCATCCAGTTTACGTGGTGTAGGTAGGATTTCGTCCAAGGTTCCTCCATCGTACACGCGACCATCTTTGACTACATGGGTGATGGAGTTTGTATTTCGGATATTCTCCAGAGGGTTTTTGTCTAAGATCACCAAGTCGGCTAATTTGCCCGCCTCAATACTTCCCAATTCCTTGTCCAAACCAAGTGCCTCCGCACCTAAAATGGTTGCTACTTTCAAGGCGTCTAGGTTTTTCATATCTCCACTTGCGATGGACCAAAGTTCCCAATGGTAGCCTAGTCCTTGAAGTTGGCCATGAGACCCTACCCCAGCCAGACCTCCTTGGGTAACAATGGAATTGACACCTTGTGCATGCTTTTGGAACACATGATCTTCTGGTGCAAACCAACCCCCTAGTCCACCTACTCTTCTACGCGCTTTCTCATTGAGCTCGTTGTATGGTGTAAAGTGATTGAGTTTTGGATCGTGAAGTGGGCTTTCCGTGGTGTAGTAGAAGTTTTCTGCCCAAGGTCCTCCATAAGCGACCAAGAGCGTAGGCGTGTAGGCCATCTTGCTCTTGGCAATAGTTTGCGTTACGTCCTTGTACAAGGGGAATACAGGAATGGAATGTTCGTGACCTGGATAGCCATCAACTAGTTGAGTCATGTTGAGTTTGTAGTCCAAACCTCCCTCTGTAGTAGGCATCAATTTCTGCTCTTTTGCAGCCATGATTACCCACTGACGATGTTGTCTGTTGCCCACCAAGTACATTTTGATGTATTGGGTATTGTAGTACTTGCTGTATTGCTTGAGTACACTCTTGGTTTGCTCCAGCGACTTCAGGTTGTACATCCAATAGCCCACTCCAGGACCTGTAGAATACACCCGTGGCCCAGGAATCATGCCTGCATCCACCATGTCTCCGTAGGTAAGTACGTCGGTAGTGGCTGTCTGAGGATCACGGGTAGTGGTCACCCCATAGGCCAGGTTGGCGGCATAGATCCACACCGAGTTTTTATGCAATCCCCATGTAGGCCACATATGCGCATGAGTATCGATAAATCCAGGGGTGATGGTTTTGCCAGAGGCATCGATCACTTTCGCACCCGTAGCATCCAGGGTACCTGTTTTACCTACTGCTTTGATTCGGTTGTTTTCAATGAGAATGTCTCCCTGTTCGATGACCTCATCTCCCTTCATCGTGACAATGCGAGCATTTTGAAGTAAGATGCTTCCTTTCGGAGTATCCTTGGCAAAGAATACCTTTACTTGATGTTCTACAGGGCTGTAGCTTTCTTTCTTTTTGAGATCTGCCTTGTGGAGGCTGTCTGCCTTAAATAGTCCTTTATCGGCCTTGAATAGGGAGTCGATGCGCTTCTTGTCTGCTTTGGCCAAGGAATCGGCCATTTTAACTGCAGCTTCTCCTTTTGCTTTTAAGGTACTCACGCTGTCTGCATCAAATCGAATCTTATCCTTTTTGGCTGTTTTGACGGAGTCTTCCACAAATTTTGCTCTATTGATGTCATATACCCAATGTCCATTGCCTAGGGACCAGTGTACTTTCTCGCCATTGGCTTCCCAGTAAGGCCATTCTCCACCGATTTCGGTCAATTGTCTAGAGGGGAAGTTACTTGCACTAGGCTCAGCTACATTGATAGTCGGTACCTTTCCCGCGGTAGGGATAGTGACTACATAGACGTTGTTATTGATTTGAGCCAAGGCTTTATTTCCTACAGGAGCCATGTAAATTGTACTTGCACTAGCAGGTCTTACCGAGGGTTCTTGGGCATTAGCGCCTTCCGGAAGCATGCAATAGTTGACTGCATCTGCGTTGGAAAATGCCTTTCCCATCACGTAACGTACGTCGCTTCCATGATCGTGACCCGTATGTTTCGGGTCAGCGGCCGAGCCAAAAGGAGTGATTCCTGTGATGCGTGCATGAATTTTTTCGTCTGTTCCATCCCACTTAACGCTGAGGAGTGCTCCACCCCCTCCATTAAGGAAGATTCTGCTCGTATCTTGTGTAAAGTGCGCATTGCCGTAATTTCCGGCGTCCATGATTTTGCGGAAGGAGCCTCCTGTAGCTGGAATCCACACCAACTCACCTTCAGAACCATCTACAAATGGGCCTTCTGCTTCAATCAAGGCTCTTTTTGGACCTTTGAATACGAGGATTCGGTTTTTAGGACCCCATACTGGACCTGAATAAAATGCAGACTCCGTGGTGACCTTGGTGACTATACCTTTGTCTCCAAGACTAGCTTTGTAAAGGCTTCCTCCATTTTTTTCTTCCCAGGTTACAAAAACCAATTGGCTGCCATCAGGGCTCCAAGTTGGCATAGCTTCGGTGAAGGCATGTTTGGTCACACGCTTAGGCGTACCGTTTGGATAGTCCATCACATACAGGCGGTTGAGGGCTGTGAATGCTAGTTTTTTTCCATCGGGAGAAGGAACTGCATCACGAATCTGGTTGGCCAACTTGTGTGTGGTATCTTGAATTGCGTAGTTGAAATACAAACGAGGACCCATGGCCACGTTGACATCGGCTTCAAAAGGAATCTCTATGGCAGCGCTTCCATCCACTGGAAGTTTCCAGAACTTTCCTCCATAAGAAGCAATTACGTGCTTGCTGTCTGGGGTAAAGGCCATGGCTGGAAGTACTCCTTGCGGGGCGATGGATTCCTGTTCATCCCGTTGTACTGGGTATGCAAGCCAACGCTCGTCCCCAGACTTTAGGTCTCGAATGACCAAACCTGTTTTTTCTTCCCATCTGGTGCCATAGACCATCCAGTTGCCATCCTTACTCAAGGTAGGGGTAAAGGCGGATCCGTAGCGAGAGGTGATGCTAGTGATTTTTCCCTTATCAAAATCGTAGTAGCCAATTTGGTACTGAGGAAGGATAGCATTGTAGTTCCAAGAACCGGTTCTCCAAGAGAAATACACCTTCTTGCCGTCAGGGCTTACAAAGGGGTCGATGGTCTTCATCGAGGCAGGGGCATCGTTGAGTTGGATGCCTCCACCCCCATCTTTGTGGTACATCCATAGTTTGGATACTCGTCTTCCTTTGGATACGATGATGTATTCTCCATCTGGTGTCCAATGGGCTCCTGGCACGTCTCCCGTTTTGTCTTTGGTCACCTGAACAGTGTCTTTTTTGACTAGATCGATGTACCAAAGGTTATCATTTCCAGCTCGGTCAGAGGTAAACAAGAGCTTGTTGCCATCCGGAGAATAGCGTGGGTGGGTTTCGTAAGCCATCCCCGTGGTAAAGGGAGTGGCTTTGCCCCCTTCCAGGGGCATGGTATATATGTCTCCCATCAAGTCAAAGGCGATGGTTTTGCCATCTGGACTTACGTCCAAACTCATCCAAGTACCTTCGGCCGTGGTGAAGCTTACTTCCCGCTCCGGCTTGAGGGGAAGGTCTTTGAATTTGGGGTAACTCTTGAGGGAGTCTTTTTTGGTGCTATCTGACTGAACAGACTCGGTACCTAAGTTTGGGAAAAGCGACCCCGTGGTTTTTGGCATCCAAGCAGCCATGCTTACCGTTGCTCCCAAGGCAAGAAGTAAGGCGGGATGGGTTATTTTTTTCATAGAAAATTCATTTAAGTCAATTAGGAGTGCGGTACTATGGGTGATTTAATTGGCAATCAGGGGAATTGAAAGAAGTCAAATTTAAGTATTTCAAGGATACAAAAGATTCGGATTTGTTTATAATAATGGGGAAGGCAAATTCCTTTTTTAATTAGAGTTGTAGATCATAAACAGCTATCCGTGTACGATTTTCTCCTTGAACCTACGCCTACTAAGTCGCTGGTAGAATTAAGGATGATCCCTAAAAATAATTTAAATAATCTCTGATTTTTGTTAAATTGATAGAAGAGTTTTTATCTCAAGCCAAATGATCTATGCTTTCTTTCATTTCCTTTGTAAGCCTTTTAGGGTTTTTTTCGTTTTCCGAACCTGAAGAAATTACCCCAAAAATTCTCTTTTCAGGTTTTATTTATGAAACCGCCACTTTTCCTTCATGCCATGCTTCTACCCTTGTAGAAACTTCAGATGGCATTCTAGCAGCATGGTTTGGAGGTACTTATGAGCGCCATCCAGATGTAAGTATTTATGCTTCACGGAGAAAAAATGGAGAGTGGTCTATTCCATCATTGGTAGCCGATGGCGTAGAAAACAAGGTCTTCAGAAATCCTACATGGAATCCAGTTTTGCATCGGAAAAAGGATGGGAAAATTGTGCTATTCTACAAAGAAGGTCCTAATCCCAGAGAATGGTGGGGGCATTACAAGGTTTCCGAAGATGATGGGAAAACTTGGTCGAGGGAAACTCAATTGCCGCCAGGATTTCTTGGGCCGGTCAAAAACAAATCGGTCGAACTTCCCAATGGAAAACTTCTCCATCCTAGCAGTTTTGAAATTAATAATCGGTGGACTTCACATGTTGAAATATCCAATCCAGACTTTACTAGCTGGGAAAAAGTAGACATAAAAGGACCCTTCAATGCGATTCAGCCAACAATTCTTTTTCACCCAGATGGAAAGATCCAATTACTTTGTCGTACGCAAGAAGGAGTAGTGGCACAGACTTGGTCTTCAGATGAGGGTACATCTTGGACCCCATTAGAAGCCACCAATTTGGAAAATAATAATTCCGGAATCGATGGAGTGACACTTTTCAATGGATACCATCTATTGGTTGTAAACCCACTGAAAAAAGGAAGAAATAAATTAGTCCTTTTAGGCTCAAATGATGGTCTAAACTGGGAAGAACTGTTGGTTTTGGAGAATGAACAATCAGGGGAATTTAGCTATCCAGCAATCATTCAAGCCAAAGATGGTACGGTTCATCTGAGCTATACGTTTAATAGAGAAAAAATCAAATACATTCATTTGGGCCTTTGATTCCAACAAATCGTTCTACCCATGACTCAATCGACAGTATTTAATGGCATTATCCCTCCGATGATTACCCCCCTAAAGGCTGATTTTTCTCTCGACATTAATCCTACTGAAAGACTGATTGAGTACTTGATTGAAGGGGGTGTTCATGGTATTTTTATTCTAGGAACTACAGGAGAATTTGCGGGATTGAGTTCAGCCGTGAAGAGAGAACTGATTCAGATAACCTGCCAGCAGGTTAAAGGAAGGGTTCCGATTTTAGTAGGGGTGACGGACTGTTCATTTACAGAAAGCATAGAATTAGCTGCCATCGCGCACAGATCTGGAGCAGAAGCTGTAGTTGCAGCCCCACCATTTTACATGAATATTGAACAGGAAGAGTTAATCAACTACTATCAAAAATTAGCTGATATTGTAGAATTACCACTTTTTCTATACGATATGCCTTCGCATGTCAAAATCAATATTGAGGTGGAAACTGCCGTAACACTTTCCAAGCACCCCAATATTATAGGGATTAAGGACAGTTCTGGAAAAATAGAAAATTTTCAAGCGCTTTGTGAAGCGTTTAGGCAACAGCCAGAATTTAAGATCTTTGTTGGACCCGAGGAGATTTTAGCAGAAACGCTACTAATTGGAGGTAATGGAGGCGTAACTGGTGGGGCTAATCTTTTTCCTGAACTCTATGTAGCGCTTTATGAAGCTTTCCAAAAAAAAGAATACGATGCTGTCAAGAAATTTCAAGAAACCATCCTTTTCTTGAGCAATAAGCTATACCAGCACGGAACCTATCAGTCCAGTTACCTCAAAGGGTTAAAGACAGCCATGTCTCTTGAAGGTTTGTGTGAAGACAATTTTGCTCTCCCGCTTTTTCCCCATGCATTTTCGGAAAAATCAATACTTTCTTCTAAATTATTACAGGTGAAAGAAAGAGTTAAACAATCTTTTAATTGAAAATATGATTATCCGCAATCACACCAGGAGCTTGAAGTCTAATTGAAGTACTGCGGATAATCGTCGACAGACCGCAGTCTGCAGGCAGACGACTGTCCACAGACCACAGCTCACCTAAATGAACTTCAAACCTTACTTTTCCTTGGTTACTGCTGACAAAGCGGATAATCAGAATTAAAAAAATAGGATTTGTGGGACAACTTAGCTCTGAGTTGTTTGTAGCCAGTAACTCTCGTTGTTCCAACCTCATTTTAAGGACCTGATGGAATTGCGGATATTCATACTAACTTAAATTCAGAGTTTGTCATCTAAGCTCCTTTACTTACAAAAGATCCTCTCTCAAAATGCAGATTCTAGACCTTGCCATTTTTCTAATTTACATGTTGGCAATCGTTGGGTTTGGAATTTCATTTTCATTCAGAAAAAGGACCGCACAAGATTTCACGACAGGAGGAGGTAGACTTCCCACCTGGACGATTGGAATGTCGATCTTCGCCACCTATGTGAGTAGTATCAGTTTTTTGGCATTGCCTGGAAATGCCTACATGACTAATTGGAATGGGTTAGTTTTTAGTTTCTCCATTCCTTTGGCAGCATGGGTTGCAGTAAACTATTTTGTCCCTCTTTACCGAAAATTAAAATGCGAATCTGCCTATTTCTACCTTGAGCAGCGGTTTGGTGCATGGGCACGTATCTATGCTTCTTGTTGTTACCTTTTGACTCAGCTCGCGCGGATGGGAGCAATTGTGTATTTAATTGCTTTGCCTATGAATGCTTTTTTGGGATGGAGTATACCTGTTATGATTATTTTAATCGGGTTTAGTGTACTACTATATGCGATGTGGGGAGGGATAGAGGCAGTTATTTGGGCAGATGCTGTTCAAGGAATCGTATTAATCTTTGGAGCTTTGGCTTGTCTAGGAGTTATCCTTTTTGGGATTCCTAATGGTCCAGAAGCCATTTTTAGTAGTGCAGCGGATGCAGATAAATTTAGCTTGGGTAGTTTTAAATTAGAGTTTACTAGTTCGACCTTTTGGATGATTTTGGTATATGGCCTATTTATTAATCTTCAAAATTTTGGGATTGACCAAAGTTATGTGCAGCGCTACTTGACAGCCAATAGTGAGGGTGAGGCCAAAAAAGCTACTTGGTTTGGAAGTCTACTTTATGTACCGGTTTCCTTTGTTTTCTTTTTTATGGGGACAGCATTATTTGCTTACTATGAGTCTTTTCCAGATTTGCTTCCCGAGGGAATTATTGGAGATAAAGTATTTCCCCATTTCATTGTTAACCAACTTCCAGTTGGATTGACCGGCCTGCTAATTGCCTCCATATTTGCTGCTGGAATGAGTACAGTTTCCACAAGTATTAACAGTTCTGCAACGGTGATCCTTTCCGATCATTTTAGTAAATACATACATCCAAATCCATCGGAAAAGTTATCCCTTCGCGTATTGAGAATTTCTTCACTGGTTATGGGCCTTCTCAGTATTTTGGTTGGCTTGGCATTTAATGGAGTCAGCAATACGTTAGAGGGTTGGTGGGCCCTATCCTCCATATTTAGTGGAGGAATTTTGGGACTTTTTCTTTTGGGATTGCTTTCAAAAGCTAAAAATCCACAAGCAATTTTTGCTGTATTTTCTGGAGTGATGGTAATCTGTTGGATGAGTTTATCTACAATTCTTATTCAAAATGGATTGCCACAAACTTTATCGAATCCGCTCCACACCAATATGACTATAGTCATTGGCACCATGACCATATTTCTGGTGGGTTTTGGCTTGACCTGGGCGGCAAAAAAATCAAGAGGATGATTAAAGTGTAGTTACCTGAATTTTAAAAATGAAATATGATTATCCGCAATTATCCCAGTAGTCCCATCGGAGTACTAAAACCTGCGGATAATCGTCGACAGACCACGGTCTGTAGGCGGTCCAAAGACTACTGCTCATTAAAATGACCTACAGACCTTATTTTTCTTTGGTGACTAGTAATAAGGCTGATAATCAGATTTTCAGGGCCTTTTATAAAAAATCCCCTGAAAAATTTTTCCAGGGGATTTAGTAGGGATGTATGGGGAAATGTGTTTACTGCCCTACCAAGAAGATGGCGTTGCTGAGCACGAGTTTTCCACTTTCCCAGAAGCCTCTGAAGATGGGGTTATCCACAAAATAAACCACTTCACCTCGTCCTAAAGACTCCGTTCCAATTACAAGGGATTGACCCATTCTTGATTTGATTTTGTAACCAATATAGCCTGTTCTATAGGCATCGTTGGAAGCAATAATGCCGGCATTAGCACCTCCGTTCAGGAAGGCAAAGCGGCTGGAATTATTTTTGAGGGTGTAGTATGTTCCTCCGGTGCCGTATCCTAACGGATGGGTTTCGTCCATCTTGATCTCGTAAATCGCTCCAGCGGTACCTCCAGAAATGTCCAAGCGCTTGCCTTCGATATAAGGCTCCAAGCGCTCTTTCTTTGCGAGTTCCTGGCTTGCTTTCTCGGCAGCCTTTTTCTCCTCCTCTGTGTCAAAGGTCTTCAATTTGAATCCTTCCTTGTTGGCAAATAGATTGACTGAGCCATCGATGGCAATTACCTTTCCTCCTGCCTTCACCCAGTCTGTCAACTTGCTTTGAGCGGAAGCAGATAGGGCAGAGCTGTATATTGAAGGAAGAATGATCACATTGTATTTGCTCAAATCAGCATTGCCCATCGAAGAAGCTTCTAGGCTAGAGAGAGGATACTTCAAGTCTTTTTCGAAGAAGTGCCAAACCTCTCCAAAATTCAATGAGGAGGTACCTGCACCGCCCACCAGCCCCACTTTAGGCGCTTGGATGATGCGTACGGTAGGGGAACCAAAGTCCTTGCCTTGGTCCACATAGCCTGTTTGGGTAGTGTTCAAAGGAATGCCCAATGCAGCAGCAGCTTCTTGTACCGTCTGATCAAAATTAGCCACCCACTCGTTGCCTCCTTTGGTGATTATGAGCGTTCCAGCAGGGTAGGATTTTCCTTCCACGGTAAAGGGATATTCGGCGTAACGCACGCGGATCTTTTTGTTAAGCAATGCTGCAAGGAAGGCTGCGTCTCGCGTACCCTGCCATGGGGCTAGGTAAGCTACCGGAGTGCCAGTGACTTTTGCTGTAGCCACTAAAGGGGACACGTAGGTGCCGCTCGGGTCCAATCGGGTATCTAGTGCATAGGCTTTTACCCCATACGCATACGGCATGGCCCAACTCGTGATGTCGTAGGTAATCGAATCGTTTAACGCAGGGTTGGGTTCAAAGAGTACTTGGGCCAATACAGATTTCGGCTGGTAGGCGGAGATGACGATGTCCTTGTCGCTTGTTGTGAATGGCACGTTTGTCTTTCCACTTTGGTATTCGAAGCCTTTCAAGCCTGTTTTGGCTGTGCCTTTCCCGTACTGAATTCCGTTTTTATCTAGTAGTTCCAACAATTTGGCTACCTGGGCAGGATTGCTTTCGCCCTTGATTACAAAACTTTTGTAGGTGCCTTTGGGGGCGGTAGCGTTGGTTTTGAAGTAGCGCTCAAACTCGCTAAGGAGTCGAGCAGCATGTTGGCTAGTCATCTCTACAGCAGAAAGTGCAGCCGTGTAGTGTCCTGTAATTCGGTTACTCAAGGTGACCGTATCGCCGATGGCATTGTATCCACCGATACCAGCGCGTCCGCCTCCACCTTGCTCGATGGTCATGCCGATAGCCCCATTGTACATCGGGTAGGTATCGCCATAGGAAGGATACAGCAGGTCAAAGCGCTCCTTGGTAAAGTAGAAGCGACCCATCTGGTCGAAGTACTTCGCAGTATTTTTTCCAAAAATATCTTGAAATTCATGCTGGAAGGGGGACAACTGCTCGTGCAAGGGCTCTGCCGCTGGAGCCATATAAAATGGATTGTCGATGCCCTGCTCGTGGAAGTCCAAGTGAAGCTGTGGCATCCATTGCTGGTACATTTTGAGCCGTTGCTGAGATTCAACTTGTACTTGCCATGCCCAGTCTCGGTTGAGGTCAAAGAGGTAGTGGTTGGCACGTCCACCGGGCCAAGGCTCGTTGTGTTCCATGGACTGCATGTCAGGCTGCAATTGGGTATGCATTTTCTGGTTGTACCAGTTGGCATAGCGATCTCTTCCGTCAGGGTTGATGGCTGGATCGAGGATGACGACTTGATTTTTCAACCATTCTTGCACCTTGGTATTGTTGGGATCGGCCAAAGTATGGAAGGTAGAAATAGCCGCTTCCATTCCGACGGACTCATTGCCATGCACGTTGAAAGACATCCAGTTGATGGGGACTTGGGTACTAGGAGTTCCAGAAAGAATGCCAGTTCGCTTCAGGTTGTCGGTACGTATCTGCTCGAGTTGAGCCATGTTCTCTGAACTTGCTAGGATGGCAAGAATAAGGGGTCTTTTCTCGTTGGTTTCCCCATACTGGATGAGCTTGATGTTGGGATTTTGCGCAGCGACATATTCAAAATAGTCGACCATGCGGTGATGAGGAGTGAATCGGTCTCCTGGTTTGTAGCTGAGAAACTGCTCTGGAGTCTTGAGTTGGGCTAGTACGCTTCCTATAGAAAGCACTGCCACTAGGACAGAAAAGAGTAATTTTTTCATGGATAAATAGAATTCGAGAAGAAAGTTAAGTGGTTTTATCAATTCTAAAATTACTTAGCCTAGAAAAGTGACGAGTGGAAAAGAGGGGGCTATCCATGGTGGAGGGAAACCACAAAAAAAGGCAGACCTGTATGAGGCCTGCCTTGGGAGTAAATTAAGAAAATGCTTAGGCGACTGCAGTGGCAGTTACCTCAATATTGCCTCGGGTAGCCTTGGAATAAGGGCACACTTGATGCGCTGCATCTACCAACTTCTGGGCTTCCTCGAGTGAGGCTGCCATTGGGATTTTCACCTCAATGTCTACGCCCAACCCGAAACTTCCCGGACCGTAGTGGCCAAGGTGTGCTTTTACTTTGATTTCGGAATCTTTCAAGCTAGTGGTACCTGCTACTGCTGCCAAGGCGCCGCCAAAGCAAGCCGCGTAGCCCGCAGCAAAGAGCTGCTCAGGGTTGGTTTTTCCACCCTCTCCTCCGATTTCTTTTGGCATGGCCACGTCAAAGTCAAGCATGCCGTCTTCGGTGCGCACGTGTCCTTTTCGTCCTCCGGTGTTTACCGCTACTGCGGTGTAGTCTACAATTAGTTTTTCCATGGTTTCGTATGATTTACTGGTTGATTTTTTAGAGTTCTAGTTGAGGTTTCGGCGTGAAATTAAAAACTACTTTCAAACTCTACAATTGTCAACAAGGTTTTGGAGTCAGAACACTTTTTTAGGACCATGAATTAGGTCAGTTGATAGCCTCGTTCATAAGTATAGTGAAGCTTGGCATTGACCGCAGCGTCTGTGGACAATTGGGTCTGTGGATTCCAGGTGACGGTACGGCCGAGCTCGTGGGCAATGTTGCCTAGGGTACAGGCTGTGCAGGTGCTGTGTCCTATTTCTACCGGGACGATGGGGTCCTTTCGTTTGCGGATGCAGTCGATGAAGTCTACATGGTGGGCACCAAAAGAGAAGTTTTCTGGGGCTTTATCTAGCTGCAATTCAGAAATTGAGGTGTCGTAATTGCCGCGGGAAACCTTAATCCAGCCTTTCTCGCCAATAAATTTTACGCCTTGTCTGCCTTCGTCAAACTTGGTGATCAGCATTTCTACTCCATCGGAATAGCGGTAGGTGAGCGGTTGAGCCGTGGATCCAGGGATGATGGTGGTTGGTCCATTTCTATCCTTGCTTAGACCCCACTGAGCCACATCAATCATGTGTGCGCCCCAGTCGGTCATCAAGCCACCCCCAGTTTCCTTGAACCAGCGCCAGGCTCCCCAGGCAGTTTCATTCTTCTCAGGATTGAGGCTAATGCCTGGATTAAGCAGGTCATTGAATGCTAGGCTCGGAATAGGGCCAAGCCATTTTTCCCAGTTGAGGCCTTCCGGAATGGGCTGGGCAGCCAGGTCGTAAGGCTTTGGATGGGGATTGTCTCCTACGTGAACGAGCACCTGGGAGATTTGACCCAGCTGTCCCCGTTGCACATGCATAGCGGCTGTTTGAAAGTTCACCGCTGCGCGCTGCATGGAGCCTACGGCCAACACGATTCCGTTTTCACGTACGGCCTGCACCAGGAGTTGGCCCTCTTTGATGGTGAAGGTGAGCGGTTTTTCTAGGTAAATATCTTTCTTGGCTTTGCAAGCATCAATTGCCATGAGGGCATGCCAATGGTCTGGAGAGGCAATGACTACTGCATCTACATTGGGATCTTGAAGTAGTTCTCGGTAGTCCTCGTAGAGTTTGGGTGCAGTCACAGTCTTGCCTGCTTCCGTGAGATTTTTTTGAACGCGAAGCGCAAATCGCTCCCGCTTGATGGCATATACATCGGCCCCGGCGACTACCTCTACGCCTGGGATACGCATAAAATTATTGAGCAAGCCCATGGCTTGTCGTCCTACACCAATAAAGCCAAGGCGAACGCGTTCGTGTGCAACTTGGAAAAGGGGTTTAGGGGCTGCCGAAGCAAAGGAAAGACCAGGGAGTATACTAATTCCTGCGGAGGTTAAGAGGCTGGCGCCCAGGAATTTTCTTCGAGAAAAGGAAGCTGACATAGGAAATTTTGGGTTAAGGTGTCATCGAACTAAATACCTCTTTAAGGTAGTAGAAAATATTTTTCTTTTTCCAATTTCTTTGGGGATTGTGATAAAAGGAGCCATTGGACTTTTGAGTGGTGTTGATTTTTTTTTGCATCAGATAGGTTGTTTTTTTACAGTTTTTGCGAGATTTCCATAGATAAAATCAATCGAAATGACTATTCAACAGTTGGAATACCTGATTGCTGTAGACAAGCACCGGCATTTTGGTCAGGCAGCAGAGGCCTGTTTTGTGACCCAACCTACTTTGAGCGCTCAATTGAGCAAACTAGAAAAGGAACTTGGGGTCATTCTTTTTGACCGAAGTAAGATGCCCGTGATCCCTACGGAATCGGGCGTACAGGTAATTACCCAAGCTAAAAAAGTGCTGACAGAAAGCAAGGGAATTTTTGAGGTAGTCTCCCAATTGAAAGGAGATATTTCAGGTGTCTTGAAGTTGGGGATATTGCCCACGCTGGCCCCGTACTTGTTGCATTTATTTATACGGAAATTTTTGGAGAATTACCCCCTCGTCAAATTGGAAGTGCAGGAAATGGTCACCGAGGAGATTGTGCGCAAACTAAAGAATGATGAGTTGGATTTGGGGATTGTAGTGACCCCCTTGGAGTTACACGGGATTCTTGAGAAGCCCTTATTTTACGAGAAATTCTACGCTTATTTTTCAATGGGGCACGAGTTGCTCAGTCACCAAGAGATTCGTCCTGAACAAATCAAGACGGAGGAGCTTTGGGTCTTGCAGCAAGGACATTGTTTTCGGGACCAGGTTCTTAACTTTTGCGATCAAAATTTGTCTGGCCACAAAAACTTCCATTACGAGAGCGGATCTTTGGAGGGGCTCCGTAACATGGTCAACCGCTACAAGGGACTGACACTGCTGCCGGAGTTGGCAACTTGGGAACTTTCCAAGGAAGAAAAATCCAGACTTCGACCCTTTGTTGGGGCATCTCCTACCCGGGAAGTGAGCCTTATTTTGAACCGGAGTTTTCTGAAGCAAAAACTGGTGGAATTGCTATTCAAAGCCATTGCCGAGGCAATTCCTTACGAGATGACTTCCAAGGCCAAAGGCAAGGTGGTCCGCTTCACTTGATGCGTTTCAAGAGGTAGCGCACGGCTTGGGGGCTAGTTATTTTTTGCCCGTCAACATCGAGTTGGAGGAGCCCATTTTCTTGAAGCAGGTAGCGTCCTGACATATCACCGATCCTACCCAATAGCTGGAGTTGGGTGCTGTCTGTTGGCTCCCAAGAAATTTTTCCAGTAAACTGTTCCTCACGTGCATCATTCAATCCGAGGTAGTTGGTATTTAGTTCAAACGTCCCTCCTTCTCTCAAGGTTAGCCAGATTTCTATGCCTTCGCAGTAGGAACAAGGCAGGACACCTTCATAAGTACCTACCCAGGAGGAAGAAGGGTGGGCAGTGCTAGGAGGAGTTTTTTCCGCAAAGGATTTTTCTTCACGAGTAGGGATTTTCTGGGAAGAGTTTGGATTACAAAACGAAAGTAGGCAGCAGGTGAAACCCATAAAAAACCCAATTCTCCAAGAGTCTACTGCTTTAACGAGTCTTTTTTTGGCCATAGATTGCTGACTTAGGCCCCAAACTGGGTAAGGTGGTGATCCAGGTGCTTGTAGAGTAAGTTATTCCATTCCTTAGCGGTCATGGAACCAAACGATGGAGATTCTTTTCCTTCAAATCCAGATTTCCCAGCGGCAAGTGTCTGCTCTACAAATGAGATCAGTCTTGCCTTTTCTTCGGTAAAGTTCTTTTCACTTTTGATTCGGAAAGCGGGAGCTGTGGGTAGGTTCCTTTTGTAAGGAACTTCGTTGACCACCCCTGCCTTGACGAAGGTTTTCAATAGAAAGCGCATTACCGGATTAGCCTTAGGGTGGGTATTTGTAAAGGCCATTTCGTAGGCTACACAGCAGTGGGCCAGCATTTGGTCTACAGACATTTTGCCCCAGAGGGCAGGGCTTTCAGGGCTTAGTTGTTCAATACGATGGATCAATTCAGCAGTAACTGCTGGGTCAAATACATTTTTCATGAAGAAATCTTTGGGTAATAGTTAGATATGCATTGGGCAATTGGGCAGAGATGCAAGGTTCTTAGGCCAATATCCAAAAAAAAATTCCAAAAGTTGAACACTGGGATCCGAGGAATTCTTTTTGGTTAATGCCTTTTTGCGAGGGAGGTGAGGAATAAACACAAAATTTAATTGGGGTTTCCGGCTGATGATTAGTTTTGTGCTGTAAAATAGCAAGCATGACTCTTTTTCAAAGTATTCTAATCGCTGTGGTAGAAGGACTTACCGAATTTCTCCCCATTTCATCCACAGGACACATGATTCTGGCTTCCACCGCCATGGGTATTCATGAGGAGGAATTTGTAAAGACTTTTGAAGTATTTATTCAATTGGGCGCCATTTTGGCGATTGCTTTGATGTACATCAAACGGTTTTTTCGAAACCTGACTATTTATTTTAAGTTGATTACGGCATTTCTTCCCACGGCAGTAGTCGGCTTGTTGGCCTACGACTACATCAAAGCCTACCTCTTCAATCCCATCGTGGTATCCGTTTCCTTGATTTTGGGAGGGATAATTCTAATTTTTATCGATAAAAAAGTAGCTGCTCAAGGCAGCACCGTGGTGGAGGTGGAAGATATTTCTTACAAAAACGCCTTCTTCATCGGCCTCTGCCAGTGTCTATCCATGGTGCCGGGTACCTCTCGCGCCGCAGCCACGATTATTGGCGGGGTATTTAATGGCTTGGACAAAAAACAGGCTACCGAATTTTCCTTCTTACTTGCAGTACCTACTATGCTTGCAGCAGGAGGTTACGACCTCTTGAAGACGGATCTAGCTTTTACGAGCGAGCAATTGCTGCTGCTGGGAGTTGGCTTTGTGGTGGCCTTTGCTTCGGCTTGGGGGGCAGTGAAATTGTTTTTGACGTATGTGTCCACCCATGGTTTTACTTCTTTTGGCTGGTACCGAATTGCCCTCGGGGTCTTATTCTTAATTTTGATGTGGGGAGCAGATTTGTAAAAACGAATTTTCCAAAAGCGGGCTACTCCTATCGATAAAATGTGGCACGCTTACGAATAAAAAAGGCCCAACGGTTAGTTGAGCCTTTTTGAATTCTGATAGCAGTACTTACTTCCCTCTAGCGCCAATGGAAACCATGGCACAGCGAAAACCAATGTGATTAGTAGAAGAATCTTGGTGCATAAAACGGCGGGCACCTGGGGCAAGCCAATAGGTAACATCCCTCCAAGATCCTCCTTTGTATACGCGGATGGAGTCATTTAAAAGGGAAGTGCCATAGGTGCTTTTGTCGTCGTATACTCCATCCTTTCGAAGCGGATTGAGATCATCT
Source organism: Algoriphagus sp. (assembly GCA_030729785.1). Taxonomy (GTDB): domain Bacteria; phylum Bacteroidota; class Bacteroidia; order Cytophagales; family Cyclobacteriaceae; genus Algoriphagus. The sequence goes on along the minus strand of JANQWS010000049.1, from coordinate 22,483 downwards.
GCATCTTGATAGGACAAGGGACGATACACATCGTATACCCACTCATTCATATTTCCGGCCATGTTGTACAAGCCAAAATCATTTGGAGGAAGGTCGTACACATTGGTAGGTAAAATCTCTCCATCGTTAGTTTCATCACCTGCAATTCCGGCATAATCACCTCTTCCACGTTTAAAATTGGCAAGAAAATCGCCTTGCTTGCTCGCTTTCTTCCCTCTGCCATCGTATGGGTTTCGAACCCCTCTGCCATCCCATGGGTAGATCCGTCCGTATTCTTGATTTTCATCCAAGTATTGGGTACCAATCATGGCTTTTGCTGCATATTCCCATTCAGATTCAGTAGGAAGTCTGAATTCCGCAATGACAAAACCTCGTTCTATCAACTGCGAGCGAGTAAGTGCAGAGTCTAATTTTAGGCGTTCAATTTCCAGTTTTTGAACAAATTCTGTTCTCCATTTGGCATAGGCATTGGCTTGAGACCAGGATACCCCTGCCACGGGATAAAAATTAAATCCAGGAAATCTAAAGTAGTAAGACTCGTACACGTCGTTGAAGGTCATGGCTCCTCTCCAAACTTTCTCAGAAGGCTCCAATTTTTGGACGGAATCAGTACTTACCCGCTTTTTCATATCGAATAAAAACTCCTTGTAGTCGTTATTGGTCATTTCGGTTTCATCCATCCAGAAGGTGGAAATGGAAACGGTACGCTCCAAATTGTCCCGAAATGCCATGACATCCTCTTCCTGTGAGCCAAGAGTAGCCCGTCCACCTTGAATCAATTTTAAGTTGGGGCCTGGGATTTGCTCGGCCTTTTTTGCGACGAAAAATTCGGTTGAATCAGCAGTTTTAAAGGAAAACGTTGCACCAGTGGTGGCGCTGCGTTTTCCAGGAGAATTCGCAGTTCTTCTCCCATAGGTATTATTTTTTTGGCAGGAGGACAAAAGGGTAACTGTCACAAGTAGTAAGGCAATGGCCCAGCTCCTCCAAGTATTGGTTAGACGCATAGATGGTGTGTTTTTGGTCTATTTCTTTTGCTAATATAC
>JANQWS010000049.1:0-21340 GCA_030729785.1 Algoriphagus sp. | reverse complement strand
TATTGGTTAGACGCATAGATGGTGTGTTTTTGGTCTATTTCTTTTGCTAATATACAAGGGCAAGATGCATAGCACCAAAGCCACTTTAATTTTGTTGAATAATGCCCCCAAACTCCAAGGAGAACGCCTTTAATTGAGGAGCGCATTACAAAAGTACTATTATTTTTACTCCCGATACTTTTATTACAGTTTTGCTTTTACTGAACGGATAAAACTTAGGACTAAACTATAAAGGAATTCGTTAGGTGTAATTTTTCATTTCTTTAAGCAAATGCTGTGCCTTTTGAATGTGGAGCACCTGATCAATACTCAGAATTAAACGATTTTTATGTTCTTTTATTTTACAAGTCTTTGAATGCTGCTGCACAAATTTCATCACATTCCCAAAAATTGCTGAGGTATAGTAACTCTCTTTGCTAGAGGGAAGGAGGTAACATTTCATTTGGGATGCCTTCAAAACTAATTTTTCTATTCCCAATTCCTCTGCCTGCCAACGTAACCGGACTGTTTCCATAAGGTCCTGTACTGCCTGTGGATGTGGGCCAAAGCGATCTTGAAGCATTTGCCCAAACTGGATTAAGTCTTCTTCTTTTTCCAGACCGTCCAACTTAGAATACAGTCCCAAGCGCTCGCTAATATTGCTAACATATCCCTCAGGGATGAGCAGCTCTAGGTCGGTTTCTATCGTACAATCTTGCACCAATACGGCCACCTTTTCTTTTAAGTCCTCCTCAAATAAGGCAGCAAACTCAGTTTCTTTCAGTTCTTGAACAGCTTCATCTAAAATCTTATGGTACATTTCAAATCCGAGATCCGTGATAAATCCACTTTGCTCTGCACCGAGTAAGTTGCCCGCCCCACGGATATCCAGATCCTTCATGGCTACCTTGAAACCATCTCCCAGATCGGAAAATTCCTCTAAGGTTTGAAGTCGTTTTCGTGCCTCAGCAGTTAGTCCAGAAAGGGGGCTAGTCAGTAAGAAGCAAAAGGCTTTTTTGTTGCTTCGTCCCACTCGCCCACGCATTTGGTGGAGATCGGAGAGGCCAAACATATGCGCTCGGTTGATCAAAATGGTGTTGGCATTTGGGATATCTAATCCCGATTCAATGATGTTGGTCGACACCAAGACATCGTATTGGTGGTGGATAAAGTCCACCATGATTTTTTCCAATTTATCTCCATCCATCTGTCCATGGGCTCCGATGACGCGTGCGTCGGGAACCAATTTTAAGATGAGGTTGGCAATGCTGTCGATTTCTCCTACGCGGTTGTGCACAAAAAACACCTGCCCTCCTCGCCTTAGCTCATAAGAAATTGCATCACGAATGACTTCCTCTTCAAAAGTTTGTACCTCCGTTGTCACCGGCTGCCTATTGGGCGGAGGAGTGGCGATGACTGAAAGGTCGCGCGCGCCCATCAATGAAAAATGGAGTGTTCGAGGAATCGGTGTAGCTGTAAGCGTCAGGACATCTACATTGACCCGAAGGTTTTTGAGTTGGTCTTTTACCTTCACCCCAAACTTTTGTTCCTCGTCAATGATTAGCAAGCCGAGGTCCTTGAAAGTGATATCTTTTCCGACGATTTTATGGGTGCCAATTAGGATGTCAATTTCCCCAGAAGCAACCTGTTCTTTGATGGATTTGATGTCTTTGGCCGATCGGAATCGATTCAAATAATCTACTTTAACAGGAAAATTTTCAAGGCGCTCCTGCAGTGTTTGAAAGTGTTGCATGGCCAAAATCGTAGTAGGGACTAGGATGGCTACTTGCTTCCTGTCGTTGACAGCTTTGAAGGCTGCCCGGATGGCTACCTCTGTTTTTCCAAAACCCACATCTCCACATACGAGTCGGTCCATGGGGTAGCTTTTTTCCATATCTGCCTTTACATCTGCAGTGGCTGCAGCTTGGTCTGGGGTGTCTTCGTACAGAAAGGAAGATTCCAGTTCTATTTGAAGCACAGAATCTCGAGAAAAAGCAAAACCTGGGGCAGATCTGCGTTTGGCATACAAAGCAATCAGGTCTTTGGCAATGTCTTTTACTTGTTTTTTGACGCGTGCTTTTTTGTTTTCCCAGTCTGGGGAGCCCAATTTAGACATGGAGGGAGCATGTCCTTCCTGTCCAGAATACTTGGAAATTTTGTGTAGGGAGTGGATGTTGACATAGAGGAGGTCATCGTCTCGAAAAATCAGCCGAACAGCCTCTTGCATTTTGCCACTGACATCCACTTTTTCTAAGCCGGCAAATCGCCCTACTCCGTAGTCAACGTGAACTACATAGTCTCCGGGATGTAGTGCCTTGATTTCTTTGAGGGTAAGTGCTTTGGAAGCAGTGGGTTTACTTTTGGATTTGTAGCGATGAAAGCGTTCAAATAGCTGGTGGTCGGTGTAGCAGGCAATCTTGGACTGTTTGTCTACAAAGCCTTCCCGGAGGCTGAGTAGCATGCTTTGAACCTGTAAAGTGGGGTCTAATTCTTGGAAAATCCCTTGTAATCGGTCTATCTGTTTTTCATTTTCTGCAGTAATCAGATTGAGGTATCCCGCCTTTTCATTGTCCCCCAATTGATTCACGAGCAGGTCAAAATTCTTATTGAAAGAAGGTTGAGGCTGACTTTCCCAGGATATTTTGGTCGCATTTTTAAGGTAAAATTGCCGGCCAAACTCGACCACAGAAAATTCTTTTGCAGCATCGGCAAATTGAAAACCCTGCTCAAAAACCTGTTCGGGCTGTAGGACTAGCGCGCCAGATTTGCTTGCTCCCGAGAGCAGTGCAAATGCCTGTACTGCCTTCAGATAGCACTCATCCATCACATCAAGTGTGAGCTGGTAGTCTTTGATCCAAAGGATAGCTCGCTCGGGTAAAAAACTCAAAAAAGATTGACGAACCTCCTGAAGAAGCCGGGTTTGTACGTTTGGAATCAAGGAAATAAAGGGAACCGTCTCGAGGGAAAGCTGGGTTTCTGGGTCGAAGGTTCGGATACTTTCTATTTCTTTTCCAAACAACTCCAGGCGGTATGGAAATTCATTGCTGAAGGAAAAGACATCCAAAATCCCCCCTCGAATGGCAAACTGTCCGGGCTCGAAAACAAAGTCAGTTCGCTCAAAATCATAGGAAGAAAGAATTTCGGTTACAAATTCAAGGTCAACCCCTTCCCCAACTTTTGCAGTAAATGTATTTTCTACAAGGGCACGCTTATTGACTACCTTTTCATACAGGGCTTCAGGGTAGGTGATGACGATGCGTGAGCTGCCCCTGGTTTCTAGGAGTTGATTGAGTAGTTCTGCTCTTTGTAGGACATTGGCGTTGTCTACTTCTTCGTATTGATAGGGGCGCTTGTAGCTACTTGGAAAAATACGGTGGTTTTGGCCGGCTAGTAAATTTTGTAAATCGGAATTTAGGTAGGCAGCCTCTTCTTTGTCTTGCGCAATGACCAAATGAAATCCTCCGTGTTTTTCAAAATACGAAGCCAATAGCACCGAATCCAAGCTCCCCGAAAGTCCTTTTACTTGGAGTTGAAAACGCTTGTTCTCACTTAGTTGATGTGCAAGTGTTTGAAAAATTGGGTCCGACTGGTAAATGGATAGAAAAGAAGGTCTGTCCACTGGGGGCTTGGTTTTAGGGTTGGGAGGGGGCAAATCTAGGTTTTTTTGAGCGATTCCGTTGAATTGCAAAGGAATTTGACATTTTTTGAACTAAGAGTCTACCAAAATGTTTTTTAAAGCAATGAGACAAGCACTCCCTCCAAAAACCTGGCTACAGCGGCTAGAAAATCTTCATCCTTATGAAATGTTGCTATACTTAGCCATGGTTGGAAGTGGACTAATTTTTTTGTTTTTAGCCTTGGCTTTCCTTTTTTCTGGGCGGCAGTACTTACAAGGATTAAATGAGCAGATGCCCTTCGCTTTCTCGGTATCGACTTTTCTATTGGTACTTTCTGGTTATACTGCAGTAAAAATGCGCCTTCATTATCAAGAAGAAAATAGTGTCAAGTTGTACCGTTCTCTTCAAATGACCTTTGGTTTAGGGATCCTTTTTATGGGGTTTCAAGTGTTAGGCTGGATTGAGTTGACTGACAAAGGGATTAATTTTACAGGCCTACCCAGTGGCTCTTTCCTCTATGTCTTATCAGGGATCCATGTGATCCACCTATTTGGAGCGATGGTTTTTGCGGTGATTTTATTGCGTGAACTTCGAAAAATTGAGCAGGATGCTATTCGGAAGCTCGTGTGGACGAAAAATCCATTTGAAAAACTTCGTATTCGTTTATTTACCGTGTATTGGCAATTTATGGATGCTATTTGGCTGGTTTTGTTTCTACTTTTTGTACTCAGCTTCTGATGCGACTTTTGCTACAAACTGCCGTTGAAAGTGCTCACCTAGAGGTAAAGGAAGGCTTCACAGAAGCTCTATTTGCGAAGTTGGCTCCTCCTTTTCCACCGGTGAAGGTGCTTCGTTTTGATGGTTGCAGGGCTGGAGACCTCGTGGATTTGGAGTTAAACTTTATTTTTTTCAAGCAAAAATGGACAAGCAAAATCACTGAAGACCACTTGGATGCACAGGAATTTCGTTTTGTAGACGAGGGCATTGTCCTCCCTTTTTTTCTTGGAAAGTGGAGGCATTGCCACCGTATTTTGGCAAGACCTAGTGGAAGTATTATTTCAGATGAAATCGATTTTGAAGGAGTTTTTTTCTGGCTGACTCCACTCTTATATCCCTTATTATGGCTGCAGTTTTGGTACCGAAAGCCAATTTACAGAAGGATTTTTAGAAAGTAGGAGTGGCATTCATGTGCACACAGTCCTTGAGTTGGCAGTCCCCATAGAGCACTAAAGCATGGCTTGACATGGTTGAGGCAAATTCTCGACTCATGGTTTCTTTAATTTCAGTGAGTCTTGGATCGGAAAATTCGCGTATGCGTTGGCACTGGTTGCACACATGGTGATCGTGGTGGGTATAAGACAGGGCCTGCTCGTAAAGGGCTACTTTATTTTTGAATTGGTGCTTGACGGCAAGTCCGCTTTCTACGAGTAAGTCTAGGGTATTGTAAATGGTGGCGCGGCTAATGGTATAGCCTTTGTTTCTCATTTTGAGAAAAAGTCCCTCCACATCGATGTGTTCATCTTCATGGAGGAGGTAGAGCTCTTCCAAAACAGAATACCGCTCTGGGGTTTTTCTGCTTCCTTGACGAAGAAGGAACTTCTCAAAAATTTGTTTTGCTTTTTCTAGTAGTGTGGGTTCAGCCATCGTATGGGTAAGTTGTGAATTAAAGGTCGGGTTTTGTTTAGGTTTTGTCAAGCGGGGCCTGTTGGTGTCTAAAATTCTTGAAAAATTGTTTGAACCTAGGTGCTAAAACTCCGTAACTTAATGGAATTGATTGGTGGAGAGGATGATGAAAAGAGCGCTATTTGTGTTTATTTTTTTTCTGTTGGGATCAGCTCTTCAAGCTCAGGTGCCTGGGTTTTTTAGTGAGGGAACTTCAAAAAAGGTGAAGCTACCTTTCTTATCCTCGAATAGCCTCATTCTTTTGCCGGTTGCTATAAATGGGCACCCGCCGATTTACTTTTTACTGGATACAGGTGTAAAGGCAAACCTGTTGTTTAGTAAGTCTTTGGGTGACTCGTTGGGATTAGCCTATACAAGGCGTGTGGGAATGGTGGGGGCAGACGGGAGTACCACTGTTTGGGCACAGGTGTCCCCGACCAATACCTTAGATTTAGGACCAGTAGTAGGACAGCTTCAAAGTTTATTGGTTTTGGAGGATGATTTTTTGGAGTTAGAATCTGTAATAGGGGTTCCTGTGTTTGGCATATTGGGGTACGAGTTTTTTAGGCACAATGCAGTCAAAATTGACTACAATCGGTCCGAAATGACTTTTTATCCACCAGAAAACTCAGGTTGGAGAGCCCCATTTTTCCGTAGGGGAGTATTGAGGATTCAGGAGGGGAAAGCCTATTTGGAGGTAAAGGTGAGGCAGCAGGGAGGTCAAAAATTAAGGGGGAAGGTACTGCTAGACACTGGGGCAAACCATGGTTTGTTATTGAATCGGGAAACGGCTACTGCAATCAAACTACCCGATCAACGGATAGAAACGCAGTTGGGGCAGTCTTTGGGAGGCGTCTTGTATGGGTTTATTGGCCGTGTGGAAAGCCTCTCGATTCGGGGCTTGCCCTTCAAAGAGGTGCTTACTTCTTATCCGGAAGTCACCCCTTTTAGTGCTCAGTTGGTCGAAAGTGGTCGGATTGGAAGTTTGGGTGCAGAGGTCTTGGGGCGAACTACCTTAGTCCTAGATTACCCAAAGAATCAGTATTATTTAAAGAGAAATGCGTCCTTCTATCAACCTTTTGAATTTGACATGAGTGGACTGGTAGTCAAAAAATTGCTTACACAGGAAAAGCGTTTGGTAATTGGCGATGTGCGAGAGGGCTCTCCAGCACAACAGGCAGGAGTTTTGCCTTTTGATGAAATTATAAGTATCAATTCTGTCCCCATCTTGTATTGGGAAATGGATCAATTGGTCAAACTACTTCGCTCTGAGGAGGGTAGGGAAATTCAACTGGAGTTGCGGCGATATTCTCAGGCCGGGTCTCGTACTTTTCAAGATTTTAGTGTTCAGTTCTTATTGAAAAAGCAGATTTGATTTTTTCGGGAGGGAAAGAAAATTTGGGTAACTTTGAACTTTGAAGACAACATCTAGGAGCACAATTTCGTGTAACTCTTCAATTTAACCCTCAAGCAACATGAAAAACATCTTAATTCCAGTAGCAATTCTTGCCGTTCTAGGCATTTTTATTTACGCCAAAGCAGTAGGTGCATACAACCAGTTTGTACAATTAGAGGAAGGAATTAATGGACAATGGGCAGAGGTACAAACCCAGTACCAAAGACGTGCCGATCTGATTCCTAACCTAGTGAATACCGTCAAAGGATATGCAGATTTTGAACAGGAAACGTTGACAGGAGTAGTCGAGGCTAGAGCAAAGGCTACTTCCATGCAAATTGATCCGAGTAACTTGACTCCAGAGAATTTAGCCCAGTTCCAGCAAGCACAAGATCAACTTTCTGGCGCATTGAGTCGTTTGCTTGTAACTGTTGAGAAATACCCCGACCTCAAGGCAAACCAAAATTTCTTGGAATTGCAGGCACAGCTTGAAGGAACAGAAAATAGAATTGCGGTAGCTCGTAGAAATTTCAATGAAACTGTAAAAGGCTACAATACCACATTGAGAACCTTCCCTAACAACCTATTTGCGGGGTGGTATGGATTTGAAGGAAAAGGCTATTTTGAGGCTGTAGCAGGTGCTGAAAATGCCCCTACCGTTCAATTTTAAGCCGATGGCAGTTAAGTTATTCTCTCCAGAGCAAAAAGCACAGATAGTTGCAGCGATCAAAGCAGCAGAAACTCAAACCTCTGGAGAAATTCAAGTACACATCGAAAGTCGCTGCAAGGGGTCGGTCTTAGATCGAGCTGCTCAGGTTTTTGAAACCCTCAAAATGTACCAGACCAAAGAAAGGAATGGAGTTTTGGTTTATTTGGCAGTAGAAGACCACAAATTTGCTATTCTAGGAGATGCAGGCATCAATGCAGTGGTGCCTGCAAATTTCTGGGAAAGCACCAAAGACCTAATGGCGGATTTTTTCCGCCAAGGAAAGTTTACCGAAGGCCTGATCGAAGGCATCCACCATGCTGGGGAGCAGCTAAAAGCACACTTTCCTTTTGATTCCCAAAACGACCAAAATGAATTATCAGATGAGGTATCCTTTGGCATTTAAGCCTTTAATTTTTTTTATTTTCTTATTTCAAGTTGGCCTTGGCTTTGCCCAGGATTTTCCAGCGGTACCCAATCCTCCTCGATTAGTCACGGATTTTACATCTACTCTCAGTGCTACGGAGGTAGGGCAACTTGAACAAAAACTCGTCGCTTACTCGGACAGCACATCCACGCAGGTTTCCATAGTACTTTTGCATTCAGTAGGGCCTTACGACATTGCGGACTATGCCTTTCAATTGGGAGAAAAATGGGGAATTGGAGGAAAAGGGAAAGACAATGGCATCCTCATCTTGGCAGCAATGGAAGACCGAAAAATCTTTATTGCTACTGGTCGAGGAATGGAGGGGGCTATTCCAGATGCTTTAGCCAAGCGAATTGTCACGAATTTAATCCTTCCCAACTTCAAGATGGAGGCCTATTACGAAGGCCTGGATCAGGCAACGGATATGATTGTTAAGCTCGCTTCTGGGGAATACAAGGCGGATGAAGTTCTCTCGGACGGAGATGCTGGAGGAGCAGGGTTTTTGATCCTATTTCTTATTTTCATTTTCATTATCCTCCCCTTATTAAAAAACAGGAAGGACAATAATAACCACATGGGTGGCCGTGGAGGTGGAGTGGATATTTGGACCTCAATCCTGCTAGCCAACATGCTGAAAGGTGGTGGAGGAAGAGGTGGAGGAGGTTTTGGAGATTTTTCTTCTGGGGGAGGATCTTTCGGAGGATTTGGAGGAGGTTCCTTTGGAGGAGGGGGAGCAGGTGGTAGCTGGTAAATTTTACTCGTCGCTTTTCGTAGTTAAGGAAGCCATGGCTTCTTGAATGAGATCTGATTCAAATCCCTTACTTAGGAGGTACTTCGTTACGAGGTACCTTTTTTTGTAGGCATCTGCCTCCTTTGTTTTTTCCCATTTTTTTTCTGCCTCTCGTTCAAGCAAAGCAAAATATTCTTCCCCGTCAATCTCGGAAAGGCCTTTTTGAATTATGGAAGCACTGATGTCTCGAAGTTTCAGTTCTTGTCGGATCCGATTTCGCCCCCATCGTTTAATTCGAAATTTTCCTCGAGCATAAGCTCGCGCAAAGCGTTCCTCATCTACAAAGCCACTTGCAGCTAATTCGCCAAGAATTGTCTCTATGGCCTCTCCTTGGATCCCTTTTTCAAAAAGTTTGCGGCGAAGTTCCCAAGGACAGCGTTCCTGATAAGAGCAGAAGGTTTCCATTTTTCCCCGTGCTTCTACCAGGCTCCAATTCTTTTTTGGTGACTGCTCTCCGTTATTTCTTCCCCAAGTGGACATTTTTGGTAATTTTGAAGCAAATTACTTTTTGCTCAAGTTTATTCAAACCTAAAAAATAGATTCCTCCTTATGAGAAAGAAAATCGTAGCCGGCAATTGGAAGATGAACCTCACCTTTGAAGAAGGGCAGCAGCTTACCAGCGAGATCGTTCAGATGTACAAAGACGAAGCAATTCAAGATGTTACTGTCGTACTCAACCCTCCCTATCCACATTTGTATGCAGTGAATAAATTGGTAGGAGATTCAGTAGGAATAGCAGTGGGAGCACAAAATTGCTCGGATAAGGAAGGGGGAGCATATACCGGAGAGGTTTCTGCTAAGATCCTAGCCTCCTTTGGGGTGTCCTATGTAATTTTGGGGCATTCAGAGCGGAGAGAATATTTCAAAGAGGACCATGCCCTTTTAGCTACCAAGGTCAACCAAGCCTTGGCTCATGGATTGACTCCCATCTTTTGTTGCGGTGAATCCTTGGAAATTCGTGAGGCAGGTACCCAGGAGGAAACTGTTAAAGCACAGCTGACAGCCAGTTTATTTCACCTTTCTCCCGAGGAGTTTGCAAAGGTGGTGATTGCTTACGAACCCATCTGGGCTATTGGAACGGGCAAGACAGCTTCTGCCGAACAAGCACAAGAAATGCATGCTGCCCTTCGAGCTCATTTGGCAAGTAAATATGGGGCTGATTTAGCTGCTCAAACCTCCCTCTTGTACGGGGGCTCTGCCAATCCGGGGAATGCCAAAGAACTCTTTGGTAAGCCCGATGTAGATGGAGGCTTGATTGGAGGCGCTTCTCTCAAATCCCGAGACTTTATTGAAATTATCAAGTCATTTTAATTAGAAGATCCGCCTAGTGCGGATCTTTTTGAACCTGCTTTAGACTTCACTAGCTAGCGCTTATTGGAATTAATGATGGAATACGTACAAGTGACCCTTACCTGTCTGGAAGAGTACCGAGAAATTTTAATTGCTGAACTTGCTGCAATTGGATTTGATTCATTTTTGGAAACCGAAACGGGTATAGAAGGGTATGTACTTCAAGAACAGTTTTCCAGAGACTCCTTTGACGAAGTTATCTCTACCTACCGTGAATCTGCAGCACTCACCGTGGTGGAAGGGGTCCTGCCTAAAGTGAATTGGAACGAGGAGTGGGAAAAAAACTACGATCCAATCGAAGTAGGCAAATTGGTGTATGTGCGGGCCTCTTTTCATTCCCCTCAACCAGGTTTCCAGTATGAAATTGTGATCAATCCCAAAATGTCATTTGGTACGGGTCACCATGCCACTACCTTTCAGTTACTTTCCCTGCAAGGCAATATTGATCATCAAGGTAAGCGGGTGTTGGATGTAGGTTCAGGAACAGGCATCTTGGCAATTATGGCCCATTTACTCGGTGCCAAGGAGGTAGAAGCTTTTGATATTGATTCTTGGTGCGTGGACAATGGGAATGAAAATTTTGAGTTGAACGGGCTCAGTACCCAAATGGGGCTTGGCACGATCCGGGAGGTAAAGCCAAAAGGACCCTATGAACTTATTTTGGCGAATATCAATAAAAACGTGTTGCTAGACGAGCTAGCAATCTATACGAGTTTACTGGCTCCTCAGGGAATTCTACTCTTGAGTGGATTTTATTCAGAAGATATCGATGATTTGAATCAGGCTGCCTCATTGAATGGGCTTCGTTTGACAACTCAATCGACTAAAGACAACTGGGCGGCATTGGAATTTCAAAAAAACTAGGATGACTGAATTAATTGTCTACCTGACATTATTTGTAGTAGTTGTCGGTCATTGTTGGGCTGCGTCCTGGTGGTATAGAAAAATACACCTAGATACCCGGCTGACCTTTTCACAGAAAAATGCGCTGAAATTAAGGGCATTGGTTTTTCCAGCTGGACTTTGGTGGTCCTTTCGGAAGGAGGGGTAAGTTTTCTAGGAAACCTTTTGAATGAAATCCCGATAAAAGAAGGGATCTCTCTTAAGTCTTCAATTTGCTGCGGAATTACTTGTAATATTACCTTATGGAGTACGTCTGGAAACAAAAGCCAAAAACAGCACAAGCAGCAATTGAAAAATTGAGCAGGGATATCAACGTGAACGCCACTTTAGCCAATATGTTGATCAATAGAGGGGTGGCGAACTTTGAACAGGCAAAAGATTATTTCCGCCCCAGTCTCAACCTACTTCACGATCCATTTTTGCTCCAAGACATGGATGCAGCGGTAAAGCGGCTACAGCAGAGCATCACCAATCAAGAGCGAATATTAGTTTATGGGGATTACGATGTAGACGGTACTACTGCGGTGGCGTTGGTCTATGAGTTTTTGAAAGGTTTTTACCCTCACGTTGATTTTTACATTCCAGATCGGTACAAGGAAGGATATGGGATTTCAGAAGCTGGCGTTCGTTTTGCTGCGGAGAATGGGTTTTCTTTGGTGGTGGCACTTGACTGTGGAATCAAAGCAATTGAAAAAGTGAAGTTGGGGACTGAGTTGGGGGTAGATTTTATCATTTGCGACCACCACACCCCGGGAGATGAACTTCCAAAAGCGGTAGCAGTACTTGATCCAAAGCGAGAGGACTGCACCTATCCCTACAAGGAGTTGAGTGGCTGCGGGGTTGGGTTTAAGCTAATTCAGGCCTATGCTAAAGCAACCGGGATGGAAGAGTCCAGTTTGTATGCCTATTTGGATTTGGTTGCGGTGAGTATAGCTGCCGATATCGTTCCCATCACCGGTGAAAATCGGATTTTGGGATTTTATGGACTTGATCGAATAAATAATGCACCAAGGCCGGGGTTAAAGGCATTGCTTTTACTTTCCAAAATTGAGAAAGAAATACAAATTTCTGACATAGTATTTAAGATTGGCCCTCGAATCAATGCCTCTGGCCGACTAGAGCATGCCAAAGCGTCTGTGGCGCTATTGATAGCCCCTACCTTGGATGAAGCCATTGATCGGGCAAAGTTGGTAGATGAGGTGAATGCAACTAGGAGGAATTTTGACGAACACATCACCAAGGAGGCGTTTGAAATGTTGGCACTGCAGGAGGCAGAAGGCCCGCTCAATGCAACTGTTTTATTCAAACAAGATTGGCACAAGGGGGTGATAGGCATAGTAGCTAGTCGATGCATCGAAAAATACTACCGACCGACAATTATCCTTACCGAATCCAACAACAAGGCAACAGGAAGTGCACGTTCTGTTGTAGATTTTGACATTTACGAGGCGATTGCGGAATGTTCGGATTTACTGGATCAGTTTGGAGGGCATAAATATGCTGCTGGATTGACCCTAGATGTCAAGAATGTGCCCGCATTTCAGAAGAAATTCGAAGAGGTCGTACGAAGCCGCATTGAAGCCATCCACCTCAAGCCTGTAATTGAGGTAGATGATGTATTGCTATTGGATCAGATCAACTATAAGTTTTACAACATTCTCAAACAGATGGCACCTTTTGGGCCGGGCAATACAGAGCCAGTATTTCGAATTCAAAATATATATGCCGAGGAAGTTACGGTCCTCAAAGACAAGCATCTGCGCTTCAAAATCATGCAGGATGGGCAGGTTACTACCCCTGTTTGCTTAGGCTTTGGTATGGCAGACCGAACCAAAGATCCTGACTTGACTACCGTCAATATGCTGCGTGGTAAAATGCGGTTTGATCTTGTGGTAGAAATGCGCGAAAATTTCTTTCGTGACAAAAGTAGTTTGCAACTCTACGTGAAAGACATCAAATTTGACTGATATGATCCTCCGAGCTGAGCACCTTCTAAAAATATACAAAGGCCGATCTGTGGTCAACGACATTTCAGTACAGGTATCCCAGGGAGAAATTGTAGGGCTTTTGGGGCCAAATGGTGCGGGTAAAACGACTTCTTTTTACATGATTGTAGGCCTTGTTCAGCCGAATTCGGGAAAGATTTTTTTGGAAGAACAAGACATTACGACTCTTCCAATGTACAAACGTGCGAAGTTGGGCATAGGCTACCTAGCCCAAGAAGCGTCGGTATTTCGCAAGCTATCAGTGGAAGAAAATATTTTGGCTGTGTTGGAGATGACCTCGCTCACTAAAGTTCAACAAAAGGAAAAAATGGAGAGTCTTTTGGAAGAGTTCAGCTTGACCCATGTACGAAAAAACTTGGGGATGGTACTTTCTGGGGGTGAGCGTCGACGTACAGAAATTGCCAGAGCCTTGGCTGTAGACCCTAAGTTCGTGCTCCTAGATGAACCTTTTGCCGGGGTGGACCCCATTGCTGTAGAAGAGATTCAAACTATTGTCGCCAAGTTAAAAACAAAAAATATTGGAATATTAATTACCGACCACAATGTGAATGAAACCCTTTCGATCACAGATCGTGCGTACTTAATGTTTGAAGGTCGCTTGCTTAAAGCTGGTACAGCTGAGGAATTAGCGGCAGACGAGCAAGTACGAAAGGTATATTTAGGAACACAATTTGAGTTGAAACGTAAAAATTTTTCCTAAATGGAAGTGCTCAATAGTTTTCTGACTTGGATTTTTAAAAGTCGGTTGGGTCAAATTGACAAGTTTAAGCAGGACCCACACTCGGTACAGCAAACCACCCTATTTGACTTGCTAGAAGCAGCAAAAAATACCGAAATAGGGAAGCTTCATCAGTTTAATCGTATCAGCTCTTACGATGAGTTTGCCTCCAGGGTACCTCTTTCTGATTACGAGTCATTTAGTCCCTACTTTGAAAAAACTATCAAAGGAAAGCAACAAGTATTTTGGCCTTCTTCCATTCAATGGTTTGCCAAATCCTCAGGAACCACGGCGGGGCGTAGCAAGTACATTCCTGTATCTGAAGAAAGTTTGGAGGAATGTCACTACAAGGGAGGAAAAGACATGGTTTCCCTATATGTGAATAATTTTCCTGACACCAAAATCTTTACGGGAAAGAGTTTGTCCATTGGAGGAACTCTTGAAAAAGAACCACTTCATTCCAAAGGGAATGCTCGTGCAGGTGATGTCTCTGCTTTGATCATGCACAACCTTCCTATCTGGGCTCAATTTGTACGTACTCCCTCTTTGGAAACGGCCCTGATGTCTGACTGGGAAGCCAAGATTGAGCGTATGGCCCGTGAAACCATGGATGAAAATGTTACTTCTATCGCAGGAGTACCCACTTGGACCCTGGTCTTGCTGCAACGAATTCTTGAACTAAAAAAAGCTACTCATATTTTAGAGGTTTGGCCCAATTTGGAGGTGTTTTTCCATGGGGCCGTAGCATTTGGACCCTACCGAAATTTATTCAGGCAACTGATTCCTTCGGAGAAGATGCGGTACATGGAGACTTACAATGCTTCTGAGGGATTTTTTGGGATGCAGGACCTGCCAGATTCAGATGAGCTGCTTCTATTGTTGGATTATGGTATTTTTTACGAGTTTATTCCAACGGAGGATTTGGATAAAACCAATCCCAAGGTGGTTCCTTTGGAAGGGGTTGAGGTTGGAAAAAATTATGCACTGGTCATTTCTACAAATGGGGGATTGTGGCGGTATAAAATTGGAGATACGATCAAATTCACATCTGCTTGCCCGTATAGATTTCGGATTTCAGGAAGAACGAAACATTTCATCAATGCTTTTGGAGAGGAAGTAATTGTTGAGAATGCAGAAGCAGCCATTGCTTATGCGTGTGAGTTGACAGGAGCCACCATTGTCAATTTTACGGCTGCCCCAATCTATTTTGAAGGAGGAAAATCCAAAGGAGCCCATGAATGGGTGGTAGAGTTCAATTCTGCCCCAGTAAGTTTGGAGGATTTTGCAGAGAAGTTGGATGCACGCCTCCGCCAATTGAATTCAGATTACGATGCCAAAAGGTATAAAAATTTGGCTCTCCAGCGGCTTCACCTCCATGCCGCTCCATTGGGATTATTTGAGTCGTGGTTGGCAAAAAAAGGCAAGTTAGGTGGACAGCATAAAATTCCTCGACTTTCCAATTCTCGTGAGTTTTTAAATGAAATTTTAGACTTGATGGAAGGAATAAACCCCTAGCCAACTAGGAGGGGAATCCCGTGTGATTCTATTCCGTATTTCTTTCCTTAGATATCAAAGCCAAGGCGATTATTCAGATGCTTGGGGAATAGAGGGGCAAGAAAAAAACGGGTTGCTTACTTGATGTAAAAAAATGAGGAAAAACGAAACTACTTCTTTCTGTTGGGAGTTTGTTCTTTAAAGTTTAGTCAACGCCAAAAAAAGAGTTTCCACGACCTCTCTTCTCACCAATCAATCTGAACCAAGTTTCCTTGGCTTTCACCCCAATAGATCCTTTCTTTCTCGTCGCATGCGCAATTCTTCCCTTTTTGATCAAGCTCAATCGTTTTTAAGCCACTATTATTCCGAATCTAAAGAGTTGGGGTTAGAAAGTCGATTGGAACTCGTACAGGCTGAGATTGAACGTACTGGTACGTATCTACTGACCACAAAGGAACTTGCTTTTGGGGGAAAGTTGGCTTGGAGAAATAGCAATAGATGCATGGGGAGGCTATTTTGGAAGACGCTAAAAGTCAGAGATAGGAGAAGTCTCACCACGGTGGAAGAGGTATTTGCCGATGCCATGGAGCATTTGGAATCCGCAACACAGGGGGGAAAAATCCGATCTACGCTATCGGTGTATGCTTCGAAAGAAGAAGGCAGTTTTCAATTTCGCATTTTGAATAAGCAATTGATTCGATTTGCAGGGTATTCCTTGCCCAATGGGGAGCTGCTCGGTGATCCGGACTCCATCGAATTTACCAAGTTTTGCCAGTCTTTGGGATGGAAAGGAAAAGGAACAAATTTTGATCTGTTGCCATTATTGATCCAGCGTGAGGAAGAACCGGTCCGATGGTTTGCGATACCAGAGGACAAAGTGCTTCGGGTAAGTTTAACTCATCCAGAATACCCTTGGTTTCAAGAGCTTGGGCTTCAGTGGTATGCAGTACCGGTGATTTCAGATATGCGCTTGGAAATTGGGGGAATATCTTTTCCTTGTGCACCTTTTAATGGATGGTACATGTTGACAGAAATTGCGGCCAGAAACTTGGGAGATGTGAGGAGATACAATAGGCTACCTATAATTGCAAAAAAATTGAAATTGAATACACGACAGGTAAAATCACTTTGGAAAGACAAAGCTTTGCTTGTACTACAGGAAGCAGTGCTCCATTCTTTTCAAGCTCAAGGGGTTGTACTGGTCGATCACCATACCGCGTCAGAACAATTTCTAGAGTTTTGTAAACAGGAAGAATCCAAAGGTAGGCAGGTGCAAGCAGACTGGGCATGGATTGTTCCCCCAGCGGCGAGCTCAACTTTGGGGGTATTTCATCAAGAATGGGATAATCAAGTGCTTTCACCCAATTTTTACTACCAGCCGGCGGCTTGGGTAGAAGTGGAAAAAGAGGTGAAGGTAGCGTCCAGAGTTGGACAGTGCCCTTTTTCGGTTTAGTTTGTTCCTCTCTTTGGCGGTTTCCCATTCATTAAAAAAATTGTACTTTCACCGATTCCTAATTTTCGCTAACACATGACCCAACAGCCTGCGGTACAGGAAGAATTCATAGAGATTTTTGGTGCTAGAGAGCACAATTTGAAGGATATAGATCTAAAGATTCCACGCAATAAGGTAGTGGTGGTCACTGGATTGAGTGGAAGTGGAAAGAGTTCTTTAGCCTTTGACACGATCTATGCGGAGGGACAGCGGCGGTACATGGAGAGTTTCTCTGCGTATGCAAGATCTTTCCTTGGTGGAATGGAGCGTCCTGATGTGGATAAAATTAATGGACTTTCTCCAGTTATTGCCATTGAACAAAAAACCACATCTAAAAATCCTCGATCCACAGTAGGGACAGTCACTGAAATCTACGATTTCATGCGTCTTTTATTCGCCAGAGCTGGTGAAGCTTATTCCTACCATACGGGTAAACTGATGATTCGACAGACAGAGGATCAGATTTTGGATCAGTTAGTGAACAAATTTGCAGGGAAGAAATTGTATCTCTTGGCGCCAGTAGTCAAGGGAAGGAAGGGACATTACCGAGAACTTTTTGAGCAGGTTCGTAAGCTAGGATTTTCCAAAGTACGCGTGGACGGGGTTGTTCTTGAGGTTGCCCCAAAAATGCAGTTGGATCGCTACAAGATTCACGATATAGAAATAGTTATTGACCGGATTGTGGCGGAAGAGAGCGATCGTTTTCGAATAGCTCAATCCCTAAAATCAGCCTTGCAACATGGAAAAGGGGTGTTGATGGTGCGTGAGGAGAGTGGGGAAATCCATTATTTTTCGAAGTATTTGATGGATCCAGAAACAGGCCTCTCTTACGAGGAACCTGCTCCGAATAGTTTTTCTTTCAATTCTCCTTATGGGGCTTGCCCTAGCTGCAATGGCTTAGGTATCATTGAAGAAATCACCCGAGAAAGTATATTTCCAGATCCTACCTTAAGTATTACTCGTGGAGGAATTGCTCCACTTGGAGAGTACCGAGATATTTGGATTTTTAAAAAAATTGAAGCATTACTCAAGCATTACAAATGTAGCTTGAGTACCCCGATTAAGGATCTTCCCGAAGAAGTTATTGATGTATTGTTGTACGGAGATAAAATTGAGGTGGCGGTGGATTCGGTGAAGTATCCAGGAACTCAATGGAATACGACTTTTGAGGGGATTGTCAATTTTCTTCAAAAATACCAAGAAGGTAGTTCCGATAAAATTCAGGATTGGGTGGCGGAATTTACGATTTCCAAGACCTGTCCAGAATGCCAAGGCTACCGTCTCAAAAAAGAGTCTCTTCACATTAAATTGGATGGTACCCATATCGGGGAGCTGGCCATGCTGGATATTCAAGGGCTGGCAAATTGGTTTGAAGGTTTAGAGGAGCGACTGAGCGAGAAGCAGCAACGAATAGGTACTGAGGTGCTGAAAGAAATTCGAAAACGAATTGGGTTTTTGATGGATATCGGATTGGATTACCTCTCCTTGAACAGACCCTTGCGTACACTTTCAGGGGGAGAGGCACAGCGTATCCGCTTGGCTACGCAGATCGGCACGCAGCTGGTAGGGGTACTGTATATTTTGGATGAACCCAGCATTGGTCTTCATCAACGCGACAATGTGAAATTGATCCAGGCACTGAAGCGCCTTCGGGATCTGGGCAACTCTGTGCTGGTGGTTGAGCATGACAAGGACATGATGCTGGAGTCGGACTACCTTGTAGATATGGGCCCCGGAGCTGGAAGGCATGGAGGACATGTAGTAGCGGCCGGGACTCCAGAGCAACTTTTGCAATCTGACTCGGTGACGGCACGCTACCTTCAAGGAAAGCTAGGATTAGCTATTCCTAGTGCCCGAAGGGTGGGTACTGGAGAACGACTAGTTTTGAAAGGTGCTTGCGGCAACAATTTGAAAAATGTTCAGGTAGACTTTCCATTGGGAACGTTGATTGTAGTAACAGGGGTGTCGGGCAGTGGAAAAAGTACATTGATTCACGAAACGCTTTTTCCTATTCTCAACAGAGAGTTTTACCATGCCAAAAAGGAGCCTATGCCTTTTGAGCGTGTGGAGGGGTTAAAGCAATTGGATAAGGTGATTGAGGTGGACCAAAGCCCCATAGGACGAACTCCTAGATCTAATCCAGCTACCTATACCGGGATGTTTTCAGATATTCGAACCCTGTTTACTGAGCTTCCTGAATCAAAAATCCGAGGGTATAAACCAGGAAGGTTTTCTTTCAATGTAAAAGGAGGTCGTTGTGAGGAATGTGAAGGAGCGGGTATGAAATTGGTAGAAATGGATTTTCTTCCGGATGTCCATATTCCTTGCGAGACTTGCAAAGGCAAGCGTTACAATCGAGAAACCCTTGAAGTTCGCTTCAAAGGAAAGTCCATTTCAGATGTGCTTGACATGACGGTAGAACAAGCAGTTGATTTTTTTGAACACCAACCTAAGATTCTGCGAAAGATCACTACTTTGAGTGAGGTGGGTTTGGGATATATCACCCTTGGGCAGCATGCCACTACCCTATCTGGGGGGGAGGCTCAGCGGGTGAAATTGGCCACAGAATTGTCCAAAAAAGATACTGGTAAAACGTTTTATATTTTGGATGAGCCGACAACGGGCCTACACTTTCAGGACATTGACTTGTTGATGAATGTGCTCCAAAAACTGGTAGATAAAGGAAATACGGTCCTAGTCATTGAGCATAATCTAGACGTCATTAAGGTGGCCGATTACCTCATTGATATGGGGCCTGAAGGAGGAAATAAAGGAGGGACTGTTGTGATCCAAGGTAGTCCTGAACAAGTGGCGGCACACCCGCAAAGTCATACTGGAAGATTCTTGAAGCAGGAATTACATCGTTGAAAAACCGCTTAAAATCAACCTCATTGCCCTCCTATCAAATTAGAGGAGAATTCTAGCTTGCCATTTTTAACTTTGTCAAGTATGAACAGAAGTACACTGTATTGGCTATTGCAAGTTTTAGGATGGGGAAGCTTTGCTTTTGTCAATGTGTTTTTTGCTTCCTTGTCTGAAGGAATTTCTTTTCTTCAAACTTGGTCCTTTGTGGTCCTGTCTGCCTACTACCTACTTTCTACCCATGTGTTTAGGTTAGTGATCAAGTCCTTTGGATGGCTTCGACTTCCCATCTATCGATTGCTGCTGCAGGTAATTTTTTCATTGGGGGTGTTGGCGGTGAGTAACGTTCTGGCACAGGTGCTGATCAGTCTTTTATTTGGCACTTTTAATCCAGGATCCGATTTCAGGGCCTTGGTTATTTCGGTAAATCTTTTTGTCAGTTTCCTTTATTATGGATTTTGGGTACTGCTTTATTTTGTTTTTCATTTTTTGGATAATTACAATACGACGCTTCGGTACGAAGCAAAAATAAATGAGATCCGTCTCAACCATTTGAAGAGTCAGCTAAATCCTCATTTTATATTCAATGCTTTAAATTCTGTTCGTGCCTTGGTGGATGAGGATCCTGGGAAGGCCAAAACAGCAATTACTCGAATCTCAAACATGCTCCGCTTTTCCCTAATGTTGGACAAAAAGCAGGTAATTGATTTTGCAGATGAACTGGCCACGGTGAAGGATTATTTGGGGTTGGAATCCATTCGTTTTGAGGAACGGTTGCATGTAGAATACCACATCGAGGAAGGGGCATATGCCTTCAAAATCCCTCCAATGATGCTTCAAACCATTGTAGAAAATGCCATTAAACACGGCATTTCAAATTTGGTCAGGGGGGGAGTAATAGAAATTAAATGCAGAGAGGGTCTTCAGGAAGAGCTCTACATTCAAGTCAAAAATAGTGGACAATATACCCCATGGCCGATTACTAAAATGAAGGAAGAGGAAGGGGGACATGGCTTGTACAATACGCAACAACGACTTACCCTTTTGTATGGGGATCAGGCAAGTTTTCGGATTTTTAACTCTGGAAGCGATTTTGTGATTACTGAAATTAAAATTCCGAAACAAAGACTTACTTTAGATTAATTAACTCAATCCCTATGAGAGCCTTAGTAATCGATGACGAACGTTTAGCCCGTAAGGAGCTAATTAATTTATTGAATCAACTGGAAACAGTGGAAGTGGTAGGAGAAGCAGTAAATGTGGATGATGCCAAGGAAAAGATTGATCAACTGCAGCCAGATGTCATTTTTTTAGATATTCAAATGCCAGAAAAAACAGGCTTTGATCTGTTGGAGGAGTTGGACAATTTGCCCCATGTTATCTTCACAACTGCTTATGACGAGTATGCCTTAAAGGCTTTTCAAGTCAATGCTCTGGATTATTTGCTCAAGCCAATTGAGCCAAAGCGATTGGAGGATGCCGTTCAAAAACTGCTAGGAAAAATGGATGGAATTGCCAAACGTGATGAGCAGGAAGGCACCTTCAATCAAAAGAAATTGACCCTAGAGGATCAGGTATTTGTAAAAGATGGAGACCGTTGCTGGTTTGTACGCCTGTCCAATGTGCGTCTTTTTGAGTCTGACGGCAATTACATTAAAGTCTATTTTGACAATTTCAAGCCGATGATTCACAAATCCCTGAATGCCTTGGACGAGCGCTTGGACGAGAAGTCATTTTTTAGAGCCAGCCGAAAGCACATTATCAACTTAGGCTGGGTAGAAGGGATAGAGCCTTGGTTTAATGGTGGACTTGTGGTGACCCTCAAGGGGGGGGATCGCATTGAAGTGAGCCGTAGACAGGCTGCGCGCTTCAAAGAAATGATGAGTTTGTAATTATCCGCACTAATGCCGGTGGCTCAAATTGAGCGTGGACTAATGC
>JANQWS010000048.1 GCA_030729785.1 Algoriphagus sp. | reverse complement strand
CCACCTGAGACGAAGAAAAATAGGGTAAGGCCTTGATTAGAAAATCAGGATCCGGCACAAAATCTGCATCAAAGATGGCTATAAACTCACCTTCCGCCGCAGGTAAGGCTTCTCGCAATGCTCCCGCCTTAAATCCTTGTCGATTGGTACGGTGCAGGTACTGAAAATTGAGTGTTGAATAAGCCAATAACTTGGCCTGAATCAGTCCCGAAGTTTCATCCGTGCTGTCATCCAAAATCTGGATTTGTAGCAAATCACTGGGATAATTGAGTTTGGCTATTGCGTCAATCAGCCGCTCAACTACATACAATTCGTTGTAGATGGGAAGCTGCACTGTAACCTTTGGCCAAGGATTAGGGATTTGATTCGGTACCTGCTTTTCTGTTTTTCGAAACTTAAAGAAATGCACCAACAGATGCCCTTGTGCCAGGCTATACAGGAATATGAAACCCATCCCCAGAAAATAGAGGCCAGCACAGATATACAGGAGTACCATTTAGGATCTCAATTTGATGGAATCATTGCCGATCAAGATCGGAAAATCATGAATACGTCCTTCCTCGGGACCATTTTCCAACTTTAACACCCCACGAGGACAAACAGACGCACAAACCCCACATCCCACACAAGAAGAGCGAACGATATTTTGCCCCTGCTGCGCATACGCCCGTACATCAATGCCCATCTCGCAGTGGGTAGAGCAATTGCCGCAAGAGATGCATTGTCCGCCATTGGTCGTAATGCGAAAGCGGGATTTAAACCGTTGTACTAGGCCCAAATAAGCCGCCAAGGGACAGCCAAATCGACACCAAACCCGATTTCCCATGAAGGGATAAAAGCCTGTTCCTACCACCCCCGCGAACGCAGAGCCAATCGCAAATCCATAGAAGGAATGCAATTGATTGGTCACCTGCCCCAAAAGACTGAAGGAAGAAAAATAGTTAACAATGGTCAAACCAGTCATGATCACTGCCAAGGCAAGCACTCCGTGGATCATCCAACGCTCCCATTGCCAGGCTTTCAAGGACTTATCAGACAGGTGACGGAAGCCATCCCCTACTGTCTCTGCCAAGCCTCCACAGCCACAGACCCAAGAGCAATACCAGCGCTTGCCATAGAAGTAAGTAAATACAGGCACCCCAAGTACAATCAGCAATATCCCCCAAATCAGCATGAATAGCCCCAATCCTCCGCTAGAAATAAAGGTATCTATCTGGTAATCATAAAAGAAATCATAATCCAAAGGCCAAATATTCTTAAAATCAAAGTAGGGCTTATTTAACAAAACGAGCACTTCAGGAATAAGAAAGGCAAAGGCAGTTTGAAAGAATACCACTGAAGCCGTGCGCAGCTGTTGGTACTTGTTGTCCCGGTACTTTAATACCATCCGAATTCCCATCACGGCTATCGCCAAGGTATATACCAAACCATACAAAAACCATTGGCTGGCAGGTCCACCAGACAAGAATTGAGCAATGGGTTCCACCATCCAAACCAATGGGCTGAGATAGGCTGGAAACCAGTACAAAATGACATAAAATCCAATCAAGTAGGTACCCGTGAGCATGCCCAGCACACCCCTATTCTTGAGTGAGGAATGGAATACTCCAGTATGCGCCAAACTGGTATGCGCTGAGCCATACCCGGCAATCTGGAAAAGCACTCCTCCCAAGACCACAAGACCTATTGACAAGGCTAAACAGGCCCAAGGATGCGATCGAGCAGGTCCTTCTCCGGCTGCTTTGGCCAAGGCAAACCCATAATCGTCCCAGATCACCTGATCCCAAGCTTGTTTCGCTTTCAATTCCTCATTATAAGGATTGAAATTGGACGAATACGCACTTAGAAAGGCATGAGTAGAAGAGTAACTCTGTCCGTACATGGGCTGTAGGAGTTCGGCTAACTTTTCCCGATGAATCTCTTTGACTTGATCCTGCACCATTCCTTCCGTTAGGCGATAACTGCTCAAAAACGGCAAAGCAGTGAAGACCAACATGCCTACTACAAACAGAACAAGACCGATCCCTTGAATTCCTCTCATTGACTTGCCCCGAATAGTTTATGGAAAAAGGATTTTTTTGAAGAGACGATTTTGCCTCCAAAATGCCGTTGATATGCGGCCTGTATCTCTTGGTGGTAAGGTGCATAAAATTCAGGATCAAATACCCCCTTGCCTAGTTCCTGCATGACTTTTTCGCCAGACCACTTTTCGCGAATCGCGCGATCAAAGAATTCATGACGCAAACGAAAGCCCAGGTTCAGTACACCTAGGACTTTTCCTTCTTGGTCTAGACTCATGCGGAAAGAAACTTTACCGTCTCGATGTTCCCAGAAGAAATCTTGTACTCCACTAACTGGCTCTGGTGACACCCATCCATAGGTTTGGTATTCGATGGCAAAGAACTTTGCGGAATTAAACCATATTCCGGGTTGATAAGCAACCGGGGTATTGCAAAAATTATAAGCCAGGGTCTCCCCATGCATTCTACCGGTATACCAAACCTGCTCTAAGTTCCGTCTACCAGGTCCTGGGGGCTGCTCAAACTCAGCACAATCTCCGATGGCATACACATCGGGTACCGAAGATTCAAATTTGGCATTGACCTTCACCCCTTTGCCAATCGCCAAGGATGTATTTCTTAGGAAATCCACATTCGGTAGCACGCCTGTCGCTATGCCCACAAATCCGCAGGGAATTTCTTCACCTGTAGAGGTGATTACAGCTCGAACACTTCCCTGCGCATCGGATATAATTTCTTTCAACTCCGTTCCAAGACGGAGGTCAATTGCATGTTCGCGAATATGTTTGTGCACCAAGCTTGCTTCGGCATCAGGAAGAACCAGCTCCCAAAATCGATTTTCTCGCACCAAAAAAGTAACAGGAATCTTCTTGTAGGTCAGCATTTCAGCCATCTCAATTCCAATCAAGCCACCCCCCACAATCACGGCACGCTCCATCGGTTCACTGGTGATGGCTTCCATGGTTTCCAAATCTTGCTTGGAATACAGCCCTTGAACACCTTTAAGATCCTGTCCCGGCCAACCGAAGAAGGCAGGTTTGGAACCAGTAGCAAGTACTAAAACATCGTAGTTGAGGGTTTCTCCCGACTCAAAAACCAAAGCTTTGGCTTCGAACGTGATGCTTTTAACCCAAGCTTGCTTGAGATCTATTCGATTTTTCTTCCAAAAAAAAGGTTCATAAGGCTGGGTATGCTCCCATTTCATCTGTCCCATATACACATACATTAGGGCTGTACGTGAAAAAAAATAGGGGGATTCTCCAGAAATAACAGTGATTCGAGCTTTCTCATCCCCTTTCCGCAAGTGCCTTGCGAAGGTGATGCCCGAAATACCATTTCCTATAATCACAAAGTGACGAGAACCCATAGATTAAAATTGAACCTAAACTTACCCAAAAATTCAGCTTACTCGTTTAAATTCCAATTGTAATCCAGAAAAGTGATGCGAGCATTGGCTGAAATCTTCACGCTGGAATAGCGATTCAAAAATTCGATAAGTGTCCCTTTTTTGGTAAAATCCCCTTTAAACCACAAAAAAATCGAGGATAGTTGGACGGATTGACTAGAAATTTTATTTCTAGTCAGATCATTTATAAAGCTCGTAGCCACTCGTGTCAATTGATTTTCAATATTGGAAGCAACAAATGCTTCATTCAATAACGGAGGGCAAGACACGGAAGCACAGTTGATGGCAAAGTGGATGCGGGGCTCCTCAAATTCCTTTCGCAAGATGCTGTGTTCTACCTCATCCAAACTCATGTCTACGCCTGCGATTTTGAAAAACTTGTAATGCCAAACGTCCTTGATGAGTGGGATTTTAAACCTGGGTCCCAAATCTCGGATACTTTTGGTGGGATAATAATCCACAATCAACTTCACCGTGAAGGCATTGTATACGTTGATCCAATAGGACAACTGCTCATTTTTAGACCATCTACTTCGGTCAGGTGCATTCTCAGAAAGCAATTTGAGATAACTATCCAACTTGGGCTTTTCGCGAATAAAGCCTTGATAATCCACTTGCCCGTTTTGCTTGACATGTGCTTTTAGTAACTCATTCCAAAGCTGATGACTGGGAGGTGTACTTCCCGCTTTTCCGACGACCGGACTTTGGCAGGAAAAAACAATTAAAATCCAAAGCAAAATGGAAAACCGAGAAACTAAAGTCATGACGTAATTGCAATTGAGAATTTGAAAAGTGGGGGCTTTCGTTGAGCGAAATTAGTATACTTTTTCGCCTTTTGTAAGCCAAATACTCCAAGGTTTGGAATAGGTGTGTACTTGCAAAGTTGGTTTCCCATTGGCAAAAACAGGACGGCCTTCATTCACCCAATGGACAATACCTCCATATAGGTTGTATACACGCGAAAACCCTTCTTGTTGGAGGATTTTGCCAATTTTCTCAGACCGAGCACCGACGGTACAATAAATTAGAATGGGCTTAGCTTTATCTAATTTCTCCACTGCTTTTAAGTTGAACGTATCGTGGCCAACCCAGAGGGCATTTTGCAAATGACTAACTTGATACTCTACTTTTTCGCGTGCATCGAGTACCTGGTAATTGGATAAATTTGAGATTTGCTCGGGTTTGACCAATGGAAAACTAGCATCATATAGTCCTTTAAGCAGAACTTGATAGGGCAAGGATTGACCCTTAGAAATGGAGAAAGTCCCTGCAAACAGAATCAAAAAAAAGATAATTCGAACCATGAACATGGGCATGTTTTTTAGTTAAACTCAAGTAATACTCGGGAAGTTTTTTTTCTAGTAAAAATTCCAACAGCTACCAAATCCAATTCGATCAATCAGAAAATACAAACTACCGAATCAGTCCTAATCAAGGAACTGGGGGCAAGGAATCTTGTTGGTGGTACTTTTTATCTTCGGCTTCAAATCTCAAGATAACATGCCTATTACCATTCGTCAGCGCTATAAATGGACAATTTAATGTTTGATTGTAGGAAAAAGCCTGAGTCAGAACCTTCTGATTAATGGGCACATCAGGAGCCTTACATTCAATCAAGAAATAGGGGACTCCTTGGCGGTCATAGATGAGTAAATCAGTTCTTTTCTGTAACCCATTGTAAGTCAATCCTCGCTCGGTGGTGAGCAAACCTTTTGGAAATCCATGGTGATCAACAAGAAAATGGATCCAATGTTGCCTAACCCATTCTTCAGGGGTGAGCAAAATATTTTTTTTCCGCAATGGATCAAAAACAAACAACTTTTCCCCTCGCTTCAATAGCTGAGGGTCAATAGCTGGCATAGAAAGCTTGGGTAACGGCAACACAACAATCGAATTATGCTGCACAAATTAGGCCTTTTTTAGGTAATGAATTAGGGTATCGAATCCTTTTTTTCAATCGTAATGAAGTTTAAATAAGGCCTAATTTTCAAAACCCAATCTTCCTTAAATAAACGAATGTTCAACAGGTCTTGTGCATGTGAGTACCCTCCATGCTGTTTTCGATAGGCAACCAACACCTTAGCCTCTTGGTAACTGATGTAGGGATGCTTTGCTAATTCCTCTACCGAAAGTAGATTGATAGCAAGTTTTCGGGGAGCAACCGTATCAAAATCAAAGTATTCCCAAATTAAAGGTAAGGTCTCCGGCTTGAGTCCATATACTTCTTTCAGCTGCTCTACTTGAATCAAGCCACCCAAATTCTCTCGGTACTTAATGATCCTGCCTGCAGTCAATGCGCCTATACCTGGTACAATTTGCAAGACCACGGAGTCAGATTCGGAAAAAGGCAAACGGTGGATTCGCTCTGAAACCTTGATGGATGAAGGACGCCAAAGCGTATCTGCTTTTTGGAAAGTAGGTAAAGGCGATGTTCGTAAGGCTACTCCCGCACTTTCCAAACTATCTACTTGATTCAAATAATGTTGGTAAAGCTTTTCGGCATTTTTGTTTTTGGCCCAGGCAAGAACTTGAGATGCCCCTACCAACAAACACAAAAATGGAATCACCAATAAAAATCCCCTAGCTTCTTTTGAAGAAAACCCAAAGTGCCTCTTCAGCCAAAAAAGTAATTGCTGCCACATTTTTCTGTCAGTTAAAAAAATAAGTATTAAGTAATATACTTCTATTTTGCCTAAGAACAAAGTAGCTTAAAATGAAGCGTAAATCCATTTATTTAGATTGATTTTAAATTAAATAAGTCTTTAGAGAAAGAAACTTTTCAGGTGGCTGCATCTGTTAAATTTGCTAGGATTAATTTGTTGCAATGCATACCAAATTTAGAGTTGTAAGTTTGTCTCACCGTAGTGCCCCTGTACATATCCGGGAATTGATTTCCTTGGATGAAGAGGCAATCCAGCGGCTTTTGTTAAAGCTGAAAGATTTTTTTGGTGTGACCGATGCGCTCGTTTTGTCTACCTGCAATCGAACAGAGGTATATTACAGCCATGAACTCGATCTAAGTGTTGAACTTATCAAATTAATTGGGATTGAAAGAGGATTACCTGATCCAGTTGCCTACTTAGATTATTTTCAAATCCTTAATGAGGAAAAGAAAGCAGTTACTCACCTATTTCGTGTTTCTCTGGGACTAGAAGCCCAAGTAGTTGGAGACATTCAAATTTCCAATCAAGTCAAACGAGCCTATCAAATGGCCTCAGACCTGACTTTGGCAGGCCCTTTTTTGCATCGTTTGATGCATACCATTTTCTTCAGCAACAAACGTGTGGTACAAGAGACTGCCTTCCGCGATGGAGCAGCTTCCCTATCCTACGCCACTATCGAATTGATAGAAAGTCTAACTCAAAATATTTTTCAACCCAGAATTCTCTTGATTGGGGTTGGAGAAATCGGAGAAGATGTGGCTAGAAACATGGTCCACTTACCCAGCGCTCAAGTTAAAATCACCAACCGTACCCAAGCAAAAGCAGAAGAAATAGCCCTTCCACTCGGCTTTGAAGTCATTCCTTTTGAAGCTTGCACTTCAGCTATGGAAGAAGCCGATGTCGTGGTTAGCTCCATCCGACTTCCAGAGCCCTTCATTACAAAAAAAATAGTGGCAGACTTTAGTATTCCTAGCTACAAGCTCTTTATAGACCTTTCTGTACCTAGAAGCATCGAAACTTCAGTAGAAGAACTCCCTGGGGTCGTCCTCTACAACGTAGATACCATCCGGAGTAAAGCTGGAGCTGCCCTCCAAAATAGATTGGATGCCATTCCAGATGTAGAACGGATTCTTGAAGAAAGTATCGAGGAATTTGGTACTTGGCAAAAGGAAATGGTCGTCTCCCCCACCATCCAAAAGTTAAAGCAATCGCTTGAACAAATACGCCAAGAGGAATTGAGTAGGTACCTCAAGAATGTGGGAGAAAAAGAATATGGGCTGATTGACAAAATCACCAAAAGTATGATGCAAAAAATACTTAAAGCACCAGTAGTTCAATTACGAGCCGCTTGCCAGCGAGATAAAGCGGACGAAATGATTGAACTAATTACCGATCTTTTTAACTTGGAAAAATCGAGCCAAGAAAAATAAATAAGTGCGCGTTATGAGGCTCCTCTAAACCTCTAAACCTTCTTGAATTATTTCTTTTTACTACGCCATGAAAAATTTATTTTATTCCATTTATGCAGCAGTACTTTTAATAGCCACTCCTTCTTTTGGACAAACTTGGGAAGTATATGATTTCAGTGGCAGCCTACAAACCAAAGCAGAATACCAAGATTTAGACTTTTATGGCAATTCAGTTTGTATCGGTACAAACACAGATGGTCTATTCCTCTTATCTCCAGATTTGAAACCTGCAGTAAATCTCCAAGGTCAAGAAATACTCCAGTTCCAAAAACCTTGGATTCTTGTCAAAGGCCCGAAAGGAATCGGTGCTTTTCACGAATACGGACAGCTTGCTCTTCCACTTGAATACGAAGAAATACAAACCTACTCCAACCGGCTTTTAGCTAGAAAAGGAACTGATTATTGGGTATTTGAAAAATCTTCTGGTAAATCAAAATGGCTAGGAAGCGCCGAAGAAGCCTTACTAACTCAGAATGGGCAAGTAATTTTAAAAAAAGATGGGGAATACTTCCTTCCACTTTCTGCTAATCCTGAAAAACCCTATGAATCGTTGCAGGAAAATAAAGGGAATTTTCTCCT
This sequence comes from Algoriphagus sp., assembly GCA_030729785.1. Lineage (GTDB taxonomy): Bacteria > Bacteroidota > Bacteroidia > Cytophagales > Cyclobacteriaceae > Algoriphagus. Next base: position 15,359 of record JANQWS010000048.1, on the reverse strand, counting down.
CGCAAAGGAAGCTTCTGGTTACGGTTTGATCAATCAATCGGGTGAATATGTAATGGAACCGGTCATCGACCAATTGGAACATACAAAAGGGGATAGTTACTTTGGGTTTGATGAAAATCAATACCTCCTTATTCGTGGCTTCGACCAAAGTGCCCAAGTGAGATACAATTCCTACCACCAAATCACCAAAGAAGGTGACTTACTCCTGGAATACATACATGGCAAACTAAGACGCGTGCTCGAAGAAGAAGGCATATTGCTAGATGCCGTGGGGATGGAATCAGTACAACTGATTGATGTTGACTTGTTTAATATTCATTTTCGCGAAAATAAATTAGGACTACACGGGAAATCTGAATGGCTTGTTTCTCCAAATTCGGATGCACAATGGATTGGAATGGGAAAGGAAGGTTTGTTTCCTGCATTAAAAAATGGGAAATATGGCTTTGTGAACAAGAGCGGCGCTTGGGTCATTTCCCCTACATTTGAAGAAGTAGGAATCTTCTCCGAAAAAATTGGCACCTTTCGCGAAAATAACTATTGGGGTACGTTAGACCCAGAAGGGAAAATCTTATCTGAAGCCAAATGGGAAAGTATAGGTTCCTTCGTCAAAGGACTAGCTATTGCAGAAGCTGCTGGTAAAAATTACCTGATCCGAGCTAATGGAGAACTGGCATTTCCCGAAGGAATGGATAAAATCTCACGCTTGAAAGAAGGGGTTTATCTAATAGCGAATAATACCAAAAAGGGGGTCCTAAATGCTGCAGGAAATCCCATACTACCTTTAGATTTTGATCAGATTCAGGTTGAAAACAAAGACTTTTTTATTGTTACGAAAGACAAGCTTTCCGGAATTATGAGAGCCAATGGGGATACCTTCCTTTCCCTAAAGTATAGTGAAGTTGCCATAGACTGGGAGGAACAAAAAGTATTCGTAAAAGGAATGATTCAAGTCGAAGAGCCTGCATTAGCCCTTCCGATTCTACCTGCTAAACGAAAAAAGGGAGAATAAATCCCCCTTATTTTCTACTTCTTACGTGTAATAAGTCCCTTTTTATCTCTTTCCAAGGTAATCAGAAGTAAATTCAATTTACACTGCATCCAATCAGTGGATTCCTGAAAACTATTTTCTTGAATCTGAATGTCAAGAGAATAAAAATCCAAGTTAAAATTTTACGATTTCAATGGTCCTGAATCTTTGGATTCAGTACCTGAATTGGCAATCGAATCACGCATCGCGGTATCTGATTTCACATTCTCCATTTTGTAATAATCCATTATTCCAAGTTGGCCAGAACGAAAAGCTTCAGCGATTGCTTTTGGAATTTCAGCCTCCGCTTCCACCACTTTAGCACGCATTTCCACATTTTTTGCCTTCATTTCTTGCTCCAAAGCTACCGCCATTGCCCGACGTTCTTCCGCTTTTGCCTCTGCCACTTTCAAGTCTGCGGAAGCTTGATCAATTTGTAATTTGGCGCCAATATTTACCCCTACATCGATATCAGCAATGTCAATGGAGAGAATTTCAAAAGCAGTGCCTGCATCCAAGCCTCTGGAAAGCACCAGCTTTGAGATTTTGTCTGGATTTTCCAACACCGACTTATGATTGGAGGCTGATCCGATAGAAGTTACAATTCCTTCTCCTACCCTTGCCAAAATCGTTTCTTCTCCTGCTCCTCCCACCAGCTGGGCAATGTTAGCTCTGACAGTTACTCTAGCTTTGGCAACCAATTGAATCCCATCTGCCGCTACTGCCGCCACATTGGGTGTGTTAATCACTTTTGGATTAACTGAAATTTGTACTGCCTCAAATACATCTCTTCCTGCCAAATCAATGGCTGTAGCCTGCTTGAAAGTCAAGGTGATATTGGCCTTATCTGCTGAAATCAACGCTCTAATCACAGAAGGCACATTGCCCCCAGCCAAAAAGTGAGTTTCCAAATCATTGGTGGTCAATTGCAAACCTGCCTTGGTTGCCGTAATCATGGAATTAACAATCAAACTTGGTGGCACTTTTCGGATACGCATCCCTATCAATTCACCAATTCCAACGCGAACATTTGAAAATTGTGCCGTGATCCACAGGTTGACCGGAACAAAATACAGGAAAACAAAGAGTAAAACGAGGCCACCAAATGCAGCAACCAAAAGAAATAATGAACTATCTTCTAACATAACTATCTAATTTACAGTGATTTTATTATTTTCAATTTTTACGATCGTCACTGGGCTTTTGACTTCAATAAACCCAGATTCTGATTTCACCTCTACCCAGACTTCAGCAAAAGAAGCTTTCCCGTAAGGTTTTATATCGGAAACAGCAATGCCTTTCATTCCTACTTCTAGTCCGGTCATCCTTCCCTCGAAAACACCTCCTGATTGGGTAGATTTCAAGGAAAATTTTTTCCAAATCCCCGAACTAAAACCATACCCTATCGCTGCAAAATTCAAGGTAAGGGCAAGGGCAGTGATCCAAAGAGCAAGCGTATAGTCAAAATTCAGAAATGCAAAAACAAGTCCTGCCCCACTCACCAAAAACCCTAAAACACCTACTACCGTGGTTCCTGGAATAAATAGGAGCTCTACCAAAAGTAAAACCAGCCCTATTATCAAGAGCGCACTTAAAACGAATAATTCCATACAAGTCCTATTGAACTGCCACTAATCTACTAGAATCTGCTGAATACTTGCTTCAAAAGAAAAAAAACCCGGAAAATCCGGGTCATATTTTTCTTTAAATAAGAAAATCAATAAGCCTTTGCAAAAAGCACACGTCCCACCGAAGGTTGACCACTGTAAATACAATTCCCCGATTCTTGGACTTGATCTAATGGGATGCATCGAATAGTCGCTTTGGTCAATTCTTTTATTTTTTCTTCCGTTTCTGAGGTACCATCCCAATGCGCAGACAAAAACCCTGCCTTTGATTCCAACACATCCTTAAACTCCTCCCAAGAATTCACCTCTCTGGTATTTTCTTTTCTAAAATCAAATGCTTTCTGGTAAATCTGTTCCTGAATCTCCTCTAAGAGATTCCCGATTTTTTGAGCAATTGGCATCTCTTCCCAATGGAAAGATTCTTTCGTTAGTGTATCCCTTCTTGCAATTTCTATGGTCTTATTTTCCAAATCTCGAGGACCTAAACCAATTCGAATAGGCACCCCCTTCAATTCGTACTCAGCAAACTTCCAACCTGGCTTTTGCGTATCTCTATCGTCGTATTTTACACTGATACCCGCTTTTCGTAAATCTGCCATAATTTCATTTGCTTTCACAGAAATCAGAGCCAACTCCTCCTCGCCACGATAAATTGGCACAATCACTACCTGAAATGGGGCTAGCTTAGGTGGTAAAACCAATCCATTATCGTCCGAGTGAGCCATTATTAGTGCCCCCATCAAACGCGTACTCACCCCCCAAGAAGTTCCCCATACGTAATCCAATCCTCCTTCCTTAGTCGCGAATTTTACTTCAAACGCCTTGGCGAAATTTTGACCTAAAAAATGAGAAGTTCCTGCCTGTAACGCTTTTCCATCTTGCATCAGCGCTTCTATACATAAGGTCTCATCAGCACCTGCAAATCGTTCATTTGCCGATTTTTTACCCTTCACTACTGGGAGCGCCATAAACTCTTCTGCAAATTGCGCATACACATTCATCATTTGCACAGTCTCTGCCATTGCTTCCTTTGCAGTTGCATGCGCAGTATGCCCTTCCTGCCATAAAAATTCTGTAGTTCTCAAAAACAAACGCGTTCGCATTTCCCAACGGACCACATTAGCCCATTGATTTACCAACAAGGGTAAGTCGCGGTAGGATTGAATCCAATTTTTATACGTACTCCAAATAACAGTTTCCGAGGTAGGGCGTACAATGAGCTCTTCTTCTAACTTAGCCTCTGGGTCTACAATTACCCCTGATCCATCTTCTGCATTTTTAAGACGATAATGGGTAACTACCGCACATTCTTTGGCAAAACCTTCCACGTGACTCGCTTCTTTACTCAAAAATGATTTTGGAATAAAAAGAGGAAAATAAGCGTTTGTATGGCCCGTTTCTTTGAACATCCGATCTAATTCAGCTTGCATTTTTTCCCAGATAGAGTACCCGTAAGGCTTGATGACCATACACCCTCTTACTGGTGAATTTTCAGCTAAATCTGCTCTTTTAACCAATTCATTGTACCATAGTGAATAATCTTCACTGCGTTTTGGAAGTCCTTTACTCATTTACTTGCTGTATAAGGAGAAATGTATTTAATTTGATCAATAGGAAGTACAAATATAACCCAAAAAGTGCAACCTCTGCTTGATCATTTCGTATACCCAAGCAATAAACTACTTCGCCCATGAAGAAATTAGCTGTTATTTCCGCCTCCACACTGTTGTATTCAGTTGCACTCGTGTCCTGCACTTCCTCCAAACTTGCGGTGAATACGTTTGACGACAATTTATATTTCATGTCAGCAGATGTGAAAAAGGCTACACAGAATGCTGTGGCCAACAATCAGCCTGGTACATTTCAAACCTTAGCAGAAGCTAAAGTCGTCCCCCAGGAAAGTTTTAGCACAAAAAATGTGAATCCAGAATACCTCTCTCGTTATGGGCAAATAAATACCTCCGACGAGGACGTCATCTATTTCGAAGAAAATCAAATCTCAAGTACAGCTGAAGCCCCAAATATTGATGTTTACAATAGCTTCAGGATTTCCAATTTTAATTCGGGATGGGGAAATACTGCCTTCAACTATGGATTTAGCCCTTTTGGTATGGGAATGAATCCATTTGGCATGGGGATGATGGGGGTTAGTCCTTTTGGAATGGGAATGATTGACCCTTTTTGGGGACCAAATTGGGGATGGAGACCAGGATTCAATGTGGGTCTGAGTCTAGGTTGGGGTAGACCTTTTTACACCCCTATGAATCCTTACCTTGGTTGGGGTGGGTTTTATGACCCATTCTGGGGAGGCAATAACTGGGGATCACCCTGGTCATGGGGAAGACCCATTTATGCAACTGGCCCGATTGTCATCCTACCTGGAAGTGAAAACGGGAACCGGAGGGTGGTCTATGGCGCACGACCGAGTCGAGGTGCTTCCATGAGCAGTGGTGCCAGGGGAATAGCCCATAGTAGTGGTGCCCCTAGTACTGCACGTGCTCAAGCAAGAGAAACCGTAGCCAATTCAACTGGAGCTTCTCCAAGGAGATTAGGTGCTTCTGAATCTTCTCGAGCTGCAAGCCGTGATTTTAGCAACTCTCAAAACGATTACTATTCTTCAGGTAGAAGCCGCATGGCAACTTCTCCAAGAAATGTGAATTCGCCTGCATCTGCACGTAGCGCTATCACGCCTAATAGAACTACATCCCAAGGAGCTACCCGTAATTCTTCCGCTACAACTTCAGGTAGAGGCTATTCTGCAAGCCCATCTCGAAGTGCTTATTCCTCAGGAGGAGCAATGTCAAGACCAACTTCTACTAGTCCATCTTACAATAGATCTTCTGGTGTCAATACAGGTTCACGAATCTCCACTTCAGGAAGAAGTTCAAGCTCATCATTCTCAAGCGGTGGTTCAACAAGATCTAGTTCTTCAAGTTTTAGCACTCCTAGTAGGAGTAGCTCAGGAGCTGGAGCAAGCTCATCAAGAAGCTCAAGTGGGTCCTCAGGGAGCACTAGCTCAGGAGGATCCAGAGGAAGGGGGAATTAATTCCCCCCTTTTTTTTGGTGAAAATTATCCGAAAACCTTCCCTTTTTCGTTATTAATCCAACTTAACTATACAGTTGATGCGATTATTCATTTCAATTTTCTACTTGAGCATATTTACGTCTACTTCTGTACTAGCACAAAGTGGATACTTCGAAGATGCTTTACGCTTTAGTAAAACCATCCCTACAGGAACTGCCCGAATTGTAGGGATTGGGGGTACCCAATGGTCTCTTGGGGGAGATATTTCTAATATCGCCGGAAATCCAGCAGGGCTTGGATTTTATAGAAGCTCAGAAGCAAGTTTGAGTTTGGGTTATGAGCTTTGGTCTTCGGATGCATCTTACTTAAATCAGTCTAAATCCTATGAAAACAGCGATTTCTCACTTCCAAATCTTGGTTTTGTAGGTGCAAACCCAAAAAGCGTTCTTGAAAAAGGAGCCTTCAAAGGTGGGGCATGGGGTTTTAGTGTGCAACGAATCGCAAATTTTTCAAATCAATTTGGATATTACTCAGACTTTTTAGGGGAAAGTTCAATCCTTGATTTTTACCTCGATGATTCTTTTGGGATTCCAGAAAGCCAAATTGAAGATCGTGGATTAACTGGGTTAGCCTACCAAACCTACCAAATCAATCCTGTTCTTTTTGATGCAGATGGTACCCCTATTTCCAACCCCAGAAATTACGATTCTTTTATTTTAGGACTCCCATTTCAAGATGAAACGATCACTCAGGAAGGAAGTGCAAGTCAAATTAGCTTTGGGTATGGGGCCAACTTCAACCATAAACTATTTGTTGGAGGAAGTTTAGGCGTTCGGTCCGTAGACTTTTCTTCCATCAAGGTTTACAACGAAGAGTTTACAGATCAGCCCCTACTGAGTTCCTCCCTCCGCGAAAGTCTCTTTATTAATGGTACAGGGGTAAACTTAAATCTTGGGCTTATATACAAGCCAATCGATTATTTTAATCTAGGGTTTGTCCTCCAAACGCCTACTTGGTTTGCGTTGAATGAGGAATATGAGGCGAGTATGACGGCAGAATACGACAACTATTATTTTGAGCCTGAGGATGTAATCTTAGGTACCCAAACTGCCCTTTCAGACCTGTTTTTAAGTAATTTCGGCCTCCGAACCCCTCTGAAAGTTGGAGGTGGTGCTACTTTCTTTTTTGGAAAACATGGTTTTATATCAGCAGATGTCGATTGGGTAGACTATAGTGGAGCGCGAATTAGTTCCAAAGATTTTGATGTAGATCCTGACAACTTTGTAATTCAAGATATTTATACAAGCACAATAAATTACCGATTGGGTGGAGAAGGTAGAATCAAAAATTGGAGAGTGCGGGCTGGGTATGCCCATATGGGAGATCCCTTTCTTTCAAACACCGGGCTTGACCAGAGTTCCCAACAACTTTCGGCAGGATTTGGAGGACAGTTTAAAGCTATACGCGTAGATTTTTCCTTAGTAAGCCGTAGCTTCACTACTGTATATAGAAGCTATCAGGTACTGGACTCCAATGGGTTCAATTATGGTCCATTAACAGAAATCAAAAACTCAATTACCTCCGCACAAGTTACAGTTGGAGTTAACTTTTGAGTTTGGATATCAACTCGACCAATAAAAGCTCAGCTGAAAAATTTTCACCGCTGAGCTTAATTTTTGATTGGTTGTAGAAATATTCGCGAGAAACCCACAAAGATTTGAGCTTTAAGGTGATCTCTCCTTGATCCAAGCCCTGAAACAAAGGCCTTTGGTGGGCCTTTGACGATTGTAAGCGACGAGCTATTGACTCCAACGGGACATCTAAATAAACAGAAATCGAGTTGGAATTAATGAAATCCATGTTGTCATTGAAACTGGGAGTCCCACCCCCAGATGCCAAAATAAAGGAATCACTCTGTAGTAAGGTTTCCTGCAGTACTGAGGACTCCCAATCTCGGAAAGTCCCCTCCCCATGAATTGAAAAAATTTCAGAAATTTTGAGTTGGTACCGGTCTTCAATCAATTGATCGAGGTCTAAAAACCTAAATCCCAATTCTTGAGCAAGCTGCTTGCCAAAGGTACTTTTACCCGATCCAGGCAATCCTACGAGTACAACTTTTAATTGTTTATTCATCAAAATAATTCAAGGACCTCTAATGCCTCTGGGGTATTGTTGTGGTGGTATTTTTGAACAACCACACCATCTTTCAAAATCATGATTCCAGGATTGGCACGCATGATGGTTTTCACAACTGTTGCATCTGCTTGTAAGCCTTGTATTTTCCATCCATACTTGGCTATGACGGCATCTATCTCCTCTTGGGTGGCCGCAGCCATAAAGACCAAATCAACAGGGGCCTTTTCAAGTGAAGTAAATAGCTGGGTAAGTTGATCCAGGTTTTCACTACTCATTTTGGACAAGTTGCTACTTAAAAGTATCACCTTATTCCCTTGAAACAAATATTCTGCCTGATCGCCTGTTGGATTCCAGGCAGCAAAATCAGATATCTTTGGCAGTGCTTCGGGATTATTTAGAGTCATCTCCACAAATTCATACCCTTCGTCCGTAGGATATTGATCTAAATACACTACCTCCTCTCCTTTCTTCATGACATATGTATACACCATGGGTGCAGAGGGCTGCATATTAACAGGAATATTCACTCCTATTTTGTAAGCACGGAAATCAATAAAAGGCAGGTTTTCAATCGCATAAACTGCCATTCCAAGAGATAGAAGTAGGCTAATTACCACCGAATAGCTAGCCCACTTCGGATTTTTAGTTGAGAGATCCTTCCTAAAATAGAATAGGAAAGAAATGAGGATGAGTAACACAATGTCTTTGAAGAAGGATTCCCAGGGGGTTAATTTAATGGCATCTCCAAAACACCCACAATCAGTCACCTTATTGAAATAGGCAGAGTAAAAAGTTAAAAAGGTGAAAAAGAGAATCATTGTAGCCAAAGCCCAAACAGTCTGCTTCAATCGAACGCCAAACAAGAGCATGATCCCCAACACAACTTCGGACACCACTAGGAATACGGATAAGGGGAGTGCAAAGGGTTTTAGAGCGTAGAAAAACGGAGCAATATCATTTGAAAACACATCAAAATATTCCTCCAATTTGATTGCCGTTCCCACTGGGTCGTTGACTTTAATCAAACCAGAAAACACAAATAGCCCTCCAACTAAAAGCCGAAGGATCCAAAAAAACACCTGCTTATTCATGATATCCTAGTTTAATAAGACAAAACACCGCATAATTTATCATATCCTGGTAATTTGCTTCTATACCTTCCGAAACCAAGGTAGCTCCTTGATTATCCTCTATTTGCTTCACACGAAACAATTTCATGAGCACAATATCGGTCATGGAACTGACGCGCATGTCTCTCCAAGCTTCGCCGTAATCGTGATTTTTATTTTCAAGTAGCGCCTGGGTTGCGGAAGCCCAGTGATCGTAAAGCGGTTCCAATTCATCAAAAGGGATTTCCATTCGCTCCTCATCTGCTAGAGAAATCTGAATTAAAGCTATCAAGCAATAATTGATGATTCCTACAAATTCATCGACAATGGGGTCATTTACTTTTTGATTGCCCTTCTCTTGAATTGACCTTACTCGCTGGGCTTTGATAAAAATTTGATCTGTCAAAGACGCCAGTCTTAAAATTCTCCAAGCGGTACCGTAATCCAGTGTTTTCTTCCGAAACAGTTCTTTACATCGGGCGATTACTTCCTTATATTCGTTGCTGGTCTGGGTTTCCACACTTACTTTGGTTAAATTTTACTTTTCTACGATGCATTCTGCTACCGAAGATAAATTATTTCCTCAAAAATATACATTTCAAATCAAGGGATGCCTATACTCCTTGAAGAAACCTAAAGTTATGGGGATCCTCAATCTCACTCCTGATTCATTTTTTGAGGGAAGTAGGGTAACCACAGAGAAATCCGTACTGGTAGAAGCAGAAAAAAAGATTAGGGAAGGAGCAGATTTTTTAGATTTAGGAGGGTATAGTACACGACCTGGGGCAACAGCTATTTCTATTGAAGAAGAAATTGCCAGAGTAATCCCTGCGGTGGCCACAATTAAAAGACACTTTCCTGATATTCTGCTCTCGGTAGATACATTTCGTTCACAAGTAGCCAAAGCAGCCATGGAAGAAGGGGGCGATATAGTGAATGATATTTCTGCAGGAAATTTAGACCCTGAGATGCTCCCGTTAATTGCCCAACTCAACGTGCCTTACATCGCCATGCATATGAAGGGGACACCTCAAACCATGCAATCACTATCGGACTATACGGATCTTGTTCCGGAGATTTTAGCTTACTTTTCAAAAAAAGTTGAACAATTCAGAAACTTTGGCATTAAAGATGTAATTATCGATCCAGGATTCGGATTTGCAAAGACTACCGCTCAAAATTTTGAGCTATTGAAGGAGTTAAAGTCCCTTTCTCGATTAGGTTTACCTGTACTGGCAGGAGTGTCTAGAAAATCTATGATTTATAAAACCCTGAAAATCAGCGCAAACGAGGCGTTAAATGGCACTACTGCGCTCAATATGTTTGCTTTAATGCAAGGAGCTAATATATTACGTGTTCATGATGTAAAAGAGGCCAAAGAAACAATTCAACTATTTGAACAATTGTACCCTTGAATTTACTTTTCAAAATAGGATTTTTAGATATCTCCATCGTCAATATCATCGATATCGCGTTGGTAGCAGCCCTATTGTACCAGGTTTATAAACTTCTAAAAGGCTCCGTTGCGATCAAAATTTTCCTAGGCTTCCTTTCCTTGTATTTGATTTATTTATTGGTTCGTGCAGTCCGAATGGAGTTATTATCCATTCTCCTTGGCCAATTTATGGGAGTAGGTGTTATTGCTGCAATAATCATTTTCGCACCAGAAATTCGAAAATTCTTACTAATCCTGGGGAGGTCTTCCATTTTTTCTGATGACAATGTATGGAAGGATATTCTCTTTTTCTGGAAGAAAAAAGAGAATATAGGATTCAATATTAGCCCAATAATTGACGCGGCTAAAGTACTTGCAGGATCTAATACCGGTGCATTAATTGTAATTACCAGTACGGTGGAGTTAAAATTCTATGCGGAAAGTGGAGATATTCTTGATGCAGAATTATCCAAACGACTGTTAATTTCGATTTTCAATAAGCATAGTCCTCTCCACGATGGGGCAGTAATTATTCACAGAGGAAAAATTAAAGCTGCCCGATGTATTTTGCCCGTTACCGAAAGAGAAGTGCCTGCGCAGTTTGGATTAAGGCACCGAGCAGGTATAGGAATGTCCGAAGCAACAGACGCACTTATTTTAGTGATATCGGAGGAAACTGGGCAGATTTCGATGGCTAAAAATGGAAAAGTGCTGCACAATCTTTCGTTCCAAGAAGTTCGGGAAATCATCAACGACTACCTCAACAATGAGGATTTGTACGATCGATTTGAAAACCTTTCTGAGCACGATTATGCAAAGAAAAAAAAATTAACCCCAAAAGTTAGCGGGTAAAAAAATAGGGATGAATAGTCATCCCTATTTTTATTTTAGGTATTTCGGACATTTTCAATTAGATCAATCCCTTCTTTTGAAGTTAATTTCACTGCGCCATGGGTAAGAGATTTATACTTCAAGGAGTTAGGACACCCACCCTTATTGAATTACTCCAAGTTCCTTCCCTACGGAGATAAATGCCTCGATTGCCTGATCCAAATGCTGCTGTTGATGGCCAGCAGAGATTTGTACGCGAATTCTTGCTTGTCCCTTGGGTACCACTGGGTAATAAAACCCAATGACATAAATCCCTCGCTCCAATAATTTTTCAGCCATTTTCTGAGAAAGAACGGCATCGTAAAGCATGATTGGTACGATGGCATGCTCTCCCGGTTTTATGTCAAATCCCACTGCTTCCATTTTTTCGCGGAAGTATTGGGTATTTTTTTCCAAAGTATCTCGTAGTTCGGTTGTTTCTGAAAGCAATTCAAGAACAGCCAATGAGGCTCCTGTGATAGATGGGGCTAAGGTATTGGAAAATAAATACGGTCTAGATCTTTGTCGTAAAAGCTCGATGATCTCTTTTCTTCCTGAAGTAAATCCACCAGACGCTCCCCCCAAGGCCTTGCCTAGGGTGCCAGTAATGATATCAATTTTACCCATTACTCCTCGATGCTCGTGCACTCCCCGACCTGTTTTTCCCATAAAACCCGTAGAGTGACACTCATCTGTCATCACTAGGGCTTGGTATTTTTCGGCTAGGGCCACGATTTTATCCAACTGAGCAATGGTGCCATCCATGGAAAACACCCCATCGGTGACTATGATTTTTTGTTGGGCCCCTGCTGATACAGCATCCTGGAGTTGTTTCTCCAAATCCTCCATGTTATTGTGTTCGTATCGGTAGCGCATCGCCTTACAAAGTCGTACCCCATCAATAATGGAAGCATGATTTAATGCGTCTGAAATAATGGCATCCTCAGCCCCAAAAAGTGGTTCAAAAACTCCTCCATTGGCATCAAAAGCAGCAGCATACAAAATAGTGTCCTCCGTACCTAAAAATTCGGAAAGCTTTCGCTCTAATTCTTTGTGGATATCCTGGGTACCACAAATAAATCGGACAGAAGATAAGCCAAAGCCATGTGAATCAATCGCATCTTTTGCTGCTTGAACCACTCGAGGATGTGAAGAAAGTCCAAGGTAGTTGTTGGCACAAAAGTTTAAAACTTTCTTACCTCCAGAGATGGTTATTTCAGCAGCCTGTGGAGAGGTAATGATGCGCTCTCTTTTGAATAAACCGGCTTCTTCAATAGCATTTAATTCGTGTTCTAATTTGGGTTTAAACTGCTCGTACATGATCGATTGATTTAAGGTTTGAACTGGGCAAAAATTAAATTCCGCTAATCAAAAATCCGGTTAGAACAGGTGAATTTTATTATTTTTGCACTAGTGAACCCAAATATAAAACAAAAACCCTCATCACTACTAGGGCTTTTTTGAAACACCAACCTATGGACAAAATCCTCGTTATTGGAGCAGCTGGGCAGCTTGGCTCAGAATTAACCCGTTCGCTTGCAGATCAATTTGGTGGAGATCAAGTGATTGCAACTGATTTAAGGGGCACTGCCAACGAACAGTTTCCCTACTGCAGGTTTGAGGTATTGGATGTGATGAATAAGGATGCCTTGGGCACCTTGGTGAAGAAAGAAAAGGTGACGCAGATCTACCACCTCGCCGCAGTACTTTCTGCTACCGGTGAAAGAAATCCACAGTTTGCTTGGCAACTCAATATGGATAGTCTGCTTTATGTGTTGGAACTCGCAAAAGAATGTGGCTTGGATAAAATTTACTGGCCTTCTTCCATTGCAGTATTTGGCCCGAGCACCCCAAAAGTCCACACTCCGCAGTATTGCGAAAAAGATCCGAACACCGTTTATGGAATCAGTAAATTGGCAGGCGAAGGTTGGTGTAAGTACTACTTTGAAAAATATGGAGTAGACGTGCGTAGCCTACGCTATCCAGGATTGATAGGCTACAAATCCTTACCCGGTGGAGGCACCACGGATTATGCAGTGGATATTTACCACAAGGCACTAGCAAAGCAGCCTTTTACTTGTTTTTTGAGCGAAGATACCTATCTACCCATGATGTATATGCCGGATGCTATCAAAGCTACCTTAGATTTGATGAACGCTCCCAAAGAAGCAATCAAAATCCGTTCGAGCTACAACCTCGCAGGGATGAGTTTTTCTCCGAAGGAAATCTTTGCAAGTATCAAAAAAGAGGTGCCCAGCTTTGAAATTAACTACCAAGTGGATTTTCGTCAATCCATTGCAGATTCTTGGCCAGATAGCATTGACGATAGCAGAGCCAGAGCTGATTGGGGTTGGAAGCCTTCTTACGATCTGGACAGCATGAGCAGGGACATCTTGAAGCATTTGCCCTCATTTTTTCCTCCACAATCCTAATCCCCAAGGAAGAATTAGACCGTATTAAAAGGGAAAAATTACCTGAGTTTTGCGACTATCTGATCCGGCACAAATCCTAGGGTGACACTTCCGTCGCCATATTCAATCAATGGTCTTTTGATCATGCTGGGTTGAGCCATTAAAATCGTCAGCGCAGTGGACTCCTGCTGCATCGCTTCTTTTTGTGCATCCTCCAATTTCTTATACGTAGTCCCCTGGCGATTGACCAAGGTTTCCAAACTAGTCTTGGCTAGAAAGCTTTTAAGAAGCGCGACAGTTGGAGCCTGCTTTTTGTAATCGAAGAATTCGTAAGAAACCCCTATCTCCTCCAAAAGAGCAAAGGTTTTCTTCATTGTATCGCAATTTTTTATGCCGTAAACTTTCATAATTTCACTGCCTTTAATGGATTTCTTTCATACTTTCTTCATGTGCTTGAAGCACCTTTCCAATCAGTTCGTCCGTCAAGGCGGTGGATAAAAATAGACTTTCAAACTGAGAGGGAGCCAAATAGACCCCTCTCTTCAGCATGCTTTGAAAATAACGGCCAAAAAGTGGGATGTTTGATTTTTTTGCTGATTCAAAGTCCGTTACGGGTGCTGAGGTAAAAAACAAAGAATACATGCTGCCCAATTGATTGAGGGTATAGTCAAATCCTAGGTTAGTATTAATATTCTTTATTCCAGAGCAAAGTTGATTTCCAATGGATTCCAATTGAGCATAGACTTCGGGATGTGAGTCAAGGTGCCTGAGCATAGCTAATCCTGCTGCCATTGCTATGGGGTTGCCAGAAAGTGTCCCTGCTTGATAAACAGGGCCCGCTGGCGAAACAAAATCCATGATCTCTTTTTTTCCACCATAAGCACCCACCGGCATCCCTCCACCAATAATTTTACCCAATGTGGTCAAATCTGGAATTACACCAAAACGTTCTTGAGCTCCACCTTTAGCCAATCGAAATCCTGTCATCACCTCGTCAAAAATCAAGACGATTCCTTCACGGGCACAGATTTCCCTCAGTCCTTTTAGGTAATCCTCTTGCGGTAAGGTAAGTCCCATATTTCCGGCAACAGGCTCTAAAATCAGGGCAGCAACTTGTCCTTTATTGGCATCTACTAAGGCTTCAATAGCTACTAAATCATTAAAAGGAGCCAATAGCGTGTCCTTAGCTGTTCCTAAAGTAACCCCTGGAGAATCGGGGTGTCCCATAGTAATCGCTCCAGAACCTGCTGCAATTAGAAAGGAATCCCCATGTCCATGGTAATGCCCTTCCATCTTGATGATTTTATCTCTTCCGGTGTATCCTCTTGCTACCCGAATCGCAGACATGGTGGCTTCGGTACCCGAGTTGACCATGCGTACTTTTTCGAGAGAAGGAACCATTTGAACTAAGAGTTCAGCCATTTCCACCTCACGAGCTGTAGGGGCACCAAAGGAAGTTCCATCTTCCATGGCACGGATCACTGCCTCCCGAATAATAGGAGAATTGTGTCCCAAAATCATGGGGCCCCAGCTATTGATTAATTCGATGAAAGAGTTTCCATCCTCATCGTAAATAAATGCTCCATCTGCTTTCTTAATGAAGATGGGTTCACCGCCTACGGCACGAAAAGCACGAACAGGAGAATTTACTCCTCCAGGGATAAAATTTTTAGCATGGGCAAAGAGCCTTTTGCTTTCAGAAATTTGCATGAGTT
>JANQWS010000047.1 GCA_030729785.1 Algoriphagus sp. | reverse complement strand
CTTCTCTTTTTGGCTTTGGCTTGCGCCACACTTAGCCAAGCACAAACCCAAGAACCTCGTCCCATCTCCTGGAAGGATGTAGCTACCTGGAAATCCATGCCCAATTCTGGCTATAAGCTATCTCCCGACGGGCAATGGATGGCTTATGTGCTGACGGGTATCGAAACTGATGGAGAATTGATTCTCCAAAAAGTAGCTGATCCTGCAGGTAAAAAGTCTTTCCCATTAGGTGCTGCTACCTTTGCTAGCTTTGAATTTAGTGACAACAGCCAGTGGATTGCCTACAAGGAATATCCCAAATTTTCCGAAAAAAAGGCCAATGAAAAAGCCAAAAGCAAGCCCCTTAAAGAAAAAATTCACCTAATCAAGCTAGGGACTACTGACAAAAAATCCTTTGAGGGAGTCGGTGGATTTTACTTCAATGGAGAAGCTGCCAGCCACCTAATCATTGCCTTGCCTAAGGAAGGAAACGGAGAAGCTAAAGGATCAGACCTTCTGATTTATCACCTGGCCACAGGCAAGTCCCAAAACCTAGGCAACGTCCGAGAACATGCGGTAAACAAATCAGGTACGCACCTGGCCTATGCCGTAGATGCCGCCAACTCCCAGGGCAATGGGCTCTACCTGTTGCAGCTTGCTACGAACGCCATCCAAGTGCTGGACTCGGATGAGGCCGGATACCAAAGCCTCAACTGGACAGACAAGGGGGACGGATTTGCCGCACTCAAATTCAAAAAAGATAAGAAATACAAACAAGAAAAAGGAGCTGTCATCGGGGTAAAAAACCTTTCTAATCCACAAGTAACCCTTTACGATCCTGCGACAGACAGTCTAGGGTTTGATCCACAATATACTATCAGCCCCAACAGACGTCCGATGTGGTCGGATGACTTGACACGTATCTTCTACGGCATCCATCCACTGGTAGTAGCAGAGAAAGGCAAGGTCAACCAGGAGCTCAATAAAGATTCACTTCAGCAGGCCGAAGTAGCATCTCTTGAAAAAATCAAAGCAGATTCCACGATCAAGTCGGTTTCCGATCTTCAAAAAGCGATTGCCAAACTCAATACAGGTACTGCCCCTGAAAAGAAGGCGTCAGATGCCAAGAAGCCGGAAATGACCATCTGGCATTGGAACGATGACCGCCTTCAGTCTCGGCAGCAAGTGATGGAATCCATGGATAAAAATGCAAGCTTCTGGGCCATGTATACGGTTGCATCTAAAAAGCACCTTTCCTTGCAAGATAGCAGCATGCGTAACTTGACCATTCTACCCCATCAACACGCTGCCCTGGGTTCAGATCGACAGAAATACGAGTTGGATATCAATTTGAATGGGCAGAATTACCAGGATTTTTACCTAGTGAACTTAACTACTGGTGAAAAATCACCACTTTTTGAAAACTTTTATTTGCCCTCTTTCGCTTCCATGCCTCGCCCATCTACAGACGGGAAAAAGTTACTCTATGGAAAGGATGGACATTTTTATAGCTACGATATCCCATCACAAATCCATACCAACCTAACTGAAAAGCTCCCAGTCTCAGTAATCGATGTGGAAGATGATCACAATGTGATCAAACCACTTTTCAATCCACTTGGCTGGAGTAGCGATAGCCAATATGTACTCATTCGGGATGGATGGGATATTTGGCAGATCCCGATGTCCTCCAAAGAAGTGCCCATCAACCTTACTCAAAATGGTAAAATCCAAGGTATTCGCTACCAATACCGTATCAATCTGGATGCTGATGAAAAGGGAATAGACCTGTCTAAGCCAGTTTACATTCGCCTCTATGGGGAGCGAACCAAGAAAAGTGGAATTGGAACGCTTTCTCCTACCAAACGTGGCCTTGCCTCAGGACTGAAGGTGCTTCTTTGGGAAGATGCGAATATCCAAGGGTTGGCCAAAGCCAAAAAGGCTCAAGTATTTACCTTCACCAAAGAGAAGTTTAACCAGCCCACCCAAGTGTATCTTTCGGATGCCACGTTGAGCAATGCCAAGCAGGTCACTGACAATGCCCCAGATGCAGAGAAATTTGCTTGGTCCTCTGGGGTTAAACTAATCGACTACGTCACTACCAAAGGAGATTCTCTGCAAGCGGCTTTGTATCTTCCTGCTAGCTATGTGGAGGGAAAAAGTTACCCAACCGTGATTTATTACTACGAAAAACTTTCCCAAAACCTGCACAACTGGTCCAATCCATCCTACAGTGGAACAGGCTGGAATCCGGGTGTTTATACCAGTAATGGCTTTGCAGTGCTGATGCCGGACATTGTCTACAAGATGGATGATCCAGGAATGTCGGCACTATGGGCTGTGCTTCCCGCAGTAGATGCTGCCGTAAAAACCGGGGTCGTTGATGCCAATAAAATGGGTTTGCATGGTCATAGCTGGGGAGGGTATCAAACTTCCTTCTTGATCACTCAGACCAACCGATTTAAAGCAGCAGCAGCAGGAGCTCCGCTGACCAACATGATTTCTATGTACGACCTTATTTATTGGAATTCTGGAGGAGGAAATATGTCCATCTTTGAAGCTTCTCAAGGAAGATTCTTAGGAGGCCCTTGGGAGAATTGGGATGCTTACGAACGAAATAGCCCGATTTATCACGTCAAAAATGTACAAACACCACTATTGATGTTGCACAACGACAAGGATGGTGCCGTAGACTTCACCCAAGGAATTGAGTATTACAATGCCTTGCGAAGGTTGAAAAAGCCGGTAATCCTCGTGCAGTACCTTGGGGAGAATCATGGGCTCGGCAAATTGGAAAACCGAAAAGACTATGCGGTTCGGATGTTAGAATTTTTCAATCACCACCTCAAAGGAATGGCTGCGCCAGTTTGGATGGAAAAAGGGGTGCCTCGCTTAAAACTTGGGGATCACTTGGACGAAAGAGCGTTTTGATACATTGAACCTAGATTCCACACGAGATATTTTATCAAGTACCCCCCTAAGAAAAAAGAAATCCCTCGGCATTGTCGAGGGATTTTTTTAGTGCTCCAAGAAGTGGAAGAGATTTTAATCGTAGGCCCACAGCTTATTCCGGTAAGGCAAAAGCCACGTAGGCATCTCCGCTTTTGGTCCCTTTTCCGCCTCCGCAGGCAATAACAAGGAATTGTTTTCCATTTCTTTCATACACTGCTGGTGTAGCATGACCTGCTGCCGGAAGCTGTGCTTCCCAAAGGAGCTGGCCTGTTTCCTTATCAAATGCCCTAATTTTTTCATCCTTGGTGGCTGCAATAAAGAGGAGCCCACCAGCTGTGACCACAGGTCCCCCGTAATTTTCGATGCCCGTATTTTCGATTCCCCTTGTTTTTAGTGAATCGATAGAACCTAGCGGAATTTGCCATTTTTTCAATCCTGTATTCATATCGATGGCAGTCAACAGGCCCCAGGGAGGGTTGGAACCATAAATCCCCTCTTTGGTGGTGAGTCGTTTGTATCCCTTCATGTAGTAGCGAGGGTAGAGTTTGGAGCTTTCCGCTTCCAATTCTTTTTTGTTGGTATCAACTGCATTGCCTAGCAAGTAATCCACTAAAATCCCTCGTTCCTCTGATGAAATATGGGAAAATGAAGGCATTGCGCCCCGTCCTTTTTGCAGCAACTGACTGAGTGATTCAGGAGAATAAGTTTCTTTTAAATCGAGCAAACTGGGAATGGAAGGGAGATTTCCCTTCCTGTCGATGCCATGGCAATTGCCACAGTAATTGGTATAAATGGATTGCCCTACCTGACCAAAGTTCGCATTGGGAGTCATTTCAATAAGCCAAGGAACTTGGTTGGCATTGACATAGAGAGTTTGGGACTCGGGATCAAAGGAAGCGCCTCCCCATTCACCCCCTCCATCCATCCCTGGAAAAAGGACAAGTGACTTTTCTGGATGTGGAGGTGCCCAGGTATCTCCAAAAATGGCATTTGAAAGCTGGCTTCGGATGTCTTTTTCCCATTCTGGGCTTAGATTTAAGATGCTTTCTTCGACATAAACCAGGCTCATAAATGGCTCAGGCAAGGTGGGGATAGGTTGAGTTTCCGAACTTACCTCCCCTGGCATTTGGGTTTGGGTGACGGGAGTTTCAACGATTGGCCAGACGGGTTTTCCAGTTTCCCGTTCAAAAACGTAGGTATAGCCTTGTTTGGAGATTTGCGCCACGGCATCGATCCATTGGCCGTCTTTTTGGATTCGGATCAGGTTGGGATTGGCTGGAAAGTCTCTATCCCAAATATCGTGGTGAACCGCCTGAAAATGCCAAATCCGCTTGCCTGTTCGAGCATCAAGTGCTAAGAGTGAGTTGGCATATAGGTTGTCACCATTTCGATAGCCTCCCCAGAAATCATAGGTAGCTGAGCCAGTTGGCACAAAAATAATTCCCCTAGTATAATCTAAGGTCATTCCTGCCCAGTTGTTGGCCCCGCCCATATTCTTGATGTATTTCGGATCCCAGGTTTTATAGCCCTCCTCACCGGCTTGTGGAATGGTATGGAAAATCCATTCCCGCTTCCCGGTTCTTACATTGTAAGCCCGGATATGTCCAGGAGCTGCATCTAGTCCTTCTGACAGACG
>JANQWS010000046.1 GCA_030729785.1 Algoriphagus sp. | reverse complement strand
CCACCACCTTGAATCCTTTTTCCTTCAGGTGAGCAATCATAGCCTTTGGATTTGGAAGGCTGTAGGATTCGGTGAAACAATGACAGAGTAAGGATTGGATTCAAAGTTCTCAAATCTGCTCGCTTGTACCCGAATAATGCCTGGTTCAAAGACTGTAAGTTTGAAGTATGCAAAACCGCTGGTTCCACTAAGGCCATCAAGAGTTTTGTTCCATTTTAAGACCTTCCCAAATGGTTGATGGCGAAAAGAATTTCTTGAATTCGTGGTAGGAGTAGTGCTATCGTTCATCCGTAATGCTTGTATGAATTCCTGTTTGGAACCTTGCGAATTTAGAAACGATTAATTAGGATAAAAAATCAGTAAGGTTATCCCCAATTATTCCCTTGGCTCCAAAGAAGTCCAAACCCTTGCGGATAATTGACCACAGACGACAGTCCACGGACCAAAGCTAACCCAATGGAACTACAAACCTTATTTTCTTTCGGTAGAGGTGGAAAGGGGATAATCAGAAAAATCAGTTATCCTGAATTCCAAGCCCTTTTTTCCAGCTGTAAAATTGAAATCTCTGCTCATTTTAAAAATTGCCCAAAGAAAGGAAGGGGGCAGATTACCGAGTCCTTGATGTTACGGGTAGGGTACTCGTTGAAGGAAAAGGGAGTTCCAATCTGTTGAATTTAGGACTAGATTTACATGGAATTCAGCTGGGGATGTATATCTTTGAGGCTTTTGATACCAAACGTGTCATTCATAAGCGTTTTATCAAGCAGTAATCAAACCTAAGCACACTATGAAATTTAAACCTGGAGTAAAGTACGGAAATGAACTTCGTGATTTATTGGCTTATGCCAAGGAAAATGAGTTTGCCTTGCCTGCTGTCAATGTCATCAACAGCAATTCAGTGAATGCTGTTTTGGAAACAGCCAAAAAGGTAAATTCCCCTGTGATCATCCAATTTTCAAATGGGGGAGCACAATTTTTTGCTGGGAAAGGTCTGCCTAACGACAAGCAGCAAGCTAGCATCGCTGGAGGAATCTCTGGAGCACATCACGTACATCAAATGGCCGAGGCTTATGGTGTACCAGTAATCTTGCATACCGACCATGCTGCGCTAAAGTTGCTACCTTGGATCGATGGGCTACTTGAGGCAGGCAAAGCCTACCACCAAGCGTACAAGAGACCCTTGTTTAGCTCACACATGCTGGACCTTTCCGAAGAGCCTTTACACGAGAACATTGAGATTTCTGCTTCCTACTTCCGTGAATTTGTGAAGTTGGATATGGCAATTGAGATCGAGTTGGGCGTCACTGGTGGAGAAGAAGATGGCGTGGATAATTCGGATGTAGATTCTTCCAAATTATATACCCAGCCGGAAGAGGTGGCTTATGCCTACAGTCAATTGAAAGAGATTGGTGACTTGTTTACCATCGCAGCAGCTTTTGGTAATGTGCACGGGGTATACAAGCCAGGCAATGTAAGCTTGAAGCCGATTATCCTTAAAAATTCTCAAGAGTATATCAACCAAAACTTTGGTACCACAGGTAAGCCGCTCAACTTTGTGTTCCATGGTGGTTCTGGATCCTCAGTAGAAGAGATTCGCGAGGCCAACAGCTACGGTTCGATCAAAATGAATATCGACACCGACATGCAGTGGGCCATGTGGGAAGGCATATTGAATTACTATAAGAAGAATGAAGGCTATCTTCAAAGCCAGTTGGGCAACCCAGAAGGTGCCGATAGCCCGAACAAAAAATATTACGATCCACGCGTATGGTTGCGTAAGGGTGAAGAGAACTTTGTAAAGCGTCTCGAACTTGCATTCGATATGCTGAATGCAGTAAATAGAAACTAATTTCATAGGAGTTCACCTTCAACCCAATGAGGAATCTGATTTAGGAGTGGAAATAATGAATCCTTAAATTTTGAAAAAGTCACTTGAAGAGGTGACTTTTTCTTTGCACAAAAAGACCATGAAAAATTTATTTTAACCCCAATTTTCATTGTAGTTATATTCCAGTTAGCCCTAGGGCAGGTAAATGGCCCACAGGCCAAAAACTACTGGCCGAAGGCAGGTGTGACTTATGAGATTTTTGTGCAATCCTTTAACGATTCCAATGGAGATGGGATTGGGGATTTCAATGGAGTCACTGAGAAATTGGATTACATTAAGGAATTGGGCGCCAATGCGATCTGGTTTATGCCCATTATGCCTTCGCCGACTTACCACAAATACGATGTGACGGATTACAAGGCGGTGCATCCGGATTATGGAACGATGGCTGATTTCAAGCGCCTCCTAGACGAAGCCCATGCCCGTGACATCAAGGTGGTGATCGATATGATCATCAACCACACGTCTACGGAGCACCCTTGGTTTCAAGCGTCTAAATCAGGGAGAGATAATTCGTTCCGAGACTATTATGTTTGGGCGCAAAAAGATACCATTGCTACCTATTTGAATAAGAAAACGGTCACGCTAGACTCGGACAACATTCGCCAATGGCATGATCCCGGGCAAGGCCAAGATTACTATTATGGATTTTTTTGGGGAGGGATGCCTGATCTCAACTTTGATTCACCCCAGGTACGTGAAGAAATCATTTCGATAGGTCGATTTTGGTTGGAAGAAATTGGGGTGGATGGATTTCGGTTAGACGCTGCTAAGCATATTTTTCCAGATGATCGTCCTTTGGACAACCACGCCTTTTGGAAAGAGTTTCGTCGAGAAATGGAAGCCATCAAGCCAGATGTATATTTGGTAGGCGAGGTGTATGATCGAAAAGAGATTGTAGCCCCTTATTTGCCAGGACTGCCAGCGCTATTCAATTTCGACTTTCACTACACGATGATTGAGGCTTTAAATACGGAAAATGGTCAGTTACTCTACCAAAAACAAAAAGACGTGCTTGATTTTTACCAAGCCATTACGCCTGATTTTATCGATGCTACCTTTTCTTCAAATCACGATCAGCCACGCTTATTAAATGATTTGAAACAGGATCCTGCAAAATACAAGCAGGCTTTGGCAATCTTAATGACACTTCCAGGTGCCCCGTACTTGTATTATGGAGAGGAAATTGGGATGCTTGGTCTCAAGCCTGACGAACAAATCCGGGAGCCTTTTCTTTGGGATGAAAAAGAAAAAGACATGCAACGTGCCACTTGGATTGTTCCCAAATACAGTACAGATGCTACAGTGACTCCTTTGGCACAGCAGCGAATGGATCCAAATAGTTACTTCAATCACTACAAAAAAGTAATTGCTTTGCGTCAATCCAACCCAGCTTTGGCACTAGGAAGCCTAGAGCCAGTGAATTTTACCTATCCCAAATCTGTCATGGCTTTTGTTCGCCGTACTGCAGAGCAGGAAGTAGTGGTGGTGCATCACCTTGGAAAAGAAGGAATGGAGTTTCGTATACCCGATGGGTTTATTTCCCCAGTATATGCTTCTGAAGGGGTGACGATAAAAAATGGGAGGGTGTATTTACCAGCTAATTCAAGTTTGATTTTAAAAAATTAAAAAAGTGGGGCTTTTGTGAGCCCCACTTTTTTGTTTAGGTAGATAGGATGTTTGCTATCCGTAAATCTTCCTCATCCAATTCCTTGTCGTCTACAATTGCTTTGACAATAGGGGTGTACACAATTTTATTATTAATCATACCGGCCATTACATCGTACTTGCCTTGTAGAAGCCCTTCTACGGCTGCTACACCTAGTTTAGAGGCTAGTAATCTATCTAGAGAAGTTGGAGATCCACCACGCTGTAGGTGCCCTAGGATCGTCACTTTAATGTCGTAGTGAGGGAGGAACCCTTTTACTTCATCAGCGATTTGTTGGGCCGAACCGCTTTTTCCTCCTTCTGCTACAATGACGATATTAGAGGATTTTTTGGCCTTGGATCTTGTTTTTAATTTCTCAATTAGGGTCTCAATAGCAGTTTTTCGTTCAGGAATTAAGATAGCTGCTGCTGCGCTTCCAATGCCGGCATTGATCGCAATAAATCCAGCATCTCTTCCCATCACTTCTACAAAAAAGAGTCGATCGTGAGAGGTGGCCGTATCTCTGATTTTGTCAATTGCTTCGATGGCGGTATTGCAAGCAGTATCAAATCCAATGGTTAAGTCAGTGCCTGAAAGGTCATTGTCAATCGTGCCAGGTAAACCAATAGCTGGTATTCCATATTCTTCGTAGAACTTATGTGCTCCGGTCAAGGAACCATCGCCTCCTATCACTACCAAGGCATCAATACCGTGACTTTGTAGATTTTCAAAGGCCTTTTTGCGCCCTTCAGGAGTTCTAAATTCGGCACTTCGAGCAGACTTTAGAAACGTTCCTCCTCTTTCCAAGATATGGGTGATGTACCTAGAATCTAGTTTTTTGATGTCGTTCTGGATCATTCCTTCGTATCCCCGGTAAATGCCGTACATTTCCAGTCCGTAATAAAACCCAGCACGCACCACTGCGCGAATGGCAGCATTCATACCGGGTGAATCCCCACCAGAAGTGAGTACCCCAATTTTTTTGATTGTTTTAGGTTCCATAGGTTTGTGTCAAGGCTTTAAATAGCAGTCCAGCAGATGCTGGATTGGTTGCTAAAGGAATATTGTGTACATCACAGATTCGCATCAGCATTTGTACATCTGGTTCATGTGGGTGCTTATCCAAGGGATCTCTAAAAAAAAATACCGCAGCTAGTTTTTTTTCTGCAGCGAGTGCTGCGATTTGAGCATCCCCTCCATAAGGTCCAGAAAGTAATTTTTCTACTTGAAAACCTGCCTTTTCAATGTGCGAACCCGTGGTGCCAGTAGCAACGAGTTCGATATCGCTCCGGTGAAGGGCTTCACTAAATCCACTCAGAAAATGGACCATGTCGGCTTTTTTTCCATCATGGGCAATCAAGGCTATTTTCATGAATTGAAGTACAATAGGTTTGATTTCAAAGTTAGGAAAATTTCAGTTTTTCTTGGGTTACTTAACCGTGAATATCAAATGATTATTTTCATGTATTTGGGTTAGGAATTGGCCTTTCCTTCCAGCATTAATAAAAAGGAATATTCCAAAGCGATTTCCTTTAATGGATTAAATCGACCAGACGCTCCACCATGCCCTGCCTCCATATTGGTAAATAAAAGAAGTAAGTTTTGATCCGTTTTTAGTTCGCGTAGCTTGGCCACCCATTTGGTAGGCTCCCAATACTGCACCTGAGAGTCATGCAGTCCGGAGGTGATTAAAAGATTGGGATAGGCCTGAGCTACCACATTATCGTAGGGGGAATAAGAAAGCATGTACTCGTAGAATTCCTTCTCCTTGGGATTGCCCCACTCTTGAAACTCTCCTGTGGTCAGGGGGATGCTTTCATCCAGCATGGTGGTGACCACATCCACAAAGGGTACATTGGCGATGGCCCCGTGGAAAAGGTCTGGACGCATGTTGATCACTGCACCCATCAATAATCCTCCCGCACTGCCTCCCATGGCATACAGGTGCTTGGTAGAGGTGTATTTCTGCTGAACTAAGTGTTCTGCACAGGCGATGAAGTCAGTGAATGTGTTTTTCTTTTTCAGTAATTTGCCATCCTCGTACCAGGCTCTGCCTAAGTCTTCGCCTCCGCGGATGTGCGCAATGGCAAATACAAATCCTCGCTGCAGTAAACTCAATCGATTGGAGGAAAAGTAGGCATCCATGCTGTACCCATAGGATCCGTAAGCATAGAGGAGTACTGGATTTTTTCCGGTTTTGGAAAAAGTAGATTTCTGGTAGACCAAAGAGATGGGGACAAGCACGCCATCTGCTGCTTTCGCCCAAATTCGCTCGGAATGGTAGGATTTGGGGTCGTGACCACCCACTACTTCTTGTTGTTTTAATAACGTTCGCTGACGAGTGACCATGTGGTAGTCGTAGACCGAACTCGGGGAAACGAGGGAATTGTACCCAAATCGCACCACCTCGGTATCAAATTCGGGATTGGTGCCTACATAAGCTGTGTAGGTTTCATCGTCAAAGGCTAGGGAATGACTTTCACCCTCTACTTCCCAGGGCTGGATGTTGATTTGAGTCAATCCATTACTTCGTTCTTGTGTAACGAGGAATTTGGAGAACAAATCAAAGTCTTCCAATAGTACTTCTGGGCGATGTGGGACTACGTCGACCCAATTTTTTTTGCCAGGATTTGCTAGAGGTGCCTTGACCAATTTGAAATTTTGAGCTTGGTCGTTGGTACGGATATAAAAATAGTCTCCATAGTGGTCTGCTGCATACTCCAGATGAGCAATGCGAGGTTGCAGTAATTGAAAACTTGCATTCGGTTGATCTGCTGGGATAAACTGGACCTCGGAACTGATCGTACTTTCCGAATGGATAAGGATGAATTTTTCAGATTTGGTTTTGTGGACTACACAAGAAAATTCCTCATCTAATTCTTCATAGATCAGAAGGTCTTCGGTAATGGGAGAGCCTAAAATGTGTTTGAAAACTTGAAAGGAGCGGAGTGTATCTGGATCCTGCTTTGCATAAAAAATACTTTTTTGATCTGCAGCCCAAACAAAATTACCTGTCACCTCAGGAAGCTGATCCTTTAAAATTTCTTGGGTTGCTAGGTTTTTGAAGTGGATGGTATAAATCCGTCTACCCACCTCATCAGCAGCGAAAGCAAGTAGTTGCTGATTCGTGCTGCAGGTTGCCTGACCAACTTGGTAATAGCTTTTTCCTTCTGCCAGGATATTTACGTCCAGAATAATTTCCTCCTTTGCTTCGAGATTCCCTTGCTTGCGACAATAAATCGGGTATTCGCTTCCTTTTTCGTATCGGGTGTACCAGAAATAGCCAGACTTGAAGTAAGGAACACTTTCGTCTTGCTCTTTGATCCGACCTTTCATCTCCTCAAAAAGTTCCTTTTGCAATCCTTCAGTGGATTTCATAACCTCCTTCAAGTAGGAGTTTTCCGCATTTAGGTAATCGATGACTTCTGGGTTTTCTCGATCATTCATCCAATAGTAGGAATCCTGCCTTTGGTGGCCATGAATTTCTAATAACTTTGATTTTTTTGGAGCGGAAGGACTTAGCATATGTATTTTTTTTGAGTGCAAGGTTACTGAAATTTTAGGGTTTTTGTGAGGTTACTAAAGTGTAATACCTATTTTTTAGGGCTGATTTCGTTTTGTAATCCTGATTTATTTAGGGTATGGTATTGTTTTAAGCTGGGGAAATCATGGAAAGTCTGTACTTTGAGTTTGTTTAGGTTAGCCCGCAGGCATCCTTCCATTATTTCTAATTTGCTTATCCGATTTGTCAGCAGTAACCAATAAAAAATAAGGTTTGAAGTTCATTTTTATGAGCCCTTTTCTGTCGACGATTATTCAAAGTAATTCAAACACGTATTGCTACTGATAAGATTGTGGATAAGCATAATTTCTAATTTAAAATCATTTTATATGTCTTTTTTTCAACAGTTTAAAGAATTTGCCATTCGAGGTAATGTTTTGGATTTAGCGGTGGGGGTCATCATTGGTGGGGCTTTTGGAAAAATAGTTTCCTCATTTATCAATGATATAGTGATGCCTCCTTTGGGTTTGCTGGTTGGTGGGGTAGATGTCAAGCACCTTAGTTTGGTCCTTAAGGAGGGGTATGTAGATTCTAAAGGGGCACTTGTTGAATCCGTTACCTTGAATTATGGCATGTTTATCCAAAATGTCGTTGACTTTACCTTTATCGCCTTTGCGATTTTTGTGGCAATCAAAGGAATTCAAACCCTCAAAAAGAAAGAAGAAGTCTCAGAAGAAAAAGCAGTAGCCACACCAACCGAAAAATTGTTGGAAGAGATTCGAGATTTGTTGAAAAAATAAAAGCTCCTTCAATTAAGAAGGAGCTTAGTAGTAGTTAAATGTTGGTTTAATTTCCTTTTGGTCGTCCGCGATCATACAGGTGTCGATTAAAGTCCCTGGCAATATTTTGAAGCAGTAGCAGTTGTTTGTAAGTCAGTACCTTGGCCGCATCTGCCACAAATATTTTTTCATCTTGAACCAATTTCTGCTGGATTTGCAGTTTTTGTTGGATTCGAGACTTGGCTTCCTCTTCGCTCATGTTTTCTACACCTCTACTAAGGTCTCCCATGGTCCGCATGGAGGCTTCTCTGGATTCGGTGAAGGTATTGAATAGGGGCCAAAATTTCTCTGCTTGCTCTGTCTTCAAATTGATTCGTGTGGTGATGAAGGCGATCCGAGCCGCTTGCAAGCGTTCTGGATCTACAGGCTGTCCATTTCGCTGTGCGAAAGTAAGACTTGATCCAGCCATAAAGAGTAGGAGTAAATAGATTTTTAGTGCTTTCATAGGAGTTAAAACCAGGTTTCTTCTTCTGTCCATAAGGGTGCTGTTTTAGCGTATTCTTCTTCAATAATTTGATCTAATAGTTGGTTGGGATCCTCAGCCAAACTCAAGACATCGTGTGCGCTCCAGTGACCGCTTTCAATGTAAAGCAACACTTCCTCTTCAGCAGTTAAAGGAAGCGAAGTCGAATTAGTTCCCCCAAACTGCCACCAACCAAGACTTAACAGGGCCACGGCTGCTGCTGCCCAATACCAGTTTGGAGATGAATTTTTACCCTTTACCTGAGAAAGGATTCGGTCAGGAAGTTCCTCGAAGTAATTGTCTGGCGTAGTAAAAGGTTTTTGTTTAGGTAGCTGATGCATACTTGGGTTAGACTTTATAAAAGTGTAAGGGTTTATTCTTGGAGTAAGGATTGTTCAATTTTTTTTACAGCATGGTGGTAACTGGCCTTTAATGCCCCGACACTTGTGCCCGTTATTTTTGAGATCTCTTCGTAACTCAAATCCTCCTCATACTTCAGATGAAATACAAGCCGTTGTTTGTCCGGAAGTTTTAGCAAAGATTTTTGAAGTTTGGCTTGGATCTCATCCCCGCTCAACGTAGCACTAGAGTCGACATACGATTCTAATTTTTCTTGGTGATCGTCTACCGAAAAGAAGTAGCGTTTTTTCTTTTTTTCAAGAAAGGTCAAAGATTCGTTGGTAGCAATTCGGTAGAGCCAGGTAAAAAGGGTGGAATTTCCCTCAAAACGATCCAAGGCCTTATAGGCTTTAATAAAGGTGATTTGAGTCAGGTCATCGGCATCCTCATGAATCAGAACCATCCTTCTAATGATTTGATAGATAGGCTTTTGGTAAATTTCAATGAACCTTCTAAATCCTATTTCTCGGGTAAATGGAGCGCGTATTTGTGCTAGAAGTTCTTTTTCGTTTACCTGATTCATTGGGAGTTAGACCTTGGAAACTCAACATGGTTTAAAGGGCAATGAGTGTATTTATTTCCTTACTTCCAATTTCAACTGGATGAACGTACCTTATCGGCCAGGAATATTCTTGACCCGGATTTCTTCAAAGCGCTTTTTACTTAATCTGAGAATTCACTTTGTCACCAGTAACCAAAGAAAAATAAGGTTTGAAGTTCAATTTAATGAGCTGAGGTCTGTGTACTGCCTGCAGACCGAGTTCTGTCGACGATTATCCGCAGTAATTCAAACATTTTTTTAGCTACTGGTACGATTGCGGATAATCAGATTACTTAATTAAATTTCTAAAAGGTAATCCAATACCCCTGCATTTTTCCCTTTTGGCCTGCTTACGAGTAGGGGTACGCGGTTATTGTACTGGATTAGTCGCTCCGCCAAACTACCAATATGGAGGGCAGTGGATGCAGTGTTCCCTTTGGCACCAATAAGAATCACATCGGCTTTCTGTGCTAAGGCAGTAGCAACAATCTCTTGAATAGGGTTGTCGTCTTGGTCAGGGGTATAAATGGGAGTGATTTTAATACCCTTTGTGTCTATTTTTCGGATAAACTTTTTGAAGTTTGCGGCTGCATGGGCTTTTAATTGGTCTGTAAATTCTTCTAGACTTTTTCCGGTAAAGTAGTATCCTGAGGGTATAGTAAATACATTTTGGAAAAATAATTCTGTTTTTAGGCCTTGTTTTTTAGCCCACAAAATGCCCTCTTCTAGCGCGGTTTTTGAATGCTCAGAAAAATCACTAGGTACTAAGAGTCTGGTGAATTTGGGTTTTGCATCTTCTGGTACCAGGAGTAAAGAACAGGTTGCTCGTCGAGCCATCCGTTGAGAAGCTACTCCAGTTCCCACTAGAGTGGCTTTTTTTCCTAAAAGGATTAAATCAACAGATTTTTCTTCAGCTAATTTTAAAATCTTTTTTGAAAGATTTCCTTCTTTTACCACAAAACTAACCTCGAGTCCTTTCTGAGGATCCAAATACTTGTTAACTGTATTTTCCATGGCAGTTCTTCTTTCACCTACCATTTTTTCAATCAGATCAGGAAATTCCTCTAGCATCTCTTTGGGTAGCCCAAAGTTTTTAATCACGTTCGTAAAGTAAATTTTCTTCACCTGATTTACTTTTGCAATTGCGCCAGCAAAAGCGATTAAGGTTTGATCCAATGGACTTTGGTCCAGGCAAACAATCATTTTTTTTATTGGATACATGGTTACTTCCGTTACAGGGGTAAAAGTAATCTTTGTTAAATATTCTTAGGGTAGCTATAAACATATTTTTTCTCCATACCTCAAAAAAAGCCCTCTACTAGGCCCTCTTCCTTTTTAAATTGGAGTTGTCGGTAGGAGTGGGATTTGAAAAGGCTATTTTCAGAGATTTGGTTTTAAAGTAACCAAAGGGAACGTTATATTTGTGTAATCCGGGCCGTCGACTTGTTCGAACTTCACAAATTAATATCAATACCGAGTAAAGCCCCTTCAAAATCAGGCCTCACTCCGTCCCGATAGCTATCGGGAAGGTGCCTCGCTCAAAAAGCAGGATAACAGTGGAAGGTTGCGAAATCAAGGCAGCTCAAATCTTGTCAAACTAGAGGTTTCGTAACACTCTTAGGTCCGGATTATTTTCCCCTATTTTTTAACCATGCCCACTCTTCTTTGCCCACCCCGAATAAAGCGGAACTTCCAACAAATACACCGGTTACAAGGAGTGAAGTTGAAACTATTGAAAATAGTGGATTGCTAAAGGCTGGGCTCAAGTATAAGGAAGCTACCGTAAGGATTCCTACCCCTAAAATTTTTAGGGTTTCTAGACTAAATGGATCTAAGTTTAGCCGCCATTTGAGGTAGCCATACTTGACTAGGTTGTAAGCGAGCATGATTGCTGCAGAACCTGTAGCAGCTCCTTCTATCCCCAATAAAGGAATCAACAAATAGTTTGTAGCGATCAGCAAAACACTCATGCTTACGGTCAAAATCAGGTTGAATCGGTAGTAAGCCGAGAAGACTAAAATCTCCGAATTCAAGGAAAAAGCTACATCCACTAATTTACCAAGAGCAATAATCAAGACGACCCATTTCCCAGTTTGGTAGATTTCCCGATTGGGTACAAAGTGGTAAATCGAGTCAATATTGGCCCAAATAAGTGCGAAGAGAAGCAGGCAAATGTAAAGCTGACGATTTGATAATTGCCGGTAGAGGAGGTTGATTTCTTGAATTCGTTGCTGTGCAAAATGATCTGCAATCAAGGGCATAGCTACTTGGGAAATTGCTCTCCGTGGAAGTTCGATCACCAAAGCCATATAAAAGGCAATGGAATAGATGGCATTGGCTTCCAAACTCAGCATGGAGCTGATCATGACCGAGTCAATTTTTAGGATGAGTGTGGAGGCAGCTGTTGCTAAAAAGGTCAGTAAGCTGTATTTGAGAAGTGAACTTTTAAAGCCCCTCGGAAACCTACTCCAAGAGAAATCGAATTTAAACACCCCTAGCCAAACCATATAAATGGTGACCCCAAGCATTGATAGCCCATACACTAAGACCAGTCCTTGCATTACCTGGTCAAAATCAATCCACTTGAGTAAGTAAAGTGCTACTAAGACAGAGGTAAGTAATCGAAGGAATACTTCTCTGAAGAAGGTGGGAATACCTACTTTCACATAGGATCGAGCAAAGGCATCAAGAATGCTATTCCAAACAGAAAATAATGCGATAAACAAGACAATGCTAAGGAAATTGATGACTTCCGGGGAATTGGAAGCAAATAAGGAGACTATCTCTTCCTTGAAACCGAAAAAAAATAAGGATACAAAGCCAAATCCTAAGAATGAAAAGAGCAAGCTAAAGGTAAGCAAGGCGCTTTGGTTCTGTTCTAGTTTGGGGAAATAGCGTGTGATTCCATGTCCTAAACCCAACTGCGCAAAAGGCACCAGAAGTAAACCTAGATCTTGAATGGTACGAAAGATCCCCAGTTGCGTACTATCTAAAGCATATGGATAGAGCCATAGTACGTTGATATAGCCTAGTACTACGCCGACATAAGAAAACAGGGTAGTTTGTATGCTTTGAAAAGCTATTTTTCGCATACGTCAATATTCATTAAAAAAACCGGGAAATCCATGCCCTAGAAAAGCGTTTAGGATTTGGCACAGCGATCGCATCCTGAACCTCCACTAGGTTTTTGGAGGAATTTGCGAACCAGGTAATAGCTAGCCCCTATCAATGCAAGAAGAACGAGAAGTTGTTGTGCCATTTTAGGAGAAAATTAGGTAAGTAATCCATGCCATCGAATAAGCCAGTAAACTCATGTATAGGGTTTGAATTAGTGGCCATTTCCAACCTTTTGTCTCCCTTTTTACAACTGCTAAAGTACTCATGCATTGCATGGCAAATACATAAAATACGAGCAAAGAGTAGGAGGTGGCTGGGTTAAATGTTTTTTCTCCAGTGCTTGCATTTACTTGAATAGCTAGTTTTTCTCGGATGGTAAGGTCGTCTTCCAAGTCCCCTCCGATGCTATAAATGGTTGCGATGGTGGAGATAAATACCTCACGAGCGGCGAAAGAAGTGATAAGGGCTATACCAATTTTCCAATCGTACCCAAGTGGTTGAATGGCTGGCTCAATGGCTCTTCCCATGATACCGATAAACGAATTTTCTAACAAGAGCGAATTAGTTTCTGCTTCAATGATATCCACTTGTTCGGGACTAGTTGCTAATGCCAATTGGTCTGATCCTTGTTGACGGATTTCCTCCATGGTCGTAGGAGGTCCATAGGACGCCAATACCCAAAGGACAACGGAAATAGCCAAAATCACTTTACCAGCTTCAAAAACGAAGGTTTTTGACTTTTCTACCATCGTAATACCCACATCTTTCCAACGTGGAAGTCGGTAAGAGGGAAGCTCTGTCATCAGGAAACTTTTCTCCTCAGACTTCAGAATGAGTTTTAATAGAAGGGCTGTTCCCAATACCCCAAATACGCCCAGTAAATAAAGACTTAATAATGCTAGTGCCTGAAGGTTTATCCAACCAAAAAGCATCTCTTGAGGTACACTTAGGCCAATAAGAATGATATAAACAGGAAGTCTAGCCGAGCAGCTCATTAGCGGGGTGACTAGAATGGTAATTATTTTTTCTTTCCAGTTGGAGATGTTTCTAGCTGCCATGACCCCTGGGATGGCACAGGCAACACCAGATACTAGCGGAACGATGCTTTTGCCATGTAATCCAAATGGCCGCATCCATCGGTCCAAGAGGAATACGACCCTAGACATGTAGCCCGTATCCTCCAAAATGGCAAGAAATCCAAACAAAAGCGCAATTTGGGGGATGAAAATAACTACGCCTCCAATGCCAGGAACAATTCCTTCTGCCAATAATCTGGTTAATGGCCCTTCTGGAAAGGCGGTCAGCACTTGTCTACTGATGTCGGCAAAAAAACCGTCAATCCAATCCATGGGATAAGAAGCCCAAGAAAATAAGGTTTGAAAAATCAAAAATAACACTCCAATAAAAACGAGATACCCCCAAAATGGATGTAAGATCACCTTATCAAGGCTTGATTTTGGTTTTGGAGTAGCTTTCTTAGTTAATGCTTTGGTAACTAAATCTGTAATTTTTTTGTAACGAATTTTGGTTTCCTCTAATTGGGCTTCTTCCAGATTAAAGCCGTTTTCGTCTAGGGTTTGCTGTAACCAGTTTCTTTTGGCCTCAGTTATGGACTTGTCCTTGGCGCCAAATCGAATCATTTGATACGCTTGGTAGCGATTGGATAGCTCAAATTTTTCTTTTACTTGATCCAGTAAGTCAGCTGGTAGGACCTCAAGAATATCAATAAATTGTGGGCCTTTCGAAAAGTTTCGCTGCTGTATAATTTCCTTAATAGGTGCCAAACCTTTTTGATTTCGAGCATCTGTCTGCAATATTGGTACCCCAAGCTGCTTGAACAATTCGTAGCTACTGATTTCAATGTTTTTTGCGGCAGCTAGATCTGCCATATTGAGCAGGATAGTTAATTGCACTCCTAAGTCAATCAACTGAGTTGCTAAGAAGAGTCCACGAGATAATTGGGTGGAGTCAATCACCATCAAGACATAATCAGGCCTCTTTTCGAGCGATGTATTATTTAATACCCGATGTGCAATGATTTCGTCCTCTGAATTTGGGAATAGGCTGTAAGTTCCTGGTAGGTCAAGGATTTCAAAATTTTCTCCTTGAATTTGGATGGTCCCTGTTTTCTTATCTACGGTAACACCTGGGTAATTTCCGATTTTTTGGTTGAGTCCCGTGAGGTAATTAAAAAT
Organism: Algoriphagus sp.; assembly: GCA_030729785.1. Classification (GTDB taxonomy): domain Bacteria; phylum Bacteroidota; class Bacteroidia; order Cytophagales; family Cyclobacteriaceae; genus Algoriphagus. The sequence goes on along the minus strand of JANQWS010000046.1, from coordinate 9,162 downwards.
GGTGGATTTACCTACATTGGGATTACCAATGATTGCAATTTGGGAGACGGCCTTATTTTTTGTGTCCATAATTAGGAAACCAATTCAATTCGAATTAAAGCAGCCTCATTTTTACGTAAAGCAAGTAAGGTTTCTTCCAATTGAAAGGCCATTGGACCATCAGAAGGAGCCTTGTGCTGGAGAGTGAGCTGTTTTCCAGGAAGAAATCCCAGTTCCATTAAATTGATTTTTAATGGAGAAGCACTGATTTCCACGATTTTCCCTGATTGATTTAGCGTAAGTTGGTCTGCAGTCATGAAGCGATTCGAACCTTAGCCCAAAAGTAGGTGTATTTGGAATGAATCTAAAGAAAAATAACTAAGAAATTTTATTTAATCTGATTATCCGCTTTTTCACCAGTAAGGAAAGAAACTTAGGTTCTAGTTCAATCCCATGCGCTGTCGTCTGCCAACGATTATCCGCAGGTTTTAGTACTCCTGTAGGAATAATGGCGAACTTGCAGATAATCATAAAATTTTAACTCGGTTGCCTAAGTAGAGTCTGAACATTGAGCCGGTAATGAAGGCTTTAAAAAGAGCCTTTTAACGACAATTGAAAGTTTCTTCCTGGGTTTACAATTCCAGAACTGTAGCCTCTATACTGCAGATTTCCTATGTTTTCAATGCCAGCATTGATTTGGATACTTGAGGTGATAGGAATCCGCGCTGCGAGGTTGATAATCATCCAAGAAGGGGAGAATGGATTCCCATTAGAATCGATGGCGTAAAGGAAGGGTTTTGCTATTTCTTCTTGAGGCATTTTATCAAAGGGCATCGCTGCACTGTAATGGGAACTTACTTCAAGAGTACCCCTTTTTTCTTGGTAGCGAAGTTTGGTCACACCAAAAGCAGGTGCTGCATGCCGAGATGGGCTTGTGCTAGCATCATCTAATTCTTCAACTCCCTTCTGCCAATTGTAATTGGAACTGAGGGAGAGCCGAGCACCCAATGCGAGTTCCATTCCGGCTTGAATTCCTAAAACTTCAGCAAAGGCAGCATTTTGCAAGGAAAAAAGTTGGCTTAATTCTCCATCGTAAACCATTTCAGACTGTCCATTCAAGCGAGTAGGTCTTCTAACCATCGCTTTATCCAGCCAGGTGTAGAATCCTGTTACATTTATTTTGACACTACTAAATAAATTTTTATTCAAATTTAATTCAACATTGTAAGCGTATTCTGGCTTTAATTCAGGATTTGGAATCAGCAGATTGCCTGGCTCAGAGTCAAATACTTTTCCTAGGTCGTCCACATTCGGTGCTCGGAAGCCGGTAGCTACCTGCGGAGATAGGGTGAAGCTAGGGTTTGCTTGATAAACAAAGCCTAGGTTGCCCGTAACGGAATGGTAGTTGTCCTTAAATTGAAGGACGGGTAAAGGATAAAATTTCTGGTTATTGGCAAAATCGGCATTGATTCCATTGCCATTGTAGCGCAGAGCAGATTGCATCTTCCATTTGTGGCTAATCGGTGCTGTGTAATTCACATAAAGACCCCAAGAGGTCCAAGTGGAATTGGGGTAACGAGCAGATGCGTCCGAAACCTGTTGATTGGCAATGTTTACCGATTGTCCTTTGGAATTTACCTCATTGATGACCGCTTCAACACCATAGTTTAGAAAATGCTCTTGGAAAAAGCTTTTAATAAAGTCAGCATTTAGCGTAAAAGCCTGAACTTTCTCTACTCTTTCAAATTGGGTTGTATTGCCTACACGACGGTCGATTCGACTTTCTTCAAAAAATTGAGTGGCGGCTGTAATTTTTGCTTGGTCGTAGGCTTTAGTTGAAGATCTAGTTTTCCAATTGAGTTGCTGCATCATCCATCGCTGTGGACCATACTCCCATCGGGCAAACCGTAATTTGCCATCACGCTTTTCGATTAAGCGATCGTAACGAGGGATGTTTTCTGTGGAAGAATAATGAAATGCATAGTCTATTGTCGAATTTGCTGTTGCCTTCAAACTGATTTTTTGCATCAGATTTACTTGGCTGTAGCCAGATCTTATTTGCTTTAATGGGTTAGGATTAGTGATTTCTTGGTCTATTCCATTGATTCGTTCTACGAAGGTAGATCGGAGATAGGAGTCTTGGCCTTTAATTCCCCCCATTTTTAAATCTCCGAAGTCAAAGAAAGTGGCACTGGTTACGAAAGCCCATTTTCCCTTTCCGTACCCAAAATCTGTATGAAAAGTTTTCTCGGAATAGGCTGAGGAAAATCTGCTGAGTAAGGTTCCTTGCAAGTTTTGCTTTTCATGGTCTGGCCGTAGGGTTTCAAAAACCATCACTCCTCCGATCGCATCGGAGCCATACATCACTGCACCTGGTCCAAATAGAATTTCGGTATTCTCGAGTGAAAATGGATCAATTGAAATTACTTGTTGAAGGTTGCCACTCCTAAAAATAGCGGTATTCATCCGTACTCCATCGATGGAATAGAGCAAGCGATTGGCTGAAAAGCCGCGGATCATGGGGCTTCCTCCTCCCAGTTGGCTTTTTTGAACAAAAACCTCACCACTCGAAGCTAACCAATCTGCCGTGGTAACAGGATTACGAAGACTTAGCCAATCGGAATTTAACTGACTTACTTTTCTCGGAACATCGGTCACATTTTGGTTCCAGCGGGATGCAGAAATCACGGTTGTAGCAAGCGTGAAGGGGGTGGGTTGTAGGTAAATCAAGTAATTTACTGCCTCCAGTTCCTCCCAGGTGAAAGTTTGACTTTGGTAACCCAATAAGGAAATAGTGAGTGGATTTTTATTTGGAAAGGCAGCAAGATTAGCAGATCCGTCTGCTAGGGTACGGAGGTTAGTTTTGGAATTTTTTTCAAAAATGAATACCTCTGGAAGTGGTTTTTCATTTTTTTTGTCAAAAATATAAATTGTTTGTGCTAGGGCCGTATAGCTACACATTACCACGAAAATGAGGGTAAAGATCCAGAATTTCATAAGAGGGAATATCTTTCAAATTTACTATTTCCAACCACAAGAAACGCAAGAGATTGGGATAAGTGGTAAGTAAGAAATTTCTATGGCAATCAAAAAAAAAGCCCACAACACCATTTTTGGAGGTGTCGTGGGCTTGTAAAATAGAGTTGAATAAAAATTTATGCTTTTCCTCTAAGCATCAAGTTCCAATACATAAATGGGAGCCCATATTTTTTTAGGAGCCACATGCTATATTGTTCTTTGGTGGTATCCACGAATTTAGTAATCAAAGGGTCACTATCTTTTACGTTATCGTATTTGAATTCGCATAGCAGCATTTTGTCGTAGTCGGTTACAATAGGACAAGACGAATACCCGTCGTACGAAGAGGTTCCTGCTTTTCCTTTTGCGATCATCTCAAGTAGATTTTCTACCAATACAGGCGCTTGTTTGCGTATTGCAGCCCCTGTTTTTGCAGTCGGAAGGTGCGCAACATCGCCAATACAAAATACATTAGGGAATCTTTTGTGCTGCATTGTATGGAAGTCTACTTCTACCCATCCTTTGCCAGGACCTTCTTGAATGGCTAGCGAAGATTCTTGAATGAATTTGGGTGCTGTCTGAGGAGGGGCGAGGTGAAGCATGTCAAAATGCATTTTTACCTCCAAGGGCCCAGTTGCTTCTTCACCCAAAGGGCTATTAGCAGGTATGTCAAAACTATCTACATCGGGCTTGATGTACTTGAAGGTAATTTCTTGCTTATTCCCATCAATATGAGTGGGAGCGAAGAACGGTTGAAACAAGATATTTCTTTCCTTAATGATTTTTGTTAAGGTTTTGGCAAATTCAGGAACCCCAAAGATTACGGTTCCAGGTGTAGCAAAAAAAACGTTGGATTTCTCACGGATTCCTTGCTTCCGGAAGTAGGATTCTGCGAGATACATGATCTTTTGAGGAGCACCTCCACACTTAATGGGTGTAGTGGGTTGGGTAAATACTGCATTTCCTCCTTTGAAATTTTGTAAAACTTCCCAGGTATGTTCAGAATCGGTATAATTGGAACAAACCACCCCTTTCCCCAAGGATTCACTCAGTCCTGGTAGCAATTCAGGGGCCATGACTAAACCTGGTACAGGAATTAAATAGTCGTAGGTATAGGTGCCAGATTGGGCAGTTTCCACTTTATTTTCTTCAGGTACAAGTAAGGTGGCTTTGTCTTTAATCCAATCTACGCCTTTTGGGATGTAGTCGGCCATATCTCTCGCAGTATCCTTAAAATCATATGCACCACCTCCGACCAGGGTCCAAGCCGGTTGGTAGTAGTGTTTTTCCGAAGGTTCTAGTAAACCTATTTGAAGCGCTGAATTTTTGCGTTTGAGTTGGGCTGCTACAGTGATGCCTGCAGTTCCCCCTCCAATAATTAGAATTTGATAATGTCTCATAGGGCGGGTCTGTTAATTACTGGTAAGTAAAATGTAATTTTTAAAATCAAAGGTGACCTAAGTCACCCTTTCGGCTGATTTACATAATTTTGTCTCAAATTGACACTTTGTATTCAAAATGGTAACTTTGGTCACCAAATCAAATCCTTGAACAAATTCAATTTTGTTCTTTATTTTTAGCTCATGACAACAGACATCTTAAGGAAAGCGTTACCCAATTTATCCGACCCCAAACTTTTAGATCGTTTATTAGAAAAGGGTCAGTTCTCCACCTTTGAACCAGGTAAAATCTTGATGGAACCCGGTCAATTTGTGAAGGCTGTTCCTCTGGTATTGGAAGGTTCCATCAAGATCATGCGCATGGATGAGGATGGGAAGGAACTATTTTTATATTACTTGGAAACCGGTGAAACCTGTGCACTTTCCTTGACCTGTTGCTCCGCCGCTAGACCCAGTGAAATCAAAGCGGTTGTGGAGGAGAAAGTGACTGTCTTGTTTATTCCTATTCAAGTACATGAGCAACTGACAGATGAATTTAAGCAATGGAAGGATTTTGTATCGAGTACCTATCAGCACCGCTTTCAGGAAATGCTTGTGGTATTGGATGCGATTGCGTTTAAGCGCATGGATGAGCGCTTGATGAATTACATTGTCACCAAGATGAAGCAATTAAAAACCAATGAATTGCATACAACGCATCAAGAAGTAGCCAACGAATTAGGAACTGCCAGGGAAGTGGTTTCTCGTTTGTTGAAGCAATTGGAAAAGAAAAAATGGATTGAATTGGGTCGAAATGTGATCTACATTCGAGACGACTTTGAAGAGTTGATTAGCAAGTAATTAACGAAGGATAAGCAGGGGGATCTGAGTACGAAAAGCGAGTTGAATGGACTCACTTTTGGTGAATAATTCTTCCCAAAATCCTCGATGTGCATGGCTCATCACCAATATTCCAGTTTGTGATTTCATAAAAGTACCAAGAGTCTCTGCTGGCTTTTCGCCACTAAGTGGTATGAATTCTGCTTTTAGACTTGGGTATTTTTTGGAGAGATACTGTTTGATTCCCAGTTCCAGGAGCACCTTTTTAAACTCTTGTTTATCAGAGGGGTATACATGGACTACCTGAAGGTGTCCGTTCCATTTTTTTAGTTGCTTGGCCAGCCAATCCAAATGGGGCGGTTCGTGGTCGGCAAACTCCAAGCCAAGGACAAATTGATTCGGATTGATTTTGGTTGCTGTCGAAGGAACTACCAGGGTTGGACAGGGGGCTTCGCGAATGACTGAAACTGCCACGGTACCGATCAGTGATTTCGTAATCCCACTAGCACCTTGAGTACCCATTACAATCAAGTCGATTTTCAGTTTTTTTGCCAGTTGGCTGATTTGAAGAGAGGACTTTCCTTCTTCCAATTTAAACTTCAAGGTTACCTGTGAATCCTCGTGCTTTGCAAGCAATTCTTTTCCTCGTTTTTTTCCTTCTCGGGCTTGCATTTGCGTAAATACTGCGGCCTGATTTGCAAAATCATAGTGCGTTTCTACCACATGGACTACCGTAATTCGATCCACTTTTGAAGTTGCTAGTGCTAAGGCCAAGTCAAGGGCTTGGAGGGAATTTTCTGAAAAATCTACTGGAACGAGGTAGTGCATACTATACGTGAGTTAAATGGCTTAAAAATAAGACGGACTTAGCTGAGGGATTCCCCATGTGTACTCGAAAAAAAACTAATTATATATACGTATTTAAAAAAGTTAAGGTTTAACGGTTTAGGATGTCCTGTAACATTTGTCACCTCTTCCTAGAGGAACAAGGTGGTACTTTTGGATTCTAAATTCTAACTTATATACTTCATGGACGTAATTGTTATTATTGGTTTTGCTGCTGCCATTTTGATTGGCGTAAGTTTAGGTTTGATTGGTGGTGGGGGATCTATTCTAACTGTTCCTGTTTTGGTCTATATTTTGGGGATTGACCCAGTTTTGGCCACCGCATATTCTTTATTTGTGGTAGGCAGTACCTCCCTAGTGGGTGCAGGTACGTACATGAAAAAAGGATTGGTAAATTATAAAACGGCTTTGGTATTTGCCATACCCTCGTTTATAGCCGTATTTCTAACGCGTAAATTCTTAGTTCCAGCCCTTCCTGATCCCTTATTTTCCATTGGTGAGGCGATGATTACCAAAAACATTGGCATCATGGTCTTCTTTGCCTTGATAATGCTCGCGGCTTCTTATTCCATGATTCGAGGAAAAAAAGGCGAATCCGAAGAGGAGGAGGAAGTGAAATTCAATTTGCCTATGATTGCCTTAGAAGGATCTGTTGTTGGTGTGATTACAGGAATTGTAGGTGCTGGAGGAGGATTTTTGATTATTCCGGCATTAGTTTTATTAGCCAAGCTTCCAATGAAAATGGCTGTAGGAACCTCCTTGTTGATTATCGCAGCAAAATCACTCATTGGGTTCTTAGGAGATCTTTCCAGTCAGACGATCGACTGGCAACTTTTATTGATCTTTACGGGCCTGTCTATTGTTGGTATTTTTATAGGAAGTGCTTTATCCAAAAAAATAAATGAGAAAGTTCTCAAAACAGGTTTTGGGTGGTTTGTGTTACTAATGGGAATCTATATAATTACTAAAGAATTGTTGGCAATTTAAATTTCTATGCAAGATTACCTCCAAATTTTCTTAGATGGGTATTATGGGTATTGGAACTACCTGAGCTCTGAAATTCTTTACCCTTCTTGGCACAATTACTTCTGGTGGCTATTAGGCATCTCTGTTGGAGTTTGGGGGCTTGAGTTGGTTTTTCCTTGGCGCAAAAATCAAGCTGTCATTCGGGAGGATTTCTGGTTGGATGGATTTTACATGTTTTTTAACTTTTTCCTTTTCTCTTTAATTGGTTACAATGCCGTATCCAATGTGGCTGTGGAGGCATTCAGTGACTTTCTAGGACTCTTTAATATTGAAAATTTGGTAGCCATTCAAGTGGCATCTTGGCCTGCTTGGTCCCAATTTTTACTACTATTTGTTGTTGCTGACTTTATTCAGTGGAATGTCCACCGTATGCTACACCACAGCCCTTGGCTTTGGGAGTTTCACAAAGTGCATCATTCCGTAGAGGAAATGGGCTTTGCTGCGCATCTGCGCTATCATTGGATGGAGACCGTGGTGTACAAGTCTGTTCAATACATTCCACTTGCGATGATTGGTTTCGGATTGGATGATTTTTTTATCCTCCACCTAGTTACGATCGTCATTGGACACCTCAACCATGCCAATGTGAAAATCACGTATGGGCCCCTCAAATATGTATTGAACAATCCGGTCATGCACCTGTGGCATCATGCAAAGGAACTTCCAACCGGTAGTCATGGAGTCAATTACGGGATTTCCTTAAGCCTTTGGGATTACCTTTTTAGGACAGCTTATGTCCCCAATGAAAATGCAAATGAGCCGCTAGGTTTTGAAAACCTCGAGAGTTTTCCCAAGACCTTTTGGAATCAACTTACCTACCCATGGAACAAAAAGAAGTAAGCAAGCCAAGTGCATTGAATAGTTTTCGTTTTGTAGGAATGCTGTGCCTCCTTTTAGGCTTAGCTCCCTTTTTTCCAGAACCACATCTCTGGGGTAAAATACGATGGGTAGCTGGTGGAGCGATAGGGATGAGTACCATGGATTGGTTGGACCTACTTTGGCATGGTGCACCGTGGATTTTATTGATTCGCCTCGGGGTATTGGAATTGAAAAAAAGAAATAAAGCTACATTCAAGTAGTGGAGGTGACTTTTATTACTGACCAAGTATCTCCTGCCGTTGTACTTTTGATAAGTTTAAAACAACAACGACTATGTTTAATTTCTTTACTTCCAAAACTAAAAAATACGAAGATATTCCTGCTGGACCTTTTCATGACCTCATGATCCAACCCAATGCAGTGGTAATTGATGTCCGAACAGCAGGTGAATTTGCTGGAGGCAAACTTCGTGGAGCGCGAAACATGGATATCATGTCTCCAACTTTTGTATCACAAATCAAAAACCTTCCCAAAGACAAAACCTACCTCATCTACTGCAGAAGTGGCAATCGAAGTGGTCAAGCTTGTGAAATCATGTCCGAAGAAGGATTTGAACAGGTAAAAAATCTTGCTGGTGGCATCATGAGATGGCCATTTGACACCGTCTAAAGAGACATTTTGCCTAAAAAAAGCCTTTCTCAACAGAAAGGCTTTTTTCGTTTTTTGATCTCCTTCTTTTTTCCCAAAACTGAAAGAAAATAAGGGTTGAAGTTCAATTAGGTGAGCTGTGGACTGTGGTCCGTGGTCTTTCAACAATTAACCGTAGTAATTCAAAGAAATCTTAAGCCACTTGTATTCTAACGGATAATCCTAGTTGTTACCGCTTTGGCATTTTATTCATTGCAATGCCTCTTTGCATCCTGGATTTGAAAGTAAGTAGGTCTTCAGGGGCTTTTTTGCTGTGTTTAGTACTGCGACCTTGTACCCGAGCACGCCACATTTTAAAGGAACTTTTCTTCATATGGAGGCGCATCAATTGAATGGTCTCTCCCTCAGTAATTCCAAATTGACTTAGAATAGCATCAAAAGGGGTACGATCTTCCCAAGCCATTTCAATGATTCGGTCGATGACTTCAGGAGAAAGTTCTTTTAATTTTTTCATTCTTCTAAAACCTTGCGGCGCTGCTAAAGTTTTATGACTATGAAAATTTCTGTGGTTTGGTTGAAGCGTGATTTGAGGTTGAGTGATCACCAA
>JANQWS010000045.1 GCA_030729785.1 Algoriphagus sp. | reverse complement strand
TGTATTTCTCTCTCTCCCCGACAACTTCCGCCAGACATTAGGTCAAATATACAGATTTGTTTACATTATAAACAATTAATTGTTTAAATAATTAACAATTCAAATGGAAGAAAAGCGAAGCATTGTACACCTAGATCTGGATACCTTTTTTGTGTCTGTAGAGCGGCTTTTTGACGACCGCCTCAAAGGCAAGCCTATCCTCATTGGGGGAGCAAGCGACCGTGGGGTTGTCGCCTCCTGCAGCTACGAAGCCCGAAAGTTTGGCGTGCACTCCGCCATGCCCATGCGCACCGCTAGGCAGCTCTGTCCGGAAGCAATTGTCGTGCGCGGAGATTTTGAAAAATACAGCCAAAAGTCTCAAGAAATCACCGAAATCATCCGAGAAGGAGTTCCCCTATTCGAAAAAGCCTCCATCGATGAATTCTACATCGACCTCAGCGGCATGGACCGCTTCTTCGGCTGCTTCAAACTAGCCCATCAACTCCGCCAACGCATCATCCAGGAAAGTGGACTCAACATTTCCATGGGCCTTTCCCAAAATAAAACCGTCTCCAAAATTGCCACAGGCGAAGCCAAACCGAATAACGAAAAACAAATTCCGCTCGGAGAGGAAAAATCCTTCCTCTCCCCCCTGTCCGTACGAAAAATCCCCATGATTGGTGAAAAAACGGCCCAAACACTCTACAACATGGGGGTGAAAAAAGTGCATACCCTACAGCAAATGCCTACCCAACTCCTCGAAGCCACCTTTGGAAAAAATGGAAAAATGATCTGGGAAAAAGCCAACGGCATCGACCTCAGCCCAGTGGTTCCCTACTCCGAAGCCAAATCCATCTCCTCCGAAAACACCTTTGAAGAGGATACCATCGATACCCGCCTACTCGAGGCAACCCTCATTGCGATGACCGAACAGCTCAGCACCAAGCTCCGAAAAAAAGGACAGCTCACCGCCTGCATCACCGTGAAAATCCGCTACTCTGACTTTGAAACCCACAGCATACAGCAGCGCATCCCCTACACCTCGGCAGACCATAGCCTACTACCCATCGTCAAGGAACTCTTTCGCAAGCTCTATACCCGTCGCTTACTCATCCGACTGGTGGGCGTTCGCTTCAGCCACCTAGTCTATGGCAACTACCAGATTCAGCTCTTTGAAGATAGCCAACAGCAAATCAACCTCTACCAAGCCTTGGATAAGTTAAATGTCAAGTATGGGGACAAAACCGTCTGCCGGGCAGTAGCCATGGGAGTGGGTAGGAGACGGTTTAACCCCTTCAATGGACTGGAAAATTGAAATTGGAATTCACGCCCACCACCTAGATGGGTGGCCAAAGACAGAGTTTTCAAAAAACCTTCCTAATTTACCTTCCATTTCATACCCTAGCCCCATGTCTCCCTACCTATTCACCACCCCTCGCCTAGGATTTCGTCGCTGGCAAGCAAGTGATTTAGATGCCTTTACCGCCATCAATACGGATACAGAGGTCATGCGCTTTTTCCAACGACCCCTCCTCAAAGAAGATACCCAAGCTATGATGGAGCGGATGGAGCGCCTCTACGAGGAAAAAGGATTCTGCTACTTTGCCGTAGACGACTTGAAGAGCCAAACGCTGATCGGCACCATTGGCCTGGGATGGAAAACCTTTGAAGCAGACTTTACCCCCACTGTAGACATCGGCTACCGCATCGGAAAGACCTGGTGGAACCAAGGTTTTAGCACCGAAGGGGCTGCTGCCTGCCTAGACTATGCCCGGCAACTCCAAATCCCCAAAGTGGTGGCTATGGCTTCCGTAGGAAACCTCGCCTCTATCCAAGTCATGAAAAAAATAGGGATGGAGTATTGGAAAGATTTTGACCATCCCGAACTACAAGATTCCCCCCACATCCAACACTGCAGCTTGTACCAAATCTCCCTCTGACTTTTCCTCAAAACTTGAATAGCCGCAGATGTCCTATTTTAGCAATCAGCATTTTCAACACCTCAACTCCTCAGATGTCCTCACAGGAGAATACGATGCCTGTACCTTTTCCAATTGCAACTTTGCTACGGCCTCCTTTCAACAGGCAAGTTTTGAAAATTGCCTTTTTGAAGACTGTGACCTAAGCAACATCAAAGTGGTCAAGGTAAATTTTCAGACTGTTCGATTCGTACGCTGTAAAATGCTAGGAATCGCTTTTGCTGCTGCAAATCCCTTCCTCCTGGAACTTCATCTGGAGCATTGTATCCTGGATTACTGCAATTTTTACAAACTTCCCCTCAAAAAATCTAGGTTTCTCCATTCTCAAATCCGAGAGGTAGACTTCTCCCAAGCCAACCTGAGGGAAGCAAGTTTCCAAGGATCCGACCTCCTAGGAACCGTCTTTGATCAGACCAACCTTGAAAAAGTCGACTTTCGGGAAGCCCTTCACTACCGGATTGCTCCCGAACTCAATGCAATAAAGGGGGCACGATTTGACCTTGCCGGTTTACCTGGCTTACTCGAATCCTATGGAATCAAAGTAGATTAAAGGAAAAAAGAGCTTACTTTTTAAAATAACTATCTCTTATGGCCTTGAATTCGGAACCTTCCTTCCACCCTGGCCAGCGGGCCGAATTGGCGAGGTTACGACCTACTTGATACAGCAACTGCACATCATCCACGGCACCATCCAAGTTCCATCGCTTTGGATCATAGGAATCGGCTGGTTTATGGTAATACACTGCTGTGTACTCATCTTGCAGCTGCTTTCCATACTCCTTTCCTTTCTCCACATGATCTATTCCTGTGCCAAAATACAAGGCTGGAATCCCTATCTTGGCAAAGTTAAAATGATCAGATCTAAAGTAGTATCCCGCCACAGGATTGGGTTCAGGGGCAGCATAACGCCCTAATTTTTTGAGTTCCTCATCCAGTAGATCTTCCATTTCTGATTGCCCTACTCCAATGACAGATACATCTTTCATCTTTCCATAGGGATTGATCCCATCCATATTGATGTTGGCCACGGTCTTTTCCTTGGGATAAATCGGCTGCTGCGCATAATAGGCCGAACCCCACAAGCCCTGTTCCTCCGCGGTGACTGACAAAAATACAACGGTACGATCCGGCTGCGCATCCGTCTTAAACGCTTTTGCCAAGGCCAACAGGGCTGCGGTCCCAGAAGCATTGTCAAGTGCTCCGTTATAGATGCTGTCGCCAGTTTCATCAGCCTTGCCTATCCCCAGGTGATCCCAGTGAGCCGTATATATGATAACTTCCTCCGGCGCTTTTTTTCCTGTTATTTTGGCAACCACATTTTTGGACACGTTGTAAGTAGCCTCCACAGCAATGCTTGTATTGAGAACCATCTCAGTTGTAAACCCTTGAAAATCTATTTTTCTTGCCTTTTGAAGAATTTCAGAGTCATTTTTACCCATTTTATCAAACAATTGCTTGGCAAAAGGCAAGGTAATCCATCCTTCGAATCCCAATTTGTAGGCTTCTTGTCCTCGGTCATCAAGATACAATTTGGAGGCATTCCAACTGTTTTGAATTACATTAAATCCATACCCTGCGGGGATGGTATTGTGTACAATCAAACAGCCTAATGCTCCTTGGCGTGCAGCCTCTTCGTATTTGTAAGTCCATCGACCATAATAAGTCATCGTATTGCCTTTAAAAAAAGTGGGGTCATCTGAACCAAAACCAGGATCATTGATGAGTACCACCACTATTTTTCCTTTTACATCTAAGTTTTTGTAATCGTCCCATCCGTATTCAGGAGCAACAATTCCAAAGCCTGCAAACACCACTTCGGCATCCTGAATACGAACCAGGGAATCCGTACGCTGAGTCCATAGCACAAAATCATTCAAGCCAGCTCCTTGAATAGCACCTTGGGGACCTTCAAACGCTATTGTCTGTTGGGGACGACTGACGATGGATACCATCGGTACCTCTTGAAAATAGGAATCTCCATTGCCAGGCTCAAGCCCCATTTCCTTGAATTTGCTTTCCAAAAACTGCGTGGTCATCTCCTCTCCCGCTGTAAATGGCATTCTCCCCAAAAATTCATCTGAGGAAAGTCGAATCAAATTGGGTTCTAAATCTGCAACCTGGAATTGGTAGCTCTTAGATTGATCACCACAGCCAACCAATAAAATAGCAATTGCCGCAAGGGAAAGTAGATTTTTCATAGTCAAATCAAGAATTTGTGTAGAATAAATCTCTAAGGTAAAAAATTTACCGCTTGATTATCGGATCAGTAGATCCAATTTCCGCACTTCCTATTGCTTTGCCTGAATTTTGGCGTAACTTTGTATCCGGCGGCACGACCAGCTCCTGCTAAATCCCCCAGGTCCGGAAGGAAGCAAGGGTAGGCGGTCGTAGCGGTGCGATGCCGCCTCTTTTTTTTGTGTAGCTCAATTTCCACTCCGAAAATCGCTACCTTATCCTAAATTATCTTCTAACTTTGTCTTCAGACTTCGGCCAGTTTTTCTGGCAGGACAAACTGCTTTTACTACCTATAAACCCCCATTGTTATGAAATTCTTTATTGATACCGCCAATCTTGCAGAAATCCGCGAGGCACACGATTTAGGAGTATTGGATGGTGTAACCACCAATCCTTCCTTAATGGCCAAGGAAGGAATCACAGGAGAGGCAAACATTATCGCTCACTACAAAGCAATCTGTGACATTGTCGAAGATAAAGTAAGTGCAGAAGTGATTGCAACCGACTACGAAGGCATGATCCGAGAAGGCAAAGAATTAGCCAAGTTAGATGATAAAATCGTAGTGAAAATACCTATGATTCGAGAGGGTGTAAAAGCCATTCGTTACTTCCATAGTGAGGGGATTCGTACCAACTGCACCCTTATTTTTTCTTCTGGACAAGCTTTATTGGCAGCCAAAGCTGGAGCAACTTACGTTTCCCCATTTATTGGCAGACTAGATGATATTTCCTTCGATGGACTAGACTTAATTGGCCAGATTGTTCACATTTACCAAAATTTTGGTTACGAAACAGAAGTACTCGCTGCATCGGTTCGTCACAGCATGCACTTGATCAAATGTGCTGAACTTGGAGCAGATGTGGTGACTTGCCCACTCAAAGTAATTACCGGTTTATTGAAGCATCCATTGACAGATTCTGGCCTTGCACAGTTTCTTGCTGATCATGCCAAAGCAGCAGGAAAATAAAAAGAAGCGTTTTTTTCTCATCCCCTTAATCCAAAAAAAATGTACATCATCAAGGTCAAAGGAAAAGCAAAAATCCCCGATTACATTCAAATTCGGGATGAGAATTTTGTGTTAGTCGCTTATTTCCGAGCAGATCGACCGATGAAGAATGTAGAAAAATTTGGATTAGAAGGGAAAGAGGAACAGCTAGAACAGCTCATCCAAGTACTCCCCTTTGGAAAACTTCAAAAACTAGAACTCTAAATCCATGGACTTCAGTACTCACCCTGTGTTGTCCATGACACAGGCCACCATCTTCCAAGGAGAAAATCCAGTCTTAATGGACGTAGGTTTTGCAATTGAACAGCATGAATTTGTTTTTCTAATCGGACGAACGGGTAGTGGTAAAAGTTCTTTGCTAAAAACATTGTATGCCGATCTCCCTTTAAAATCAGGATTGGCAGAAGTCGTTGGGTATGCTCTCACTCAAATCAAAACAAAAGATATTCCTTTTCTTCGTCGGAAAATTGGAATCATCTTTCAAGACTTTCAACTGTTTACCGACCGCTCTGTCCAAGACAACCTTTCTTTTGTACTCAAGGCAACAGGATGGAAAGATCCCGTGTTGATTAAAGAGCGAATAGCCGACGTACTATTGCAAGTAGGCCTACTTGACGCACTTACCAAAATGCCCCACCAACTTTCAGGAGGGGAACAACAACGGGTGGTGATTGCTAGAGCACTACTCAACAATCCTTCGATTCTTCTAGCTGATGAACCTACAGGTAACCTAGATCCCGATGTAGCAGATGGTATTTTCAAATTATTTCAGGATATCAATAAAAAAGGGACTGCAATCTTAATGGCAACACACAATCATGAATTGCTGCGAAAATACCCTTATCGCGTACTAAAGTGTGAAAAAGGAAAATTACTGGATAGTACTGTAAACGAAGTCTCTTTCGGTTCTTCTTTTTAATTCAATGTTTTCTTCCCAACAATTAACTCCAATTTCACGTTTAGTACCTCACTAACAATTGGATGTATGAGAACCCTTTCTAGAAAAATTTTACTTTGGAGTCTTCTTTTTATTCCCCTAGTCAGTTGCAAAGAAGAGGAAGAAACTCTCCCAAAAGTTGAAGAAAAACCAAATCCAAACGTCGCAATAAACAAGTGGATTTATAAGGTAATGAAGGAGGTATACCTTTGGCTTCCGGAGATGGGAACACCTATTGCAGAAACTTCGGATCCCAGTGATTATTTTGAATCCCTTCTCAATAGACCTACAGACCGTTTTTCCGCAATTTATCCCGACTACAAAGAATTAATCAACTCCCTAAGCGGAATTAGTTTGGAGGCTGGATACGAGTTTACCCTCTACCGGGAAAGTAATTCCAATACCAACGTGGGTGCTGAAGTCACCTACATCAAAAAGAATAGCCCTGCCGCAACAAGTGGAATGCGGAGAGGGGATTACATTACAAAAATCAACGGCACCCAACTTAACCTTGACAACTACAAGGCGCAGTTGGGATTAATTGATAAACCACATTCCTTGATCACCTTACGCTACAATCCAGAAAGTGATGCGTTTGACGTTCGCCCGGAGCTCTCCTTAATTCCAGTTGAACTCGCAGAAAATCCTAATTTCTTGGACTCAGTGTATACCATCAATGGAGAGAAAATTGGGTACGTAGTATACCACTTTTTTGCCCCTGGCTCTGGCAATAACAGCACTGCTTACGACCAGGAAATGGATGCTATCTTTGCAGGATTCAAAGCAGAAGGAATCCAACATTTGATACTTGATTTCAGGTACAATGGTGGAGGGTATGTATCTTCAGCGGTCAACCTTGCTAGCCTCGTTGGGCCAGGAGTAAATAGTTCAACCATTTTTTCGAAAACCAAATACAATTCCTTTTTGATGCAGTTTGACAACCTTAAAAACGTCCAAACTCCATTCAAAACAAAAATCGAGAATTTAGGAAAGGTCCTGAAAAACAATCGGGTCTACCTACTCACTTCCACGCGCACTGCTTCCGCATCTGAATTAATAATCAATGGATTGCGTCCCTACATGGATGTGTTTTTGATTGGAGACAAAACCACTGGAAAAAATGTGGGTTCTGTTCCTTTCGAGGATGAAGAGAATCCAGAAAACCCTTATGGAATTCTACCTATCATCTCTAGGAGTTTCAATAGCTTAGACCAATCGGACTACACTACAGGATTTGTTCCAAACATTGAAGTAAAGGAAAGCGTGGAGCGGCTTAAGCCATTTGGTGATGTCCAAGAATTATTGCTACGCAAAGCGATTGAACAAATTACTGGAATACCTCCAGGAAATAAATTCCAACAATTGAATCGCCAGGAAATTGGCAGTTCGCTTGACGCGAAATTGAGATCGGGGATTCTTATTGAATCAGTCCCCAATCACTAGCCAACACACCAAGTCAATTGTTCAAGTACCCTGTTTAATTTTTGAATTAATTGCTGAGGGAAAATAGAATACAAAAAAAGCCAATGCACTCATGCGTTGGCTTTTTTTGTGTTGAAACCCCCCGATTAGTTTGTTTTCAATAGATTTTCTTTCGCTTGATTGAAGGTAGGCTCCAGTGTTAGCGCCTCATTAAAAGCAGCCTTGGCTTCTGATTTTGAATTTTGATCCAAAAATACCAACCCTTTCAAATTTAAGGCTGCCGCCTTCATGTCCACCTGCTGTGTTTCTGACTCTGAAATAGCAAAACCAATTTTTTCATCTGTCTTTGCAATTTTCATCAGCATCGTCAATGAATTCAAAGCCTCAGCATAACGCTTCATGGAATATTGCAGGTAGGCAGATTTATACAAGCTGAAGTTATCCCCAGTCAACAAGTGTAAACTCTCGTAATAGGGTAGTGCTCGATCAAATGCCCCCAATTGCTCCAAAGCGTAGGAGGCAATCTCCAAAGCGCCAACATTTTTATCATTGATTTTCAAAATATCCATTGCGACTAAGGCTGAAGAAGCATATTGTGCTGATTCAAAATACAGACTACCTAAAGCTTCCATGAAGCGAAGATCCTCTGGGTTTCGGACTATCAAGCTATAGAGTTTATCCTTTGCAACTTCCAAATCGTTGTAGCGAAGCGCTGCTTGATAGGCCATCTGGTCTACCATATTGAGCGCGCTTTTTACTTTAGGATCAAACTTTGGAATGGAATCGGTAGCGGTTTGTGCCAGGCCAGCACCTAGGCTTAGGAGGAATACGGTGGCGAAAGCGAAAATTTTTATCATAATTAGTTGAATAGTTAAGGTTTTTGAATGGGGTAAAGTCCTTTTTCTCGAGCAATTTCAAACATTAATCTGCGTGCCTCATCTGGGTTATTCTGAATTCGGCCCTCCAATATAGCTTCTTTGATTTCTTCTTTTAGTTCTCCAATTAGTTTTGAAGGAGAAATTCCAAAAGTTTCCATAATTTCCTCTCCACTAATTGGAGGCTGAAAATTACGAACCTGATCTTTTTCTTCTACTTGTTTTAGCTTCAGCTCCACTCGATCAAAGTTTTCCAAGTATTTCTGAACCTTCTTATTGTTTTTGGAAGTAATGTCTGCACGGCACAAAGCCATCAAGTCATCGATGTCATCCCCAGCATCAAAAAGCAGTCTCCGCAATGCAGAGTCCGTCACCTCATCTTTTACCAATGCAATCGGCCGAAGGTGTAGACGAACCAACTTTTGTACATATTTCATACGTTCATCCATCGGCAGTTTTAGGCGCTTAAAAATGCTAGGGGTCATTCGTGCTCCCTTGTCCTCATGTCCATGAAAAGTCCAGCCTACCTTCGGATGGAAACGCTTAGTCGCTGGCTTTGCAATGTCATGAAGAATAGCTGCCCATCGTAACCAAAGGTGATCTGTAGCGAGGCAAAGATTGTCTAGCACCTGAAGTGTATGGTAAAAGTTATCTTTATGTGATTTGTCATCCACAGAATCCACCCCTTGAAGTTCCACCATCTCAGGGAAAAACTCATGCAAAAGTTTGGAGGCAAAGAGTAATTTAAACCCATAAGATGGCTTAGCCGTCAAAATTATTTTATTGAGCTCATCAATGATTCGCTCGGCAGAGATAATTTGAAGTCGATGCGCATGGGTAGTTAATGCAAAAAAAGTAGCTGACTCAATATCAAAATCCAATTGCGCTGCAAACCGCACTCCACGCATCATGCGTAGCGGATCATCCGAAAAGGTAATTCCAGGCTCAAGAGGGGTTTTGATTCGCTTGGCTTTGATGTCTTTTAACCCATCAAAGGGATCCATCAATTCCCCAAAATTTCCTGGATTAAGAGAAATGGCCATTGCGTTGATCGTAAAATCTCTACGCTCCAAATCTTCTTGAAGTGTACCATCTTCAACTAGTGGTTTACGGGAGTCTTGGCGATACGATTCTTTCCTTGCACCGACAAATTCTAGCTCCCAGTCGTCCAGCTTGAGCATGGCCGTTCCAAAATTTTTAAAGATCGATAGGGGTACATGAAATTCAAAGGTCTTTGCCACCTCCTGAGCTAGGTCAATCCCAGATCCCACACAGGTAAAGTCAATGTCTTTGCTGGGTCGATCCAAAATCAAGTCCCGTACAAAGCCCCCCACTACATAGGTTTCCACACCTGCTTTCGCAGCTACCTGAGCAACACGAGCAAAAATAGGAAAGGTGGCTAACTTTTCTTTCAAATTCATCCTTTACTGATTTTTACTTCTCCCTCAGGCCCCAAAAATAATTCCTTTGTCCCGGCATGAAAAAGAGGGAAATGGAGGTTGGTCTGTACCTCAGCTTCCAATTCTTTCTCCTCTGTAAATAGGACAGGATGGGCAATTTGATACAAAAGTTTATTCCAATTAGGCTCACGGATTAAAGAAAACCGAACCATCCCTTGGACCACTGCACCCGTAGGTAAAAGTGGGTTTGCAGGGCTTTGATAAATGGTTGGTTTGGATGCAAACTCTACAATATCCAAGGATACTTCTGAAAACGGGACTGTTATAGTTCGAATTTGAAATAAATCGAATAAGAGATAGACTCCATTTTCAAAAACTGATACTTCAGCAGCCGTACCTCGATGCAAGCAAAACGTTTTTCCACTCCCCTCTTTGAGGCACACTTTACCATTTTGTTTAATCAGTGAAAGTAGGGCGGTGTAATCTAACATGCTGTAAAAATAAGGAGTTTATCTGGCTAGTGAAGCATTTTTTAGGGCCTAATCCGGAGGATGTCCTGAAGAAATAGAACTCCATTAGTAACTGTTCTAAGATGGAAAACAAAAAAGACGGCTTAAAAACCGTCTTTTTTGTTGAGATTGGAAAATAAATTCCAATTATCCGCGCAACCAGTTAATGAAAGTTTGGTAACCCACGCCAATTTCACGCGCAAAAGCAGCCTTTTTCTTTCCTGCCGCTTCTACTTTTTTCCATTCTTCTAAAATCTTTGATTTTTCAACATCTGAAAAAGATCTTCGCTTTCCTTCAGACTTGTTGACTGCTGTTCCATTCAAAGAAGCAATTAACTCGTTTAAATCAGCTAGGAATTTATTATCTGTTAAAAATAACCCTGCAGCCTCTAACTTTTTAATTACTCCTGCCTTAGGGTTTACAGGTGTTACAGCAATACCTCTTGAAGCAGCTTCATGCAAATCAATCTTTTTTCCTTCGGCAGTTACATACACAAACCCATCGGACTTTTTCAAATCTACGATAGACTCTTTAATTAGTTCTCTCATGTTTTTTTGTTTGTTTTTTTGAGTTTAAAAATGACTTGCAATATATTATATATTACCCTCTCATCCAAAATTTATTAACAATATTTTAACATAAAATAAGAATTTACAGCATTTGTTTTATTTCTTTCAAATTAAGTAGATAAATGCTCGTATTTCCTTTCTTATTTTCAGAGGTTTTTGAAGAATCGGATAATTTAGTTTACCACTGAAAAAAGTATAAGCTAAAGCATTCAGAAGTTAGAAATAGGCCAGTTACTACCTCGAGAAATCCAGATAATTCGCTAAAAATAGCCCGAATACAATTTATTGGGCATTTTTCTTCACAAAGTACAAAGTAGATAATTAAACAAATCATCAATCTGACTAAAGTAATATATTTAGTAATTTTATTGAAACACCTTGGTTAGAAATGAAGAAGGTAGAATCCCCTTAAAAAATCAAGCAAAATACCAAAATCCCATTCTTTAAAAGAACAATGCAACTAAAGTAGTACTAAGTAGTTGAATCCCAATCCAAATCAATTCCCTAAAAATCATTTTATTATACAATTTAAGAATTAAAAAAACACAAATGAGTGGGTTAATTTAGAAGAATGTAGTTATTTACTTTTTTCTAGTAGCAAAAGAAAAGCCTTTGAAGTTTAACTAGGGGAGTGATGGATTCCTTCTAGACTAGGGTCTGTCGTCTAGTAATTAGTATCCGCAATACATTCTAATTAGGGATAATGGACATCTATTATCCTAAGATTAATGTTCATTGTAGCATTTAACCAACTCCTCTACTCCTATTAGTCTTTATCTTCTGAATCCTGTACCCCGGTTCTTTTTGCAAAATTCCAATTCTGTTTTTAAGACTAATTCACAAAAATTCTCTACCTTTATATCCCATAAGAATTCAACTTATTTCAACCCCTCCACCACTTCTTATGGCCGCACAAACGAAATACATTTTTATCACTGGAGGAGTTACTTCTTCCCTTGGAAAAGGCATAATCGCCGCCTCTTTAGGCAAATTACTTCAGTCCAGGGGCCTAAGCGTTACCATTCAAAAATTTGATCCTTACTTAAATATTGATCCAGGTACACTCAACCCTTACGAACATGGGGAATGTTACGTGACGGAGGATGGCGCAGAAACTGATTTGGATTTAGGCCATTACGAGCGGTTTTTGAATGTAGAAACTTCCCAAAGTAACAATATCACTACGGGAAGAATTTACAACAACGTCATCACGAAAGAACGGAAAGGTGAATTTCTTGGAAAAACGGTTCAGGTGATTCCTCACATCACCGACGAAATAAAAAGCAATTTTTACAAGTTGGGGCAGGATGGAAAATACGATGTAGTCATCACTGAAATTGGAGGCTGCGTTGGAGATATTGAATCCTTACCTTTTATTGAAGCCGTGCGCCAAGCGAGATGGGATCTCGGTCCTGGCAATTTTTTGGTCGTTCACCTAACCTTAATCCCTTACCTCAGAGCAGCGAAGGAGCTCAAGACAAAACCTACTCAGCATTCAGTTAAGCAGCTTTTGGAAGCAGGTATACAGCCAGATATTTTAGTTTGTCGTACCGAGCACCCCCTCCCCTCAGATGTAAAACGGAAACTTGCTCTTTTTTGCAACGTTCAATTGGATAGTGTCATTGAAGCCATGGATGCGGAATCGATTTACGATGTCCCGCTGTTGATGAAAAAAGAAAAGCTGGATGAGCGGGTACTTTCCAAACTCAATCTTAAATCCAAATCAAAATTGGATTTGAATGATTGGAAGGACTTTTTAGGACGATTGAAAAATCCAACTGCAGAGGTCACCATCGGACTCGTAGGTAAATATGTGTCCCTTCCCGATGCCTATAAATCCATCATCGAGTCTTTTATCCATGCAAGTGCTGCCTCCGAATGTAAGGTAAAACTAGTTTTACTTTCTTCTGAAGAGATTACAAAAGACAATTATAAAACCAAGTTAAAGCATTTAGATGGTATTTTAGTTGCCCCTGGATTTGGGGAACGGGGATTTGAAGGTAAAATTGCTACAGTAACCTACGCTCGAGAAAATAACATTCCATTTTTTGGTATTTGCTTAGGAATGCAGGTAGCGGTCATTGAATTTGCTAGGAATGTTCTTGGTATGGATCAGGCAAATTCAACCGAAATGGACCCCGAAACACCAAATCCAGTGATTGCTCTCATGGAGGAACAAAAGAAAATTGACCAAATGGGCGGAACTATGCGTCTCGGTTCGTATGCTTGTGATCTCAAAAAAGGAAGTAAAGCGGCATTGGCCTACGGCAAAACCAAAATTCAGGAGCGACACAGGCATCGCTACGAATTTAATAACTCCTACTTAGAGCAAATTGAATCCAAAGGCATGATGGCAACTGGAAAAAACCCGAAAACCGGTTTGGTTGAAATTATTGAACTCAAAAACCACCCTTGGTTTGTTGGAGTACAGTTTCACCCTGAATACAAAAGCACCGTATTAAAACCACAACCCTTGTTTGTAGAATTCATCCAAGCAGCACTACTTAAAAAAAATAACAAATAAACTAGAGCTTAGCACTAGTCTTTCTTAACTACCATGGATAAAAATCAAGCAACAGGTTTGATCCTTTTTGCAGCAGTAATTCTAACCTACTCCTTGTTTTTTGCGAGTAACCCAGAAATCCCTCCTGTAGAATCTACCAAGCCCACAGTTGAGGCAACCCAAAACACTCCTCAACCCAATACCGCTGGTCTATTACCCGATAGCCTTCTAGACGCGCAGCGACAACTACAATTTGGAGAGCTTGCTTCTTGGACGATAGGGGAAGAGCAAAATCTTACGTTAGAAAATGAGGTCGTCAAAATTACTGTTTCTACCAAAGGAGGAGCAATTAAAGAAGTGCTACTTAAAAAGTACTTTAGTTGGCAGAATGAACCACTATTTCTACTAGATAGTAGCCATTCCTCTTTAAACTATTCTTTAGACACTCGACTTGGAACAGTGGATTTGAATGAATTCTATTTTGCCCCTCAGCTGAGTTCTGAAACAATTGAAGGTGTCTCACAACAAATATTGACTTTACGGGCTAGCAGTGCATCTGGTCAATTAATTCAAAAATACACGCTTTCAGAGGGTCAGTATACCCTAGAGAAAAGCTTTGAAATTCAAGGACTCCAAGGGATTATCACCGCCAAATCCATTCGGATTGATTGGGAAGATCAAATTAAAGCCCAAGAAAAAGATTTGGCTGAATCTAGAAGGAAAACACAAGTCAATTATTACCTCGCGGAAGGAAGCTACGATAATTTGGGACTGAGCGATGATCCAGAAGAAGCAAAGGTGGATCAACCCGTCAAATGGATTGGATTTTCACAGCGGTTTTTTACGGCAGGAATCATTGCGGATTCAGTTTTTCAAGAGGTTGCTTTGACGCAAAGTACCCCTTCAGATTCTTCAATTGTTCGTGCCATGAGTGCGAGTCTTTCCTTACCGCTTCAAAATGGTCAAGCAAAGCTGACTCATTATTTTGGACCTGATCAATACAAAACCCTGAAAGCAATTACCCCTGGATTTGAAGAAAATGTGGACATGGGTTACTTTTTTGTAAGCTGGGTCAACAAATACATAGTAGTTCACCTATTTGAATTCCTAGAAAAGTACTTCAATAGTTACGGCATTATCATTATCCTGATTGTTTTGCTAATCAAACTTGCTTTGTCACCCCTGACGTATAAGTCGTATATAGGTATGGCAAAAATGCGGGTGATCAAACCAGAGATTGACGAGTTAAAGGAGAAATACGGAGATGATGCCACCAAGATGCAGCAGGAGCAGATGAAGCTCTTTTCCCAACTTGGCGTGAGTCCAATATCTGGATGCTTGCCACTTGTGCTACAAATGCCTTTCTTGTTTGCTATGTTCTTTTTCTTCCCCAATGCAATAGAACTTCGGCAAGAATCCTTTCTTTGGGCAGAAGATTTATCTACTTACGATGAATTTATCAAGCTTCCATTTACCATTCCATTTTATGGGGCACATGTGAGTTTGTTTACACTTCTGATGACAATTTCACAGGTGCTTTATGCTCATTTCAACAACCAGCTGACCACAGCTACTGGACCGATGAAAAACCTTGGCTATGTAATGCCTGTCATGTTTATGTTTGTGCTAAACTCTTATCCAGCAGGACTTAGCTTCTATTATTTTGTCTCAAACATTTTCACTTTTGGACAGCAAGCATTGATCAAACTTTTTGTGGATGATTCAAAAATTCGTCAAAAAGTAGAGGAAAACAAATTGAAAAATGTGGACAAAAAGAAATCCAAGTTTCAACAACGACTGGAAGACGCAATGAAAGCTGCAGATGCAAACAAAAAGAAATAAAAAAATGGAGCTGTAGCAGGCTCCATTTTTGATTCACCCAATTCTGTACTTACTACAGATCCTATTCGGGTTCAAAAAGGAAAGCTTATCATTTTTTAACAGAACTCTTCCCAAAAAAAGTGAGTTCCTGCCAAAAATGGACTCGAATTTGCTTAATATTGATTTCTAAATTCTGGTAATTCACACCATGGGAAAAATTATTGCTGTTGCGAATCAAAAAGGTGGGGTTGGAAAAACGACTACAGCCATGAATTTGGCTGCAAGCCTTGCTGTGTTGGAGTTTAAAACCCTTGTGATCGATGCCGACCCACAGGCAAACACAACTTCTGGCTTAGGACAAGATCCAAAGTTAGTGGAAGCCAGTATTTACGAATGTATGATTGATGGCATCGAAATTAAATCAATTGTTATTCCCACCCAATTAGAACACTTGTTTTTAGTGCCCTCCCACATTGATTTAGTCGGTGCAGAAGTTGAAATGATCAACATGGACAACCGTGAGGAAAAAATGAAAGAAGTCATTTCTGTTGTAAAAGACCAGTACGATTTTATTATCATCGACTGTTCTCCCTCCCTTGGACTGATTACAATCAATGCCCTGACTGCCGCCAATTCAGTAATTATTCCCGTTCAATGTGAGTATTTCGCTTTGGAAGGTCTTGGGAAGTTATTAAATACAATTAAAATAATTCAAACTCGATTAAATCCTGACCTTGGAATTGAAGGGATTCTTTTGACCATGTACGATGTACGCCTACGCCTTTCCAACCAAGTAGTAGAGGAAGTTCGAATCCATTTCAAAGACATGGTATTTGACACAATCATTCCTCGGAATGTTCGATTATCTGAATCTCCGAGTTTTGGACTTCCTGCAATCTCTTTTGATGCCGATGGTAAAGGAGCAATTGCCTACCTCAATTTGGCTGGCGAAATTGTGCAACGAAATGGACTTCAAAAAGCAACGAACTAATCATGTCAGATTCAAAATCACCCCGGAAAAATGCATTAGGAAGAGGCTTAGGCGCACTTTTAGAGGATAGCCCTGCAAAAGGAAAGGGGAAAGATAATTTACTGGACGGACCCAAATCAGGAATCTTTGAAATTCCACTTTCCGACATACAAGTAAACCCTTACCAACCCAGAATCCATTTTGATAAGGAAGCACTCCAAGAACTTTCGGAATCTATACGAGTACAGGGAATCATCCAGCCAATTACCGTTCGGAAGTTAGATGCAAACGAATACCAACTCATTTCTGGGGAACGAAGATTTCAAGCTTCCAAACTAGCGGGACTCACCCAAATCCCTGCCTATGTTCGCACGGCAACTGACCAACAAATGTTGGAAATGGCCTTGATTGAAAATATACAGCGAGAGAATTTAAATGCACTTGAAATTGCGCAATCCTACCAGCGATTGCTTGTAGAATGCAACCTCAAACAAGAGGAATTAGGAGACCGAGTTGGAAAAAATAGAACTACCGTTAACAATTACCTCCGTTTACTCAAGCTTCCTCCTAGCATTCAAGATGCGATTCGGGAAAACAAAATTTCAATGGGCCATGCTCGTGCTCTGATAAATATTGAAGCTATTGAAAAGCAACTAGCCTTATTTAATCGGATCACTTCGGAGGAACTAAGTGTTCGAAAGGTGGAAGAATTGGTGAAAGCGCTGAATCAGGGAAAAGGCGAAAAGGAGACCTCTATTCCAAGTATGAGTCCGGTGCGCAAGTATGAATTATCGAAACTCCAACAGCAGCTTGCTTCCCATTTTGGAACGAAAGTCGTTTTAAAGACCGACCCAAAAAATAAGGGAGAAATCAAAATCCCTTTTTCCTCTGCCACCGATCTCAACCGTATCCTAGAAATCCTAGATATCATTTAATCGTGGGTGCCCATCCTTGTTATTCGACGCTAACCAAGACCTTTTTTTGGGTCTTTTTGCTTGGCGCTTTTTGGATAGGAAGTGGTACAACAACAGCTCTTGGACAAACTGATTCAACTGCCAAAAGTTCCAAAAAACAAAGGGTGACAGAAGATCAAAACCCACTTCTTCCGAAAGACCCCAAAAAGGCAACTCTGCTTTCTGCACTCATTCCTGGAGCTGGGCAAGTATACAATGGGAAAACATGGAAAGTACCGATTTTGTACGCAGGGATAGTAACAGATCTCTATTTTGTTCAATACAACAACCGTCGGTATGTAAACTTTAGAGAGGCGCTGTTTGCTTTGGATAAAGGAGAACCTAACCAATTCCCTTCCCTAAATCGTGCTTCTTTGGTTAGAAATGTGGATTATTGGAGGCAAAATAGGGATTTAACCCTACTCTTACTCCTGGGCATCTATGCCCTCAATCTGGTGGATGCCAATGTAGATGCTCACCTTTCAGGCTTTGACATTTCGGAGGATTTGGCCTTGCAAGTGGCCCCTCATCTTGGCACAGTTTCTGCCTCAAATTCCTTAGGATTATCACTCACACTACGCTTCAAATAATGAATATTGCACTCTTAGGATATGGTAAAATGGGCAAGCTAATTGGAGAATTAGCTGAGGCCAGAGGACACCAAATTGTTGGAAAAATCAACCTGGAAAATCAAGAGGAACGCGATTTGATTGATCCAAAAACCGTAGATGTTGCCATTGAATTCAGTCAACCCGAAGCAGCAGTAGACAATATCAAATGGGCTATTCACCACCAAATCCCTGTCCTTTCAGGCACTACGGGCTGGCTTTCAAATTTGAAAGAAATTGAAGAATTAACCCATCATAAAAATGGAACCTTTTTTTACGCCTCCAATTTTAGCATCGGAGTAAACGTGTTTTTCAAAGTGAATGAATTTCTTGCTCAACTGATGCAAGAGACCCAAGGCTACCAAACTGAAATTGAAGAAATCCATCATACAGAAAAAAAAGATGCTCCATCAGGTACGGCGATCACCCTTGCAGAAGGGATCCTTAAGCACCTACGGCAGTTGAAAAACTGGGAATTACAAGGAGATCTACCGGTACCCGCTACTTCCCTACCCATTACTTCCAAACGAATAGACCCCGCTCCTGGTACACATTATGTTCGATTTAGATCCGAAATTGATACACTAGAAATCGTTCACACTGCACATAGTAGACAAGGATTTGCGCTGGGAGCAATTCAGGTTGCCGAATGGATTTTGGGGAAAAAAGGAGTACTTTCGATGAACGATTACTTATCTTTGTAAGTCACGAGCTAACCATGAGTAAAACTAAACCAAAAAAATCTGCCTTCCGTGAATGGATTGACGCATTGGCGTTTGCTGTAGTCGCTGCATCATTAATCAGATGGCTACTTCTTGAGCCATTTACAATTCCTACCGCTTCAATGGAAAAAACCCTACTGGTTGGGGACTTCTTATTTGTCAGTAAAATGCACTACGGAACACGGGTTCCAAAAACCCCACTTCAGGTTCCTCTGACACATCAAAAAATATGGGGTACAGAAATACCTTCGTACACGGATGCCATTCAACTCCCCTACTTTAGGCTACCAGGATTTACTACAGTGCAGCGCAACGATGTGGTCGTGTTCAATTATCCAGTAGAGTTTGAATACCCAAATGATCTCAAAACCAATTACATTAAACGTGCAGTTGCAATTCCTGGAGACGAAATAGAAGTTCGCGAAGGGGAGTTATTCATCAACCAACAAGTATCTCTTAAGCCAGAAGAGATGCAATATTCCTACGAAATTACCACCAACAGAAGCCTTACCGTAGACTTCTTAAAAGACTATGGAATTAATCAGGAGAGCTTCTATGCGGCTCCTGATGGCAGCCGTTACCTGATCTGGACCACGGCAACAAATCTTGAAAAACTAAAATCCTCTCCCGTAATCACTTCTGTTAAAAAATCCTTGCAGCCCAAAGGAAAAGGAGAGTCGGGGATTTTTCCGAACGACACCCAACTAAATTGGAATCGAGACAATTACGGGCCTCTACTTGTACCTGGAGAAAATCAAACTTTTGAAATGACCCCTGAAAATGTTTTGAAATATGCATTTACCATTGAAAAATACGAAGGGCATGAACAGGTAGTAGTAAAAGACGGATCCTTATTCATCGATGGAGAGAAGGTGGAGCGCTACACCTTCCAGCAAAATTATTACTTTATGATGGGAGACAATAGGCATGATTCCCTGGATTCTCGCTACTGGGGTTTTGTACCCGAAGACCATGTCGTGGGCAAAGCTTGGTTCCTTTGGTTGTCACTGGATAAATTTGAGTCCATGTTTTCAAAAATTCGCTGGAACAGATTCTTCAAAGGAATCTCCTAAACTTAAAGCCCCGCAATTTTGTAGGGCTATTTTTTTTACCAGGAAATTGGAGTTTGACCAGTTGATGCCAGGTAATCATTGGCCTGGGAGAAATGCTTGCAGCCCCAAAATCCTCGATGCGCTGCCAGAGGGCTTGGATGGGGTGCTTTCAAAATAAAGTGTTTATTGGAATCAATAAGGGCTTCTTTTTTATGTGCAAATGCTCCCCACAATACAAAAACAAGCTTCTCCCGCTCACGACTGAGGGTTTGAATGACTTCGTCCGTAAAGTGCTCCCAACCCTGATTTTGATGGGACCCTGCTTCATTGGCACGTACTGTGAGTGTGGCATTCAATAAAAAAACACCTTGTGCTGCCCATCGGGTCAAATCCCCATCGGGTGGGAGAGGCACTCCCAAATCAGTCTTCAATTCTTTGAAAATATTGAGCAAACTTGGAGGAAAAGGAATACCAGGGGCAACCGAAAATGAAAGCCCATTGGCCTGACCTTCTCCATGATAGGGGTCTTGCCCCAAAATCACCACCTTTACCGAAGGCAAAGGACAATGCCAAAAGGCAGAAAAAATCTGCTTCCCCGGCGGAAAAATTTGGTGGGTTTGGTACTCCTTCCGGACAAACTTGGTCAATTCACTAAAAATTTCGCTTTGAAAAAAAGGCGCTAATGCGTTCTTCCAGGAAGGTTCTAAGACAACATCCATACAATTTGGGTTGGTTTGAGAAGTAGAAATCCTAACTTAGTAGCTGAATCAGATTTAGCATGGTCTCTGCGATTACTCAAGGAATTCACGTTAGTGTTGAAACCACCTATCAACCGGATTTTTCAAATCCACAGCAGCACCATTATGTATTTACCTACAAGGTACGCATAGAAAATAAAAGTATGCATACTGTTCAGCTTTTGAGAAGGCGCTGGGAGATTTTTGATGCCACCGAAACCCGTAAAATAGTAGAAGGGGAAGGAGTGGTTGGACAGCAACCTATCTTGGAGCCAGGAGAATACCATACCTATGTTTCTGGATGCAATTTGAAATCAGGGATGGGTAAAATGAAGGGAACATTTACCTTAGAAAAATTAATGAACGGCAAATTTTTGGAGGTAGTAATTCCAGAATTCCAGCTTATTTCCTCACTTTTTCAAAATTAATGCCTAAAAATCCACTGTTTACTGCCAGAAGCTACCTAAAGCATTGGCTTCTCAAAATGGATAGGTATAGTCTACAATCCCCTTACATTTTTTCTGTTTACCAGGGTGCTATTGACCTAATAAAAAAAGAAAGACTTT
The DNA here is from genome assembly GCA_030729785.1 of Algoriphagus sp. Lineage (GTDB taxonomy): Bacteria > Bacteroidota > Bacteroidia > Cytophagales > Cyclobacteriaceae > Algoriphagus. The sequence continues at coordinate 3,469 of JANQWS010000045.1, read as the reverse complement.
CGGACAAGAAAACTAAGGTGAACGTACTGATCCCTTATTTTTGCCAATTAACCCCCGCAAATCAGGTAGGCGAATTCGGATTTGGCAATCAGAAGGCAAGCAAACAATTGGAACAAATTACCAAAGGGGAATTTCATCGCCTTTCCGAAACAGAGCTTATCCTGGAAAAAAACGAGTTTTCGAAGCCAATTCCTCCCGATGAGCTACTTGATTTTGTACTCATTCATCCTCCATTTCCGGAAACCTTAGTGGGGGATGTACTCTCCTCCCTTTTAACACGAATGCAGCCTCATGGAATACTTTTCTTTCACGGGATCCACACTAGCCAGGAGATGGAAACTTGTTGGAAATCACTCCAATCAGCCACCCGTATCCGACTTACTCTTGATTTTTTTGATTTCGGGGTTGCTTTTTTATCCTATCCCGGTCCCAAAACCAATTTGAAATTAGCTTATTGATCCAAACTAATAGGTTAGAAAGTTTTTATACCCTGGACCGGCATTTTAGGGATTGGCTCAGAAACAAACTTTATTCCCACTTGGTAAGAATTGGCAAAGATATTGATAAAGAAATGGAGAGCAGTTTTAACCCACTGTGGAAGCAAATTGATTTGCAGAATTCCTAGTTGGGGAACAACCTACAAACTATCTGTATCCCGTGGACCCATCTGAAAAAACCCAAGCCAAACCAAAAAGCGAACAAGGAAAAAACCTAATTCTAGTGGTTTTGGTCCTTTTGGTAGTCATCAGTGGAGCGAAATTATTTTTAGACTACTTGGATAAGTCCCAGCAAACGGAGCAACTATCAGAGCTAACCGCAGAAAATAAGGCACTAAGTGATCGACTGGATTCTGTAGAAGTTCAGCTGCAACTTCGAATTCAAGAATTGGAGAAACTTGGAGCCAATGTCACCGAACTACGCTTTCTCCAAGATCAATTAATTCAAGAGAGAAAATCAAATATACAGCGAAGTTCACGAGAAATTGCTGGCCTAAATCAGCGAATCAATGACCTTTCCTCCCTCCTTGTTCAAAAAGATGAGGAAATCAGTTCACTCCAGGAACGGTTTAAGGCTCTCTCTACCGAAAACGAAGCGTTAAAAAGCACGCAAACCGAAATGGAGAAAGAAGTGGAGACTATTCAGCTTCAAAAAAAGGAATTAGCCAATAGGGTAGCTCAAGCTTCAAAATTAAAGCTCCAGGCTATTCGCCTTTCTGGGCTTAATGCACGGGGTAAAGAATTGTCAGGAGGCAAGCCTTTTAAAAGGAAACAACTAAAAGGAATTCAAGTAATCGCGAAACTATCAGAAAATGCCCTTGCCGAAAAAGGGAGCCGCACTGCTTACCTTCAAGTAATTGGGCCCAATGGATTGCCGCTTTTTGACCTTTCTAAAGGCTCAGGGACTTTCACTTGGAAAGGTGAAAATGAGTTTTTTACCGCCAAACAAGAGTTTTGGTTCGATGCAAATGAACAATCTTTGGTCTTCTTATTTGAAAAAGGAACTTCTTTTGCATCTGGAGTCTATGAAGTAAAGGTGCTCCTTGATCAGGAAGAACTTGGGAGTAGTACTTTTCAGGTAGACTAAATCAAGACCTCATTCATTCACTTATTTTTCATATATCCCTCTAGATTTTAGACAATTATTTGGAAGGAAGGCTGATTTCTACTACTTTTGCGGTCTATTTATTTAAATTCCAACAAACACATTTAAAAATGTTCCAAAGAAGTTACGAGACGGTATTCATTTTAACTCCCGTTTTGTCTGATGTTCAGATGAAGGATACTGTCGACAAGTTTGTGAACTTGTTAAAAGAAGAGGGGGCAGATGTTATCAATGTGGAAAACTGGGGTCTCAAAAAGATGGCATATCCCATTGAGAAGAAAACCACAGGTTTTTATGCATTGGTAGAGTTCAAGGCTGATCCAACGCTGATCAAAAAGTTTGAAGTTGAAATCAGACGAGATGAGAAAGTAATGCGATTCCTAACTACTGTATTAGACAAGCACGCCATCGTGTATGCCGAAAGAAGAAGAAAAGGAGAATTTAACAAAAAAGCGGAAGTTAAGGAGGAACAAGCCCAATGACACTAGTAAACGAACCAATCAACAGAGGCGAAATCAGAAAGAAGTATTGCCGATTTAAGAAGCACGGTATCAAGTATATCGACTACAAAGATCCTAACTTCCTTTTGAAATTTGTAAATGAGCAAGGAAAAATTCTTCCTAGAAGACTATCCGGTAACTCTGCGAAATACCAGCGCAAAGTAGCACAAGCGATTAAAAAGGCAAGACATTTGGCTTTGTTGCCATTCGTAACCGACGGTTTGAAATAGGCCCACGGTGTATCGTTCAATCAATAAAGATCATTACAAATGGAAATCATTCTAAAAACAGATATCAAAGGTCTTGGATATAAAAATGACTTGGTAAGTGTAAAGCCAGGATACGGTAGAAACTACCTTATTCCTCAAGGATTTGCTGTACTTGCTACAGGGTCAAATAAGAAAATCCTAGCTGAAAACATCAAGCAAGCGGCACACAAAGCTGAAAAAATTAAAACTGAAGCAGATAATATTGCTGCAAAACTTGCTGAAACTACGCTTGAAATCAAAGCTAAAATCGGTGAGTCCGGAAAAATCTTCGGAAAAGTAACTACCCTACAAATATCCGATGCATTGGCTACCAAAGGGTTTGAAATTGACAGAAAGAAAATCGCAATCAGTGTCCCAGTAGAGGGTGCAGGCGAGTTCTCTGCCGACATCGACCTACATAGAGAGGTGAAGACGCAGGTAAAATTTGTCGTAATAGGCGAATAACTAGTCCGTAAATAAAAAAAAGTCCCGCAGCAGTGCGGGACTTTTTTTATGCCAATGCGGATTCCAATTCCTCCACCAACTTCTTGGCAACAGCCTTACTGTTTTTTTCTCGAGTAGCCTTGAAGATAGAGAGTGCTGCTTCACTCTTAGCAATCAATCCAGAAGGGTTTTGATCATTTTGGTAACTTCCCCAGCACCAATCAAGTTCAGCAGCCAACTCCGGTTGTGCTAATTTCTCCAGTTTCTCGATGACAGGAGTCATCACTTTTTCCATTCGTTGAGAGTTCATACTAGAATTTTTTAATTATATTTTCTATTATTAAACAAATGACGTATATTTTTATCATATATTCAAAATATTAATTTATTTATTAACAATTTGGTAATTTCAAACGATTTCGAAGCAGTTTTTTTCTCCCCAATAGCCTTCTACCAATTTGTTGTAAACCCTCATTCCCAAGTTACTTGATACCAAATGTTTAACTTGGAACGAGCGGTGAAAATCAAAAATCTTTGGCATGAGGTTTGGAAAAAATTTCAGAGAACTCTACCTTTGTACCAGCAAATGCAAAAACTCTTGCATCTTGGCAAACTGACTGATGGTGTAACTGGCAACACGTCTGATTTTGGTTCAGAAGAGTCTAGGTTCGAGCC
>JANQWS010000044.1 GCA_030729785.1 Algoriphagus sp. | reverse complement strand
CGGAAAAAGACAGGCGGTACGGCCTTCAAAAAGGCCCGCATCGCCTACCTCAATGAAAAGCATGCCGATTTTTTTGAGCGGGAACTGAATGGTCCCCTTCGGATTCAGCGTACTTGGTCCAAACCCTACAATACGCTCCTGAAACTTTTGGGAAAGCGCTAACTATTTATCCTTCTAATCTACAGGCTTACTCTGCGCTAAATCTGCTGTCGACCGTGGACCGTCGTCTGTTGACTAAATCTTATCCAACCCCTTCCAGAACTTCAAAAAATAGTACTTCAGCGGATTACTGTACTTCAATTGCTTCCAAGGGCGACTCGCATGTGGGCGATGCCAAACGGGCGCGTGCATCAGCACAGTATTCGTGAAACCTAGTTCTACTGCTTTCTTGGAAATAAAGGTATCGTACCAGTCCTTGGCCTCATCCAAGCCTTTAAAATCGTATGTCTTCAGGAAACTAGGTGAAAACAGGGTGCAGCAAAAACTCAAGCTGCGCTGGGTAGCGATGACCGGCTCTTTGACGCCCTTAAATTTGAGGTAAGGAAAATTAACCACTCCTTGTTCATCCACAGTCACCGATCCAATCAATCCTGCGGTAGGATCTGCCTGCAACTGTTTCAAGAGGGTTTCAATGGTAGTCGGTGTCACCACCACATCCGATTCCACTACCAACAATGGAATGCCTGCTTCCAGTGCTTGCTGCTGGGCCAGTTGCAGCACCAACTTGTAGTTGGGCGAAGGATGATCCGTCAAGTCCTCGATATGTATTAGGGAATATCCGATCTCCTCCCGGTGTTTTTCCAAGCTGTCCTTGGTCTCCTCCGTACTGAAATCATTAAAAATGACATGCTGCACCTGTACCGAGGAAGCCGCAATCGCTCTCGCAGTATCCAGCGTGGTCTCGATGGCATTTTTGACGGGAGTGATGACAAGTACCTGAGCCATGGGGCGTAGTAGGAGGTTCAATTTGAAAAATGCCTGCCCAGTAGCATTTCACACTATAGGGCAGGCAAAATAAGGAGGCTTAAGCCAGCTCTCCCAAGGCTTTTTTCATGCGCTTCATCGCCTCGATCAAGTCGGCTTCAGAAGCGGCGTAGGAGATTCGTACGCAGTTATCCGCTCCAAAAGCAGATCCAGTTACTAAGGATACATTGGCAATGTCAAGTAAATACATGCAAAGCTCATCCGCATTGTTTACCTGATGGCCATGCGCTGACTTTCCAAAAAATGCAGTCACATCCGGAAAGAAATAGAAAGCTCCTTCGGGCACATGGGTTTTGATGCCTGGGATATCCGTAAGCAGACCCAACATTAAGTCACGACGCTTTAAGTACTGAACGGCCATTTCTTGAGAAGGACTTTGGTCTCCAGATATGCCAGCAAGGGCTGCCCGCTGTGCGATGCCAGTATTCCCAGAAGTAAACTGACCTTGCATTTTCTCTACTGCTTTAGATAGTTCCAGTGGAGCACAGATGTAGCCCACTCTCCAGCCCGTCATGGCATAGCCCTTCGAAAATCCATTGACGGTGATAGTTCGCTCAAACATGCCTGGAAGGGAGGCAATGCTGAAATTTTTTCCTGTAAAATTGATTAGCTCATAAATCTCATCTGCGATGACTAGCACTTGCTCATGCTTCTTCACCACGTTGGCGATGGCTTCCAATTCCTGTTGAGAGAATACCGATCCCGTTGGGTTGCAAGGGGAAGAATAGATCACCGCCTTGGTTCTGGGCGTGATGGCAGCCTCAAGCTGTGCTGCAGAAGCCTTAAAATTATTTTCAAGTGTTCCTTCAATCAAAACGGGTACTCCTCCACACAATTTGATGATCTCGGCATAACTCACCCAGTAGGGGGAAAAAATAACTACCTCATCGCCCTCGTTAAGGATGCACATAAAGGTATTGGCAATGGAGTGTTTTGCACCTACAGAAACCACAATGTGTGCTGCTTTTGCTTCTTGGATGTTATTTTCTTCACGAAGCTTTTTGGCGATGGCTTCACGCAAATCCTGGTATCCAGATACGGGAGGATAGGCAAAATATTTACCTTCATCAATCGCATCTTTAGCTGCTTGTTGGATGTGTTTCGGAGTTTTGAAATCCGGTTCACCCAAACTTAAGCCAATGATGTCAACTCCTTGGGCTTTTAGTTCTCTGGCTTTTTTTGCCATGGCCAGGGTAGCCGATTCTTCCATTTGTAGTACGCGATCTGATAGCATTGAATTCATGAGGGATGTGTGGTTTGGTAGCAAGACCTCAAAAGTAGGCAGAAGATTATAAATTAGAAACAAAGGAAGAGATTTGATCACGAAATGTTACTTTTGAAAGCACTAGAAAAGCCATTTCCCCGTTTTATCAGAAATGAAACCGCTTACTCTTTTTCTTTTACTCTTGTGTGGCTTTCCCAAACTAATTCTGGGCCAAAGACTGGTTGCTGACCAAAAAGTAGGTGAAGATAGCATTGGGATTGTAAGTTCCTCCTTACTGCCCACCGTTGCGCCTTTGTTATTATTTGACGAAGAAAAAGTAAAAGAGAAAAAAAAGGAAAGTAAAAAAAACGCTCGAAAAAGTACTTATTTCGGAATAAAAACAAGAAAAGGGAGTACACGTAGAAGCCTAAGAGGTCAAGAATACACCGAGTTTTTCCACTTTACAGATGCCAGTTGGACAAGTAATCCTTATGTTCGAGACAGGTATTGGTACGACCCAAAAGATCGGGCTATTCGAACCCAAGGATATACCAAGGGGCTGGGCTATTTGCTCCATGGACCTTACCAGCGTCTTATCAATCAAGTAGTCGTGGAAAGTGGTATGTTTTTTTACGGAACCAAACACCAAACTTGGCTACTTTTCGATGCCAATAATATCCTCCAAGACAAAGCTCATTTTGAGGAAGGATGGCCCAAAGAATCACGGATCACCTACTATAATTCCACCTCCAAAGCCATTGAAAAACTCATTCCTGTTCAATATGGTCTTGAAGAAGGGAATTTTTTTCACTTCTATTCAAATCAACAAATTGCGGTAACAGGAGAATATCGATTTGGACAAAAAGTAGGACTTTGGACCGAATATTGGAATACCAACAATACAAAAACCATTCGCAAGCGAGAAATTCAATACCAAGAAAAGCCTTATACCAAAAACTTCCGCCCTTACATCCGAGCAGAGTGGGATAAGGAAGGCAACCTAATCTATCGGAAAAATCCGTGATGTTTACGGTTTAATGTTCAGTAAAAAGCGTCTTCAAACTGTTTGAAATGTAGCCTCCCTTGCGGATCTAAATAGACTCCCACAATATCAAAGCGAATGTCCTGGTGCCAATCCTTTTTGTAAATGTACTGGTCCGCTGCCTTGACAATTAGTCTTTTTTTTGCGGCTTGCACAAACTCCTCTGCATAACCGAAACCTGTTCCAGAACGAAATTTTACTTCAATAAAAATCAACAGGCCTTGATAGGTCATAATTAAATCTATTTCCGCATGCTGGTAGCGGTAATTGGTTTCTAACAAGGTATACCCCTTGCTTACTAGCCATTTGGCAGCCTCCTCTTCTGCGAGTCTTCCTGATTCATTGTGTGCTGCCATGGGAAATAATGGTTAATTTTGAAAAATGGAATGGCCAAGCCATGTGGGTCTAAAAAATGCGGAGATAAAGACGATGAATCAAAGTACAAAAAAAACAGTAGAATTTCGAGATTTAGGGAATATGGATTACCAGGAAGCCTGGACCTATCAAGAAAAACTGTTTGAAGCCATTGTTACCCAAAAAATTCAAAATCGGAACCTCCCTGAAGACCAACAAGTAATCACGCCCAGCTACCTACTTTTTGTAGAACATCCCCATGTCTATACCCTAGGAAAAAGTGGCAAGCCGGAGCACCTCTTGCTGGACGACAAAGGCCTACTCAGTCATCAAGCCACCTACTACAAAATCAATCGTGGAGGAGACATCACCTACCACGGCCCTGGTCAATTAGTGGGCTATCCGATCTTGGACCTGGACCACTTCTTTACCGACATCCACCGCTACTTAAGGTACTTGGAAGAGGCCATTATCCTCACCCTCGCAGAATATGGGGTCCCCGCCGGGAGAATCGATGGGCTTACAGGCGTATGGCTCGACCACGACACCCTCAAGAACCCTAGAAAAATCTGTGCCTTGGGCGTAAAATCCAGCCGCTGGGTGACCATGCATGGATTTGCATTCAACTTGAATGTAGACCTGTCCTATTTCGGACACATCGTCCCTTGTGGAATTGACGACAAAGCAGTCACCTCTCTACACTTGGAGCTGGGTCGTCAGGTGGACGTACAGGAGGTGAAGGAAAAGGTAAAAAAACACCTTGCAGCTCTTTTTGAAATGAATTTGATTGAAGCCTAATGAAAAAAGACATTGATTTTGCTCCCGTTACAGGCGTAAAGATTGCGATTGCCAAGGAAGACAAGGAATTTGGAACAGAATGGGCCGTGTACCTGATCAACTACAACTTAATCGAACTACACACCGTCATGATCACCTCCCAAGGCTATGGGCATTTGGAAGGGGAGTTACGAAAAACATCCACCCTTCGCCACCTGATCGAGGAACTTGGTGCGGATTCCGTTGCTCGAATCGAACCTATCGATCCAGCTGTATTTTCACTTACCAATGAGTTTTGGGTGAGCTACTACATTCTGGATCAGATTTTTGATAAAAAGTTTATCTTTACTCCAGGCAGTTTTGATCCTGCCCACCTTCGC
>JANQWS010000043.1 GCA_030729785.1 Algoriphagus sp. | reverse complement strand
TCTGTATATTTGACCTAATGTCTGGCGGAAGTTGTCGGGGAGAGAGAGAAATACAATAGAAATACAATAGAAATAGGATAGAAATACAGTAGAAATAAGATAGAAATAAACCCCGCAAGCGGGGGAAATAGGATTTAGGCACAGATAAATAATCACTTTTTTGATATGGAATCCACTAAAAAATTTATCCCGGTACATGAGTTAGAGGTGTATCGTCTAGCGAGGAAGTTATCTTCAATGGCTTGGGAAATTTACCAACGGCTCGCGTACCAGCAGCGAAAAGTTTGGGGAGATCAAATGTTGGAATCTGTTGATTCTGTGGGTGCAAAAGTAGCGGAGGGATATGCTCGATTTCATTTTTCCGAAAAAGCGCGCTTTTATTACATCTCTAGAGCATCTTTATCCGAAGGTGTGGACCATTGGATTGATTTAGGATTTGAAAGAGGGATAGTTTTGAATCAAGAATTTGAGCAGATCAATAAAATAAAATCCGGAATTCAAGTAAGGCTAAATAACATGATCAAATCAACTTATGCTGCTAAAGAGCAATTCTCTGGGAAACTGTAATCGTTATATCACCCCGTTGGCGGGGTTTATTTCCAGTTTATTTCTACTGTATTTCAAGCGTATTAAAAATTGATGCAATGAGCGTCCATACTAATCTCAAATTTCTCCGCAAAAAAAAGGGCTTGACCCAAGAGGTACTTGCGCAAGCCTTAGGAATTTCCCGGTCCAAGTTGGCCGGCTACGAATTGAGCATCACTCCTCCCTTGGAGGTACTCCTCCTTTTTGCCGATTACTTCAAGCTGTCCTTGGATGTGCTGGTTCGGGAGGAACTAGCATCCTTTTCGGAATACAAGTTGCGCGAACTATTGGAAACCGACCAATTTCTCCGAGGGCGTAATCTTCGCATTCTTTCTACCACGGTAGATGCATCGGGACGGGAGTTGATTGAAGTAGTTTCGCAGCGTGCCAAGGCGAGTTACTTGGCGGGATTTGCCGACCCGGAATTTATCTCCGACTTGCCAAGATTTTCGTTGCCTTTTCTTCCTTCGAATAAAAAACACCGCGTCTTTCAAGTCGACGGGGACTCCATGCTTCCGATTCCGGATGGTGCTTGGATTGTCTGCGAATACGTAGAGGATTGGACTCGCTTGAAAGATGGGGAACGCTACGTGATTGTCACAGAGCAGGATGGGGTCACCTTTAAACTGGCTTACAATCGAATCAAGGCTAGCCAAAGTCTGTTGCTCTGCTCTGCCAATCCCATCTATCCTCCCTTTAACGTGGAGGTGACACAGGTGCGCGAGGTCTGGAAATACCGCCTGTCCATCAGTTAAAAATTGTTTTTTCTAAATCTGCCTCCGGCAGGTAAATTAACCTTTAACCCCTTATTCCTCCTTCATGCCTATCATCGCTACCCCAATAGGAAATATCCAACTCAGCACCCGCGAGGATTGTCTTTCGGAATTGAAATTTACCCAACAGCAGCCGGAGGGGGATCTCACTGATCCACTCTTATTGGAAACCAAAAAGCAATTGGAGGAATATTTTCTGGGGCAACGAAAAATCTTTAACCTACCCATTGGCTTGGGAGGAACGGACTTTCAGCGCAAAGTCTGGTTGGCCGTAGGCAAAATTCCCTTTGGGCAAACGACAACCTATGCCAAGTTGGCCGAGCAGCTGGGTAATCCTGCAGCTATCCGCGCAGTCGGTACAGCCATAGGTGCCAATCCACTTTTGATTATTTTGCCCTGCCACCGAATCATCGGAAGCAACGGAAGTCTAACCGGATATGCAGGCGGTTTGGACAAGAAAAAAGCCCTCCTGGAATTAGAGGGCAATCCTTTTCAGGGAAGTTTGTTTTAAAGCCTAGGGCTTAGAATAGCCTTTCGAAGCGATTGACTTACTTGTCTTCCAATTCGACAATGACTTCGATTTCTACGGCCATGTTATTGGGGAGTGAGCCTACCCCAACTGCCGAGCGGGCATGCTTGCCTTTTTCACCAAATACGGCAACCATCAAGTCAGAAAAGCCATTGATGACCGCTGGCTGTGCCGTGTAGTCCGACGTGCAATTGACCATGCCCAATACCTTGACAAACTGTTTGATGCGACCCAAGTCACCGGTTGCGGCTTGCAGCACGGCTATGACCTCTAATCCAGTAGCCTTAGCAGCCGCATAGCCTTCTTCGGTGCTTAGGTCTGCACCCACTTTTCCGTAGATTTTCGGGCCTGATCCGGCTAAGTAGAGCAAGTTGCCTACTTGCTTCCATTTCACGTAGTTGGCAATAGGTTGGCTTATTTCAGGCACCTGCAATCCCAGTTGTTGGATTTTTTCTGCGGGAGTTTGCGCAGCAGTTGGAAGTACAAGCCCAAAAATGAGTAAGATGCTAAAGAAGAATATGCTTTTCATGGAGAACCAGATTATTTTGATTTCTAAGCTACTTGATTTGCTGTACTTTTGGTAAAAATTTCTCTGTATGGCTCAAGATTCCTTTGAAATCATTCCATTTTCCCCTGACTTGCAACCTTATTTTGAGTCGATCAATAAGTCCTGGGTCGAACAGTATTTTTCCTTGGAGCCTTTTGACCTGGCTCAATTGGAACATCCAGAAGAGACCATTATCGCGAAAGGAGGATCGATTATTTTTGCTCAATTGGGGGATTCTATTGCTGGTACAGTAGCGCTTATCCCCAGTGAAATTGGAGTTTGGGAAATGATCAAAATGGGAGTTGATCCTACTTTTCAAGGAAAAGGAGCGGGGCAGCTACTTGGGAGGCATATCTTGGAAATTGCGCGGCAAAAAGGCGCAAAAACTGTTCGACTTTACACACATACCAAATTGGAAACAGCAATTAGGCTGTACACCAAGTTAGGTTTTTTACCCTGCGAACTCGAATGTGGAGCCTACGGACGTTGTGATCTCAAGATGGAATTGAGTTTAATCTAAGGGTTAGATTTTCAGTACTTTTTGAAGTGCTATCGGTTCTTTTTGGAAAATATACCCATTAAATCACCCTCTGCCGCCAAGTATCCAAAGGAGGTAAAGGCTTTTCCGGCAACCAGTGCCTCAAGCAACGCGATTCCTTTGCTAGAATCTCCTTGATGGATGTACCAATTGGCAAGTCCATAATTGACTGCATCATTCGAGGGATTTCCGGGACTTGCCTGAAATAGGGTATCGGGAGAGATCCATCCCTTGTACAGCTGACATAAGTCTGCATAGCTTTGATTTTCGATAACGATTCCTTCTTTTTGAATCGGCGCGAGCAAGGAGTCTGCTCTCTCTGGATTACCCAGACGGAGTTGGATGAGGTAAAGCCAGTGGGTACTGGAAACGATGTTGTCGTAATTGTCCCCACTTTCTCTACATTGGAGGTAGGCGGTGTATGCTTTCTCGTATTGCTGAGTAAGGTAGTAGGCTAATCCCAGGTGGTACCAAACATTGCTGTGCAGGGAACTTAAAGGGATATTCTGGGCATTGGGTAGGCCATCTGGCTCGATTTGATCTGCAGTACCTTGAATCAGCGCAGCAGCTTTTTCTAAATCTTCGATCGCTGCCTCGTAATTCCGAATGCTGATATTCCGATGCCCTCGGTGCCGGTACAAGCGAGCATCCTGGGGGAAGCTTTTGATGCCTTCCGAATAAATGGCAATTGCCTTTTGGTATCTCCCCAAATAAGCAGTTCGGCGACCATACCAAATCAGTCCTTCCACATCTTTGGTATTGGTTTCGTATACCTTCTTTGCCTGTTCATAATTTGCTAGCGCTGCTTCATTCGGAACGGGTATAGGGTAAGTTTTGCCAAGGGGTGTGGTAAAAATGGAGTCTTCTAGGGGCAAGGCTAGTGCCTTGCTCTCGGGATTTGGTTTTTGAGCACAAGCCGCAAAAAGGGCCAATACAAGTACGAAAAGCAGGTGACGCATGGTGTCCATTTTTTTAAAGAATCGAAAGGATAAAGGCAGAAATCAGGATACTCCCGATTTCTGCTCTTGGTGGGTTTGGTTATTTCAGGAAAAGCACGCCCACCCCGGTTTCTTTGGCCAGGGCATTGAATGTAGGAATTGCCTGCTCAACCAATCGTTTTCCTTCTGCCTCAAGTGGTTTCCATTCCTCCAGCAATTCGGCATGTCGTGCTTTCGTGCCTTCGTTGATACTCGGAATACTGCTCTCTCCATGATTCATCATAAATAGAAAGTTGGCCGTAAACTTGTTGGGGAAGTTCTCCACATCGTCATAGGCGGTGGATTTGCGCTGCACCATGGACTCATCCCAAGCAGCCAATTCTTTCACTAAATTTTGTGCAGATAGCTTCAGGTCCTTGTACTCTACTTTGTTGGCCAACTTTCCAATCAGTTCTTGGAGTTGGTCTTGGTATTTTTTGGCCTTATTTACCAAATTATGCATCTGAGTAACCTCTCCTTCCAAGGTACTCATCCATTGATGGTAAGCTTGAAAATCTGAAGGAGTTAACTTACTTCCCGGGATATCTTGAATTTCTCCTATCGCTTCTAAAACGACATCCCCTACGCGAAGTTTAATGTTATAAGTGCCTGGTATGGCTTTGTGGCCCCGGTAACTAGATTCGATGTAGGCAGTAGGAATTCCAGGAACAGTAGGGTAGCGAAGGTCCCATACGAATCGATTGATGCCTTTACGGGTAGAAAGTGTCGGTTCTGGGGAAGGTCCCCCAGCATAGGATTGAAAGTCTGGGTTTCCTTTGGAACTTAACTTACGTACCAAATTTCCTTGGGTATCGTGAATTTCCAAGATCAATTCGGTACTGTCAGCGAATGTTTGAGGTAATTGGTAGTACAGCACCATTCCAGAAGCAGGGTTTTGACCTTGGAATGGGCTTGTTCCAGTAAAGCCATCCAAGTTACCTCCATTCATCGAGGAGGACCAATTGCCCAATAGCGCATTTTCTGGTGTATACAAGGTAGGTTGGGTGACACTTTTCTTGAGTTCGCGGACCGCATTCAGTTCGTCTAAAATCCAGAAGGATCTTCCTGCCGTAGCTACTATGAGGTCATCATGGGCCACTTTGAGATCCGTAATGGGGGTGATGGGTAGGTTGAGTTGGAAAGAGACCCAATTAAGTCCTCCATCTTTGGAGAGGTACATGCCTTGTTCTGTGCCTGCAAAAAGCAGGCCTTTCAACTTTGTGTCTTCTCGTACCACACGGGTAAAAGCGCCGTAAGGAATTCCTTTGGAAATATTGGTCCAGGTTTTTCCGTAATCTGTGGTCTTAAATAGGGCAGGGGTGTAGTCGTTGAACTTGTAGCGGGTGGTAGCGATGTAGGCTGTGGCAGGATCATGAGGAGAAACTTCAATCGCGTTGACTAAGCATTCTTTCAAGTCCTTCGGAGTGACATTGCTCCAAGTAACTCCTCCATCGCGGGTGACTTGTACGAAACCATCGTCACTTCCTGTCCAAATCGTCCCAGCCTCGTGTGGGCTTTCGATGACATACGCAAGCGTTCCGTAATTTTCTGCACCTACAGCTTCGTTGGTGTAAGGAACTCCACCTTTCCCTTGTTTGGATTTTTCATTTCGTGTGAGGTCTGGCGACACTTCCTTCCAAGTTTTGCCCCAGTCCTGTGTCTTCAAAAGCACCTGAGCGCCATGGTAGTAGGTATGTGGCTCGTGCTGAGACCAGATGATTGGGGCATTCCAGTTGAACCGGTATTTCATGTCCTTGGCATCCATACCGAGGTATTGGATTGGGGCAGCCATGATGTTGGTGGATCCCTTTGTTTCCATATCCAAGACCTCAATGGTACCTTGGTAACTTCCTCCAAGCACGTAGCGCGGATTAGTGGGATCAAAGGCCAAAAAGGCTGATTCACCCCCTGCAGAGTGGTTCCAGTGCTCTTGTGTAATCCCTCCCCGCCCAAGGCCTATGCTAGAAATTACCACGGAAGTATTGTCCTGCTGCCCACCATAGATGCGGTAGGGGAACTGATTGTCTACATTGATTCGGTAAAACTGTGCTGTAGGCATGTTGCTCTGGGTAGACCAGCTTTTGCCTCCATTGAAGGAAATCGAACCACCTCCATCGTCAGCTAGAATTAGGTTGTTTGGATTCTTGGGATTGATCCATAGGTCGTGGTAGTCTCCATGGGCGCCATCGATGTCTTCAAAGGTTTTTCCTCCATCAATAGATACCAAGAAAGGCGCGCTCTGTACGTAAACTTTGTGCTCGTTCACTGGATCGGCAAAGACTTCAATGTAGTACCAAGCGCGTTGCGTCAATCGGTTACTCTTGTTGATTAGGGTCCAGCTCTCGCCTGCGTCCTGAGATACAAAAAGGCCTCCCAAATCTTTCTCGGTATCGCTTTCAATTAAGGCGTAGACCTTGTTGGAATTTGCTCTAGAAACAGATATGGCCATTTTCCCCTTTTCTTCAGGAAGTCCTTTGTGAATTTTCTTCCAAGTTTTGCCAGCATCGGTGGATTTGTACAGCCCCGAACCAGGGCCTCCTGATTTTACCTGCCAAGGAAAGCGCTGGTGTTCCCACATGGCAGCATAGAGAATTTCGGGATAGTTCATATCCATCGATAATTCCACTGCTCCAGTGAATGTGTCCACATAAAGCACTTTTTCCCAGTTCAATCCTCCATCTATGGTTTTGTAGATGCCTCGATCCTCATTGGGTGCATGCAAGGCACCTTGAGCAGCTACGTAAACCGTATTTGGGTCTGATGGGTGGATTTGAATACGGGAAATGTGCTGTGTTTTTTCTAATCCTAGCTTCTTCCAAGTTTTGCCTGCGTCAGTGGATTTGTACACCCCATCTCCATAGCTAGTCATCACGCCTCGAGGCGCATGCTCTCCCATGCCTACAAAAACAATATTGGGATTGCTTTCTGCCACAGCCACAGCACCTACAGAACTGCTGGTGAAAAAACCGTCAGAAATATTTTCCCAGTGCTGGCCTGCATCACTGGTTTTCCAAAGTCCACCTCCGGTGGTGCCGAAGTAGTAAGTAAGTGGGTCTTGAACTACCCCAGATGCAGTCACTGACCTTCCACCTCGAAAGGGACCAATATTTCGGTATTTTAGTGGAATAGAGGAATCAAAGTTCTGGGCGTTTGCTTTAAGCGTGCCAAGCAAACAAATAACAAGAAAAATTTGTCTCATTTTTTTTTCAGATTAAGGAGTTAAATCTAAGTAAAAGGAATTATAGGATGCCAATCCTCCTAAATTCTTTGGGTGAGGGAACTAGCAATCGACTGACCAGAATCCCTGTTTGCGAGCGGTTTTGCATGAGGTATTCCTGTAATGAAACTGAAGAAATCACTACTTTTTTAGAAACCGAGCTGGCATGCATCAAATGAACACCTTCGCCTTGTTTCACTACAAAACCCGCATGGACTACATCTAGATTTTTGATCGTGGTGGTAATGGCTACAATGTCTCCGTTTTGAAGCTGGTTTTCAATCAAATGGATTTTTTCTTTGGGAATAAAATACATTTCTCTGGAGGCCAGAACAACTTCTCTTTCTAGAATAGAAGCTAGGTTTTTAGGGTCAGCCAATTGAGAATAGGAGTTCGGATTGGCAGACATAAAAGATGGGGTATTTGGAGATTTTATACCTCCCAAGGATTTACTGAGATGGATTAATCTTCCTGCTTTTTCATTTTCAAAAATCCAATCACTAAAATAATGGAGTCGAGATCCATAACCGGTGTTACTTCCATTGAGGTAGCGCATCTGTTCAAGCGTTGCAGCTACTTTTTGAAAATCAGAAGCTCCTTGTTTTATTGTGATGGTAAGTGCAAGCACTGTCTCAACAAAGGTGGTACAATCTACTTCCATGAGGTTGATTACTAGTTGTTCCTCTCCGGGCAACTCTAGGGTTTTACCTACATAAGGGGTGCCTAAAAATTGGTTTCCAATTGCAGCAATCAAATCCCCAGAAGTAAGGGATGCATAGTCAGGCCCCTGAAAATTAGCGCTTATTTCTTCGATTCTTTTTTTACTTTCTAGGTCACAAACTGTTTGGCTATACGAGAGAAATGGAAAGCAAAAAAGCAGTAAAAAAAATCTTAAATGCATCATTTTTTGTTAATAAAGTAGTTTGGATTTGAAATTAGAACAAACTTAATCAAATCTAATTTTGGTTAGCTCCTCCATCGCCCAATTGGTCCGAGCGGCAGTCAGTCCTGTACTTGGGCAACTCCCTTTACCGAGTAATTCTTCTACGATACTTTGGATTAGTGGTCGTTGAATGTGATGGGGAAGTTCCAAGTTAAAGTGAAGTGGATTTTGATTAGGTCTGTAGAGGGTAAAGGCTCCTTCCCCAAAGGTAGCGAAGCGAACTTGTCCTTGGGATCCGTCAATCACTATTTCGTCAATTTCCGATACAGTAGAGGTCGTAAAACACCAGTTGCCTGTACCGACTACCCCATTCTCAAACACAAAACTTCCAGCAACTAAATCTTCTGCGGGATAAGCTTTTGCTTGATTGGAAGAAAACCCCGTTGCATGGGTGATTTTACCAAAAAAGAAGTCCAATAAGTCCAGTTGGTGGGAGGCTAGGTCGTAAAAATAGCCACCGCCTGCAATTTCGGGAATCACACGCCAGTTTTTATCAGAGCTGCTCACCAAGTTGGGGGTGAGAACTTGCTTGAGGTTGATGTGGACTGTCCGTAGGGTGCCAATTACTCCCTGATCTAGGAGCTCTTTGATTTTTAAGAAATGAGGCAACTTCCTTCTGTAGTAAGCCACAAACAAGGGGACATTTGCTTGTTCGCACACCTGAATCATTTGTTGACATTCTGCAAAAGTGCGAGCCATTGGCTTCTCTACATACACCGGTTTTCCCGCTGCCGCGGCCAATTGGGTTAGTTCCAAATGTGCTTGTGGAGGGGTGGCGATGTAAACGGTATTTACCTCTGGATCTTGGATTAGATCCATTGCGTGGTGGTACCATTTGGGTACGCCATGTCGTGCCGCATAGTCCTTGGCTTTCTCCTCATCTCTGCGCATGACTGCTACCAAACGAGAGTTGGGGATGGTGTTCATAGCGGGGGCGGATTTCAGTTCACAGACCTTTCCTACACCCAGCACACCCCAGCGAACTTCTGTATCTTTAAATGTATTCATGCGTGGAAAGGTAAAAAAAAAGACCGAGCTACAGGGAGTCTCGGTCTAGATTGATAAAATAGTTTATTTATTCTGCTGGAGCAGGTCGAGGCTTCATTTTCAAGCTGTCTGCAGGGTAGGTGGCAGCAAGCATTGCCATTTGCTCCTTGGCCCAGTCCACCAGTACTTGTCGATCTTCCGCTGAAAGATTGGCTTCCGGATGAAGGCCAAAGTACGTGTAAGAATGCAAGGGCATTTCTCCATTTTCAACCATTTCCACGACCTCCTCAAACTTGTGGTTTTGAACGCGAAGCGGGAGAGAGGTAAACTCAGAAAAATTCAAATGCCCTTTGCCATCGTTGGTGTGGTGATTGAGCCAAAAGCCAACCGGTTGAATCTTGCTGTACCAGGGGTAGGTAGTGGAATTGGAGTGGCAATCGTTGCAGGCTCCCTGCAATAGGGTGGCTACGTGGTCTGGAACTTGGTAGTCATTACTCATGGCAAAATCGGTTGTTCCCGATTCATTTTTTTCCATAGGGACAAACTGGATGCCCACTAGAAGGACCACCACGGCGAGGGTAATTTTCTTAATCATGTGCTTTTTGGTTTTTTACTTAGACCTTATTAGGTACAAAAGGTTTAATCCAGTAAATAAGTTAATGAAAATCTACAACAAATGAAAGAAACTGGGTCTTATTAGGCTAATTATGGCTTATAGTTGGTGTTTTGACTAAAGGAGGGTGAATGTCTTTTCTTGCCAGTTACCGGTACCTTACTCCATCAATCACCAAGCTGAGTCCCGCTTGAAAAATCACCAGGCCCAAAGTTCCTGTCCAGAACCATTCGCCACCTTCCAGTTTGAGGGTTCCGGCATGTATACAGATGGATAAGCCTGCACCTGTCAGTAGTAATCCTGCGACAGACTGAATAAACCAACGTTTTGTATTTTTTTTCATGGCAAATTAAAATTGGTTGATGAGTACCATTCCATTCTCTTCAAAGGTATCCATCCGAATCAGGGTGTCTGCAGCTTCCTCCAAAGTGATTCTTCGCCCGATTAATTTTTCTGGATCCATTTTTCCTTCCAAAATAAGCTGCATGAGTTCTGGATAGGCATGTGCTTGCATGCCATGGCTCCCTAAAATTTCCAATTCCTTGGCAATGACCAAATGCATGGGGATGGGAGGATTTGATTCAGTTCCTGCCAGCAATCCAATTTGAATGTGTTTTCCCCGCTTACGCAAACTCGCGACCGAGCTGTAACAAGTTACCTGGCTGCCTAGGGCATCGACTGAGACATGTACTCCACCTTTACTCAATTCCTGAATGGTAGAGGCAACATCGCTTGTGTTTTTTGCATTGACCAGGTAGTGTGCGCCAGCAGCCTTGGCCAGTGCCAATTTATTGTCTTGAATATCGATTGCAATAACGGTAGCACCCATAGCGGCTGCAATGAGGATGGCAGAAAGTCCTACACCTCCACAACCATGCACTGCCACCCATTGTCCCCCGCTTACTTTTCCTTGTGCAACCACTCCGCGAAAGGAAGTGGCAAATCTACAGCCTAGGCTAGCAGCTACCTCAAAACTTACCGATTCCGGTAGTTGTACCAAATTGGTGTCAGCTCGGTGAACTGCCACGCGCTGCGCAAAGGATCCCCAATGGGTGAATCCAGGTTGGTATTGATCGTCACAGATTTGCTGGTTGCCGGACTGGCAACTCAGACAGCGGCCGCATGCACAAACAAACGGAACAGTTACTCGATCGCCAATTTTCCAATTTTTCACCCCTTTCCCTACTTCGAGGATGACTCCTGCAAACTCATGGCCGGGCACATGGGGGAGCTGAATGTCAGGGTCATGACCTTTCCAGCCATGCCAATCGCTTCGGCAAATTCCAGAGGCCTTTACTTCAAGGAGAATACCTTGCTCGGGTGTCTCTGGATCGGCCACCTGGGTGATTTTTGGGGCTTGCCCAAAGGATTCATAGACTAAGGCCTTCATGAAGAGGTTTTAATACATCAAAATTAAAGAGAGGACATAAAAAAAACCGTGAGGGCTAGCCTCACGGTTGGCTTGAATCGAGATTGATTATACTTCAAATCCTGCTCTATAAGTACGGCCGACAAACTGGTTGGCTTCCTCCAAGTTGGTGATTCGCATGTTTTCGCCGTCCCAAAGGAGTTTGCGTCTGCCAAAAAACTCCTGTTGGCCTTTGCTGTTAGGTCTTCGTAGCATAAAGCTTCGAATCGCTAAATTACCCATCAATACGGTTTCGGTCATTGGTCCAGCATAATCAAAAGAAGAGGTGAGTCCCTGATGTTCCTCAGATCCAAATCCAGCCTTGCAGGCATCTACCCACTTCCGCTGGTGGCCGTATTCAGGTTCAGTTCCTTCCAATCGGTCTGGACCAAAATCTTGCGTTCCATCGTAGAGGTACAATTTCGGCATCAATGGGCTGCTGTCGTTGATGTTGTGGGTGATAATTCCTTTTTCTCCGATCATCATGACCCCATTAGCGGAGTTGGCACCACCAAGATCATGGTCAGCAGGGATGATGTCTGGGTGTGAGGGACGTATACCTCCATCCATCCAGGTCATTTCAAGAGGAACTCCATTTTTAGCAGTAGGACCGTAATGCAGTGTAATGAAGGAGGATGCTGGACATCCATCCGGATGATAGTCTGCGGTCCACATTTGTGAGTACACTGAGCCTACCGAGCATTCTGCATCAAGGGGGTAGTGGAGACCGAGCATGCGGAAAGGAATATCCATCAGGTGGCATCCCACATCACCAAGAGCTCCTGTGCCGTAATCCCACCAACCTCTCCAATTGAAGGGGTGCAAGTTGGGGGTAAATGGAATCTCAGGTGCAGGTCCGAGCCACAGGTCCCATTCCATATCGGAAGGTTTGTTGCTTGGTTCCGGCTTTGGAAAAGCGCCTCCTTGGGGCCATACGGGACGGTTGGTCCAGATTTGTACCTTGGAAACTTTGCCGATTTTATCAGAATCCATCCAGCCTTTGATCATATCCATTAGCGGGTTGGAAGCTCCTTGGTTACCCATTTGAGTGACTACTTTTTGATCGCGAGCCATCTGGGTAAGCAGGCGAGCCTCCCGGATATTGTGGGTCATTGGTTTTTGTACGTAGACATGTTTGCCGCGCTCCATACAAAATTTGGCTGCAGGGCCGTGTACGTGATCCGGAGTAGAGATAGTGACTGCGTCGATCTCTTTCATTTCTTCCAGCATGATACGGTAATCCGCGTATAGCTTTGCTTTTGGAAATTTTGCCACCGAATCTTTGGCAGATCCGGAAAAATCCACATCACAAAGGGCTGCTACACGCTCTCTTCCATTGACTGAAGCATTGAAAATATCACTTCTTCCTTTTCCACCTGCGCCAATGGCAGCCAAAACAAGTTGGTCAGAGGGTGAAGTAAATCCCACACCACCCAAGACATGGCGAGGCACGATAAAAAAGGAGGAGGCGATGGCTGCGTTTTTGATGAATTCCCTCCTTGAGGTGCCGGAGGATTTAGGTTCAAGTTTTTTCATGGGTTGTTGAAAATTGACAAGGAAATGGGTTGAATTTTGGATGCCATTCAAATGATTCCAAAAAGGCGTCTCAACAAAAAAAAGAGAGCCTTAGTGATAAAGTTTCATTCTTTCCCAATTTGCTTTTGATTTTTGGGAAAGACAAAGAAAAGCACAAAAAATTACTAGGAGTTTTAGGGTTGAATTTTTCAAGGTGATCATCCGCTTTGTTACCAGTAAGCTAATAAAAATAAGGTTTGAAGTTCATTTTAATGAGCTGTGGTCTTTGTACTGCCTGTGGGCCGTGGCCTATCGACGATTATCCGCAAGTTTTAGCACTCCGTTGGGACTACTGGCAAAATTGCGGATTATCATATAAATTATTTTTATTGCTTTTAAAAAGAAGGTTTGAGGTACAAAAAAAAGAAAAATAGGGTGTTGAATTTTATTCTCAACTAAAGTTTTCGTTCTTTAAAAATTAAAAAAAACCAAAAAGATTTTTTTAATAAACCTAATTCGAATTAGTTTGTGCGTGCATCCGATTTCTATCTCCAATTAAGCATACACCCGTTGCTGGTTAACTAAATGAGTAGTGGCTTGTTTCCTGTTGGGAGCGGGCAATTTATTTTAGGAGGGATGCTAAAAAAGGAAAAGGGTGAGGCTATTAAGCTTGCCTGAATAGCAATGTTAACTAGTGATTACAAATCAAAAAGATTAATATAATTCCATGATCATCGGCGTAGTAAAAGAAACCAAGGAATATGAAAATCGGGTAGCCTTAAGTCCTGAGGTAGTGAAGCTAGTTCGGAAAAAGGGATTTGACGTGGTTGTGGAGGCTGGGGCTGGAGAGAAGTCCTATTTTTCAGATCAGGACTACGAAGCTGCAGGAGCGACGATAGGCTCGTCAAAGGCAGCTTTGGAGGCAGATTTAATACTTAAAGTCAACCTCGCTACGCTCCCGGAAATCGCCCAAATGAAAGAAGGTGCTGCATACATTTCCTACATGTATGCCTACCAGCATCCAGAGGTAATTGCTGCGTTTAATGCCAAGCGTATCAGTACATTTTCCATGGATGCTGTCCCTAGGATTTCTAGGGCTCAAAAAATGGATGCCTTATCCTCTCAAGCCAATTTGGCGGGCTACAAAGCAGTACTACTTGGGGCCAATTACTTAGGGAAAATTTTTCCCTTGTTGATGACTGCCTCGGGAACCATCACTCCTGCGCGGGTATTGATTTTTGGAGCAGGAGTAGCGGGATTGCAGGCGATTGCTACAGCCAAACGATTGGGTGCAGTGGTCGAATGTACCGATGTGCGTCCCGAAACGAAGGAACAAGTGGAGTCCTTAGGAGGAAGGTTTTTGACTGTAGAGGGGGCAGAAGGGGTGAAAACAGAAGGGGGCTACGCGCGTGAGGTATCAGCCGAATACCTAGAAAAGCAACAGCAGCTGATTCGAGAAAAAATTAAAGAGGCGGACTTAGTCATTACCACCGCCTTGGTGATGGGTAAAAAATCCCCGATTCTTGTCACCGAAGACATGGTTAAAAGCATGAAAACAGGGTCGGTGATTGTGGATATGGCGGTAGAATCTGGAGGCAATTGTGCGCTCTCAGAGATAAATGCTACCGTGGTTAAACATGGGGTCACCCTAGTGGGTGAATCCAATCTGCCCTCACTATTACCAGTAAATGCCAGTCAGCTTTATGCAACCAATATTTCGACGCTAGCATTTCATTTAGCAGGGGCGGAAGGATTGGCGCTTGACATCGAAGAAGAGATTACCAAAGGAGTGCTTATTACTCACGAAGGAGTAGTAGTACATCCATTTACGAAGCAACTACTTTCTCAATAAATATTTATCCTATGTCTGTATCAGCACTGATCGTTCTGATTTATGTACTCGTTTTAGCAAGCTACCTCGGGTTTGAACTAATTTCCAAAGTACCTCCTACCTTGCACACTCCGCTGATGTCTGGTTCCAATGCTATTTCAGGAATCACTATTGTCGGTGCTTTGATTGCAAGCAACGAGATGGGATATGGTACACTCAGCAAGTGGTTGGGATTGTTGGCACTTGTTCTTGCTACTATCAATGTGGTAGGAGGATATGCTGTGACCGATCGTATGCTTAAAATGTTTAAGAAAAAATGAATATAGGAATCCAACTTGCCTATTTGGTAGCCTCTGTGCTATTTATTATGGGCATCAAATACTTAGGTAAAACAAAGGATGCGCGCAAGGGGAATGTTCTCTCTGCAGTAGGGATGTTGATTGCCATTGCAGCCACCTTATTTACCCTTGAGGTGTTT
The DNA here is from genome assembly GCA_030729785.1 of Algoriphagus sp. Lineage (GTDB taxonomy): Bacteria > Bacteroidota > Bacteroidia > Cytophagales > Cyclobacteriaceae > Algoriphagus. The sequence continues at coordinate 10,193 of JANQWS010000043.1, read as the reverse complement.
TCATTGATTGAAATTGGTGCAGCAATCCTGGTGGGAGCGGCTATTGGTTTGTATTATTCTCAAAAGGTTGCTATGACCAAAATTCCTGAGATGGTGGCACTCTTCAATGGTTTTGGTGGCCTTGCTTCTTTTTCAGTAGCATTATCTGACTTCTTTTTTAAGAACGCGAATGAAGCAACTTCCTTGGATGCAATCAATCTTACCAGCATCTTATTATCGGTGTTAATTGGAGGGGTCACTTTCACAGGCTCCATGGTGGCGTACCTGAAGCTGGACGGGAAAGTTTCTGGCCAGCCTATTACTTTCTCGGGGCAGCATTTACTCAATTTGATTCTTCTACTTGCCTTTTTTGCTGCTGCAGTACTGGTATTTATTGACCCTAGTCAGGAGATCTACCTGTATATTTTGGTGGGTCTAGCTCTTTTGCTCGGTATTTTGACAGTAATCCCAATTGGGGGAGCAGACATGCCGGTAGTCATTTCTTTGCTTAATTCCTATTCGGGCATGGCTGCTTGTGCCACTGGATTCATTCTGAATAACAATGTGTTGATTGTCGCAGGGTCCTTGGTAGGGGCATCTGGGATTATTCTTACGCAGATTATGTGCAAGGCCATGAATCGTTCCTTAATGAATGTGTTGCTAGGTGGATTTGGACAAACTGTAGCTACAGGCGGAGCAGATGGTCCGGCAGTAGTGGTCAAAGAAATAGGAGTAGAGGAATCTGCCATGCTATTTGATTCCGCTTCTTCGGTGATTGTAGTTCCTGGCTATGGGATGGCAGTTGCTCAGGCGCAACACGTAGTTCGGGAATTGATGGAGCAATGCGAGAAGCGAAACATTGAATTTAGATTTGCGATTCACCCGGTAGCTGGCCGTATGCCTGGTCACATGAATGTTTTGCTTGCTGAGGCGAATATCTCCTACGATAAGTTGATTGAGATGGACGATATCAATGAGGATTTTGCCAACACAGATTTGGTCTTTGTGGTAGGGGCAAACGATGTAGTCAATCCTGCTGCGCGCACTAATCCTGAGAGCCCAATTTTTGGAATGCCAATTCTCAATGCGGATAAGGCACGTACCGTGATTGTATCCAAGAGAAGCATGGGTAAAGGCTATGCTGGTGTTGAAAATGAATTGTTTGGCTTTTCCAATTGTCTGATGCTCTTCGGTGATGCCAAGCAAACCATCACCAAGGTGGTGGGTGAATTGAAAGACATGGCCTAACTCCAGGTTGGATTTATTCCAATCCTAGCGAAAGTTGAGGAGATAGGAGTTGAAAGCTTTTTCGATGCCAAGCACAGCTGCCATGGGACACGATTCCTTCCCGATGTTTTTTGGTGGGGTATCCTGCATTTTGTTCCCATCCATAGAAGGGAAATTCTTGGGCAATACGCACCATGAGTTCGTCACGGTATACCTTAGCAAGAATTGATGCTGCTGCAATGGAGGCTAATTTTCCGTCTCCTTTAATTACACAAGTGTACGAATAGGGGAGGGAGGATTTCCATCGATTGCCATCAATCAGTAAGTGGTCTGGAACTTGCGGAAGTTGTTGAATAGCGCGTTCCATAGCCAAGAAAGAGGCATTTAGGATATTTATTTGGTCAATTTCTGCTACGCTCGCTTCTGCAATAGCCCATCCAAGGGCTACGGCTTTGATCTCTTGAACCAATGATTCGCGCTGGACTTTTTTTAGTTTTTTGGAGTCTTGAATCCTAGGGTTGTGATAGGTTGGAGGCAGGATTACTGCTGCGGCAACTACTGGTCCGGCAAGGCATCCTCTACCTACCTCATCGCAGCCTGCTTCGATCCGATCAGCTTCTAAATAGGGGAGAAGAGTCATCGTGTTGGCTTGGCGTGGGTTGGTAATACATGTGAATCATTTCAGCGACCAAAGCAGTCCAGCCGGTTTGGTGGGAAGCGCCTAGCCCTTTTCCACTATCTCCATGGAAGTATTCGTAAAACAAGATGTGATCTTTGAAGTGAGGATCATCTTGAAATTTGGGTTGTTTTCCATGAATGGGCCGGTTTCCATCCTTGCCTCGTGTAAATAAGGAAATGCAGCGGAGTGAGAGCTCTTTGCCGATCATGTCCATGGTTAGAAATTTGCCAGATCCTGTGGGGTATTCTATAGAGAGGTCTTCTCCATAGTAGCTATCAAACTTCTTTAAAGATTCGAAAATTAGGTAGTTGATGGGAAACCAAATGGGACCTCTCCAATTGGAATTGCCACCAAACATTTGGGTGTCAGATTCACCTGGAGTATAGCGAATGGAGAGGGTGTCTCCATTGATTTTCATGGTATATGGATTCTCTTGGTGGTATTTGGAAAGAGATCGAATGCCAAAATCACTCAAGAATTCTTCTTCATTAAGCATGCGCTGTAGTACGCTCTTCATGCGGTGTCCTCTTAAGAGGGAAAATAGGCGACGCTTTCCATGTCCGGGTTGGATCCAACTGGATACGAGTGCTGCTAGTTTGGGTTTTTCTTTGAGGATAAAATCAAGGCGCTTTTTAAATTCAGGAAGATTGTCGAAAAGCTCCTCTCGTATGGGTTCTACGGCAAAAAGTGGGATTAGGCCTACGATGGAGCGAACCTTTAATTTCTTTGGTTCTTTGCCCTGGTAATGAAAAACATCGTAGAAAAAATTGTCTTCTTCATCCCAAAGTGAGATTCGTTCTGAAGAGATCGTATTCATAGCACTAGCGATATAGAGAAAGTGCTCTAAGAATTTGGAGGCACTAAACTGGTATACCGTATTGAATTCGCACAGGTCTATGGCAATACGAAATAGGTTGAGGGAAAACATAGCCATCCAGGAGGTACCATCTGCTTGTTCTAGTTTCCCTTGGTAATGTTGGGCATGGTTTCGGTCAAACAAAGAGATGTTGTCCAGTCCTAGGAAGCCACCTTCAAAGATATTGTTGCCTTCCGAATCTTTCCGATTGACCCACCAGGTAAAGTTCAACATCAGTTTGTGCATGGCGCGCTCCAGAAATTGCTGGTCCCCTTTGCCTCCATTTAGCTTCTTGTCGATTTGATATACCCGCTGAACCGCATAAGCATGTACTGGTGGATTCACATCCGAAAAATTCCATTCATAGGCAGGAATTTGACCGTTAGGATGCATGTACCACTCATTTAGGAGTAACAGAAGTTGTTCCTTGGCGAATTCTGAATCGATTCGTGCCAAGGGGATACAATGGAAAGCCAAATCCCAAGCTGCATACCATGGATATTCCCAGGTATCTGGCATGGAGATGATGTCAAAATTTTGGAGGTGCGTCCAGCTATTATTCCTACCTTTTTTTCGTTCCTGTGGAGGTTGGTATCTCCCGGGATCACCTTCCAACCAGCGGTTGACATCGTAGTAATAGAATTGTTTGGACCAGATCAATCCTGCATAAGCCTGCCGCTGGATAGTTTGGTGTTCCTGATTGCTCACGCGCCGCTGGAGTTCTTGGTAAAATGAATCCGCTTCCTGCTTTCGGAGAGAAAGGATTTCAGGAATTGCTTCTAGGGAACCTTCCTCCAATTGACGCTGCATGCGAAACTGCACTTTCACTTCCCCTCCTGCGGGAACAAGCACTTCATGGATAGCAGCAACCTTGGTCCCTGATCCGGAATTTAGCCTGGATGCATCCCCATTTACCAAATAATCATTGATTGCATCCTTGGTAGACTTCCGCTCGTTTGGAATGTTGTAGAGGCGCTTTCTATTGGTTTCATTGTCACAAAAAACCAGCTCTTTGTGTCCGCTAAAACTAAAAACATAGTTCCCGGATTTTGGATTAAAAGCCTTGAACGAATGTGTATTTAATTGAGTTATTTTGGGCATAAAGGGTTCGTGTCCCGTAAACCAAAATTTACGAAACCAGATAGTAGGTAGTACCCAAAGCTTGGCTGCCTCCGGTCCTCGGTTGATAATAGTGGCTGAAGCCACAATATCTTCCGAATCCTGTTTGGCATATTCAATCACAATGTCAAAATACCGGTCTTCATCAAAAACCCCAGTATCCAATAGTTCGTATTCCTCTTGTAATTTTCCCGCTTTTTTATTTTCATCCACCAGTTTTTGGTAGGGAAACTCAGCCTGCGGGTACTTGTACAGCATTTTTAGGTAGCTGTGTGTTGGTGTAGCATCTTGGTAAAAGTAAAGTTCCTTTACATCTTCCCCATGGTTGCCTTGATTTCCAGTCAATCCAAAAAATCGTTCCTTCAAAAAAGGATCTTTTCCATTCCAAAAGGCCCAGGACATGCAAAGAATCTGTCGGTGATCACAGATTCCTCCAATACCTTCTTCTCCCCAGCGATAGGCCTTGCTACGCGCATCATCATGCGTTACATTTTCCCATGCTGCGCCATCAGGGCTATAATCTTCCCGCACCGTTCCCCATTGGCGATCGGTCAGGTAAGGTCCCCATTTCTTCCAATGCTTTTTTTTCTCCTTATCTTCTTGTAATCGGGTGTGTTCAGCAGACATGAACGTATACTTCGTTGGGCGAGGGGTGAAATTATCATTTTCAATGCAGAATGCCGCATAGGAAGACCCAATTACTTAGAAAAAAATAACCTTAAAAAAACACGAGGATTAGGTTTTTTTCTCAAATTTTGGCTACGAATAAAAAATCAACCGATTGCATTCGATTTTTCCTTAGTTTATTTTAATAGTTCTAATTATCCACTTTGTCACCTGTAACCGAAAAAAAATAAGGTTTGAAAATCAATTAAGTGGGCTGTCTACCGTGGTCTATCGTCCGTGAACGATTATCCGCATGTTTTAAATAGGCGAGCTGAGCTACTGTCATGATTGCCGATAATCATTTATTATATTTTAACTATCGGATGATAAAAAAAATACCTTTGGTTAAGAGTTTATTTTTATCTAATCCTTCGCCCTATAGTCATGAAAAATCATCCTCCATTTTCCAATAATTCAAGAATAGCCCTTGTTTTTTCATTACTAGTTCTTTTTGCAGGAATTTATTTTGGGGGAAGCCAGATGATGATGGAAGACCATGCAGAAAATCAATCTAATCCAACAGTCATATCCTTGTCTCAAGGTGGGCCTATGAATTTTGTGAGTCCGAGTGATGAGTCTTCAACAAACGACACGGATTTGGTAGCTAGGTACAGCCACTTGTATGGAAAGTATCAAGTGAAAATTAATACCAAACGAAATCTCTCCCTACCAAGCGATCAAGAAATTGAAGCCCTTCGAATGGAAGCAAATCAGTTGAATGAGCTCTATTTTAAAATGAGTCTAGAAGAGCGAAAAAAAATTAAAAGAGTTTCATTTCCCTATGCAAAACTGGAGGTAGACGGAAAAGTGATTTATAGAAGATTTGAAGACCTAACTCAGGAAGAGCGAAATAGTCTCAATTGCTAGCGTAAACTAAGTCAGACTGGTCTCCTCTTGGTTCGGATTCTAGTTGGTAAACCAGTTTTCTAAGTACAGAAGGCCAGCTTTCAGTCCATTTTCGATAAGATTCTGTCTTGGAGGTATCTGGATAGGAAAGTGTGGTTAAGAGTTCGAAATCGAAAAAATTTGCTTTTTTACCTGCACCCGAAAGTTCTCCATCCAAGGCATTGCAGGCTTGCTCGTACTGTCCTGCTACAGGTACCATGACCACAGGTTTTCCCAAATACATCGCTTCGCAGACGGATTCAAAGCCCGCCGTACATAGCAATCCTTTGCACCCCGCCATAGCTTCCAAAAATGCCTGATCATTCACTTGATGGAATTGCAAGTTTGGTAGTGTGAACTCAGTTTTGGCAGCTCCTTTTTTATCCCAAAATGCTTTGATTTGAATGTTTGGATTGTTTTTTGCAAACGTAATTACCTCTTCTGCATACCCAGGATTTACCATATAGGTCAAGTAAAATTCTCCCAGACTAACCTCAAGTACTTTGATTTCTTGGCGAAGGAGGGGAGGAACTATCCGGACGTCATTGTAGTCCGCTTTGGGCAAAAAGGAAAGTGCCAAGTGCTCGGTAGCTCCCCAGGCAGTGAGTCGGGTATGCATTCGAAAAAGAAATTTTTCTAAACCTCTATTTGGGGCAAAGGTAAACTCTGGATGCCGCTCCAAGTATTGGTGTCCGATGGCCCAAAATACTGCTTTCGTGCTAAAAAAAAGTGAATAAAGTCCTCCCAGTGGCTCGTAAAAATTTACTACCACATCGGGATGTTCTTGTTGGATCACTTGGTGAACTTTTTGCAAACTCATCCAATAAGATGGGATTTTAGCAAGATTTTTTCGGATTGTTTTCCCAAGCAATATCTTTTTTTCAAGCCCATCAGTTTCAAAATTTGGGCTCTCTACTGCGGTAATTGGGCAGTCAATTTTCTGAATAAAAAAATCTGGAAGCTGGCGTCTTGGGCTTTTTCCTACCACCACCCCAATTACTTCTTGTTGCTCCTTCCTTAGGATAGCAGCAAATGATAAGGCTTGTGTTAGGTGACCTCTACCTTCCCCCTGTATCAAAAATAAGAACCTCATGAATTACAGGTGGATAGGGGGAGTGGTAAGTTCTTCATCCTGGATTCCTGTAAAAGCAACCTCTGGAAGCGGGAATTTTGTTGGAATCTCTAAATTTTGTGGAACCACATAGTCCATTTGGCCGGAAGTTTTCTTGAAATCTATCTCGTTGAAATATATTAGTTCCCAGTTTCCTTCGTGATCTTCTGCCAACGCACTCATGGTTTCTACCCAATCTCCTGAATTTAAGTAGTGGATGCCATCAATCATTCGGTTTTCAGGTTTGTGAATGTGTCCACAAATAATTCCGTCACAACCTTTCGCCTTGGCTACTTTGGCCAATTCGGTTTCGTAATCATCAATGTAGGAAACGGCTTGCTTTACTTTTCCTTTCACATATTGAGAAAGCGAAAAATAGCGAAGTCCTTTTTTCATGCGGTAATAATTGACGACGCGGTTGAGCCAAAGTAAAAAGGTGTACCCTACGTCCCCCAAATAGGCAATCCAACGTAAGTTGGTGGTGATGCTATCAAATACATCTCCGTGGGTAATAAAATACGTTTTTCCATTACTTTCGTAGGTCATGTCTGCCAAAATATGCAGCCCCCCGATTTGTATTGGAAGTATTTGATCCAGAAAATCGTCGTGATTTCCTCTCAAGTAGTAGACTTTTGTAGCTTGGCTTTCCATCATCTTGAGAACACGGTTGAAAAAGCGAGTGTGTTTCCGCTTCCAACTCCCAGATTTTTTTAGCTGCCAGCCATCGATGATGTCCCCATTTAAGATGAGGTTGTCGCAGTGGAATTGCTTAAGAAATCGTGAAATTTCTTTGGATTTGGAGCCCTTGGTTCCCAAGTGAACATCCGAAACGATGATGGTTTTGTAGTGGGTCTTCACGCAAGTAGTTTTGCTTCCCAAATTGTGTACTTTAAGTCACTTGATTGTGTTTGAAATGTTATGCTTTTGTATTCAAAACAAAATTTTATTTCATAGAAATTAAAAATAAGTTAACTAAAGATTAAAAATCAGGATGAGTGTCTATGCAATTGGCGTGTCTCAGTTGACATATTTCTGCAAGATTTATGCAAGCGGTCGTGCCAAAATCAACCTCAATACCTAGTTTGGTGTTGTAATTTCTCTAATCTATGAAAAAAATACTTTTCCTTTTCGCATGCCTGCTTGTTGGATTTTCAAGTACCGCTCAAGAACCTGTTTTCAAAGGGAATTATGAGTTAGCAGCTCGGTTTTCCCCTGAAAAAGTCAAGAAAATGATTTTTTCCACCAGTGTAGATCCGCATTGGATGAAGAAATCAGCACGTTTTTGGTACTCCTATGAGACCTCCCAAGGAAAAAAATGGGTATTAGTAGATCCGGTTAAACGAATCAAGCAACCCCTATTTGATACAGCTATATTGGCCGCCGAACTCACAAAAGCGGTCAAAGATCCCTTTGATGGGCAGCATCTCAAATTGGATGATTTAAAGCTTCTTGAAGACGAAAACACACTACAGTTTACGGTGAAAAGCACTGCTGAGGTGTTAAAACAAGATTGGGCTGAACTAAAGTCGAAAAATAAAAATGCAAAGGACTCCTTAGAAAAGAAGGTGCATACCTTTCAATTCAATTTAACTTCCCAGCGACTCAAAGAAATCGAAACTGTCAAAGAGCCAGCTCGTCTTTTATGGGCTAATATCGCTCCAGATTCCTCCAAGGTAGTCTATGTAAAAAATTACAACTTGTTTTGGATGGACAAAGAAAATTTCTTGAAAGCGGTCAAGGATTTGAAAGATTCTACTTTGGTAGAGCATGCATTGACAACAGATGGGGTAGCAGATTACGAATACGGTTGGGGTGATCGCGGAAATGATCAGGTTGAAGTTGAAAAAAAGAAAAACGATCGCAAGCGTGCTCCTGTATTGTGGAGCACTGATAGTAAGCAGTTTGTACTTACTCGTACGGATCAGCGAAAAGTCAAGGATCTTTGGGTGATTCATCATACCCGCGATCCTAGACCTACCTTGGAGACTTACAAGTATGCGATGCCAGGCGAGAAGGAACAGCCACAAACCCACTTGCTCCATTATTCTTTTGAAAATCAAAAGTTAAGTGACTTGCCGATTTCAACGTTCAAAGATCAAACCGTCAGCCTTTGGTCCACTACTCCTGCTAGCAACACTCGGGACGATGCATATCGACCGACAACTTGGCTGGGCACACCAACAGAGTTTTACTTTGCCATTACCTCCAGAGACTTGAAGCGGGTGGATGTGCTGCGTTGGAACCTGGTTACCAATCAAAAGGAGGTAGTAATTGAAGAGCGAAGCAATACCTACATCGATTTTGAAAAACCTGAACTTCTGGGGAATGAGTTAATTTGGTGGTCGGAGCGCGATGGTTGGGGACATTTTTACCTCTATGGAAAGAATGGAACCTTTATCCGTCAACTTACCTCAGGGCCCTATCATACTGCCGGTGCTGCACGAGTAGATGCTTCCCTTCGAAAGCTTTTCTTCACTGCGAATGGAAAAGAACAAGGAGAGGATCCTTACTACGAACACTTGTATTCCGTTTCGCTAGATGGGGGAGCAGTTAACTTGTTGAATAAAGGGAATTTTAACCATGAGATCAGTATCAATGATCCAGCTTCCTATTTTGTATCGAATTTTTCTCGAGTGAACACCGTACCTGCCTCCGTACTGTATGATCGAAATGGAGCCAAAATTATGGATTTGGAGACAGCAGATCTGGAGCAACTCTTTGCCGCAGGGTATCAGTTTCCAGAACCATTTACCTTTAAGGCAGACGATGGCATCACCGACTTGTATGGGGTGATGTACAAGCCCTTTGATTTTGATTCTACCCGAACTTATCCTTTGGTTCAGTATGTATATCCTGGTCCACAGACAGAGGCGGTCAATAAGTCCTTTGGAAGAAGTATGGATCGGACTGATCGGTTGGCCCAGTTTGGATTTGTGGTGGTGACCCTGGGTAACCGGGGAGGTCATCCTGCCCGATCCAAATGGTACCACAATTATGGGTATGGCGACTTGCGTGACTATGGCTTGGCAGATAAAAAAGCGGCTGTGGATCAATTGGCTGACCGACATGCATTTATTGATCGTCATCGAGTAGGAATCCATGGGCATTCGGGAGGAGGATTTATGTCTACTGCTGCCCTATTGGTGTATCCGGACATCTTTAAAGTAGCTGTTTCTTCAGCAGGAAATCACGAAAACAACATTTACAACCGCTGGTGGTCGGAGAAGCACCACGGGGTGCAGGAACGAATATTGCCAAGTGGAGATACCACTTTTGTGTATCAAATTGAGAAAAATCCAGATCTGGCCAAAAACCTAAAGGGCCATCTGATGCTCAGTACAGGTGATGTGGACAACAACGTACATCCTGCCGGCACCATCCGCATGGCCAATGCCTTAATCAAGGCCGGTAAGCGGTTTGAATTTGTGCTTCTTCCTGGTCAACGGCATGGCTATGGAAACATGGCAGAATACTTTTTTTGGAAGATGGGTGATTATTTTGTGGCACACCTCCTAGGAGATTCTAGTCCACCTCCAGTGGATATGGTACAGATGCAGCGGGATAAGCCCAAGGATAAGTAAGGGTTGCTGTTTTAGGACAAAATCCCCTTAATAACTAGTTATTGAGGGGATTTTTTTGATATAAGGCAGTCCAGGGATTAGTTGGGACTA
>JANQWS010000042.1 GCA_030729785.1 Algoriphagus sp. | reverse complement strand
GAGTGGAGAATGCGGAAGTGAGGAAAGCGGGCGACTAAGTAATAATCAGACTACCTAGCTTAGAAGTATATAGTTCCTTTTGAACAGCTGCTGGTGAATCTGAATTTTCAAAATCTTTTACTGGAATTCTTTGTAAAGGATACTAACCAGAAAAGCCTACAGATTATTAAATTATTTGAAATCTTATATCCTATGAGAGGGTACTTAAAAATAAGGCATTTATGAGTTTTTTACTCGAGGTACCTTATTTGACCTACGAACTAAATGCTCAATAATCGTTCTTTAGTATGAATTATTTGCACTCAGAGATCTGTGTGAGAAATCAAATTTAATGGGTGAGAGTCATCTCCAAGCTTAAGGTTGATATGTCTTATGTTAGTTGCATCACTGCTTTTCAAAAAAAAGGTTGGTTACTAATTATTTAATAGTGATAGATTTTTATGTTAAATAATTGTTGCTATGTAACAAATGATGCACAATTAATTACCAAAATTTATTAACTTTTAAGATTACTCTTAAATATTTAATTACAACCAGTAATTCGAATTCAGATTTCCTAAAAATATAAAAGCATGAAAATCAATAAGTTACTTACTTTTACCTTAGTTTTAACGGTAAATTCCTTCGTGTTTTCACAACAACGCAAGATTGAAACAGGCGATTTTTTTATTTCCAATTACAGTAGATCTTTTCTGAACACCGACTATCTCAACTGGTCTATTGTGCAAGATTCGGAAGGGATAATTTATTACGGTAATTCTCGAAAGGGTATCCAAACTTTTGATGGTCAAAAGGTGAGACCCGTATTGGATGAAAAAGGTGAACCAAAGGAAGGTCTTGGGAGATCCTTGGTTGCAGACTCTAATAAAACTATTTATGCCATTATTGGAGCTGGTTTTGGATACATTGAAAAAAATAAGTTCAATGAACCCATCTATTATTCTTTGTCGGATAAACTACCAGAAAAAGATAAAGTTAATTCAACGCTTTGGTCTTCAGGGGTATTAAACGACACCATTTTTTTCGCGTCGGAGAAATCTGTTTATTTATATAAAGACAAAAAATTATTGAGTGTACAGAATTTCGAGAATGTGGTGCATACTCTTAACATTAATAAGGGAGGGGCTTTTCTTCGGATTTGGGGAGAAGGAATTTATAAATTAAATGACGGAAAATTTAAGTATTTACCATCAAGCAAAAAGATTTTCGCGGAAAATAGAATTGATGAGCAGTATAGTTTAGATAATGGAGATCAATTGTTGGTTTCAAGAAATGTAGGATTATGGTATTTAAAAAAAGACGGAAGTTTCGTTAAAGCCGAGTCAAAAGATGTTGATAATTTTGCCATAATTAATGAATCTTATGCAGGCTCCAGGCTAAAAGATGGCACCATTCCTATAGCGACTACTAGAGGTGGAGTAATATTTATTGATGATAACCTCAAAGTTAAGTCTATTTTAAATCAGCAAAAAGGACTTACTGATATTCATGTAACTAATTTATTTCAAGACCGAACTGGAGATATTTGGGGAACAAATTTTGGCTTATTTCGTGTAAGTTTTGACTCAACCCTCACCTACTTCTCCAAAACAAATAATTTGGTGGGCACTGTTGGAGATATTTTGAGGAGCAATGGAAAATTATTTGTTAAAACATCAGATAATTTGTTTGAGTTCACTCCTAGAAATAGCGTTTATGAAAAATCTGAATTTAAGCCAAAAAATGTAAGGGATTTAGGTGATGATATAATTGAATTTGACGATCAAATTATCTCAACTAATAATTATGATATAACTGCAACAAAAAATGGTAAAACAGAAGTAATTAGTCCTCTTTATCGCAGTGGCAATACTATTCGTTCCAAGATAAACCCCACTATCATTTTTTCTTCAAATGGAGTATATGGCCTTCTTGCCCATCAATATACGAACGGGAAGTGGAGTGCATTGAAGTTAGCTAAACAAGATTCCATCAAACCAGGCAATATCCAGGAAGTTGCCCCTGGTAAAATTCTAGCACAAACCAGGAAGGGGATATTTGTATATGACTATGATAGCAGTGGGCAAGGTAATTTCACAAAGCTTGGCATGGACAAGCAATTTACCCAAAGTGGTAGGTTGTTTTTGGAAACGTTAAACGAGTCTACGCATGTTTTGGTCGACTCCCTTCGGAACCATTACAGGCTGAATTTAGAAAAATACCAGGCGGAACTTACCAACATAAAGCGTGATACTTTAATAGCTCCAGCGGGTCTGTTTTCCTATGCCTACAACCCAGATTCCAAAAATGGATGGATGATCACCGAAACGGGTCTTTACAAAACAGCCTTTGATTTCGACAAGGGTTATTCATTTACGAAGTATCCCTTTTATAAAGTTTCCTTAAGTGAATTGAGTGGAGCTCTATATGCCGAAGGCTCGGGTGAAAGTGAGGTTCTTTGGATAGGTTCACAAGAGGAAAAACTGTACCGCTTTTATCCTGAATTAGCCATTAAAGAAAAACTTCCATTCTACAAAGCTTTGATCAGGGCCATTTATATCAATGGTCAAAAAGCTCCTTTGGATTTGGGTGATCTTCCTTTTAGTGACAATAATCTGCTTTTCGAAGTAGCCTATCCTGTCTTTGGGAATGAGTCAAAGACCATGTTTAGTTATTGGCTTGAAGGCCAAGACAAGACTTGGTCCGAGTTTGTTCCTGACTTCAAAAAGGAATATACCAACTTAAGGGAAGGCAACTATACGTTTCGTGTCCGAGCCATGGATGCCAGTGGTCAAATATCCGAAGTAGGTATTTTGGAATTTAAAATAAGCCCACCCTGGTACCGTACTCTTTGGGCCTATGGATTCTACCTACTGTCCCTTGTCCTTGCATTTATACAATTCGGAAAGTTCCAGGCTAAAAAATCATTCTTAAAAGCTGAAAACGAACGGAAAAATTCTGAGTTGGCTGCTGCGAAAGATTTGCAAAACAGGCTATTGCCCAAAACCTTACCAATCATTAAAAACTTAGACATTGCTGGCTATTTGAGAACTTCTACAGAAGTGGGTGGAGATTATTACGACTTTTTTGAGCAAGCAGATGGCTCCTTGTTTGCTATCTGTGGCGATGCCACGGGCCATGGCACTCCGTCGGGAATGTTGGTATCGATTACTAAAGCAGGGATTATTGGATTACCACAGATGAGTCCAAATGAGATGTTGCATGAACTGAATCGGGTGGTTAAAAAAGTGGACTTGGGTATTTTACGAATGAGTTTGAATATTGCCTTGATTAAAGAGGATCAATTGACACTAAGCTCGGCTGGAATGCCTCCGTATTATATCTATCGGGCTGCAATCGGTACCACAGAGGAAATTCAGATTTCAGGTGTACCATTAGGTAGTTTCAACGATGCCTACTTCGATCAAATACATACCACATTTAATTCGGGAGATATATTGGTGATTATTTCAGATGGCTTGCCAGAAGCGCCTAATTTGACAGGAGACTTGTTTGATTACCAGAAACTGCAAGATTTGATCAGTACGTATGGCGATAAGTCAGCTCAGGAAGTCATTGATCAGCTGATGATTGAAGCCGATGCATGGCTATCAGGCAAGCACAATCCGGATGATATTACATTAGTGGTAATTAAACGTAACTAAAATTGAAAATTTAAAATAAATTTTATATGAAAAAACTAGTACCAGTAGTTGAACTGAAGTTGCCAATACTACCCAATATGGAGTTAATAGCAACGCAAACCGCCGAAGTGATAGCTAATCACATGGATCTTTCCGAAGAGCAAAGTGGGGAGATAAGTATGGCATTGATTGAAGCCTGCATCAATGCTTTTGAACATTCAAAGACCGAAAATAATGTATTTATTCACTTTTTAATTGAGGAGGATTCTTTGATTGTGAAAGTAATTGATCAAGGTATTGGATTTGATAAAACTAAGGTTGAAATCCCAAAGATTGAAAATAAAATAGGTAAGAATGAGCGTAAGCGTGGTTGGGGTTTGCAGCTTATTCAGGCGCTGATGGATTCTGTTGAATTTGAATCGAATGGTGAAGGGACAACAGTAACAATGAAAAAAAATATTAAAAATTAAATTATTGTAGACATGAATGGATTTATTAAAAGTACCAAAGAAACTAATAAAATAGTAATTATTGAGACTGAAGGCTATTTAAATAATGAGGGTGGAGAAGCTGTTTCTGCCATTTGTTATGAGAAAATAAATGAGGGTCAAAACAAGTTTTTGCTCAACATGGCGGGCACTAAAGTAGTCAATAGTATTGGAGTTTCTATTTTGATTGAAATCATTGAAAAATTGCAAGAAGTGGATGGTAAAATTGGCTACTATAATCTTGCACCTATTGTATCAAAAACATTTAATATTATGGGGCTTACTAAATATTCATCTGTATTCGAGACAGAAGAAGAAGCAGTGAATGGTTTGTAATGAATAAGCAATTTGATGTTAATGAATTAAATAAAAAGTATCTTGAATTAGAAACTTTATTAGATATTACAAATGAATTAAACTCATTTGAGGACATTGCTACATTATTGCAAGAAATTTTAATTAAATCTTGTGCAGTATTAAATGCTTCTTCTGGTATAATTCTTATTAAGGATTACAATTCGGATTTATTTCAAATTGAGGCCGAATTTAATATTGATGTATCCGTATTAAAAGGCATTATATTCAAAAAAAATAAAGGTTTTTTCAATGAATTAAATAAAAATAGAAAGTCATTACTTTTAGAAATTTCATCAGATCCTTTTTTAATCAAAACGAATTGCACCTATGGACTAATCACTCCTTTAGTGGATAAAAAAGATCTGCTTGGTGTACTTATTTTATTCGATAAAGAGTCTAGGACAGGAATCTCTGTCTTTGATGATTCGGATGCGAACATGCTCTCTGCCATAGCTACACAGGCGGCGGTTTCTTACAACAACATCAAATTGCTTGAAAATATCAAAGAAGCCAAAACCTTCAATGATAATGTCATGGAATCAATTGTTACGGGTGTGTTTACCACAAATCTGATGGGTGAAATTAATCATATCAATAAGGCTGCCTCTAAAATTATTAATTTGGAGAGAGAACAAGTAATTGGAAATCATTACGAATATGTTTTTGAATCTAATGATTTAATTAATGAGCTGCTTTTTAAGTGTGAAGAGGAGGTAAAGACTATCTCTTCAACGGATGTTCAATTAATTTGTAATGGAAAAAATACTACAGTAAATATATCGGTATCCCCATTACTCAATGATTTAAATGAGCCCATTGGTTCTGTGGTGGCCATGGAAGATCTTTCTAATTTGGATAAATTAAAATCCACATTTAAGAAATACGTCTCCAAACAAATTGTTGATAAACTATTAGAAAACGAAGATTTATTGAATCTAGGAGGGCAGGAATTAACTGTAACAACCCTTTTTAGCGATATTCGGGGATTTACTCGAATGAGCGAAAATATGCAGCCTATAGATGTTGTAAAAACCTTGAATGCCTATTTTGATTTAATGATCGAGGTTGTTTTTAAGTTCGACGGGACATTAGACAAAATAATTGGGGATGAATTAATGGTTATTTATGGTGCTCCCATTCCTGGCCATGATGATACCAAAAGAGCATTGTTTACAGCACTTGAAATGCAAAGATTACTTGAAGATTTTAATGACACTAGAAAAAAAGTGGGCGCAAATCCCATTGAAATAGGAATTGGTATCAATAGGGGGAAGACTATTGCTGGTAATATTGGATCCAAAGAACAAATGAACTATACAGTGATTGGTGATGCTGTGAATTTAGCTTCCCGATTATGTTCCAATGCAAAATCAGGTCAAATTCTCGTATCAGAATCAGTTTATTTGGAGGTAGTAGACTATGGGATTTTTGATTTTCAAAGGTTGGATTCCATCTTCGTGAAAGGAAAAGAAAATGAGGTTTCCATTTTCTCACTTGTTAAATGCAATTGTTCGCCTAAAGTAATCGCTGCATTTGATTTGGTTTTGGAATTGCTACTTAAGTTAGCTCCTGAACTTTATTACCATTCCATTTCACATACGCTTGATGTATTTAGAACTTCTCGGAATATTGCGCTATCGGAAGGAGTTTCCGACAGTGATTTGGAATTAATTCAAGTTGCAGCACTATTTCATGATACTGGTTTTTTAGAGAAATCTGTGGGTCATGAAGAAATTTCGTGCAAATTAGCACAAGATAACCTGGGAAGTCTTGGATTTAATAAAGAACAAATTACCAGTGTTTGCGAAATGATTAGGGCAACCAAAATTCCACAGCAACCTACTAATTTATTGGGGAAAATTCTTGCTGATGCTGATTTAGATTATTTGGGAAGGACTGATTTTCAGGAGATTGCAAGTCTTTTGTACAAAGAGCTAAGTCATCAAAATAATTTACTTCTTGAAGCGGAATGGGACCAAATTCAAATCAAATTTCTTCGAAATCATCATTATTTTACGAAAACTTCGATAAAATTAAGAACGGAACAAAAGAATAAGCATTTACAGTCATTAATCGAAAAGTATTTATGAGTAACCTTTCAGTCAGAGATTACATTAAGGATTTTAGTATAGGTTTAGCAGGTGTTTTTTTTGCAGGCTTTGCCTTGAAAAGTTTTTTAGTTCCCAACCACTTTTTAGATGGAGGTGTGACCGGACTTGCACTTTTGATTCATGAAACCTATCATATTCCTATTTCTGCCTTGATTATTTTATGTAATCTTCCCTTTATCATTCTTGGCGGGTTTTTGGTAAATAAAGAATTTGCTATACGAAGTTTGATGGCTGTTCTGGTACTTGCTTTGGTATTGACTTTTGTTCCTTATCCAGTCATTACCTCTGATAAATTATTGATTTCAATTTTTGGGGGTGTGTTTTTAGGTATTGGAATTGGATTAGGAATGCGTGGAGGATGCGCCATTGATGGCATCGAAGTTTTGGCCCTATATACCTTGAGGCGCTCTGGATTTTCTATTGCTGAAATAATTCTAGGGATCAATATAATTTTATTTTTGATTGCGGCTATAGGATTAGGCATGGTGACAGCCTTGTATGCGATGCTTACTTATTTCATTGCTACGCGGACTATGGATTATATTGTGGAAGGTTTGGAGGAATACATCGGGGTTACAATCATTTCTAAAAATCACGAGGAAATAAAAAAAGCTGTTGTCATGCAGATGGGTAAAGGAATTACCGTGTACAAAGGAGAGCGGGGTTTTATGAAAGATAGTTTTGATGTAAGTCATCCAACTGATATTCTATATACAATCATGACACGCTTTGAAGTAAGACAGCTAAGAAATTTGGTTTTGGACTGCGATCCTAAAGCATTCATATTTACTTCTACCATTAAAGAGGCTGCAGGTGGAGTCATTTTGAAACGAAAAGGGAATCACTCTTAACTTCCTTATTTTGGAAAGGAGTTTTTCTAGCTTAATCAATTCAGATTTTTGATCTTATTAATACTAAGTATTTTTCAATAGACACCAATTACTCGGTACAATTTAGGAAGTCGAACTTGAATTTTGCATGCTAGCCGCACCTACCTACTGAACAAAGGGTTCTTAAAAATCTTGGTACTTTCCTGCCTGCAATAGGCAGGGTACATGGTACTTGGTACTTGGTACAATTTTAAGTCTAATCTCTTGTTTCTCGGCTCTTGCTTCTAATTATAAAAACGAACTGTCCTCCGTCGCTTCTTCGGTCATCTTCTCAGCAAGTTCCTTGCCTAAGTAGCGATCTATCAGCCCATGTGCAAGGTAGAGTAAGGGTGTAAGTGCCAGGGCGACGGTAAACTTGTACACGTAGTTGATTAAGCCCACGGCAGCGATCTGGGGGAGGGACCAGTTGCCAAATACATAAAAGGCGATGCCCAGTACCACAAACGAATCGATGAACTGGGATACAAGCGTAGAACCTGTAGCACGTAGCCAGATCATCTTTGGGCCCGTTACAGCGCGGAGCTTTTGGAATACATACACGTCGATTAGTTGCCCGAGCAAAAATGCAGTCAAAGAACCTACAATGATGCCCAGTCCCTGCCTAAAAATGGTATTGAAGGCATAGTGGATGTCAAAGGCAGTTCCATCCGGCATGCTGGCATTCACCTCCAACCAGAAGTCAGCCGGTGCCAAGGCAGTCACCAAACTGATAACCACAAAGACATAAGTGATTAGCCCTGCGGTAAGGAAACTAATTTTCCGTACTCCTTTTTTCCCAAAATACTCGTTGATTAAGTCCGTAGTGATGAAGACTACTGGCCAGATCACCGCTCCTGCTGTCAGGTTAAAGTCCAACACAAACTCCCCAAAAAAAGTCCACTGAACGGGTTCAAAACCGAGGGTACGTTCTCCAGAGAAGATTTTTACTCCGATGATTTCAGCCAAGATGGCATTCGTTAGGAAGATGGCTCCTAAAACAACAAAGAGGTTGGTCTTTCGGCTTTGTGAGGATTCATTCATGGGTTGGAAGGATGGGGTAGGTAATGCCTTCTTCACTTAAGCAGGAATTCGGGAAAATGGTTTGTGCTTCTGCTAACAATTCACTTAAATCGGAATAGCGGGTAGAGAAATGCCCCAATAGCAATTTTTTAACTCCACAGCCTACTGCGATCTGAGCTGCTTGTTTTGCAGTACTATGGTAGGTTTCTTTTGCTCTTAGTTGATCTGCTTCCATGAAAGTGGATTCGTGGTAGAGCAGGTCCACTCCATCAAGGTAGGTGCTTAATTCAGGATTGAATGCCGTATCCGAACAAAAAGCATAGCTCCGTAAGGGAGGGTGGGGATGGCAGTAGTCGATTACTTGGAAGGAGTTGCCATCACTATCTTGATAATCTTTTCCTTCTCGAAGGGATTGTATGGCAGCCAAGGGGAGAGGGCTTTCTTGGAGTTTTTCTTTAATAAGGGAGCGTGGGCCGTCTTTTTCTTCAATTAAGAAGCCCGTAGTAGGAATCCGGTGCTGTAGGGGAAAACTAGAAACTCGAAACTGAGGATGCTCTACTAGCAGGATTTTTCCAGAAGTGCTGGTTTCGGTAAAATGTAATGGATAATTCAGGCGGGTATTGCTCCAGCGGAAATGGGTGGTAATAATCTCGTCCAAGCCACGTGGGCCGAAGAGTTGGATGGGCTCGGTACGCTTCGAGAGGTGGTAACTGGAAAGTAGGCCAATTAAACCCAGGTAATGATCGCCATGAAGATGCGAGATAAAAATGTGAGAGATTTTGGAGTGTTTGACCTTGTACTTGCGTAATTGGAGTTGTGTACCTTCTCCACAATCCAACAATAAAAACTCCTGCCCAAATCGAACGACTTGGGCAGTATGGTTTCTTCCATACATCGGGATGGAAGAAGTGTTTCCTAGGATTGTAATTTCAAAATCCGGACTCAAGCGCCCTCCTCGTCTTCTCCTCCGTCAATCTCATGCATAAATACCATTTCTCCTGCCTCCTCTAAGTTGGCTACGAGGCGCAACTTCTTGTCTAGCATGGAAATCTTGAGCAACTTCATCACATGGTCTCTGACGCCTGAGATGACAAAAACACCTCCAGTTCGCCCAAATTCCCGGTCACCTACCAATAGGGCGCTTAAACCACTAGAGTCTACGTAATTCACTTGACTCATATCGAGTACAAGGTTGCTATAACCCTCAGCATGGATGGTCAGGAGTTCAGACTTAAGTTTTGGGGCCAATAGGGAGTCGATCTTTTCCTCTAAAGGTGAAAAGACTACATACTGCTCTTTTTTGTCGATGGTATATTTCATGGTTTAGTTAGTTGGCTAGGTAATCTAAAATACTTTTTTCAATTCGCGTGGCAATGTTGGTCGTTTCTGCACGAACAAAAGCCGAACCGGTAATGTTTTCATACAGCTCAATGTAGCGCTCAGAAATGCTTTCTACAAGTTCATCGCTCATTTCTGGTACCTCTTGCCCCTCTTTTCCTTGAAAACCATTGGAAATTAACCATTGGCGGACAAATTCTTTGGACAACTGCTTTTGAGGTAATCCTTGCTTTTGGTTTTCTTCGTAGCCTTCTGCATAGAAGTAGCGGGAAGAATCTGGGGTGTGGATTTCATCGATGAGGTAAATTTTCCCATCTGCTTTGCCAAATTCATACTTGGTATCCACGAGAATCAACCCTTTTTCCTTGGCCATCTCTTGACCGCGCTGGAATAACGCTCTCGTGTATTTTTCTAAAACTAGGTAATCCTCTTCGGAGACAATCCCTTGCCCCAAAATGGCTTCTCTAGAAATGTCTTCGTCATGGCCTTCGGAGGCTTTCGTAGTCGGGGTGATGATTGGGGAAGGGAAGGCATCGTTTTCCTTCAATCCCTCCGGCATGGATACACCACAAATGCTTCGCTTTCCTAAGGCATATTCCCGTGCGGCATGTCCTGCAAGGTAGCCACGGATCACCATTTCTACTTTGAAGGGCTCACAGCGCTTGCCTATGGTCACGCTTGGATCTGGGGTGGCTGTCACCCAGTTGGGCACCAAATCTGCAGTGGCTTTGAGAAAGCCTGCAGCAATTTGATTCAATACTTGTCCTTTGTAAGGAATAGCTCGTGGAAGGACCACGTCAAAGGCGGAGATGCGGTCGGATGCTACGACCACAAGCTCTTTGTCGAACATGTATACGTCGCGTACTTTCCCCTTGTAAAAACCTTTCTGTCCTGGAAAGGAAAAATGAGTTTCTTTGATGGCTTTGCTCATGAAGAATTCGTTTGGGCAAAAATAGAAAAATCGATTTGGGTAGCGCTGAACTTGTCCGTTATTTATTGATTTTATTTCCAAGTTCGTAGGATTCTGTTCGCTCTAGGACGCCGTTCTTATCAAAGAATTCCCGATCACCATTTAATCTACCTTTACTATATCTTTTGATTTCTAATACATTACCTGTTTCGTAATAAAGTATTGCTTTTCCTTCTTCTACCTCATTGAGGTAAGGGATACTGGAGGCGAGTTGACCCGAGGGATAGTAGTTTTCCTCCTTGACTTTTTCTCCTTTTTTGGAATAAAACTCTTGTTTTTGAAGGCGTCCTGACTCGTAGTAGCTACTACTTGGGCTAGTTGGAATTCCTTTGGAGAAGGTGATTTTTTGTTTGAGGGCCCCTCCTGGATAATAGCTGAGTAGCTCTCCGTCAGGAATTCCTTTTTTGTAGGTACCCACCCGTTCTGGCTTTCCATTCGGATGTAGGAGCAAGTAGGGGCCGTCCAGATCCCCGTAGTTGAAAAAGAGTCGTGAGCGTAAGCTGCCATCTGGGAAAAAACTTTCTTCTTTTCCATTCAGCACACCTCGCTCGTAATTGCCTCGGTATTGAAGGATTCCCGATTCGTTGTATTCTTCGCGAATGCCGTGGAATTGGCCTACTAAATAGCCGGTTTTCGATTCGACGGAGCCGTTTGGATAATAGCGAATGGAGACCCCTTCAGGTTTATTTGCTTTGAATGGGGTCTTTTCGGATAAGGTGCCATCTTCAAAAAAAGAAAGTACTTCCCCTTCCAGTTGGTTGGCTACGAAATCAGAACGCTGTCGAAGGCTGCCATCCGGGTAGAAGGATAAGGCTTCTCCTTCGCGCTGATTGTTTTGAAAGGTGACTTGCCGCAGGGTATCACCTGTTTCTGGATTCAAATCGTAAAAAATACCGTGGCGTTGATTATTTTTGATGCTGCCAATTACTACTAACCTTCCTTCCAAATCATAGCGCTTGACAGGCCCATTTGCCTTGCCATTGATGAGGGGCACTACTTCTTTGACCTTGAGTGTATCCTCAGCATGGAAGGTGCGGAGCGTGTCCTGACCAAAGGTCAAAAATGAAAAAAAACCAAAGATTAAGGTAAAGAATACGTATTTGAGCATGGGGAATGTCTGGTGGGTGAATCCAAAAACTTGTGTTTTAGCTTGCTTATGGTTTCTTTGACCGGAATTTACAAAGAAGCAAATTCAACTCCACCTCCCTTGCCGTATTTAGTTCGGATAGGCTAACTTTGAAATTTCAAACTTTAAACCGGGATGTTTTACAATCGCTTTTTTCTTTTACTTACAGTTCTCGCTCTTGCATCTTGCGCATCCAAACCAGAGGTTACTTTTAAAAATTACGAGGGGGAAATTTTTGGGACCTACTACCGGGTTCAGATAGGCGATTCAGATCGAGATTTTCAACCCCAATTTGATTCGGTTTTTGCGCTTATCAACACCGCTTCCAACTCCTATATCCAGGAATCTGAAGTTTCGGATTTCAATGCGAACGGGAACCTGGTAAATCCCTCTTTTACGTTTCGGGACATGCTGGATTCCTGTAAAAAGTACCATGGGCAAAGTCAAGGCTATTTCGAGCCCACCCTTTTTCCGTTGATCAAAGCTTGGGGATTTTCTTTTGAAGCACGGGAGCAAATGGATAGTAGCAAAGTAGCAATTTTGAAAGGATTGGTTGGCTTTGAATCCCAGTTGCAGGTGACCGATACCAGTTATGTAGCCGCTCAGTCAGGGGTTAAACTTGATATTACAGGGTTGGGAGAGGGCTATGCCATCGACAAATTGGCTGAGGTATTGGATCAGGCAGGCGTGACCAACTATTTGGTGGAAATCGGAGGGGAAATGAAAGGGAAAGGACAGAATCCAAGCGGAAAAGCCTGGATAATTGGTATCGAAGATCCTGCACAAGCCGAATTAGGCGTGACGAACACCTTACTCACCAAAGTGACGCTAAATGGATTGGCTTTGAGTAGCTCGGGCAATTACCGTAAGTTTTATATAGACGAGAAAGGCAACCGGCGTTCTCATTTGATAGATCCGAAAACCGGCTTTCCGGTGAGCCATTCCATGGTGTCCGTTTCGGTTTTGGCTGCTTCAGCCACACAGGCAGATGCTTTGGCTACCGCATTTATGGCCATGGGAGCGGAGCAGGCAAAGGCATTGGCCGAAAGCCTTCCTGGGGTAGCCGCGATGTTTGTGCTGGCTGAAAAGGACCGCCTGAGAATGGAATTTACTTCTGGCTTTCCGGAGGAGCTGAAGCAGGAGAAAAAGTAAAATCTTCGCGCAGCCGCGTGAAAAAAGTATTTCTCTCCGCAATTCTGCGGGGCAGGCTGCAAAGTCGCAAAGAGTAGGGGTTGGATGATTTTTCTTTAGTATCTATTTCAGTTGTCAAGGATTCCTTGACGGAAAAAAATATTCTCGCAAAGATGCAAAGGCGCGAAGAGAGGGGTTGGATGATTTTATATCCTTTAGGAGTTTACTGTTCAAAAAAAATAGTCTCTTTCTTTGCGTCCTGCCTGCTGTAGTTAAGCTGAGCGCGAGCTTAACAATTAGGAAAGTAGGGCTAAATCAAATCATTCCCTTAGCTCTCAGCAAAAATTATATACTTTAAACCTTCTCAATAACTATCGCAGAAGCTCCACCGCCGCCATTGCAGATGCCTGCTACGCCAATGTCTCCGCCTCTTTTGTGAAGTACGGAGCACAGGGTACTGATTATCCTGGCTCCTGAAGCTCCTAGGGGATGACCTAGGGATACCGCACCTCCGAAAACATTCAATCGATCGTTATCTAAGTTTAGTGCTCGCTGATTAGCGAGTGCCACCGCTGCAAATGCCTCATTTATTTCGTAATAGGATACCTCATCGGCACCAAGGCCAGCATGTTTCAACGCCTTAGGGATTGCCAAAGCAGGAGCAGTGGTAAACCATAATGGATCTGTGGCCGCATCGGCATAGCCTCTGATTTTGGCAATTGGCTTCAATCCGTACTTTTCGACAATTTCCTTACTCACCAAGACTATGGAGGATGCGCCATCATTCATGGTCGATGCATTGGCTGCAGTCACAGTACCATTCGGATCAAATACGGGCTTGAGTGAAGGGATTTTATCAAAAACCACATTCTTGTATTCCTCGTCTTCGGCAATTACAATGGGTTCACCCTTTCGTCCTTGGAGTTCAACGGGTACGATTTCATCGGCAAACATTCCAGCTTCCCATGCCGCTGCCGACCTTTGGTAAGATTGAATGGCATAGGCATCTTGCTCAGCACGGCTAATGTTCATTTCCTTGGCGGTATTATCGGCACAGTTGCCCATGGGGAACTTGTAGTACACCTCAAAAAGGCCATCTCGAACGAGCCCGTCAGTTAACTCAGCATTTCCATACTTGTATCCAAAGCGTGCTTTAGGAATGTAATAGGGGACGTTGGACATGCTTTCCATTCCTCCAGCTACCACTACCTCGTTGATTCCCAATTGGATAGACTGTGCTCCGAGCATGACCGCTTTCATGGCAGAAGCACAAACTTTGTTGACAGTCGTGCAAGGTACTTGGTAGCCAATGCCTGCACCGATGGATGCTTGACGAGCAGGAGCCTGACCTAAATTGGCAGAGAGTACGTTGCCCATCAATACCTCATTGACAGCTTCAACAGGAACTCCTGACTTTTCAAGAGCTCCTTTAATGGCGATACTTCCCAAATCAATGGCAGTCAAGCCACTCAATTTCCCTCCAAAACTCCCTAGGGGAGTGCGAACTGCTGCAAGGATATAAACTTCTTTAGACATCTGAATTTGGGTTTATGAGTGTATTCTGCCAAGGTCTTACCAATCGGGCAATCCTCTTTTTGGTCTTTGTGTAGCCTTCTTTTTGTTGTCTTGGATATAGCGGAGTTCTGCTGCATTGAGCGACTCAAGAATCTGCGAAGCTTGTTCGGGCGAAAGATTCATGCTTTTCAGTTTTTCGCGCATGGCCTCCATTTTCTTCTGACGATCGGCGAGGTTGGCATCCATCTGCTCATTACCATTTTGTCCCGCTTCCTCACTTTGCTGGGAGGGGTTTTCACCTTTTTGACCTTCCTTCGCTTTATCCTCGTTGGTTTGCTCCCCATCCTTCTGCTCCGACTTGGAATCTTCTTTTTGAGTAGGATCCTGCTGCTCCTGATTTTGTTGATTTTGCTGCTGTTGTTCTTGTTGCTGCTCCTGCTCCTCTTGCTGTCGTTCTTGTTCCAGTTTCTCCTTAAGCGCTTTTAGTTTGGCATCATTGGGATACTTTGCTAGGCCGTCGTTGACCTCGCTAAGAGCTTTCTCCTTGGCAGTTTTTACATAGGAGCGTGCTGCTCGATTAAAAAAATCAGTAGCTGTTTGTGCTACGGCAACTTTCCCAACAAGGCAAAATCCAGACACAAGAAGACCGAATACTAACTTACTTTTTATTGATTTCCACCACATCTTTCAAACTGGTTATAAATTCTTGGTAAGCCCCTACTGTTTCGTCTTGAGCCAATGCGGCTTCCAGTAGGGTTAAGGCTTCTTGGAACTTAAATTGCTCCACCAGCCGGTCTGCTTCTGCTTTTTTACGTTTTGCAAATTCGGAAGGTTCGGGAGTATTTTCTTTTTGTTTTTTCCGTTCTTCATCTCGCTTTAGCCATCGGGCCAGCAATTCGAAATTGTATCTAGCTTCTTCATTCAATGGGTCTTGTACCAAAGCCGATTGAAATTTGCTGAGGGCGGCTTGGTAGTCCTGCTTATTTCCAAAGACCACTCCCCCTTGATTGTAGGCAAAGGACGCCAAAAATTTATCTGTACTCTGGCTGGCTTTGTCAAAACTTGCCGCTGCTTCCTCTGGTTGGGAAGCATATTGATAACTCAATCCCAAGTTAAAATCCAAGTAAGTAGAAGAAACTTGAAATTCATCCACTAACACACGATGATTTTTGATTGACTGTTCATACTCCGTGGCGGCATAGCTTGCAGCAGCTTGATCGATGGCATCATTCAAGCGGCTGACCCTTGTCCATGAGGCGGGAAGAAATACTAAAACCAGGAAAATACCTTTGGTCCAGTTCATCAGAGTTTGATTGTTTTGATCGGCAAAATCAGGTCTACCAAAGCCAATACCAAAGCGGCTAGCAGGAAGTAAAAATACTTATTAGAACTGGCTTCCACCATGCGGGTACTCGCAATACCTCCCTCCAAACTTTCGATTGCAGAGATTAGTTCACCCATTTCTTGGGATTGATCGGAGATCTCAAAATATCGCCCCCCTGTTTCGGTTGCAATAAACTGCATGGGATCACGATTTAGTTTGGTTAGCGCAGGCTTACCCGTCTTTGGATCTAACACTAGCCCATTGCCACGAGGCATTTCTCCTCCTCGGTCGGTACCTATACCAATTGAGAAGACTTTGATTCCCTGATCTTCCAATTCCTCAGCGATCCCCTCCAAGTCATCTCCAAAGTGCTCGCCATCAGATATTAATACGACAGATCTAGATTTTTTTTCTGGGCTTTGGTCGTTTTGGAATCGTTCTAATGCCATTCGAAGAGGCGTACTTAGGTCTGTACCCAAGTTGGGAACTAAACCAATGGAAAGTCCATCGATGTACAAGTTGGCGACTGCTTGATCATAGGTCAAGGGAAGTTGGAGGAAAGCTTCAGTGGAGAAAATAATCAGTCCCACCCGATCAGATGGGAAGGATTTGAGCAATTCCTTTAATTCAAATTGAATTCGTCGTAATCGATTGGGAGCAATATCGGTCGCTACCATGGACTGAGAAAGGTCCACTGCGATAAAAATATCTTTTCCCTCTTCCTTCACTTCTTTAAATGAATCACCAATCGAAGGACCCGCAAAGGCAATGAGTAGGAGGATGAAATAAAGGGTTCGGATAGTTAGCTTAGTGAATAAGCGCTGTTTTTCCACCTTCAACTTGCGGTTGATTGCCCAGAAGCGACTCAGGTAGAGTATATACAGCAGGATAAAAATCCCAGCAAGGAGCAGCGTTAGTTTGATGTCAGGGTACGCCCAAATCATGGTCTGAAATTAGGAAATAAAGC
The DNA here is from genome assembly GCA_030729785.1 of Algoriphagus sp. GTDB lineage: Bacteria > Bacteroidota > Bacteroidia > Cytophagales > Cyclobacteriaceae > Algoriphagus. Next base: position 8,983 of record JANQWS010000042.1, on the reverse strand, counting down.
TAACTTTGAAAGCTAAAATTGGTGAAGGAGTTTTTGCCATTCAAAAAGAATTCAAAGAATTAACAAACATTAATTTCTCGTCCTCGTTCGGATAGGGTGGTTTACAATGCACTTCGCAAATGTCTTTTTTTAAGTCCCTCCCTTTTTTTTTACTGCTAACAATTGGCTTCCAGGTATTTTCTCAGGAAAATAAGTCTATCCAGGGGCAGATTTTGGATGCTGCTAACCTGCAGCCTTTGGTGGGGGCTTCTGTGTATTGGGAAGGGCAATCCCAGCAAGGAACTATTTCGGATTTGGATGGTATTTTTAACCTTTCTGTACCTGCATTGCCTGCAAAAATCACTGTAACCTACCTAGGTTATGAAAAATCAGTTCGTACAATTCAAGTTCGTGACTTGGAAAAAGTACAACGATTTTACTTGAAGGCGGAAGATTTTTCTCTGGAAGAAATTTTGATTCAGGATCGGAAAGGAGATGAGCAAGTCAAAAATATGGAGATGGGCAAGTCTACCTTGTCTATAGAAGCACTTCAATCTTTGCCAGCATTATTTGGCGAAGTAGACCTACTGCGTAGCCTTCAGTTATTGCCAGGGGTCAAGTCTGCAGGAGAAGGTACCGCAGGGCTTTTTGTTCGAGGGGGATCAGCGGATCAAAATTTAGTGCAGGTAGACGGAGCACCTGTATACAACGCATCTCACTTCTTTGGAATTTTTTCAGTTTTTAATCCCGATGGTCTAAAAAAAGTAGACCTATACAAAGGCAATATGCCTGCCAGCTTTGGGGGACGTGCCTCTGCGTTAATCGATGTAGCTCTGCGTGAAGGGGAAAGAGATCGGCTTCGAGGCGAAGGAGGAATTGGTACCATTTCCTCCCGAATTACCTTGCAAGGCCCGTTATTGGGAGAAAAATCTAGCTTCCTCATCAGTGGAAGGCGCACGTATGCAGACTTATTTTTGAAACTTTCTTCCAATCCAGACCTCAAAAATAACCAACTCAATTTTTATGATTTGAATGGGAAAGCGGCATTTTCTTTAACTGATAAAGACAAGCTCTCAGTAAGCAGCTACCAGGGTAGTGATTTACTTGGTTTAGATGGGCAGTTTGCTTTGGGTTGGGAAAACTGGGTTTCGGCTGTCAACTGGAATCGAGTGAATTCTGATAGTTCCTTTTTTGACTTGCAGGGATATCATTCCCGCTACAATTACCAGGTAAAGTTTGACAATTTGGAAAATGGATTCGACTGGACCAACTCCCTTTCTGAATCTGGTGTCAAGGCTATTTGGACGCGTATACTTACTTCTAAGCGTACGGTATTTTGGGGGATGCATGGACAAGTATATCATTTTGCTCCTACGGATTTGAAACCTGCACCAAACAATCCCATCATTCGTAGGCAAACACAAGGTGTACAAGGGCTATTGGGCAATGCCTTTATTGGGATCAAGCAGGAATTTTCTGATAAGTTGACTGCTGAACTAGGCCTTCGGCAAGGAATCTATGCACAAGTAGGGAAAGGAAAAGTATTCCAATACCCCGACAATGCTCCAAATCCAGATGTGGATCCTTCGGATTCTGTGTTTTACAGAAAAGGAGAATTGATGCAGCGCTACCAAGGATTGGAGCCGCGAATTGCTTTTCGTTACCTGCTTCGACCAGAATTCTCACTGAAACTCTCCTATAATCGGAATTTTCAATACGTACAGATTGCTTCCAACAGCTCGGCAGGACTTCCTATCGATCGTTGGGTATTGGCAGGGGAGTACATTCGTCCCATCCGATCTGATCAAATTTCGTTGGGAGCATTTCATAACTTTGATCAAAATCGATGGGAACTTTCTGTAGAAGGGTATTACAAAGATTTAGATCAAGTGATCGACTTGCGCAATGGTGCGCGGATCTTACTGTCAGATCAGGTGGAGACCGAGCTGTTGAGTGGACGCGGTTGGGCTTACGGGCTGGAGTTTTTACTTCGCAAAAATAAGGGGAAGACTACGGGCTGGCTTGGGTATACCTGGTCTCGCGCTTGGAGACAGATCGATGGAATCAGTAAAGACCGCCCCTACAATCCCCGATTTGATCGACCTCATGACCTTTCTTTGGTCCTCAACCATCAATTTTCTCCTGCTTGGACAAGTAGTTTTACTTTTGTGTATTCTACTGGGCAGGCAGTTTCTTTTCCAGTTGGGTCTTACTTGGTGGACAACCAGTCTATGCCACTCTATTCGGATTTCCGAAATGAAAATAGATTTCCAGATTACCACCGCTTGGATGCATCAGTGACCTGGAAAAACCCAGATCCCGGGAGAAAGTGGAAAGGCAGTTGGAATTTTGGAGTGTACAACCTTTATGGTCGTAAAAATCCATTTTCCTATGATTTCCGAACTATCTACAACGACCAAGTGAATTTTAGCCCCTCAGATGGGGAAATCGTCTCTGCGCGTCCCGGCGTGGTAATGACCTACTTGTTTACCTTTTTACCTTCCATCACCTACAACTTCGAGTTCTGATGAAAACTAACTGGATATTCCTAGTCGTAGCTTTTCTGTGTGTTTCTTGTCAAGAGGAAGTGTTCTTAGATTTGGATCAGAAGGAGAATCGAATCCCTGTTATTGAAGGGCATTGGACAGATCAAGGAATCTACAATGAAGTAAAAATCTCCTTATCCAAAAATTATTACGATTCTTTGGATCAAGAGCTTATTCGTGATGCAGAAGTATTTGTAGAAGAAATGTCTACCGGGAGAAAAATTGCATTTAATTACTTAAATGCGACCCGTTCGTATCGCCCAAATCCATCTGAGCGTGCACAGATAGGAGAATCGTACCGCTTAAATGTAAGTTGGAAAGGGCAAGTATTTCAATCTGAAGGACTTATGTTAGCTCCACCTACCGTGGACTCCGTCACGTGGAACTTTGAGGAGGAGCGACTTTTTCGAGAAGCGGGCTATTACCTCAAGGTCTATGGAAAGATCCCATTCCCTACCAATAACTACTACCGTATTCGAGTATTTGAAAACGATACCCTGAAGAACCAGCGAGAGGATTACCTGCTTTTTGACGATGCTTTTGGTTTGCGGGTGTTTGAAGAAGGCTTGGAACTAGGCTATGCTTTTCAGAAAAATGATCGAGTACGTTTGGAATTGTATCGATTGAATAAAGATGCTTTTGATTACCTAAGTCAGTTGGTCAACTTATTATTTAGTGATGGGGGACTTTTTAGTCCTCCTCCCCAAAATCCGGAGTCAACTATCCGGGTGGTGAAGGGGGATTCTCAAGTGCTGGGTTACTTCATCGTTTCTCCAGTTTTGATTCGTAGCGTAACGCTTCCAAATCAGTAATTCAGATTTTACTTCGAGAAATTACGCTTTTTCTCCTAAATTCATCGTAATATTGCGATTGATTATGGGAAAATCCAAAACACTTTTATTCACACCTGCCCAAAATGAATTGGCAGATTTGGCCAAAGCAATGGCGCATCCTGCGCGAATTGCAATACTTCAGTACTTAAGCAATAGAAAATCTTGCGTCAATGGCACCTTGGTGGCAGAGTTGGGTTTGGCACAATCCACCATCTCACAGCATCTTCTAGAACTAAAGGAGTTGGGACTTATTCGAGGTAGCATTGAAGGTGCGACTGTCAATTACTGTTTGAATACCGAGCGTTGGCAAGCTGTTCAAAGTCTATTTGAGGGATTTTTTGATCAGATTTCGGCTACAGACCACTTAAATTTTTGTTGTGATTAAATCTTTGTGATCAAAACTTGACTATATCTATGAAACTTTCGCAAGTAAAATCCCAATTGGGCCACTTAACTACACTGAATTTTATCCTTCTGGATGGTACTGTGGTTTCTCCTCATTTCCATGTGACTGAAGTGGGACAGGTAACCAAGAAATACATCGATTGTGGGGGTACCCTTCGAAATGAGTCCATGATCAGTTTCCAATTGTGGGCAGCGGAGGATTTCGATCATCGCCTAGGGGCTGCCAAATTATTGGACATCATTCAATTGGCAGAGCGCGTATTGGAATTGCCTGACTTAGAAGTGGAGGTAGAATACCAAGGGGACACCATTGGTCGATACGGGTTGGAGTTCACTGGAACTGATTTTCTTTTAACTGCTCGGCAAACCGATTGCTTGGCCAAGGACAAGTGCGGCATCCCTACTGAAAAGCCAAAAATTAGGCTCTCCAGCATTGCTCAGGGCCCTATTTGTACACCCAATTCAGGATGCTGTTAATTAGATGAAAGAATCATTCTACAATCCTTTGCTTCAGACAATTGCTTCCTTGCCCTACTCCGGAATAGCTTCGGAACGCAGAGGGCTATTGGAAGAGATGGCGGAATACCTGCTCGAGAAGATTGCTTCTGGAAAGGAAATTCGACTCAACTTTATTTGCACACACAACAGCCGTAGAAGCCAGTTTTCTCAAATTTGGGCGCAAACAGCAGCCAATTATTATGGCATAGAAGTATTCTGCTACTCGGGTGGGGTGGAAGTGACTGCATTTAACTCTCGCGCAATAGCCGCCATTCAGCGTGATGGATTTAAGGTGGTGCAGAAAGAAGGAGACAATCCTGTATGTTTTGTTTTCTTTAGCGACGATGCTGATCCCATAGTAACGTTTTCAAAAGTGGTTGACGATGCGATCAATGCTACCAAAGAGTTTGCAGCTGTGATGACTTGTGATCATGCTGATGAGAACTGTCCCTTTATTCCAGGTGCAGAAAAGCGTTTTCCGCTTCGCTTTGAAGATCCTAAAGCATTTGACGATATTCCACAGGAGGAGCAGATGTATAGCGAGCGTTCGCGGCAAATTGGTGCAGAATTGTTTTATCTGTTTGAAAAAGTGGGTAAATCTCTTGCTTGAGGTATTTCATTTTGAAATTAGGTAGTAAATTTTATTCTTTAGAAAAAACATACGAATCATGAAAATCAAAAATGTAATACGTTTTGCCTTTTTCTCACTAATTATGGGAGCTGCCTTATCCTTGTCCTCTACTGTCCAAGCTCAGGAAAAAGTGAATTCTCAGGTAGATGAAATGCCTATTCCTCCAGGAGGAATTACTGGGCTAACCAACTACATGATTCAAAACTTAACTTATCCTTCTGCCGCCAAAGAGGCCAATGTGCAAGGAATGGTAGTTGTATCTTTTATAGTTACTGCTGAAGGAAAGGTGGAAGGGGTAGAAGTTCTCCGTGGAATAGGCTCTGGATGTGACCAAGAGGCTGTGCGAGTGATTTCTCAATCAGGTACTTGGACTCCAGCTAAAAAAGAGGGCAAGGCGGTATCAACCAAAATGACCCTGCCGGTTCAATTTAAGCTTTAAGTTTTTAAAACATAAAAAAGCCTCAAAATTACTAATTTTGAGGCTTTTTTGATTTTAAGATTAACTCTTAATCCATGGCATTGCCGTGGAATAGTGCGTTGAAGAAGAGTTTATTCGTCCCGTACCACGTTCCTCTAAAGTTAGGACTATCAAAGAAGTGAATCACCCGTCCCTGGCCAGAAGGAGAAATGACTACACTGGCACTTTGCTTCAGGTTTTCCAAGTTGGCCTTGGAAATATATCCTCCCAGGTGTGGATTAGCTGTGTACCGAATAGGAGTGAGGTACTTATCTGAAGATGGTTTGATAAAGATTTCTGAATTGCGATACACCGGCAAGTTCTTGCGACTGTATCCATAGGCAATTGGGTGTGTTAGGTCGAGTTCGGCCAGGTAAATGCTTCCACCTACTTCCTTGGCACCTTCGGTATTGTTGCGAGTAGCAAAGGGTAGACTTGTAGGTGCCTGTACTCCGATTCTCGCCACTGCTTCTTCCTTGGTGATGCCCTTCTGGTTGAGCCAAAGTGAGGCTGACTTCATAGAAATAATTGTACCTCCTCGACTTACCCAATCTTTGATGTGATTGACTTGACCTTCGGAAAACGATCCATAGCTACCAGAAGGAAGGATGAGCGTGTTGTACCCGTGCAGGTTGAGTCTGCCAAACTGCTCTACATTCACTTTGGTAATAGGCATGCCGATTTGGTGATCTAGCAAGTTCCAAATTTCTCCAGCCTCAGAGGCATTGATTCCAGTACCCACTACAAGGACTACTTTTGGATGCTGGACAGCTGACACGCTATTGGAACCAAGGTCAATCCCGCTCAGATTCAAGCCAGTTTGAACGGAATAGACCTTCTGTCCATTCTTCTTGGCCAATGTTTGGAGTACTTGCACCACTTCGGATCTAGAAAGGGATTGAAAGCCCATAGGGATCATCATCGTTCCCCGACCAAAATCTACTCTGCCTTCTTGGGTTTGAGAAGAAAAGTTTTGGTGCAGCGCTTCCACATGTACCCCAGCTTTCTGTAGTTCAAATAGGAGTTTGGGTGCATAATAATCCCTCCAGTCAATCAAGTATGCATACGCATTGCCTTGAGGGAAGGTGTGGGAAGGGAGGGATACTTCTTTTAATTCTGATCCAACTTTTGCTGTAGGTGCAGCTGAGAAGGGCATGCCATAAGCAGCAGCCATGGTCCAAGCAGAAGCATCGTAGAATACGGAATCTGCAAAATCGGTTACGTATTCAAACATGGTTCGTACCATCCGGTACTGGGGTTGCTGGGTAGGTACTACCCAAGAGGATCCTTTTATAAATGTTTGTCCAGCAGCACTAAGGTCAGCTGTATTTTCATAAACCTTGATTTTGTGGTCTAGTAGGAACTGTAAGAAAAGTCGGTTTCTGCTTGGATCGGTTTCATCCCCAAACACGTAATTTTTTGCAAGATCCTTGCTTCCTTCAGCCACGGCACTCGTAAAAAACTCGCGTAGGTATTCATGCATGTAAACTCGATTGTCTAGGGCTGCTTCCATAGTAGCAAGTGAATTCACGACATGGTTGCGGATGGTAAAGGCAAAGGTGATGTCTCCACGTTGGCTTCGCTGTACATGTCCACGGGAACTCGCAGTTTCAAAAACCAATCCCAAACCTCCATGCATGTCGGGGTAAGTAGAACCATATCCAGGGTAGCTATTGTCAAAGACCTCTTTACTCCAGTAGAGGCTCCCAATATTGTCCATGTATCTGGCAAAGTATTTGGCGAATTTGGGGTTGATTTCGTCGTAATTTTTACGTGGAACCACTGGATTTTCTGAGCCATAAGGTTTTGTTGGTTCAAAGAAATAGGTGCTATTGGTACCCATTTCGTGGAAATCTGTGGTCACATTGGGATACCACTGGTGGTACCAAGCAACTTTCACTTTCGATTCCGGATGTGCTAACGGCAACCAATCACGATTGAGGTCAAACCAGTAATGATTGGTACGGCCTCCAGGCCAAGCTTCGTTGTGTTCTCTATCTAAAGGATCTGCTACAGCCGGGAATCCTTTGTTGGAATTCGCCCAAAGGCTATGTCGATCACGACCGTCTGGATTGAGCGTTGGGTCGATGTGTACTACTGCATTGGCGCGAAGTTGGGTAGCTAACTCTGATTGGGATGCGAGCAACCAGTAGGCGGTCAGCATAGCTGCTTCCGCAGAAGAAGGTTCGTTGCCATGCACTCCATATCCTTGATGGATGATGGATGGCATGTTTTTGATGTCGGGTAAGGGTTGGCTAGGGTCTGCGAGTTGCACTTGTTTTTGGCGGACCTGTTCCAGACTGGCGAGGTGCGCCGCAGAAGCGATGGTCAAGATCACCTTTGGTCGATGTTCGTGGGTATAGCCAAGGGTTTGCAACTGGGCCAAATCACTAATAGCATCCAATTTTTCGAAATATTTAATGATTAAATCGTAGCGGGTATGCCAATCGCCAATGGGATATCCCAAAAATTGAGAAGGCGAGGGGATGCTGGGGTTGAATTTCTCTCCAGGAAAGAAATAGTCTTCTTGTCCAAAAGCTGGAATACGAAGAAGAATTCCAAAAATGAGTCCAATAACTAATTTTTTCATCGGGTTCTAATATTTTCAGAAAAGTAGGAAAGGTATAGGGCATTTCCACTAAAAATCCATCAGCGGTTTTCAAATACCCAAAATTTTGCACTATTTTAAAACATTAGTTATCTATTCAAACCCAACTTACCCTATGAATCAAAAATTTTTATCCATCGCCGTAGGTATAGTTAGCCTAGGTTCAGTAACATTAGGCTTTGCGCAGCAAAGTACCACTCCACCTCCAATGCCTCCACAGGCCACTGAGTTTTACACGCCAGTGCCTCCTAAGGTGACTCCAGGAGCAATGAATCATCAAGCACCTTCGGATGCCATTGTCTTGTTTGACGGCAGCAGTCTTTCCAGCTTTGTCTCTGCCAAAGATGGATCTAGTCCTGCAGCTTGGAAAATTGAGAATGGAGAGTTGGTGGTACAGAAGGGTACAGGGGACATTCAATCCAAACTTGCTTTTGGGGATGCTCAATACCACATCGAATGGTCAGCTCCTACCGAAATTGTAGGGGAAGGACAGGGAAGGGGAAACTCGGGTTTCTTTTTGATGGGCTTGTATGAAGTGCAAGTTCTAGATAGCTACGTAAGTAAAACCTATACCAATGGCCAGGCTGGAAGTATCTACAAACAATACCCACCTTTGGTGAATCCATTGAGAGGTCCAGGTGACTGGAATTACTACGACATTATTTTCAAGGCTCCCCGTTTTGATAAAAATGGGATGCTCACCTCCCCGGCCACCGTTACGGTGTTGATCAATGGGGTCTTGGTGCAAAACAATGTTATTCTCAAAGGTCCAACCGAATACATTGGAATCCCCAATTACAAAGCACATGCAGATGCCTTGCCGATTAAACTTCAAGATCATGGTAACCCAGTACGTTTCAGAAATATTTGGGTTAGACCTTTGTGAAATACGAAATAGGAAATACGATTTACGAAATACGACATCTTTACAAGAGTTAACACCTTTGATACTTGCTAATTAATTAATTCAAAAAAGTTAAAGCTTCATTAAAATGGAGGACTTACCTCACCCTCTCGTATTTCGAA
>JANQWS010000041.1 GCA_030729785.1 Algoriphagus sp. | reverse complement strand
TTCAGTTGGTCTGAAGTCATCTGTCTAAATTAAAAATGTGTTGCAAAAATCGGAATAATTTCTGGCTTTTACCAATGGCATCCTTATTCAATTTCTAATAGAACAAGTTGAAGTTTATTTTTCTCCGAGATTGTAAAATTTTTGTACCGCAGTGGAAATAAACCGAACCCAGTACCCAAAAGAATCACAGAAGTTTTGATTACTCCTGGGCTGAATTTTAGTTTTCGATTTTGGTACAAACCATTGATTCCTTCCAGTGCTATTGCCATGGTTCCTGCCCCCAAAAATAGGCTAGTCAGATTGTTTAGGGTACGGTTTCGAGAATCTTTCGTACGGATGTCGATTTCTAGTATATCCGAAGGGCTAAGAATATTCTCAGTTAGGTATAGAAAATCTGTATCTAGATTGACAATTTTGTCGGTGACAAAATAGCCGATCCTTTTGCTTTTATAAGTGATATTCTCTCCCGGGTAAAATCGAATTTGGGTCTTTTGATTTGCCCCCCTTTTCAACAATAAAAATTTCTTTGGAAGTTCTTGGGCAAGAATAGGCGATGCCAGCATCTGACTAACAAGAAGAATAAGAAGTAGTTTTCCTAATAGCTTTGTCAGTGCGGGCACTAAATTCATGGTCGTGTTAATCAAATAGTTAACATCCATTGATGGGGATCCTGAAGTTCTCCATATTTAATTCCATCCAATGCAAGGAGAACCCGTTTTGAAAAAGCATCTGGCGCCACCTCTGGAAGTAAATAATCCTTTCCATGGATATGGATTTTATTGATGAACGCTATGGTGGCGGCTGTACCTACACCAAAAGCTTCTTCTAGACTTTCATTTTTTAAGGCATCTTCGAGTTCCGATACCGTAAGAAAACGCTCTTCGACTGCTTGCCCCCAATCTTTTGCAAGTTGGAGTACAGAGCTTCTTGTGATTCCCTTGAGGATTGTACCTCCATGGGTGGGTGCAGTAATCAAGGTGCCATTAATCTTGAAGACGACATTCATGGTTCCACTTTCTTCGATTTGGCTATGTGTTTTGCCATCGGTCCACAAAAGTTGGTCATAGCCCTCTTTCTGGGCTTTTAGGGCAGGATAAAGGGAGGCAGCATAGTTTCCTGCAGCTTTTGCTTCTCCAGTACCTCCTTCACAGGCACGAGTGTAGGTTGTCTCTACTTTTACGGATACCGGTTTTGAATAATAAGCTCCAACAGGACTAGTGAAGATCATAAATCGATAGGTGTCAGATGGTTTGACTCCAAGGTAATTGTCCATAGCAAACATAAAAGGACGAATGTATAAGCTGGATCCTTTTCCTTGAGGAACCCAGTCTCGATCTACAGCGAGGAGTTGTTTGAGTGCATCTAAGAAAATGGATTCTGGCAACTGAGGCATACACATCCGTGCAGCCGATTCATTCAATCGTTTGGCATTTGCTTCGGCACGAAAAACAAGCACTTCTCCTTTTTCATTTTTGTAGGCTTTCATGCCTTCAAATATTGCTTGACCATAGTGAAGGGTAGCATTTCCAGGATAGATTTCCATGGGGCCGTAAGGAACTATTCGAAAATCTCCCCAACTACCATTTTGGTAATCTGCTACAAACATGTGGTCAGAAATGGATTTACCAAAGACTAACGAGGAAAAATCAATTTCAGGAAGTTTTGAATTGGCGATTTTTGTCAGAGAGATGGGGGTGGAATTCTGCATCTGAAAAGGAGGGGATAGAGGTGTTATTAAGGTTTTAAGGAGCTAAATTACAAGCGTGGTTTCCAATTTATTTCTTCTACATCCAATTCTTGAGCCATTTTTCGACTCAAAACAAATAGAAAATCAGAAAGGCGGTTGAGGTATTGAATGATTAGATCTGAAACTTGCTCTTCGGAAGCGAGTTCTACAACGATACGTTCAGAGCGCCGACAGACCGTTCTTGCTAGGTGACAAAAGGAAACAGCAGTGTGTCCACCAGGTAAAATAAAAGCAGTAAGCAGGGGAAGTTCTGCATCCATAGCATCCATTTCATTCTCCAAAACCACTACATCCTCTGGAAAGAGATCAGGTTTTTTAACCCGGTCTTTACCCGGAACTGTAGCTAAATCTGCACCAATGGTGAATAAGCGATCTTGAATGGATTTGAGCAGGTCTGCTCTCTTCTTATTCACCTCCTGATCACGAAGCAATCCCAAATAAGAATTGAGCTCGTCCAAAGTCCCATATGCATCAATACGAAGATCTGATTTGGGTACGCGTACACCTCCTAATAAGGAAGTGATTCCTTGATCTCCTGTTTTGGTATATATTTTCATAGTAGCCTATTACTTATTCTAACAAGCGGTTACTTCTTTTTAGGATTCAATCAAGCGGTAGTCAAAATACCTCGTGTTGGGTTTGGATTTACCTTGTCGGATTCCACTAATCCGTCACGAAGTCGGACTACTCGGTGCGCATAATGGGCGATGTCATCTTCGTGGGTGACCATGATGATGGTATTTCCTTTGGCATGCAATTCATGAAATAACTCCATGATGCCATAGGAGGTTTTGGAATCCAAGTTTCCTGTGGGTTCATCCGCCAAGATGATGCTGGGATTATTTACTAGTGCTCTGGCAATGGCAACACGCTGTCGTTGACCCCCTGAAAGTTCGTTCGGCCGGTGGGTAGTTCGATCACCTAGACCCACATTATCTAGTGCCTTGAAGGCAATTTCTTCCCGTTCTGCTTTGGAGTAACCAGCATACACAAGGGGAAGCGCTACATTGTCTAGGCAAGTGGCTCGAGGCAATAGATTAAAGGTTTGGAAAACAAAGCCAATTTCTTTGTTGCGAATGTCCGCCAACTCATTTTCACTCATGTCGCTGACATCTTTACCTGCAAGAATATAACTTCCAGAAGTAGGTGAATCCAAGCAACCGATGATATTCATCAAGGTAGACTTCCCAGATCCAGAGGGCCCCATAAAAGCGACATATTCACCCTTATTTACGCTAATACTGACGGATTTTAATGCTTGGATAATCTCAGAACCCATTTTATAGGTTTTGTTGATTTCATGGGTTTCAATGACTTTGCTCATGGTATTCCTTGTTTTCTAGTGGTTTAGCAATTCTCAGGATTTAAAAATACATTAAAACTATCAATACACCTCATTCAGTACGGTTTCAATTTCTTCTTCATGCATCCAAGCCTTCATTTCCTCGCGCGCAATTGTTGCATAGGTATCCAATCCCAGTTTTTTTGCAGTTTGAATTTTTAATGCCCATAAGAGGGGGTCCTTATTGAATTCAGTGGCAGTTTGTAACAATTCGTACCCTTGTAAAAGATTCTTGGATTGCTTTGCTGCTGCCCAAATCAAAGGGCTTAAATAGGGATTGGCGGTCAATTCATCTGAGCAACCAATAAATCTGGTAAATGCGAACAAAGAACTTGGGTCTGACCAGTCAGCCTTACTCAGAAATGCTGATAAATCTTTTTCGCGATCTACTTTCCCAACTAAATACGTACCAATTTCTTGAAGTTGTAGCGCGGTCAATCCATGTGCCTTTTGGCTTAAAAGCCGTAACGCAATCTCTGTTTTCAATGCCTTAGGCGCACTAAATTTCCAAGATTCAAATAAATTTTTGGGTAGGGTTTCATTGAACTTTCCAAAAAATGAAACTGTAGCCTCAAGTGGGGAGGGGCTTGGGTTGTTGAGGCTGTCTTTGTAATCTTTAGACCAAGAACCAACTGCTTTATGAAGGGCAAGTTGCGCTTGAAAACCTTTTTGTTCCGAAACAAAAAAGTCTTTTGATGCCTTTTCAAAGTCCAAGTTCTGCGCGAGGATTAATCCAGTTAGGTTTAAATAATAGGCTGCATCACCAGGATTTCTAAACGCCAAGCCGTTCAAGTTTTTTACGGATTCTGTGATTCTACCTGCTCCCAAACTTCGAATTACTGAGGTTTCCTGAAATTGCATTCTATAGTCGATTAAATCTTCTCTAGTTGCAAGGGAATCTAGAAGGCGTAGGTCTGAACTTGGGTCTTCCAGATTGGTGCTGCTAAATAAATTCCGATAGCCAGCAAGTAGTAGGATAGGGGTGTTTTCTTTCGCTAAGAAATCTCGCAGTTTTTGTAGGCTTTCTTGTCCCACCTCTTTTCCAAATTTCCTTTGAGCAGCAATTTGATTGATCAAGTGGATACCACTTACCTTCCCCTCATCCAAATCGATGGGTTTTCCCATTTTTAGTTGGAAGCCCAATAAATTCGATGCCGTGATAGGATCTTTTTCAGGCAGGTCTGTTAATAGTTGTAGTCCTTGCGCTTCTTTTTTCAGTAAGCTGTAGAGTAAGGACAAATTTTGAGAAAGTATTGGATTATTGGGGAAGTATTTTAGTCCATTTTCAAGGTAAAATAGTGCCTCAAAGTGCTTATTTTCTCGTTGAAGTCGATTTGCAAGGAGCAAAATATTGTCTACTTGAGGAGCATTGTCAAAACTTTCCTCCAAGTGTTCTTTAGCCAAGCTTGGCTGGTTGAGTTCGATTAATAATTGAGCCAGTGCATTTTTTGCCTTGGGGTTGTAGCGGTACCTATCCCAACTGCTTTCGTAAAAGATGCTCGCTTCTAATTTTTGATTGGTTTGGTAATAATAATCACCGATCACATTGCTGGAAAGCGAATTTAATTGAGAGGCAATGATGGCTTCTAAATAAGTGGTAAGTACCAAAAATACAATTACTCCTCCAATTCGAAGATGGTAGTAGGGAAGGATATAGGGTTTGTATAGGATAGCATGAACTGCCTTTCCTTGTTGCATCAGCGGGAAAAAATTTACTCCGAGGTAAATAAAAAAGAAGAGGGAAAATCCGAATTGAGTGTAGGTAAGTAGGTGCTTTACTAGTTCCTCTCCAGCTTGATTATGAGCTATTTTCAATTTCCAAACAGTCCAAACTAAGGCAAGGAAACCTACAAGAAATAAAGACTTCAGGATGTAAGCAGGACCAGCTAATTGGTTACTTTGTGCAAATTTTTGCTGGGTAGATATCCAACCTAGGATTCCCAATGGAAAAATCAGGTACAAGGCTGAAAAATTTGAAAAGGGGAGCGATGCTTCCCCCTTTAAATTGAGTAGTAGCAAAAATAGTAGGCTTAAATAGGCTACCGCAATCACAGAAAATTGAAGGGGTGTTTTGGTTTTAAACCCTGCGTTTGTTTTTGAAATAACTACCAATAGGCCGGAAAGGATACCATGACCCTGCCAGAAAATCCAAGCACCACCTATTCCTATTCCTACCAGTAGGCTGTGTTCGGATAGATAGAGAAAGGGTTGAACCAATGGACTCATCACTACTACCCAATAAAGAGTTCCTCCAATTGCACAAGCTAGGGTAGCCCAGCGTGCCCAATAGGGGGTGTTCGTTCCCCATACGTGAAAATATAGTGTTGGAATGAGCGTGGCAGCAAGGAAAAGAAGAAGCGAAAGGTTACTACTTGGTCCTCCACTATTTAACCCATTTAGATTGGTAAGTGTAAGTAAAAAAATCCATCCAGCTCCTGCTCCAAGAAATGGTAATTTCTTTAAATAAGTCAAACTTGTGAGTAAGGTAATACTTAAAAGCCCAATTAGGCTTGCAAAAAAGTAGCTCTCCACGAGTGTCGTTGGATAGGGGACTACGAGGTAATTTTGAAAAACAAGGAAGTGGTCTACGTCAATAGAAATGGCTTCATAACCCAGTTTGAAGGTACTTAGCGGAACAGGAAGGCGATCCACAAAGGCTCCTAATTGGATGTTAGATGGGGAAAGTGGTGCTTTAAAGATGGAATAGGCAGCCACTAATGAGCTAATTCCCGCAGCTAGGAGATATAAAAAATAAATTACTGATTTTGAATTACGTAGACTATTCATCCTATTCCATGACTTTTGGAACGCTAAAAAACCCATTTTCTTGTTTAGGGGCATTTTTTAGTGCTTCATCTTGGTTTAGTTGATTGCCTACCTGATCTAGTCTTGTGACATTTACTTCAGCAGACATGGTTGTCAAAGGTAGGACTCCTTCCGTAGGCACCTCTTGAAGTTGCTCAATCCAATCTAAAACTTGGGAAAGGTCTTTACTCATTTTTTCAGCACTAGGGGCATCAAAATTAAGTCGTGCCAAATGCGCAATTTTTTGTAAAGTTTCTTGGTCAAGTTTCATTCTTGCGTTTTGGTTTGGAAGTGTTTTGGATTCGAATGTTAATGGTCCTGTAAGGGATTGTCTAGTAAAAGCTGATTTTGAATAATTTCAAAGCAATGTTGTTTTAAATCCTCTTCTGAATTGAAATTACTAGGGTAGAGGGGATCATGGAAAACCATTTTCGCGGAAATTCGCTTTAAAATTAATTCCTTTTGATCTGCTAAAATTACATGATTGTAGGATAAGGTGACAGGAACAATCGCTATTTGTTTTTCAATAGCAAGGCGGAATGCTCCATTTTTAAAAGGAACCATTTGGGGGGGATTTTGTGTGTAAATACCACCTTCAGGAAATAAAACGATGCTACTACCTTGATCTAGTGCTAGGCCAGCTCTTCTCATAGTTTCCGCTCTACTTTTGATACGGCTGCGATCTACTGCAATGTGTAATTTTTTGAAGTAGTAGCCAAAGAAGGGCACCTTTCGGATGGAAGCTTTGCCGACAAAGACGGTATCTCCTGGAACAAAGCCCATCATTGCTACATCGAGATAGCTAAAGTGATTGGCTAAGAAAATATAGGGTCTTCCTTTTTCAATTTGAGTTTTAAAATCCAAGTTTACAGGAAGAGAAATGAGTGTGAAATATGTTTTTGCCCAATAATGGTTGATTTTTCTCCCATAAGTATTCCATTTTGGGACCCAACTACAAATCAGAAAAGCCGGAAATAAAACTGCAAATGTCAATAAAAAAGTGACTGCAGCAAAATAGGTATAGATTCGAGCACTCCACTTACTCATGATTAATCATTGCGTTAGCGGCTTGAGAAAAATAGTGAATCAATACGATACGGACCTCTTCTTCTAAAGAGACAGTATCGAGGGCATGCAGCATGGCGTCCATCCAATAGTTCCGCATCTTGGAATCAATTTTCCATTGCAGGTGTCGCATGCGGAGTCTTGGATGTCCGCGTTCTTCGGAATAAGTGGAAGGTCCTCCAACTACTTGTAGCAGAAATAAATAGATGCGGCGTTCTGCTGCTTCTAAATCTTCCGGATACAACTTTCGTAGTTCAGGAATTTTAGTGACTTCTAGGTAGAAGTTTTTGGAAAGTTTCTGAAGTTCAGCTTCGCCGATTTGGGAATAAAGTAATCCTAAAGAATTCATCCATTAAAAATAACTAATTTGACTTTAGTCCTCCTTTTTTTTCACTCGCAGGGAAGTTCCTTCTGTAGAAATCACCTCAATTTTAATTCCTTGCTCCAAAAATTCACCCCTAGAATAAGCATCGTAAAGGTCCCCCCCAATTTCCACCTTTCCACTTGGGCGAAGCCGCGAATGAACCTTGCCCTCTTTGCCTACTAAATTCTCCGAATAGGTGCTTGAAGTATAGCCCTGGGCACGCATTTGGGTATCTACTAACGTAAGGTGTTTAAAAGCTCCCCATTGATTTACTTTTGGGGTAAGCCATAGGACGACACCTACCGCTGCAAGTGCAGCTAAAATAACCGTAAGCAGGGCTTCAAATAAGAGACTTGAAGGAACCCATTCGAAATCGAAGGCTTGGTTGGGGAGCATTCCCAATACCAAACTTCCTAAAGTAAGTACAACACCAGCTACTCCAAAAACTCCGAACCCGGGAAGTACAAAAAATTCAATAGCCAGGAGAATCAGACCTATAAAAAAGGCCAAAATTTCCCAATTTTCTGCTAATCCATTGAGATAGAATGGAATAAAATAGAGGAGTGCGGCACTGATTGCTATTGCTAGTGGGAAACCGACACCTGGTGTTTGTAACTCAAAGTAAATTCCTCCAATAATCAAAAGGATTAGGAACCCACTGACTGCAGGGCTTAAAAAGTAGGAGATGATGGAATCAACTACTTGTTCTTCATAGGCAATTAGTTGAGCAGAATCCAAATTTTGAGCTTTTAGAAGAGCTTGTTGTGTTGGGAATTCTCCTTCGCAAAACCCGTTTTTTATTGCCTCAGATACAGAAAAAGTAATTACTGAATTTTCATCAGAAATCCCTTCAACGACTAATTTTTCATCCACCATAGCTTCTGCAAGTTGGGGATTTCTCCCCTTGGCCTCTGCTGTACTCCGCATCATGGAACGCATGTAGGACTGATATTTATCTGGTGCAGCAGTCCCATCGGTTCCATTGACAACTGTAGCAGCACCAATACTAGCTCCAGGGGCCATGTAAATACTATCACAAGCGATGGATATTAATGCACCGGCGGAAGCAGCATCTTTGTTGATAAAAACATAAACGGGAATTTCAGAGGCTAAGATTCGAGTTCGAATCTCATCTGCATCGGTTACCGCTCCTCCATAGGTATCCATTTCTATGAGAATCAAGTCCACTTGTAATGCTTCAGCCTGTTCCATAGCCAATTTAACACGCCGATTCATCCCTGGATCTATGTCCTTGTCAATGGAAAAGGTGAAAACTTTTTTTTGATTCTCTTGTGCATGCAATGGGTTCCAAGAGCAAGCAAACCAAAGGAGGAATAAGGATAACGTTCGGATCATTTTCGGATCATGTTGGAATGTGGTGCCAAGTGATGTGGTGTACTTCGGCCAACTTTTGAGACTTTTGGGAAAAGGGTGTTTCGGATGGCCAACACAATTTCTAATTTAAGTAATTTTAGCTTCTGCAACTTGAATAATGCAGGATGAAGGTTAATTTTGTTGGGTAGTCAGAGTTCTATTGTTCCCCAATCTTTCCTTCTCCATGTCTATTCGCGCTGTCACTTTGTTTTGCTATATTTTTTTTGTAATCCTTTTTTCTGGAAAACTACATGCAACTGAGCTTAACCGATTGGATTCAATTGGAGTTCAAAAAATTGGTAATCAGCTCTTTATCCTACATGAAGTAGTGGAGCAAGAATCTTTGTTTTCTATTTCTCGGCGGTATAAGGTGCCGATGATGGCCATTCAACAGGCAAATGAAGTGTTGAAACAAGGAATAAAATCTGGTCAGCAAATTTTAATTCCATTTGGTAGCAATCCTGCCACTGAAGCTGTCTTGGAAACATCCGAACCTACCAAATCCCCTGAACCTATTATTGCTGCTGAAGTTCAAGAAGAGGAATTGCCCAAGTTGATTCCTTCCCAGAAGGAGGAAGTGGTCAGCACTCCAAATTTAACTGTTCCTACCCAGGTTGAAACAGAAAGAAAGCACCAAGTGAGACGCGGTGAATCCTTATTTTTAATTGCAAAAAAGTACAAGGTAACCGTTGCTGAACTAAAGAAATGGAATTCCCTTTCGAATGATAAAGTGATGGTGGGGCAAATTCTGAAAATTCGTCAGCTGGTTGCAACCGAAAAAGCAGCTCCGGCTGTTGCAGCGAATTCAAATCAACCTACTTCTTCAGAAATAAAAAAAGAGGAAGTGTCGGTTGTTGTCGCTCCCTCAACCAGCGTCAAGCAAAGTACTTCTGGTACAAGTGATTCGAACCCCTCAGATTCTCTTGCAAAGGCAGTACCAACGAAATCAGAGGAATGGGTAATTCATCAAGTCAAATCTGGAGAATCCTTATTTTCTCTCTCCAAAGAGTACGGAAGCAGTGTAGGAGATTTAATCGAGTGGAATTCATTGAGCTCCAATAATTTGAAGATAGGTCAGTCGCTCAAAGTGAGTCGTATCCAAGCTTCGGTAGCTACTTCAGAGAGTAAATTGGAGTCCCAAACCGAATCTGCAGTTCCAGTGGAAATTCAGGAAAATGTGGAAATTGAAAATCCAGTAGTCAATACTTCTGGAGGATTTTCCAATACAAAAGAGAATGGGCTTGCTGAACTTATTCCAGGGACGGAAGCAAACAAAAAGTATTTGGTTCTTCATAGAACTGCGCCAGTAGGAAGTGTTGTTCGAGTAAAGAATGAAGAAAATGACCGAACGATTTTTGCGCGTGTAGTGGGAGTCTTGCCAGAAACAGGGGACAATTCGAAGGTATTGATCAAGCTATCTCAAGCAGCCTACCAACAGTTGAAGGCGGTAAATGCTCGTTTTCCGGTAGAGATTCTCTACTGATACTAATTAATTAATAGTGAAGGGCTTAGGTAAAAATATATTCAGGTAGCTTTGAAAGCTAACACAAACATGTCAAAAATTCAGCTGTTCTTTCATCACGTATCCCGATTTATTTGGAACAGTATTTTTGTACTTTCTTATCCTATCCTCGCAAGCTTTGGCTTGCTCTTCATAGGGCTTACTTTTTTGTTTTCTAAGCTATCCCAACTAATTACACGATTAAAGCCTGAAGGAAAGAGGGAGACCCAATTGAAATCAGACTGGGAGACAGTTCCCAATACCCATTCATTGTTAGAAGCAAAGTTGGAAAAACAAATTCTATTCGGTCCAGTTGGAGTTCGATTGAGAAGAATGGATGGAGTCCCCACTGTGTTAGGAGAACATGTTTTTGGCAAAAAAGTGAAAGAAATTGAGGAAGGTTTAATTTTGGAGAAATGGAATAGCTTGGAGGCATCGGGACTTCCTGATTTCGACATTTGCTTGTATGATCCAGAAAAAGATAGTCTGCAAGTGCTCACTCAAATTAGTTGTTTTGACTGGCATTTGGCCGAGAAGAATGAAAAAAAATTGACATTTAAATGGTTTGATGGAACTCAAGGAGGGGAGCAGCTTGTACAGCTATGAACCAACGCATTAAAGATTTTTTGGAAGAAAAAGTTTCAGTTTATAACGGTCCTAACTTTATTGAATTAGACCCTATTTCCATTCCCCATCGCTTTCAGAAAAAGCAAGACATTGAAATTGCCGGTTTTTTTGCGGCAATTCTTGCTTGGGGACAGCGAAAAACCATCCTTAACAAGTGCAGCGAATTGCTTGAGCGAATGGATAATGCTCCACACGATTTTCTAATAAATCATGCTGAAGCAGATTTAAAAGCGTTTTTAGGTTTCAAACACCGTACCTTTAATGAAGTCGACACCCTTTATTTTATTCACTTTTTGTCTTGGTTTTATCGGCATCAAGAGAGTTTGGAATTTGCTTTTTTAATCGGACAAACTGGTGCTATAGATAGTATGGAATCCATACTTACCCAATTTCAACGTTATTTTTTTAGTTTGGAAGATGCCCCCTCGCGAACTAAGAAACATATTTCCTCCCCTGTAACGCGCTCGGCATGCAAGCGGATCAACATGTATTTACGCTGGATGGTCCGCCAGGATAAGCAGGGGGTTGATTTCGGGATTTGGAAGCAAATTAGTCCTGCCCAACTTATTTGCCCTTGTGACCTTCATGTGGATCGGGTAGGTCGGAAATTAGGTTTGATTACACGGAAGCAAACCGATTGGGGAACCGCCGTAGAGCTGACCCAGGTTCTTCGAACTTTTGATGCAGCGGACCCTGTCAAATACGATTTTGCCTTATTTGGACTAGGGGTGGAGGAGAAGTTTTAATCTTTTTAAATGCTTTTCAAATGGATGAAAAATTAAAATCCATTTTAGTTCACTTTTTCCACTTAAAGAAGCCAGTCTATGGCAGGTTTAAAAAGGGGCTTTGAAATTAAAGAAAAAGTTACCTGTGCCTTGCTTGTTGATGGAGTATTCCAATCGAAATACGGCATCATAACCCGTAACTATGTCTATTCCAGCTCCATAGCCAAATAAGTATTGGTTGGTAAGTGCTAAATTTTCAGGGATTCTGTTGCGGTCTCTAACTGCTCCTTGGTCAAAATTACCACTCAAATAAATGCTCAGAGGCAGGGTATTGAATTGGTCGTTGTAAATTGCCTTTGAAAGGTCAAAGCTGGTTTGGATAAGTTGAAAACGAAGGCTGTTTTTTTGAACGACCAATTGTTGGCCTTCAATGACATTAAGTTCATAGCCGCGAATAAAGTTTGGGGCATAGCCAATTCCACGAACCAAGGTATAAGGTTGCATAGGACTCATAAACCAACCTGCAGTTAAGCCAGTGGCAAAATGAACCTTTTTCCCAATAGGTAGGTAACGATTGGCGGTCACATTTATTTCCAATTCATCCAAATCTTTTCTTGTAAGTAGGCCATATTTTGTGGCGGTCAACTGCAGCAATTCTCCTTTAGTGGCATAAGCAATGTTGTCTCGCTTGTCGTGAAGAAATGAATACTGAAAAAAGGAATAGGAGAGTCTATTATCCGACTGAAGGAAATAATTGGGATTTTCTTCCAGGATTTTGGGGGATACCCAAGTGGTACTGTGTCCCAAGGTCAGTAAGTGAAAATTATAAAATGTTCTCCTGAAAGTATACCGAAGTGCAGTTGCAAAATTCTTTCGGATGACCTCTTCAAGTGCCGATGTGTAAAATATTTGGCGGTTGAATCGGGAAGCGATAGGAACTGTTTTTTGATCCCTGTAGCTCAATTGAAAGGAGAGACCATGCTTTTGTTTTCGGTCAATATAGGGCTTTGAGTAAATAAATTCCAAGCCTTTGGTAAAGCCTAGCTGCCCTGAAAATCGGAGCTTTTCATTTCTGCCACCAACATTGGCATGGTTTATTTTTATTCCATAGTTTACCCGTGACCAGTCACGTTGCTGGTTGGTCCACCATTCCGCAAAATTCCGATCTGCTAATTCAAAAATTACGGAAGGAAGGATATAAAATCGCTCCTTCACTGCAATTAAGATTTCTACTTCCTCTGGACCAGTTCGTAATGGCGTGATTTCTACCTCATTGAATAAGCGTAGGTTGAATATTTTTTGTTGATCTGCTTTAAGGATTCCCAAAAATGTTTCCCAATCGTAAAAGTAGTCCGTGATGAAATCTAACTCTCTTAAAATAATTTCCTTTTCAGTCTTCTGATTTCCAATGATATAGATTGAATTTACTTTGATTTGTTGGGGTGCATTTTGAATCTGTAAACTGTCTTGTGCGAAGATGGGTGAATTGAAAAAGGGGAATGCGCAAACCAAAATTAGTATGCGTACCACGTTTAAAAATTGGGGAAAGGAATAATTATACCTGTAAATTTGTCCTACCTTAAACATCTTTGACCAAAATGGGAAGCTTCAAGTTCACCACCTACTTTCGAAAGATAGCCATATTTCCTGTACTGGTCTATCAATATATGATTTCGCCGCTTCTTCCATCCAGTTGTCGGTATACGCCTACGTGTAGTCAATACATGAAGGAGGCGATCCTCAAACATGGAGTAGTTAAGGGAGGGCTTCTCGGGGTCAAACGAATCGGTAAGTGCCATCCTTGGGGAGGATATGGGCACGATCCGGTGCCTTAATTGATTTCTGGATTTCCTTTTTTTAGAGCTCTCACTACTAGGAAGAAACCTAATAGGACCAAGGGGATACTCAATAGCTGACCCATATTTAACTGCATGGATTGTTCAAAGTCTACCTGAACTTCCTTTAAGAACTCCCAGCCGAAGCGAGATCCGAACACTAGAATGAAAAATAAGCCAAATAGTAACCCGTCAGGGAGTTTGGATTTATAATTAATCCAGAGGCTAAGTAGCAAAAGGAAGATCAGTAAATAAGTTCCTGCCTCGTAAATTTGAGTAGGATGTTTTACTCGCCCCAAAGTTTTAACCGTGACGAGGTAACCGCTCGCCTGCTCTTTGATTTCTAGCTGGATTGGTGTGTTTAGTGGTTCAGCTAAATACTCTTTGGATGAATTAAATTGGGTGAGCGCATACTTGATGTCTTGAGATAGCACTGACTCCAAATTCTCCTTCGTATAATTACCCTTTGAGATCAGTAAATCGAAATTTACTGGAACAATACCTGTCCCTTGAATTTCTTCCTCTCGATCCATAGGCTTGTATGCTTCGATGGATTCGATGGGAACTCGTAGCGTACTTAAAATTTCTTCTGTATCGCGAGCATAGACGATTCCCGTGTCCGAGTTGGTGTCTTTGCCGCCGATTTCAGAGTTCATCAAATTGCCTGTGCGAATCAGCGCTCCAGTGAGGGCTACCACGATTACAATCCGGTCTACTACCCAAAGGTAACGCTGCCCTGGGTTGCGCCTGCAGTAAAGCCAGATGGCAATAGGCAGAGAAATAGCAGCACCATGAGAAGCCAATCCTCCCTCCCAAACTTTTAAAATATCTATGGGATTGCTGAAGTATTTGGCTGGTTCATAAAATAGCACGTGTCCCAAGCGGGCGCCAAGGATGGTAGCCAATACCATGTAAATGGTGAGTTGATCAACCAAAGCAGGGTCTTTTCCTTCTTTTTTGAAAAAATGGACCATAATCTGCTGGGAGATGATGAATCCAAAAGCAAAAAGTAGGCTGTACCATCTTAGTCGATCAAACCCATCAAAAACAGAGGGGCTAGGATCCCAGACTATGAAACTAAAGAGTAGTGAAAGCATAATTATTCTAAATCTAATCGAGTTAATTCCTCTTCAAACCCACCGGATAGAATAGGGAAGCGACACCAGGTTTTGGGGTCTACATTGAAATCGTCTAAATGAAAAGAAGGAGCTAGCCGTTCTCTTTTCCATTGATTTCTAGACCAAAGTCGGAAGAATTTTTTAATATATTCCTTCAACTGACTGGGATTGAACTCATTTTTTTTCTTCAGCTCTTGATATACTTCTACTGGAGAGTGGCGGTCTCTAATGGCCAATCGTTCGATTTCTACGAGCAAACTATAAGGCATCAAGTCTGTTTCATCGGTTTGACTTCGATCAAGAGGGCGTAACTCGGCGGTTGGGGTAAGTGCATTTACCGCTTTTAGTCCTGGACGGTCCAGGGTTTTTTCGGCCCATTGTAGCCAATGAATTATAAAATCCTTATCCACCCCTGCTATCGGAGAAATACTTCCACTGGTATCTCCATCCATGGTGGCATAGCCCACATCTCCCTCACTTCGGTTGGAAGTGGAAAGGAGTAAGGCATTTTTTACATTGGCCAACAACCAAATAATTGGGGACCGTGATCTTGCCTGGATATTTTGTAAGCCCAAATCATCCTGCTCCCAAGTAAGCACCCTACCCAATGCTTCTTCGATTTTCTGAGTATAGCTTTGAACCTCCTCTTCGATGGACCAATTCAAAAATTCGGCACCTATACTAGCTGCTAGCTCTTTAGCGGAATCAAAGGTCGATGGGGAAGAGTTTGTAGTGCCTTGATAGGCAGTGGTCAGTAACTGCCTTACTAGGTCTTTTTCTGGCTGTTCAGTTCCAAAGGATAAAGGCAGGCTTAGTTTCGCTATCCAAGCTGCGATTCCAAGTTCAGAAATTCCTCTACGTACCATTTCGGCAACAAGCACTGCAATAGTGGAAGAATCAGCACCTCCAGAAAGGGACAATACAAAGCCCTTTGACTTGCTTTTTCTTAGGTAATCATACAAGGCTAAACTAGCTGCCTGAACAAACTCCCATTCCTTGGAATGAAATGGGGCAATAGTTTGAACCTTATTTTCGAGTACAAAGGCACGGACTTGAACCGATTCAAAGGAGAGGAGTTGGTTTCTCCCTAGTAATTTACCTTCCTTAGCGAGAAGAATTTCTCCATCAAAAATCATCCTACCTGCCTCATTTCCGAGTAGGTTGACATAAAAGTAGTAGCAGTTAAATAGAGAGGAACTTTGGGTGACTAGATCCTTGCGCTCCAAGGTCTTATTCATTGCAAAATGGGAGGCACTGGGATTGAAAATTAAGTCCACCTGCCGATCGCAAAGGCGATATCCAGGACGAACTTCACCTCTCCAGGCATCTTCACAGATCTCAAATCCGTAGTGTATGCCTTTCAATTCAAAAGTAAGATCCCCAAAAGGGACCTGCTTCCCATTAATTTCAACAGTAGTTTGTTGGAATGCTAGCCAAGGGGTAAACCATCTAAATTCATAATGCACCCCATCTATTGCCATAAATTGCTTGGCTACAAACCCTTTTATTTCCCCATTTTCTATAATGGCTATGGTATTGTAGACTTTATTGTCTAAGCGGAGAGGTAGTCCTACGGCAAGGGTAATGTCCTGGCAATAAGGTAAAAGCTTGATAAGTTGTTGTTTGGATTTTTCAGTAAACCAAGGACTTAGAAAAAGGTCTTCGGCCCCGTATCCTGTCAACGTGAGTTCAGGAAAGCAAAGTAATTCAATCCCTTGTTGCCGAGCCTCCTGGATACCTTGAATTATTCGTTCAAAATTTCCTTGCCAATCCAGCGGAGTTTGGTTGACTGTTGCGCCGCCAATTTTTAGTGTGTCCATTATAAACAAGCTGTTGAATAAGTTAGGAGACAATATCAAGCAGTTCACAGGCGTTTTTTGAGGCCTCTTGCTCTGCTTTTTTCTTGGTTTCACCTTTGCCTTCAGCAATTGTTTCCCCATTGACTACAATAGCTATAACAAATTCTTTATAGCGTTGGTTACTATTCACCTGAACTACTTGAAATTCAACTTGTTTACTTTCACGCTGGGACCATTCAATCAATTTACTTTTATGGTTGGAGACGGTGCTCACCATTTCTTCTAGATCGAGGTGGATTAGGATGCGTTGTAGGATTAACTTTTTTGAGAAGCCATACCCTCTATCCAAATAGACTGCGCCTAAAAACGCTTCCAAGATGTCCCCATACAAGGACTTATTACCGACAAATTGCCTGTTGTCGATTACTTGTTGCAGGATTTTTTTTAAGCCAATTTTTATAGCTACTCCATTGAGTGTTTCCCGATTGACTAGTTTGGATCTTGTCTCAGTAAGAAATCCCTCATCTCGATAGGGGTATTTTTTGAACAAGTATTCAGCAATAGCAGCACCTAGAATTGCATCTCCAAGAAACTCTAAGCGTTCGTTTGAAATTCGAAACCCTTGCGTAGTTTCTTCCCCCAATCCAGCAGGAGTAAGTGCAAGTCGATACAGGGATAAATTAATAGGCTTGCTTCCTAGAATCAATTGAATCGAGGAGGCAAGCTTTTTGTCCTGAGCGTTAAAAAAAAGGGATTGGATTCTTAATCGCTGAAAGACCTTCACGCGAATTAGTTGTATTTTTTGAAAATCACTGAGCAGTTGTGACCGCCAAATCCAAAGGTATTGCTTAATGCGTAGTTGATTTCTCGTTCTTGTGCTTTATTGAAAGTCAAGTTGAGCCTTTTGTCAAATGCTTCGTCGTCCGTAAAGTGGTTGATCGTAGGAGGTACAAGGCTGTGCTGCATGGCCAAGATACACGCGATGGCTTCAATCGCACCTGCAGCACCAAGGAGATGTCCTGTCATGGATTTGGTACTGCTGATATTCATTTGGTAGGCATGCTCTCCAAAGACTTGTTGAATGGCCTTAGTCTCGCTTACATCACCAAGTGGGGTAGAAGTACCATGGACATTGATGTAGTCAATTTGTTCAGGTTGTAAACCGGCATCTTCGAGTGCAATTTTCATCACACTACTGGCACCTAATCCTTCTGGGTGTGGTGCTGTGATGTGGTTTGCGTCAGCGGTCATACCTCCACCGACTAATTCGGCGTAAATTTTTGCACCTCTTGCTTTGGCGTGTTCTAATTCTTCTAAAACCAAGGCACCTGCACCCTCGCCCAAAACAAATCCATCCCGATCATTATCGAATGGCCTGGAAGCAGTTTGTGGAGAATCATTTCGCTGGGATAGTGCTTTCATGGCGTTGAATCCACCGATACCAGATTCGGTAACAGCTGCTTCTGACCCGCCACTAATAAATATATCTGCTTTGCCGAGACGGATTAGATTAAATGCGTCAATCAGCGCATTGGTTGCTGATGCACAAGCAGATACAGTGACAAAATTTGGTCCTCTAAAACCGTATTTAATAGAGATAAATCCCGCTGCAATGTCGGCAATCATTTTGGGGATAAAAAAAGGATTGAATCGAGGAGTACCATCACCTTGGTTGAAGGCGGTTACCTCGTCTTGGAAAGTTTTTATTCCTCCGATGCCAGATCCCCAAATTACACCGGCACGAGAAAGGTCTAAGGTTTCTAGGTTTAGACCTGAGTCACCCATCGCCTCATCGGCGGCTACCATAGCATATTGGGTGAAGGGATCCATTTTACGTGCTTCCTTCCGATCAATAAACTGTTCGATATCCAAGTTTTTAACTTCGCAGGCAAACTGAGTTTTGAAAAGGGAGGCATCAAAATGGGTAATTGGCGCAGCGCCACTCACACCAGAGGCCAATCCTTTCCAGAACTCGTCTTTGGTATTACCAATCGGTGTGAGTGCACCTATGCCTGTTACTACAACTCTTTTTAAATTCATAGAAATGAATTTGAGGGATTTTTATTTCACGTTAGCCTCAAGGTACGCTACAGCTGCGCCTACGGTACCAATTTGTTCTGCTTGGTCATCTGGAATAGAAATGTTGAATTCCTTTTCAAATTCCATGATTAATTCTACCGTGTCTAAAGAATCAGCGCCAAGATCATTGGTGAAGCTAGCTTCCATAGTTACTTCAGACTCTTCTACGCCAAGTTTGTCAACAATGATGGCCTTTACTTTTTGTGCAATTTCAGACATTTTGTGATCAGTTTAGTTAATAACTCTCCGCAAAGAAATATATTTAATGGCTAATTGACAAAGAAATGGTGGAAGTAAATTTTGTAGGAGAGGAATATGCCGCTTGCTACGTTTTAATTTCTACTTTTGTGTTCCAACCAAATCTTCCGTAATGAAGAAGGCCAAGCTACACGTCGAACCTACTTTTGACTTTGAGTTGCTCGGGATAGTATCTCCAATTCGGGATTATAGGATGGCTTGGTTGATAAACAAAGAATTGGAATTGAGCTTGGTCAAAGAGGAGGATTTGGAGTTGGAATTTCTAAATTCAGAGAAGCTTGAAATAGCTCAATATTTTCTTTCTCTGCCGCATGGATTTATCCAGCTTTTAAAAAACAAGGCTTTAAATTCAACTCAGCAATTGGCTTATTTAATCCCTGAACTGAAGAATATAGACTATTTTTTGTTGGTCCAAGACGAAACCGAACAATTAGATTTAAGTAGCTTTATGGAAAAATTAGCCCAAAATTCCCTGGTGCAAAGTATCGTTCGGGTGGATATATCCAAATTGAAATCAAAAGAAAACCTATTAACTTATTAATATACCATGTCTCAATTGCCATTTAAAAAAACCAAAATTTTAGCCACTATCGGTCCTGCCTCCAATAATTATGAGATGATTAAAAGTCTAGCATTTGCTGGAGCCAATGTATTTCGTCTTAATTTTTCACATGGATCACACGAAGTACACCAAGAGGTATTAAATACTATTCGTGAAGTCAATCAAGAGTTGAAGTGCCATTTGGGGATTCTTCAAGACCTCCAAGGCCCAAAAATACGGGTAGGAGAAGTTGAAAATAACGGAGTAGAAATTAACCCAGGAGACAAGATTACGATTACAAGCGATCCAGTAATAGGCACAGCAGCTTTGGTGAGTACAGTTTACAAAAACCTTCCTCAGGATGTCCAAGAAGGCGAGCACATCTTGATTGACGATGGCAACTTGGAATTAGTCGTCAATAGTACCGATGGAAAAAATGTGAATTGTACCGTACTCCATGGCGGAATACTCAAATCTAGAAAAGGAATAAACTTGCCGAATACAAAAGTTTCAGCTCCTTCCTTGACCGAAAAAGATTTGGAAGATCTTGAATTCGGTTTGGCCAATGAGGTGGATTGGATTGCTTTGTCCTTTGTACGCTCAGCGGAGGATATTACTGACTTGCGCATGCGAATTAAGGCAGCAGGTAAGGATTGTAAAATTGTAGCAAAAATTGAAAAGCCAGAGGCTTTGGAAAATATTGATGCAATCATCGAAGCTACTGATGCGATTATGGTTGCTCGAGGCGATCTGGGGGTGGAAGTTCCTATGGAGATTGTTCCTCTTTGGCAGAAGAAGATGGTAGAGAAGTGTAAGCAAGCTTGCAAGCCGGTGATCATTGCTACGCAGATGATGGAGAGTATGATTCAGAATCCACGTCCTACCCGAGCTGAAACAAACGACGTCGCCAATGCGGTGTTGGATGGGGCTGATGCAGTGATGCTATCGGCAGAAACTGCATCAGGAAAGTATCCTATACATGCAGTAAAGGCAATGACTAGTATTATTACCTACCTAGAAGCCAATGCGGAGGTATACCATAATCTCTATAAAATCGCTGAGGAGGATCCTACTTTTCTCAGCAGTAACCTGATTTTGATGGCAGCGAGGCTTTCTCGAAATGTAAAGGCCAAAGCGATTGTAGGGATTACCTCCTCAGGATTTACTGGATTTAGATTGGCCTCTCATAGACCACTTTCAAATATTTTTGTGTTTACTAGAAACCAGCGACTCTTAACTCAATTGTCCTTGGTTTGGGGAGTACGTGCCTACTATTACGAAGGTCAGGCCTCTACCGATGGGGTATTTGCGGATATTGAGGGCATCTTGAAGCAGGATGGCCATGTACAGCAAGGGGAGGTGATCGTGAATACGGGGAGTATGCCACTGAGCCAAAAAGGGAAGACCAATATGTTGAAAGTACATGTGGTAGGTTAATCAGGTCCTGAAAAATAAATAAAATGAAAAAGGAGAAACTGATGTTTCTCCTTTTTTTGATTAGGGTATTCAGGGTAGTGAATTCCTTATTTTTTTAAGACTGAAAAGTCAAAAGTTTCCAAAAACTTAGTTGTAAAGTTACCCCCCTTAAACTCCTCGTTTTCTAATAATGCGATGTGGAATGGGATGGTGGTTTTGATGCCATCAATCACAAATTCTTCCAAAGCCCGCTTCATACGAACGATTACTTCCTCTCGAGATTGTCCACTAACAATCAGCTTTGCAATCATGGAATCGTAATTTGGAGGGATTACATAACCTGCATAGACGTGTGAATCAACCCGTACACCTCGTCCACCAGGAATGTGCAAATTCTGGATCTTTCCTGGGCTTGGTCGAAATCCATTGAAAGGATCTTCGGCATTAATTCTACATTCCATAGCATACAGCTTCGGGTAGTAGTTTCGGCCAGAGATTGTTTCTCCTGCGGCAACTTTGATTTGTTCTTTGATTAGGTCAAAATCGGTCACTTCTTCTGTGATGGGATGTTCTACCTGGATTCGGGTATTCATTTCCATAAAATAGAAGTTGCGGTTTTTATCTACCAAAAATTCAATGGTTCCTGCACCTTCGTACCCAATCGCTTCAGCGCCTTTGATGGCTGCCTTACCCATTGCTTCCCGCAATTCTTCGGTGATGAATGGGGAAGGGGTTTCTTCTACTAGCTTCTGGTGCCTTCTTTGGATGGAACAATCTCTTTCGGAAAGGTGACAAGCTTTTCCAGTATGGTCGCCCACGATTTGGATTTCGATGTGGCGGGGTTCTTCTACAAATTTTTCAAGGTAGAGTCCATCGTTACCAAAAGCTGCCTCTGATTCCATTTTTGCATCATCCCAAGCCTTTTTAAATTCGCTATCTTCCTTGACAATGCGCATGCCTCTTCCACCTCCACCGGCAGTAGCTTTTAAGATCACAGGGTAGCCCATCTCATTGGCGATAAGCAATCCTTGTTCTATGGAGTCTAATAGGCCATCCGAACCTGGGATGGTAGGTACTCCTGCGGCTTTCATGGTTGCTTTTGCAGTTGCTTTGTCGCCCATATTGGCTATCATATCTGGGGAAGCACCAATAAATTTGATGCCGTAATCCTCACAAATCTTTGAAAACTCTGCATTTTCTGAGAGAAACCCATAGCCAGGGTGGATTGCATCTGCATTAGTTATCTCTGCAGCAGCTATAATTCTTGGGATATTTAGGTACGATTCGCGACTTGGAGCAGGGCCGATGCAAACAGCTTCATCTGCAAATCTCACATGAAGACTATCTTTGTCTGCAGTGGAATATACAGCAACGGTTTTGATACCCATTTCTTTGCATGTACGAATTATCCGAAGTGCGATTTCGCCCCGATTGGCAATTAATATTTTTTTAAACACGCTTTTTATGATTTAGTGCAAAAAAATCAACCTGCAGGGTCAACAAGGAATAAAGGTTGGTCATACTCAACAGGGCTAGCATTTGCGACCAGTATTTTTACGATTTTACCAGAGATTTCAGATTCAATTTCATTGAAAAGCTTCATGGCTTCAATAATACAAACTGTCTTACCAGCACTTATAGATCCACCCTCGGTCACAAAAGGTGCAGACTCTGGGTTGGCAGTCAAGTAAAAAGTTCCAATCATTGGTGATTTGATTTCTACCAAATTGGAGCTTACCACTGGACTTGGTGTGGGTGCTGCTACCGCTGGGGCTACCGCTACTGGAGCAGGCGCTGCCGCGATTGGCTGAGGTCCGGATACTGGAGCAGCCGAATCTGCATATTTCTTTACAGAAAGCTCAAATTCTTCCGTCTTGATTTTCACTTCAGCAAGTCCGGTATTTGAGATATAGTCAATTAAATCTTGAATTTCTTTTGGTTTCATAGTGTTCTTTTTTTATTTCCTGTTTTAAGAATTACTGGGTTGAGCTAAGGCAAACAGGAGATGTAAATTAATTAAATCCAAAGACTTAAGCTACTTATTTTACTCGTTCAGAATAGGAGCCGTCTCTAGTATCTACCTTGATTAAGGTATCTTGTTCTACAAAAAGTGGAACCATTACCGTTGCTCCCGTTTCTACAGTGGCTGGTTTGAGTGCATTGGTAGCAGTATCTCCTTTAATTCCAGGTTCGGTGTAAGTGATCATTAACTCTACAAAAGGCGGAAGTTCTACCGAAAGGGGAGTCTCGTGCTCTGCGTGCACCAATATATCTACTAGCTGGCCATCCTTTAACAGGTTTGAGCGTTCTATAAGTCGTTCTTCTAGGGAAATCTGCTCGAAATTGTCGGTGTCCATGAAATTGTAACCGATATCGTCTTTGTATAAAAACTGATGTGGTCTTTTTTCAACGCGAGCGGTTGTCACTTTTTCTCCAGCATTGAAAGTTTTATCCAGTGTTTTTCCGCTCCGCAAGCTTTTGAGTTTAGTACGAACAAAAGCGGCCCCTTTTCCAGGTTTCACATGCTGAAAATCGACAATTGAATAGATGTCGTTATTCATTTCGAGACAGAGCCCGTTTTTAAAATCTGCAGTACTTGCCATTTTTAGTAATTGTCAATTTAATTATTTAGGATCTAAAGCCCATTTAAGGTAGATGGCTCCCCAAGTAAATCCACCGCCAAAGGCTGCTAAAATAAGATTGTCTCCTTTTTTCAACTGGGATTCATATTCCCAAAGGCAAAGGGGTATAGTGGCTGCGGTAGTATTGCCATAGCGCTCAATATTCATCATTACCTTTTCAGGTCCTACTCCCATCCGATTGGCTGTGGCATCAATGATTCGTTTGTTGGCTTGGTGAGGCACTAGCCAGGCAATATCATCACCTGAAAGTCCATTTCTTTCCATCACTTCGGCACTTACATCTGCCATGTTGGTAACCGCAAACTTAAACACGGACGCTCCCTCTTGGTAAGCATAGTGTTCTCTATTGGCTATAGTTTCTAAGGTAGCAGGTTTGCGACTCCCTCCTGCTTTTATATGAAGGAAGCCTTCTCCAGATCCATCTGCTTTTAAAATTGCATCGATTACTCCCAGTTTTTCGGTGGTGGGCTCAAGGAGTACGGCTCCGGCTCCATCTCCAAATAAAATGCAAGTTGTTCGATCTTGGTAATCCACAATAGCAGACATTTTATCTGCTCCCACAACGATTACTTTTTTGTGTGTACCTGCTTGGATAAATTGAGCACCCAATTGTAGCGCATACAAAAAGCCAGAGCATGCAGCACCAATGTCAAAAGAAAAAGAGTTTTTTGCACCCACTTTGTCTGCAATGATATTACCAGTGGCGGGGAAGGGCATGTCCGGTGTAACGGTAGCACAAATGATCAGCTCAATGTCTAAGGGGTCTGTCCCAGTTTTTTCCAATAAACCTTTTACAGCCTCAACACCCAAAACAGAAGTCCCTTGATTTTCTCCCT
The DNA here is from genome assembly GCA_030729785.1 of Algoriphagus sp. Classification (GTDB taxonomy): domain Bacteria; phylum Bacteroidota; class Bacteroidia; order Cytophagales; family Cyclobacteriaceae; genus Algoriphagus. Next base: position 2,381 of record JANQWS010000041.1, on the reverse strand, counting down.
TTAGAATCCTTCGTTCTTTGATACCCGTACGGGACATGATCCACTCGTCGTTGGTATCCACTAAAGATTCCAATTCTTGGTTGGTCAGTCGATATTCAGGAACGTATCCATGAATACCTGTTACCATTGCTCTTAATTTATCCATTGTAAAGGATTCAGTATGTTTTTGCTGAAAACAAATGCCCTGTAAATGCCAAAGGTATTTGAATTAAGCGAATTCAAAAATAGTATAATGCCTTCTGAACGCCAAAACCTAAGTGTTTAACAGATTTAAGTGGTTGATTTTCAGTCGTCTTGTGGTTAATAAAACAAAAAATTCCACTCCTTTAGGGAGTGGAATTGAAGGTTGTAGGTAATCAATTAAGCAGAGATTTCTTTCTCAATGATTACTTGTCCTTTGTAGTACAACTTGCCGTCAAGCCAGAAAGCTCTGTGTGGAAGGTGCATTTCACCAGTTGTTGGGCATTTTGCTAATCCTGGAGCTTCCAACTTGTAATGCGTTCTTCTTTTATCTCTTCTGGTTTTCGAAATTTTTCGTTTAGGATGTGCCATTTTATGATTGATTTATGGTTATTCTTTGTTTTTAAGTTTTCCAAGTTGCTCCCAGCGGGGATCAATTGGCGTATTTTCTGAATCAGAACCCTCTTCTTCAGTGCTAGCGTCTCCGTCTACATAGACAAATCCACCTTCTAGTTGATTGTTGTCTTCATCCAACTCATTTCGGTAAGCAGGATGTATTTTCTTTATGGGTAAGGCAAGTAAAATATATTCATACAAGAGTTGGCCGACATAGATGGCGGGCGTGTCTCTCGTAATCATTGTAACAGACTCGTCAATTTCCTTTTCTTCTGACCCAAATTTGTAAATCATCTTTTCAGTGATTTCCAAATGTTGATCAAAAACTTCCAAACTTCGATCACAAGTAAGCTGTACCTTTCCGGTGATGTTGAAATTTAGTTCAATTAGATTTGCGCCCTTGTTAATCTCGACCCGTGCGGTCAAGTTTCCTTTTTCCAGGATTTCATTTTCTTCTACCTGTTGAAAGAAGGCATCTTCAATCGGGAAGACCACTTCATGCAGCCCTTCCTTAAATTTAATGACTTCAATAGCATAGGTTTTCCAAAACTTCACCTTACTTCCTCCTGAATTAAGTCCGCAAATTTAGGTAATTATTTATCATAGGTGAAACAGAAATTGAAATATAATTTGGTTCACCTCTTCTTTTTTTAATTTTTAGCAGCTTCTTCGCTTTGTTGGTGCCGCTCAATCATGTCTGATGCAAGAAAAAGTGCTGCTCGTAGGGAGGAGCAATCTGCCGAATTTTTTCCTGCAATGGAGTAGGCAGTACCATGATCTGGAGAAGTTCGTATTACTGAAAGTCCTGCAGTAAAGTTGACTCCACTACTGAAAGCGATAGACTTGAAAGGAATTAATCCTTGGTCGTGGTACATGGCAAGTACCCCATCAAATTTTTGTTGATGCATCATTCCAAAAAATCCATCTGCTGGATAGGGACCAAAAACATAGTGACGTCCATCTTTTAATTCTTGAATAGCTGGTTTCAGAATATTTTCTTCTTCTTCACCCAAAAGTCCATCCTCTCCTGCATGAGGATTTAATCCTAGAATGGCGATTTTTGGTTTATGGATACCGAAATCATTTTCTAAACTTTGAATAAATATTTTTGCTTTTTCTAAGACCTTTTCTTTGGTTACTGCGGCAGAGACCTGTGCCAAGGGGATATGACCAGTAACCAATCCAACGCGTAGCTCTTCACCTACTAGCATCATCAAGCCAGATTTACTTCCTGTGGCATCAATCAAGTACTCGGTATGGCCTACAAAGGGCTGGGTATCGGAATTGATATTACTTTTGGATAGGGGAGCAGTGACTAGTCCTTGAATTTTTCCAGATTTCAAGTCTTCAACAGCGGTAGCAAAAGCTGCAAAAGCAAGTTTGCCTGCCTCTTGGGTTTCTACCCCAGGAATGATTTCGGGACATTCTTCCAGACAATTAAGGACATTAACTTTTCGATGCTGTATTTCATCGAGGGTGCGTACTTGGGTAAAATACAGGTCTTCTTGGTTGGCTATTTTTTTGTAATATGACAAAGCCTTGCCATGTCCATAAATAACTGGAGTGAAATTGGCATACACACGGGCGTCTGCCAATGCTTTTAAAATTACTTCTGGTCCAATTCCGTTGATATCTCCAATACTAATTCCAAGGAGGGGTTTTTGCTTCTTTGTTTGCATGGTTGTAAGTGGTGCAGAGGCTCGAAACAAAATTCCGTGCCATCTGGGAATAATCCCTTAATTTTAGGACTGCAATTTACAAAAAAAAACCAGAGGGTTACGATGGAAAAGGTCAAACCTAAAAAG
>JANQWS010000040.1 GCA_030729785.1 Algoriphagus sp. | reverse complement strand
TTTACAAGGGATTCGGTGAGGGGGTCAAATTTTTCTATTCGCATATTGCCCCTCTGGGGCAATTTCGATCCATTTACCGTCGAATTGGATTGATTTTTCTCACGCAGATTCGAAAGGAAAAAGACGCTGATTTATTCTTTTTGATCTGCGGTAGTTTTCTGCTAAAATCCGCGGGAAAGAAAATTTAGTGTCTTTAAATCTCCGCGAATAATCAGAAATTTTTAAAAGGGAATTTTGAAGCTCAGATCAGGAGTTGGCTCCACTGGAGTAATTTCCAGTTTAGACAGACTGGATGGTGGAGAGCTTCTGGTATAGTCCTTCTTGGGCGATCAGCTCTGCATGGGTTCCTCGCTGCACAATTTTGGTTTTGTCGATCACCAAGATTTCATCCGCATGCTGGATGGTGCTCAAGCGGTGTGCGATGACAAGGGTAGTGCGGCTGCTCATCAGCTTGGTGATGGCTTCCTGTACGAGTAACTCAGATTCTGAGTCCAGCGCCGAGGTGGCCTCGTCCAAGATCAGCACGGGAGGATTTTTTAATACTGCTCGAGCGATGCTGAGTCGCTGCCGCTGGCCACCAGAGAGTTTGGATCCTCGGTCGCCGATGTTGGTTTGGTACCCCTGTTCCAGTTTGCTGATAAACTCATGGGCGTTGGCAATTTTTGCCGCCTCCATGACCTGTGTTTCCGTGACTCCAGCTATGCCGAAGGCGATGTTGTTGAATACGGTATCGTTGAACAGGATGGATTCTTGGGTGACGATACCCAGTTGGCTTCGCCAAGTGGAGGTAGCAATGTCTTTGAGGTCGATGCCATCTACCAAAATTTGCCCGGAACTTGGATCGTAAAATCGAGGAACCAAGTCCGCCAAGGTAGATTTTCCTCCGCCCGAAGGACCTACGAGTGCGATGGTTTTTCCTTTTTCAAGGGTGAAGCTGATTTGGTCAAGTACCTTATTTTCCCCGTAAGCAAAGCTGACATTCTTGTATTCGATTTGTTTGGCAAAACCAGGGTATGGTTTTGGATTTGCTGGGGAAGGGAGTTGGTTGGTCGTGTCAACCACCTCAAAAATCCGGTCGGCGGAGGCGATGCCTCGTTGGATGGTGGATACGGCACGGGAGATTTCCTTGGCAGGATTGAGTACCTGGGTGAAGATGATGATGTAGGTGATGAAGTTGGAGGCCGAGAGTTCGGAATCTCCGTTCAATACCAGATTGCCCCCATATAGGAGGATACCGGCCACTACACTTACCCCAAGGAATTGGGAGATGGGCCCTGCCAGTTCGTTCTTGCGAGCCATACTGATGTTCACATCGGAGTAGAAGTCGGTCTCGGAATCAAACTTTCCTTGCACAAATTTTTCCCCATTGAAGGCTTTCACTACGCGCATGCCGCCAAGCGTCTCATCCAAGATACTTACGATGCGTCCTAGGGATTGCTGGCTTTGGATCGCTGTTTTTTTGAGTCGCTTCGTGATGCCACCTATGATTGCTCCTGAGATCGGGATGATCAGAATGGTAAAGAGGGTGAGGGGAACAGACATGAAAAAGAGTACCCCAAAGTAGAGAACGATGGTAGCAGGCTCTCGAAATAGGATTCGTAGGGACTGTACGATGGTATTTTCCACCTCTTGGATGTCATTGGTCATTTTGGAAAGGAGATCCCCCTTCCGTTCGTTGGAAAAGTAGCCCAGGTGTAGGGCACTTACTTTTTCAAAAATATCCATGCGCATCCCCTTGATGACCTGAGCACGCACTTGGGCCAAGACTACACCTGAGAGGTAGGTGAATAGGTTGGCAAGGAACACCGATCCCACAATGATGGAACAGACAAAGAGCAAGGTGCCAAACTTCCCGTAGGATTCACTTACCTGTAAAAAGAGGTGGTTGAACAGGGAAATAAAATAATCTAGGGAAAGGGTAAAGGTAGGTTGGCTGCGGAATTTTTCTAAAGCATCTGGAGCAACCTGCTCAAAAATCACATCAAAAAGTGGCTTGAGAAGGGTAAAGTTCATCAATCCAAAAATGATCGCCAATAGGGTGTAACCGATGTAAACTGGAATAAATCTCCCATAGGGTCGAGCATAGGAAAGAATCCGAAAGTAGGTTTGCATGGGGTGTACACGGATAAATCCGGATGCAAGTTAGGAAAAATTTCACGTTGCGAAGCTCCCATCTTCTTTGGAGCCCCGATGGGCATTATTTTGCTTTTCTCTGTATCCGTTTGGTCATTAGACCCGAATTAAATACGAGGTGGATTTTTATTGGGAATAGTCAACTGCTAACAGACGACGGGCAGTGGACTGCTACTAATTTTTTAATGACGAACGCCGGACGCTGAACTCCGAATGTCGAAGTACGGATTCGCAATAGGAGCAGAATTCTAGTCTTGATACTTGATACTTGCCACTAAATACTCCCCCATCCAAAAGCGTAGCCACAAGTAAGATTGCGGATAATTCCATTGCCATTTAACACAAGTTTAATCTCTGAAACTTTCCAAATCCCTATCTTTGAAAAACTTTCTAAAAATCCTTATGAAAAGATTCGTTTTCAGTTTGCTTGTGGTTTTTTCCCTCGGTACCTCTGTTTTTGCGCAGCAAGCTGCTAAAAAACCGAAGCTGGTCGTAGGTATTATTGTCGACCAAATGCGTCAGGAATATTTGTATCGCTTTGCAGATAGATTTGGAGAAGGTGGATTCAAGCGGTTTACCCAACAGGGATTTATGCTTACCAATGGGCATTACAACTACATTCCTACCTACACAGGACCTGGTCATGCATCGGTCTACACTGGAGCTACTCCTGCTACGCATGGGGTGATCGCCAACAATTGGTACGTGCCATCCTTGAAGAAAATGATTTATTGTGCGGAGGATTCTTTGGTGAGCTATGTGGGAGGAACTGCTGAAAATGGAAAAATTAGCCCTCGAAATTTGTTGACGACCACCATTACGGATGAACTTCGCCTGTCTACGGGAAAGCGTTCCAAGGTAGTGGGCATTGCAATCAAGGATCGGGGAGCAAGTTTCCCTGCAGGTCATATGGGCGATGCCTACTGGTACGATGATGTGAATGGAGACTGGATGACTTCTACGTATTACCATCAAACGCTACCTGCATGGGTGGCTAATTTTAATTCAAAAAAGCGTCCTGATCATTATTTAAGTCAAACTTGGAAATCCTTATTTCCGGTGGAGACCTATAAGAATAGTCTTCCAGATCACAACGATTTTGAGTCCCCATTTATTGGCAAGGATAGCCCAAGTTTTCCGTATGATTTAGCCTCCTTGAAAGCATCCAATGGGGGCTATGGTTTGGTAGCATCCACTCCTTTTGGCAATAGTCTTACCTTGGATTTTGCCTATGCAGCTTTGGAAGGGGAAAAATTAGGTCAAGGAACGGCAACTGATTTTCTTGCCATCAGCTTTTCTAGTCCAGATTATATCGGACATCGGTTTGGGCCTTCTTCTGTCGAAGTAGAGGACAATTACTTGCGCTTGGATCGGGAGCTGGCTCAATTCTTTTCCTACCTAGATCAAAAGCTAGGCAAAGGGGAGTACCTCGTTTTTATCTCAGCAGATCATGCAGTGGCAGATGTGCCTCAGTACATGATCAGTGAGGGTATCCCTGCCGGTAATTTCAATTCCGGGATGGCTCAAGGCCAATTGAAAGGCTTTGCACTAGCTAACTATGGAGAGGGAGATTGGATTCTTAATTTCTCCAACGAACAAGTGTTTTTGAATCATGGGTTAATTCAGGAGAAAAAATTGAATTTGGAACAAATGCAGCGGGATATTGCGCAGTTTGTTTTGGGATTTGCAGGAGTTAAAGAAGCCTATACAGCTGCAGACCTTCGTCGTCAGGAATTTACCCAATCTCGGGCGCATCTCTTGCAGATGGGGTACAACCACAAGGCTTCTGGGGATGTTTTGCTCGTCTTGGAACCCGCCTGGTTGGTGGGTGGTAAGCGGGGAACTACCCATGGGTCTGGCTACTCGTACGACACCCATGTACCTATTGCTTTTTATGGCTGGGGGATCAAAGCAGGCAAAAGTTCTGCTTACGCCACGGTGGCAGACATTGCGCCTACACTGGCTACTTTGCTGCAAATCCGAACTCCAAATGGCACGACCGGTCAGCCGATTCAAGCTGTACTTGGAAATTAATTTTCAATCAAATTCCTGTTCCAATTTTTTAGAAAGGACTTCCTTCTTGAAAGGGAGTCCTTTTTGTTTCGTTTTTAGTAGAATCGTTAATTTAGACTCCTTGAAAATCAGACATTTACTTGGAAGATAAATTTTTTGTTTCTATTTTTAGTGTATACGTTGCTAAAAATGCCCCATTCACACTCAAATATCTGGACGCACCTTGTTCTTTGGACTAAAGGTCATGCGCCATTAATTAATTCTGAAATGGTGGGGTACATCAAAAAAGTACTCGAAGAGCTACCTTTGGATTTTTACGAGAAACAAACTCACCTTAGTGTACTACCCAATCACATTCATTTGTTGATCAAGTTGCCTGGAAATCTTTCTGTAGATCAGCTTGCCTCCTATGTACAGCAGTTGATTTGTAATAAGTTAGTAGAGGAAGGATTTGAGAATTGCCCTGAATGGGATGAAGATTATTACGCACATTCGGTCAGCCTAAACCGACTTTCAACGGAGAAGAGTTTGTTGGATCGACAGGAATACAAGCATAAGGAAATCTCTTTGGAAGAAGAATTGAAATTTTTAGGCCTTTAAGCGTCGCTATTGCCTACTTTCGTTTATCTCTAGAAAGATGGAGTTTCCTTCCATGGAATAATTGTACTAGGAGTAGTTGTTGAAATAGATTTCTGAATTCCTTTGGGTCTACTGCACATTTTTTGGTAAAGGCTACTATTGGCAGTCCAAATCTGGGCTCACTTTTGGGAGGAATTTTATCTGAGTCGCGCCTAGGAGACAAAATTTTTGGAAGTATATTGGTTCTTTAATTGGAAGTGGTCCGCTACTTAGTGGGGATTGATTTCTAGTTTTTGTCCCTCTAATCCTTTATTAAAATTGTTTTTTCTAGTGGCTATGAAAGTTGTATATCTCCTCTCCCTCGGACTTCTCCTTTGTTTTTCAAGTTATGGGCAGCAATCAACCCACGGAGCCAACCTACTTTGGTCCGATGAGTTTGATCAAGATGGGCTGCCCTCCGATAAGAAATGGAGTTTTGAGGTTGGGGATCACGGCTGGGGCAACAACGAGCTCCAAA
>JANQWS010000039.1 GCA_030729785.1 Algoriphagus sp. | reverse complement strand
AAGTTGTATCCTTGCCAAGGCATGTAGGCTACTTTTAGGTTTTTACCTAGTGCCAATTCACCTTGGTTGGTGGAATACCCTTCCACAAGAACCTGCCCTTTTTTCACTTTTTCTCCCTTCAATACGAGTGGAGTCAAGTTGATGGTGGTATCTTGGTTAGTTCTTCTAAACTTGATTAGATCATACGTTCTGTATTCATCGGAGAAATTCACCAACAATTCGTCCGAAGTCAGATCGTATTTGATGGTAATTTTCTTGGCATCTACGTATTCTACTACTCCATCTGCCTCGGCAATTAGCAACGCTCTTGAGTCAATAGCCGCTTTGCTTTCCAAACCAGTACCCACAATAGGGGCTTCTGGCTTCAACAAAGGGACAGCCTGACGCTGCATGTTGGATCCCATTAGGGCTCTGTTCGCATCATCGTGCTCCAAGAATGGAATTAAGGAAGCCGCCACCGAAACAATCTGGTTTGGCGCTACGTCCATGTAAGTAATCTCGCTAGGCTCAAGCACAGGGAAATCTCCTTCAAAACGTGCCTTTACTTTTTCATTGACAAAACGGCCCTTCTCATCTAAGGTAGCGTTTGCCTGTGCAATATTGTGGTTATCCTCTTCCTCAGCAGTTAAGAATACGATATCCTCTGCTTTCATGCTTACTTTTCCACTATCGACCTTGCGGTAAGGAGTTTCTAAGAAGCCCATGGAATTAACCTTGGCGTGTACGCACAAGGAGGAAATCAATCCAATATTTGGTCCTTCTGGAGTTTCAATGGTACACAAGCGGCCGTAGTGGGTGTAGTGTACGTCACGAACTTCAAAACCAGCCCTTTCTCTAGAAAGACCCCCGGGACCTAAAGCTGATAATCTTCGCTTGTGGGTCAGTTCGGCCAGAGGGTTGGTCTGGTCCATAAACTGGGACAGCTGGTTGGTACCAAAGAAAGAGTTGATAACTGAGGAAAGGGTACGTGCGTTGATCAAGTCCACTGGCTTAAAATCTTCGTTGTCACGTACGTTCATTCGCTCACGGATGGTTCGAGCCATTCTGGCCAAACCTACTCCAAACTGACTATACAACTGTTCGCCTACAGTACGTACACGACGGTTGGATAAGTGGTCAATGTCATCGACTACTGCTTTTGAATTGATCAATCCGATCAAGTACTTTACAATAGAGATGATGTCTTCCTTAGTCAATACAATTTTTTCAGGCTCTATGGTCAAGCCCAATTTCTTGTTGATTCGGTATCTACCAACCTCCCCTAAGTCGTAACGCTTATCCGAGAAGAACAAACTCTGAATGACTTCACGAGCAGTTGCTTCATCTGGAGCTTCTGTATTTCGTAGTTGACGGTAGATCACTTCTACCGCTTCTTTTTCAGAGTTGGAATTATCTTTTTGTAAGGTATTGTAGATGATTGAAAAATCAGCCACGTTTACATCTTCCCGATGAAGGATGATGGATTTGGATCCTGAATCGAGAATCATTTCGATGTCTGAATCGGTAAGGACAGAGTCTCTTTCCAACAATACCTCATTTCGGTCGATGGATACCACTTCACCGGTATCTTCATCCACAAAGTCTTCCACCCAAGTTCTTAACACACGGGCAGCTAATTTTCTACCTGCCGCTTTTTTAAGTGCGGTCTTGGTAGCTGAAACTTCTTCAGAAAGTCCGAAGAGGTCTAATATATCTTTATCAGAACCATAACCAATAGCTCTAAGAAGGGTCGTAACTGGGAATTTCTTTTTACGATCGATGTAGGCATACATGACATTGTTAATGTCAGTTGCAAATTCAATCCAAGAACCTTTAAAAGGAATGATACGCGCTGAATATAGCTTGGTCCCATTGGTATGTTTGCTTTGCGCAAAGAATACCCCTGGGGAGCGGTGCAGCTGGGAAACAATTACACGCTCGGCACCATTAATCACGAAGGAACCTTTTTCGGTCATGTAAGGCAAGTTGCCTAAGAATACTTCCTGCTCGATTGTTTCAAAATCTTCATTGTCCTCATCGTGGCAAAGTAGTCTCAACTTTGCTTTAAGAGGGACTGAATAAGTTAATCCACGGTCGATGCATTCTTCCACACTGTATTTGGGTGGATCCACTGCATAGTCGATAAATTCCAAGGTGAAATTTTCTCTGGAATCACTGATTGGGAAGTTTTCAGCAAAAACTTTGAATAACCCATCGGCACGACGCTTTTCTGCAGGAGTATCCAACTGGAAGAAGTCTTTAAAAGACTGAAGCTGAATATCTAGAAAATCAGGATAGTCTTTGACCACCTTTATGGAGGAGAAACTTTTCCTTGCGGTTTGATTCTTGATAGCCAAGGTAGTGTATAGTTTAATAGTGAAATTAAATGTTGTAAAACTACTATTTACGCTTAAAATAATGCAATTTTAAACTACTGCATAAACAGGAAAAGACCTGACTTATTTAGTCAGGTCTTCGAGCCAATCTCCATCCGTTTTTGGATAGAGATGAGCAAATTACTTGATCTCTACTTCAGCGCCAGCCTCTTCAAGAGACTTTTTCAACGCATCAGCTTCGTCCTTAGCAACGCCTTCTTTAACTGCTTTTGGAGCGGCATCAACTAGGTCTTTTGCTTCTTTCAAGCCCAAGCCAGTCAAGTCCTTCACCAATTTAACGACTGCTAGCTTCTGAGCACCAGCTGATTTCAAGATTACGTCAAAAGAAGTCTTCTCTTCTGCAGCAGGAGCATTACCAGCACCAGCACCAGCTCCGCTCGCTACCATAACAGCACCAGCAGCAGCAGGCTCGATGCCATACTGATCCTTAAGGATGTCAGTCAATTCCTTTACTTCTTTTACAGTCAAGTTTACCAACTGTTCTGCAAGTTGTGTAAGATTTGCCATTGTATTAATTAGTTAATTGTTTTTGAATGATTTTGATAAAATTAATTTCCGTCCCGCTCAGCAAGAGTCTTCAACACACCAGTAAGGTTGTTTTGACTCGATTGCAATGCAGAAACGAGGTTCTTCGCAGGAGATTGCAACAAGCCAATAAGCTCACCAAGCAATTCCTCCTTAGATTTGAGCGTAGAAAGTACAGTGAGATTGGCTTCGCCCAGAAATACATCTGAATCGATACCAGCTCCTTTAAATACAGGTCTATGCTCTTTTTTTCCTTGTTTTTTTCTAAAATCCAGCAATACTTTAGCTGGTAGGTTTCCTGTCTCTTTTGCGAACAAAATTCCAGAGAAACCTTTTAAAGCTCCATCTGCAAGCGTCGAATAATCTGCATCCAGGTTTTCAAGTGCTTTTGCAATCAAGGTATTCTTGTAGACTTTGTACTCTACACCTCTTTCAAAGCATGTTCTTCTGAATGCATTCACCTCAGCTACAGAGAATCCAGACGCGTCTGTGATATAGAAGAAAGGGTTTTCTTTAAATTTCTCAGTCAGACTGTCGATAATCAGTTTTTTCTCGTCTCTAGTCATGCTTAAATTCCTTGAATGCTACCCTTGTCTACTGAAATACCAGGAGACATTGTGCTGGATAAATGAATGCTTTTAAAATACGTTCCTTTAGAGGAAGAAGGTTTCAGTTTCGAGATGGTCAAGATCAACTCCTTCACGTTCTCGTGAATTTGTTCCGGTGTAAAAGACACCTTACCGACTCCTGCGTGAATGATTCCGAATTTATCGACTTTAAAATCAATTTTACCCGCTTTCACTTCTCGAACTGCCTTACCTACATCTAAGGTAACCGTTCCCGACTTTGGGTTTGGCATCAAGCCTCTTGGGCCCAATACTCTACCTAGTCTACCTACTTTTGCCATGACGTTGGGCATGGTGATGATCACATCAATATCCGTCCATCCGCCTTCTATTTTGGCAATATAATCGTCCAAACCAACGTAGTCTGCACCTGCTTCGGTTGCTTCTGCATTTTTGTCAGGAGTGCAAAGCACCAATACTTTGATGTCTTTACCTGTACCATGAGGAAGGGCAACAACCCCTCTTACCATTTGATCTGCTTTCCGTGGATCAACGCCCAAACGAACGTCAACGTCTACAGAAGCATCAAACTTCGTCATCGTAATTTCCTTTACCAGTGAAGAAGCAGCCTCCAGGGAGTACACTTGGCTTGGGTCGTACTTAGAAAGAGCTTCTTTTTGCTTTTTTGTTAACTTAGCCATTATTGTTTAGTTATACTTCCCAAGGGGCTTTACCAGAAACTGTGATACCCATACTACGTGCGGTACCTGCTACCATTTTCATGGCTGATTCTACTTTGAAAGCATTAAGGTCAGGCATTTTCGTCTCAGCAATCACCCGAACCTGATCCCAGGTTACAGATCCTACCTTTTTTCTGTTTGGCTCCGCAGAACCACCTTTAACTTTTGCAGCTTCCAACAGCAAATTTGCAGCTGGAGGAGTTTTTACCACAAAATCAAAAGACTTGTCAGAATATACTGTAATTAACACAGGCAATACTGTTCCCATTTTCTCTTGGGTACGCGCATTGAACTGCTTACAGAACTCCATGATGTTCAAACCCTTGGAACCAAGAGCTGGACCTACTGGAGGTGACGGGTTAGCCTGGCCACCTTTCACTTGTAGTTTTACATAACCAGTGATTTCCTTAGCCATTGCTTAGTCTTGTTTTTCTACTTGTATAAAGTTTAATTCTACAGGAGTATTGCGGCCGAAAATCTTAACCATAACGTTAAGCTTTTTCTTCTCCTCAAAAATCTCCTCAATTGTCCCAGTAAACCCACTGAAAGGACCGTCCATTACTTTTACGGCCTCTCCAACTATAAATGGGGCTTCTTGCTTCTCGGCAAACTCATCAATCTCCTCAACCTTACCTAAAATACGATTGACTTCCGATTGACGTAATGGTTCAGGGGTTTTGGAAGCTCCCCCCTGGTTTGATCCAAGAAAACCAATTACTCCTGGGATACTCGTTATTACGTGATTGGCCTCACCATTCGACAAGTCCGCATTGACCAATACGTAGCCTGGGAAGAAGTTCTTCTCACGCACACGCTTTTTGCCATTACGCATCTCATAGACTTTCTCAGATGGAATCAACACTTCAGGAATAAATTCAGCAATCTTCTGCCTAAAGATTTCATTCTCTAGGTAGTTTTTTGCTTTTTTCTCCTGTCCTGCGACTACTCTGAGTACGTACCACTTATGTTCAGCCATCCTGTAATGCTATTAGAATAAATCATAAAACCATGTCATGATATTCTCGAATCCTAGATCTACTGCACCAATAAATAGTGCGAAAATCAGGGATGCGACCAATACCAAAATGGCACTGTTTTGAAGAAACGAAAACTTAGGCCATGTCACCATGTTTTTCATTTCGTCATACGACTCAAGGACAAAGTTTTTAAGATTCATAGTCTATATTCTTACTGCACGGGCAGAGAGATTCGAACTCCCATCAATGGTTTTGGAGACCACTATTCTGCCGTTGAACTATGCCCGTGTAAAACGAACGATCCAAAACGGAACGCAAAATTAGGAAAATAGTCTTTAGAAACAAATGCGATCCCAAAATATTCTTTGGGATCGCATCCAATGTTCTAATTAGATTGAATTAGTCAAGAATTTCAGTTACCTGACCAGCACCTACTGTACGACCGCCTTCACGAATCGCAAATCTCAACCCTTTCTCTAATGCAACTGCTGCCAACAACTTCACCTCAATGGTTACGTTGTCACCTGGCATTACCATTTCTACGTTTGCAGGAAGGGTGATCTCACCAGTTACGTCAGTAGTTCTTAGGTAGAACTGTGGTCTGTATCTGTTGAAGAATGGAGTATGACGTCCACCTTCTTCTTTGGAAAGCACATAAACTTCTGCTTTGAAGTGAGAGTGAGGCTTCACAGAACCTGGCTTGCAAATAATCATGCCTCGCTTGATTTGTGATTTTTCAATACCTCTCAACAACAAACCTACGTTGTCACCAGCTTCTCCTCTGTCCAAAATTTTACGGAACATCTCAACACCAGTTACAGTAGACTTCAAGTTTTCAGCACCCATACCAATGATGTCTACTGCTTCACCTGAGTTAACTACACCTCTTTCAATACGACCTGTAGCTACTGTACCACGACCAGTGATCGAGAATACGTCTTCTACCGGCATCAAGAAATCCTTGTCAATCAAACGCTCTGGAAGTGGAATGTAGGTATCTACCGCACTCATCAATTCCATTACTTTTTCAACCCACTTCTCTTCACCATTCAATGCACCAAGTGCAGAACCAGCGATTACAGGAATATTGTCCCCGTCAAAGTTGTAGAAAGAAAGCAATTCTCTGATTTCCATCTCAACCAACTCCAACAATTCAGGATCATCCACCATATCCACTTTGTTCATGAATACCACTAGCTGAGGTACACCTACCTGGCGAGCCAATAGGATGTGCTCTCTAGTTTGAGGCATAGGTCCGTCAGTTGCAGCTACTACAAGAATAGCACCGTCCATCTGAGCAGCACCAGTAACCATGTTTTTCACATAATCGGCGTGTCCAGGACAGTCTACGTGTGCGTAGTGTCTGTTCTCAGTTTGATACTCTACGTGAGAGGTGTTGATTGTAATACCTCTTTCCTTCTCTTCTGGCGCGTTGTCAATAGAAGAGAAATCTCGTAATTCAGAAAGACCCTTCTTTGCCAATACCGTGGTGATGGCTGCAGTCAAGGTGGTCTTACCATGGTCTACGTGTCCAATGGTTCCGACGTTAACGTGCGGTTTGGAACGGTCGAAATTAGCTTTTGCCATGCTTGAAAATCCTCAGTTTAAGTTTTAAAGATATATTTAGATAATAATTTCTGTGTTGAGCCAACGACGGGAATTGAACCCGTGACCCCTTCCTTACCAAGGAAGTACTCTACCCCTGAGCTACGTCGGCTTTCACTACGCAGTGCACTCCGAAGAGTACAGAGCGGGAGACGAGGCTCGAACCCGCGACCTGCAGCTTGGAAGGCTGCCGCTCTACCAACTGAGCTACTCCCGCTTATATCCGGTTGCCCGGTTATTTTTTGCCCTGCAAAACTACAAAATAAATTTGTTTTAATGCAAGTCGTGGGGGAAACAGGATTCGAACCTGTGAAGACATAAGTCAACGGATTTACAGTCCGTCCCAGTTGGCCGCTTTGGTATTCCCCCAACTGCGCTAAAATTTAAGGCTTATTTCCCCTTTGAACTTTAACGGACTGCAAAATTATAGCCTTTTATTAAAGTATCAAAGTGAGTTCCTGAAAATTGAAAAAAAATTATACCAACACCTCTCAATCTTTTAAAAATCAAGCACTTAATTTTCTTCCTTCAACAAATCTAAGAAATAGGCATAGTAGGCCTTTAACTCCTCAGAAACTTCCCTTTCAGCTATTTTATCCATCCTGTCAAGCACCCCTTCCTCCGTTACAAAGCCCAACAGCGTTTGAAATGCTCCCATTCGTAAGTAATCCTTTGGATTGAACTCCATTACAGAAAAAAGCCGATCTATCGCTTTTCCCTTTTCACTTGTCGACACTTCTAAATAATAACTTCCATAGTAGCCCATAAAATAATACAAGCCCTCTCCACCTAACGAGGCGAATGCCCGATCAAACCATTCCCCTTTTCCACCTACTTTGCTAGAAATGAAATATTCCCCCAAGGCAACTCGCAATCGGAAATTGGTTTCCTCTTCAAAACCCTCCATCCAAGAATTACCTACACCCGGACCTTCCATCCGGGCTAGCCCCATCAAAGCCGCTCCTGCAACCAAATAGGAAGGATCCCTAGCCAAACGCATCATTGCCCCGCGGTAGGCAGTCGAATTCCATTCAACAAGGACTTCTAGCGCAGCCGCTCGAACTTTATTCTGAGCATCTTCTTCGGCCAACTGATAGACCACCGCCTCAACCTCCGACAGCTGTTCCTTCCAGGTTGGATCTGCCTGTAAAATCGATAAGCCTCGCTCTCGAATCGCAGCAAAAGAATCCTGGATGGCCAGAGGCAACACCTCCATCAACTCTTCCCGAGCTTCACGTGCGACCAAACTATCCAAGGCCTCGTAACGTGCCACACCCAATTGAGATTCTTTAAATTGCTGCAGGTATTGGGAAGGACTAAACGCTTGATTTCCTTCATACAATACCCCCTGATCCTCGTTTAGATAGACCAAAGAGACCGCATCCCCATTCTCCAAAGCAAATTCCTGCTCTACCTCGGTGATCCGAAGCACCTTGGTTTTTCTTTCCCCACCTACGTACCAGCTTACTGTCACCGGTAACTGATAAACTGTGTTGGACCTTAAGTCTTGCCGCTGAGAAAACCGAAGAAGCAAATTCTCAGGCTGAGAATAATCTACTGTAACTTCCAATTCAGGATGCCCCTTGGCAAAAAACCACTGATTAAAAAACCAATTCAAATCTTGCCCGCTTACCCGCTCCATAGCTAACCGCAAATCATGCCCCTCCACCGATTGGAAAGCATGTTGGGTCAAATACAAATTCAAACCCTTAAAAAATGCCGCATCTCCCAACTCCCGGCGCAACATGTGCAAAACTAACCCACCTTTGTTGTAACTGTGTGCATCAAACATGTCTTCTGCATCGGCGTACCTGTACCGAATCAGCTCCTTTGGAGCTACGGCGGCCTCAGCAAAATACCCTTCCTTCTCCACCACCAACTTCAAGTCTGCCTGATCCTGACCATAGCGATATTCATTCCATAAATATTCGCTGTAATTCGCAAAAGCTTCGTTTAAAGTTAGATTGGACCAGGATTCAGCGGTTACCAAATCCCCAAACCATTGGTGAAAAAGTTCGTGCGCAATGATGTAATCCCATTCGGAATCAATTGCTTCCCGCTCATCTAAAAGCAATTCTTCCATAAAAATTGATGCCGTCGTGTTTTCCATGGCCCCAGAGACAAAGTCACGAACCACAATCTGATCGTACTTTTGCCAAGGAAAAGGAAATCCAAGCCGCTTCTCAAAGAAATCAATCATATCAGGTGTAGAAGCAAAAACTTTTTCCGCCCCTTTTTCAAACCCCTTTTCTACATAATATGCCAACGGTAAATCCCCATGCGTAGCAGTCACTTTAGCAAAATCCCCTACAGCAATCGC
Organism: Algoriphagus sp.; assembly: GCA_030729785.1. Classification (GTDB taxonomy): domain Bacteria; phylum Bacteroidota; class Bacteroidia; order Cytophagales; family Cyclobacteriaceae; genus Algoriphagus. The sequence goes on along the minus strand of JANQWS010000039.1, from coordinate 17,678 downwards.
TACTAAATACGGCGCGTGTGGTAGATCCATTTCCCAATGATCTTTGCGCATTCCATTTCCCAAGGACTCCTGATTGACTAGCCGACCATTGCTAATAGAAACTAGACTGTCCGGAATAGTCAACCAAATATCGTGTGTCAACCGCTCATTAGGCCGGTCTATAGTTGGGAACCATTTGCTATTATGCTCGGTCTCTCCCTGAGTCCAAAGCAGGGTTGGCTTGCCAGGAATGGTGTCCATGGGATCAATGAAATACAGGCCTTTTGTATCCGTGATCGCAGTTGATCCCTCGCCTGAATTTCGATTGGGGAAGGCGATGTAGTTAATTTCAAGGGTAACGGTATCCCCAAATGCCACCTCCTTTGGCAAATACACCTGAAGCTCCTGCTCGTCGTAGCGGTAACCGAGTAATTCCGAACTATCTCCTTGCACTTGGGCAACTCGGATCAATTCAAAGTCTTGAGCAGCTAACCGGAGGATTTTTTGCGGATAGAAATAAGGGGTCAGCTTTAGTTTAGCCTTTCCGTGTACCTCTTGCTTTTTCCAATCAAACTCGAGCATCAAGTCCATATGAAGCAAGTCCATGTCCCGTTGAGCCGCAGGCTGGTAGCTAAAAATACCCTCCTCGCTAACCTGAATCACTTCTTCTTGCTTTTCTCCTCCTTCTTGAATACCAAGGTTTGTGGCGGACTTACAGCCCTCCAAGAGCCCTAAGCATAGCAGTGCTAGCAAAGAGAGCATGGGCGTACTAAAATTTAGTTTTGGACAAAACAGTTTTTGAGTCATATTTGAAGAAATTCGTAGCCAGCTTCTGGCACTCTTTAGTAGTAGAAAACAAATTAAGCAAGAATGTTTTCAGTAATCCTTCAGGACACCGCCTATTCAGTAGAAAAAAATGGAAACGAAACGCTCGTCAACCAGCAAGCACTCTCGTGGGATCTCAAATGGATGGGTGATCGGAAAATACACCTCATCCAAGGAACTCAATCTTTGGAAGCAGAATTGCTAGATTTAGATTTGGAGGCAAAAACAGTGCAAATTCGATTGGGGCATAAGAAGACTACGATTCAGCTTCAAGATCGTTTTGACCTATTACTTGAAAAAATGGGGATGAATGCTGCAAGTGCAGGCAGCCTCAAAGAAATCAAAGCCCCCATGCCTGGATTGATTCTGGATATCAAAGTAGCTCCAGGGGACGAAGTCAAAAAAGGGGATGTGCTAGTGATCTTGGAAGCAATGAAAATGGAAAATAGCATTAAATCACCAGGCGATGGCCTAGTAAAAATAGTCAAGGTAGAACTCAAACAATCTGTTGAAAAAAACCAAGTACTCATCCAGTTCTAAAAAGTTGCTCCTCCCTCCAATCCCTTTTCTAGAAAATAGCGTCATTTTTTCCTACAGTTCTAAATTTCTTAACGGAAGAAAGTATATTTGCTAGGTTGAATAAAAGATTCAATCTATCCAACCTTAGTAAAAAGGGTAGTATCCCCTAGTTTCAAAGTTGGCAAGCCCAAATTTATCTACGTTTTTACCTACCAATCCATGAAATACAAACGCATTTTGCTCAAGCTCAGCGGAGAATCTCTGATGGGCGAAAAAAAATACGGAATCGATTCAGCAATCTTGCAGCAATACGCAGAAGAAATTAAAAAAGTAAAAGACCTAGGCGTTGAAATCGCCATTGTCATTGGAGGAGGTAATATTTTTAGAGGGGTACAGGCTGAAAAATCTGGAATCGACCGCGTTCAAGGGGATTACATGGGAATGCTCGCCACTTTAATCAATGCCATGGCCCTGCAAAGCGCCTTGGAGCAAATTGGCTTGTATACTCGACTGATGTCTGGTATTAAGATTGAAAGTGTCTGCGAACCATTTATTCGTAGACGAGCTATCCGTCACTTAGAAAAAGGGAGAATCGTCATTTTTGGAGCAGGCATAGGCAATCCCTACTTTACTACAGATTCAACCGCCGCCTTGAGAGCCATTGAAATTGAATCCGAAGTTGTATTGAAAGGCACCCGTGTCGATGGGGTGTATACAGCAGATCCAGAAAAGGATGCTTCCGCTACCAAGTTTCAAAAAATCTCATTTACCGAGGTGTATGAAAAAAACTTGAATGTCATGGACATGACGGCATTCACCCTTTGCCAAGAAAATAATCTCCCTATCATCGTGTTTGATATGAACCAAAACGAGAACCTTACCAAACTGGTCAAAGGGGAACAAATAGGAACTCTGATCACTGTATAAACTGAATCCACTTATGGAAGAAATCGAATTGTACCTAGACGAAGCGAAGGAATTGATGCAAAAAGCAGTAGACCATACTGCTGCAGAATTGGTGAAAATTCGGGCTGGAAAAGCCATGCCCAACCTATTGGATGGGGTTTTTGTGAACTATTATGGATCTCCTACCCCACTTTCTCAAGTATCTTCTGTCACTACACCGGATGCAAGGACGCTCGCCATCAAGCCTTTTGAGCGCAACCTCATCTCTGAAATTGAAAAAGCCATTATCAACTCCGACTTGGGCCTTGCCCCACAGAACAATGGAGAGCTTATTATTTTGACCATCCCAGCCTTGACCGAAGAGCGAAGACTTCAGCTTGTTAAAAATGCAAAAGCAGAGTGCGAAACAGGTAAAATCTCTATCCGATCTGTTCGCAAGGACACCAACGAATCTTTACGCAAACTACAAAAGGAGGGCGCCTCAGAAGATGCCATCAAGCGCGGTGAAGACCAAGTTCAAAAATTTACCGATGCCTATTCCATAAAAATTGATGAACTTTTCACCAAGAAGGAAGTCGACATCATGAAGGTGTAACACTTTTCCAAGTCCCGAAGTCCTCGGGACTTTTTTTTACCCTTAGGGCACCAACCAAACACCCTGCCATCCAGAAGCCAAGTCAAACTGGATTCGTACATGCCCTTCACGTGCCAACTGAAGCACTTCAATGGCGAGAGGAGAAAATTTCAACACAGAAAAATAGGAATGTTCCAAAGATGCCTCCCACCCCAAAGAAGGCGCCTCAACTCGTGTTCCTGGCCCAAGTTTACTCTGGTATTCTACCCTCCTCTTCTCGGAAACTCGCTTCCAATGCACCTGTGCAAGTTCATCCTCTACATGAATTGTGGCCAGGGCTTTGACCCGTACTTGCACCTGCTTTTTGGGATGGTAAAAAAGCAAACTTACACGAGGCGCCTCAAGCAACTCCTGTACTTTGGAGGATCGAGCATCGGTGTACACCAAGAATTCCAAGTCGGCACCGAACTGACGCAATACCACCGTTCGTACCTGAGGAAATTGCTTGCCTGTACTTGCCAGCGTTAAGTATCGAAAGGGATGTTTGGAATCAAGAGCACCCCGGTGAATCTCGTGGAGCAGCGTCTGCCAAATAGCAGCAAAGGAGTCAGTAGCACTAAAAAGCATCGATTGATTTTTTATACTAACACAATTAGCAGACTAGGGTTTAAAATTTCAACTTGGCTATATAATTGAAAAACAAAGAGGCCCCGAAATTTGATGTGGAGCCTCTTTGTAAATACTCTTTTCAAGTTAGTTCAAACCCACAGGCGCTTCCAAATTCTTGAAATAAACCTGCTTTTCAGCATCCAAATCTACCAGAACCGCCGCATCATTTTTGATGTAACCTGCTAGAATCTGCTTGGATAGCTCGTTCAAAACCAACCGTTGCATAGTTCGTTTGAGTGGCCTTGCTCCAAAATTGGCATCAAAGCCCACCTCACCTAAGAAGTCAAGTACCTCGGTAGTCGCTTCAATTTGGATGTTCGAATCCGCAAGTCGCTTCTGAATCTCTCTCCATTGAATGTCCACGATCTTGCGGATCACCTGCTTGTTGAGTGGCTCAAAAAGAATAGTTTCATCGATTCGGTTCAAGAATTCCGGACGAACAGACTTTTTGAGTAGGTCGTACACCTCCACCTTGGTCTTCTCCAATACCTCTTCCCGGTTCCAATCCTCCATTTCAGCAAATCGCTCTTGAATTAAGTGCGAACCAATATTCGTGGTTAAAATAATAATGGTATTCTTAAAATTGGCCAAACGCCCCTTATTGTCAGTTAGTCGACCATCATCCAGCACCTGAAGGAGAATATTGAATACATCCGGATGTGCCTTTTCGATCTCATCCAGAAGAATTACAGAATAGGGCTTTCTACGAACCGCTTCGGTCAATTGTCCGCCTTCGTCGTACCCCACATAACCTGGAGGCGCTCCTACCAACCTACTTACTGCATGTCGTTCTTGGTACTCCGACATGTCGATCCGAACCATGGCATTTTCATCGTTAAACAGGTACTCGGCAAGGGCTTTGGCAAGCTCGGTTTTACCTACCCCTGTGGTCCCCATAAAGATAAAACTTCCAATAGGCCGCCTTGGGTCCTGTAATCCCGCCCGACTTCTACGCACGGCATCAGAGAGTGCCACAATGGCTTCCTGCTGTCCCGCAACACGTCTACCCAGCTCGTGTTCTAAATGGAGTAATTTTTCCCGCTCAGATTGAATCATTTTACTCAAAGGAATTCCTGTCCATTTGGACACCACCGAAGCAATGTCTTCCTGATCCACCTCTTCCTTGAGTAAAGGAGAGCCGGCCTGCATGTCTGCCAGTTGGGATTTGAAGGACTCCAATTTTTTCTCCGCTTCTACCATCTTTCCATACCGGATCTCTGCTACTTTTCCAAAATCTCCTGCTCGCTCCGCTTGCTCGGCTTCCAGCTTGAGTTTTTCAATATCCTCCTTTTCTCGTTGAATACCGGTAATCACCCCCTTCTCACTCTCCCACTTGGCTTTCACAGATTGCCTTTTCTCACCGAGCTCGGCTAATTCTTTACTCAACACTACCTCTTTGTCCTTATTGTTTTCGCGTCGAATAGCCTCGCGTTCAATCTCAAGTTGCATGATCCTACGGTTCAATTCATCTAGCTCCTGTGGTAAAGAGTCAATTTCCATACGCAACTTGGCAGCAGCCTCATCCATCAAGTCGATGGCCTTATCTGGCAAAAAGCGATCGCTGATGTAGCGCTGCGAAAGTTCTACCGCGGCAATCACCGCATCGTCCTTGATCCGAACGCCATGGTGTAATTCGTACTTGTCCTTGATTCCTCTCAGAATGGAAATTGCATCTGCTGCATCGGGTTCGTCCACGATTACGGACTGGAAGCGACGCTCTAAGGCTTTGTCCTTTTCGATGTACTTTTGGTATTCTTTCAACGTAGTGGCTCCGATAGCATGCAGCTCCCCACGGGCAAGTGCAGGTTTGAGCAGGTTGGCTGCATCCATGGCACCTTCGCCGCCACCCCCCGCACCAATTAGTGTATGTATCTCGTCAATAAATAGGATAATTTCCCCTTCTGCATCCGTCACTTCTTTGATCACAGACTTGAGTCGCTCCTCAAATTCTCCCTTGTATTTGGCTCCTGCTACGAGGAGGCCCATGTCTAGGGATATAAGTGTTTTGGACTTTAAATTTTCTGGCACATCCCCAGAGACGATGCGTTGTGCCAATCCTTCTACAATTGCCGTCTTCCCAACTCCCGGTTCACCCAAAAGAATCGGGTTGTTTTTGGTTCGACGAGCCAGAATCTGCAAGACCCGTCTGATTTCTTCGTCACGACCAATGACCGGATCAATTTTCCCTTTCTTGGCCATTTCATTGAGATTCTTGGAATATTTTTCCAAGGCTCTGTAGGTACTCTCTGCGTTTGGATCGGTCACTTTAGTTCCTTTTCTAAGTTGATTAATCGCTTCAATAAGCGCTTTTTCAGTAATTCCTTGATTCTTCAACAGTTGAGCTACGGGATCGTTCCCTGCCAAAACCGCCAATAGCAAATGCTCTAAGGCTACATAGGCATCCCCAAAAGTTTTCAAATACTCCTTCGCCTTGGTCAAGGCCTGATTTGCAGCCCCAGACAAGTAAGGCTGGGTGGTTTCTCCGCTTACCTTAGGAAGTTTCTGGAGCAGCTCTTCGAGTTTTTGAGTTAAAAGTTGCTGGTTCGCACCCAACTTTTGCAATAGGAATGGAGAAACATGTTCGTCCTCCAACAAGATCCCCTTCAGCAAGTGAGTCGTCTCAATGGCTGGATTACCAGAAGAAACAGCTAGTTCTGCTGCTTTTTGAATTGCCTCCTGGGATTTGGTAGTAAACTGCTTAAAATCCATAGTTTGGTTTGGGTTAGTATTCCTTACTCAAGCTGTAATCTAACGAGCAAATAGGCCTCCAAACTAGCATTTCAGCCATTCTGTCCTAAAAAGACTAAAAATTGACTTTAAACATGAAATTTTGGCAGAAAACCTAGAATTAAACTACCTATTACGGGCTGAAAACTACTAGGAAAGATTCATCTCACTTACTACCAAGAACCCTTCCCACCAAAAAGCGGAAGACCTCGATTTAAAAAAACACAAAAGAATGCTTATGGGTAAACTATCCTATCTGGCAGGTAGGACGCGAAGTTTTACTTATACAAGCAATTCTTTGCAGCTTCTCTTCTTTGCGAGAAAAAAAGGAAGTACTCGCGCATCAAAGCTAGACCTCATTGGGCAAACTATTTTTGGCTTGCAGCAAAATCCTCCACTGCTTGCCATACCCGGAAGATGTTTTTGTAACAAATTTTCTCAAGATCTCCTTTTGAATACCCTCTTTTCAATAGTTCTGCAAGGAGATTTGGAAACATGGACACATCCTTTAATCCCGTAGGAAGGGAGTCCCCTACACCATCAAAATCAGAACCCAAACCCACATGGTCTATCCCCACCAGTTCTAGAACGTGATCAAAGTGGTCCGCTACACGTGATACGGTAGGAAAAGGGTTGTGCAAATCCGTATAGTCTTGGATGTACTTTTGAGCCTCAGCATCTCTTCGCGAAAGGTTATTTTCCGCAAGCCAGTTGACTAGGTGTTCCCGAACTTTGGTGGTACCCGAAGCATAGGCAGAATCAATAAAGGTGCCTCCAAAATTAATAAGCATCACTCCTCCATTTTTGGCAAGCGCCTGAATAAGTTCATCACTCATGTTGCGCTCAAAGCCAGGTGTAAATTTCCGGACTGAGGAATGTGAGGCAATTACAGGTACCTTACTAATCGCAAGGGCATCTCGAAAGGTATTATCCGAGACGTGACTTAAGTCAACTAGTATGCCTACCCGATTCATTTCGGCTACTACCTTTTCTCCAAACTCACTGAGGCCGCCGTAAGTGGCGGTGGTATCGTAACTCGCGTCACCGATAAGATTGTCCTTGCCATGCGTAAGGGTGATGTAGCGAATACCACGCTTGTAGAAGTAAGACACATTATTTAAATCATCCTCAATCCCAGCTCCATTTTCCATTCCCATTGGCAATGAAATCAAGCCCTTAGCAAAGTTTGCCTCGATATCTTTTGGACTGTAGGCCATGGCAAATTTTTCTGGAAAAGTAGCCGCCAACCTTTCGGTCATCAAAATCAATGAGTCTGCAAGTGCTTTGGAAGCACCTGGAATAGCCTGGTTGGCGGCAGGAATGTAAATTGACATAAAAGGGGCATCGAGCCCCCCCTCTTTGGCACGCGGGTAGTCGAAATTACCATCTGGCGTACGCACGGATACGTCCAAAACCTCCCGCTGCAAGGTAAATCCCCCTACTTTCATTCGGTAAGGCAGGTCTACATGCCCATCTACCATAATCGTAGTTTGCGCTATTTTTTGAGCAGCTTGCAGCCGCTCCACATCGGATAGCTTTTTGTAATCGATGGGTGCTTCTTGGGCTGTCGCGGAACTTACTACGAGTAGTGCAATTCCAATGAGTAGACGGTAGTTCATAAATCAGAAGTAGTAGAATAGGAAAGATAAGCGCTTTGAAAAAGGAATCAAAAAGTTGCAAGCGATTAGTTTGGCACCCAGCAGATGGTCCACCAACGCCAATGAAGTTACTTTATTGGCTTGTATTCTTTCGTTACCTTTAAAAAAGTACTTTTTCTTTTTCTTCACTAATGAACTATTCGACGCTGAACTAGTTCTTACATACACACGCTGAGCGTAAGAAATGAGGGAGGTAAATTAGATTCCCAGCTTCCAATTCGCCGCCCATGGAATCACTAGGTGAGTAATCGATTTTATTCCTTTACCTTTGGAATAGGTTACTACCCTACCTAAATCAAGCCTACCCTATGAACGCTAAAGAAATTAACTACGAATTAGAAAAAAACATGGAAGTCATCTCCCAATTGGATGACTTTGTGGGCCATGCAGTAGATACGGTGCTTGTAGATCCTGAGGATTGCTGGCAGCCGACCGATTTTTTACCGGATTTTTCCAATCCTGAGGCGATGGAAGATGTCAAATTGCTTCAGCAACGCGCAGCAGGTATACCGGATACGGTATTAACTTCCTTGGTTGGCAATCTAGTTACAGAAGAAGCCTTGCCTTCTTACCAAACCTATTTCAACCTATTGGAAGGAATCAATGTGGAGCGTAGCTTGCTCTCCCCATCCGGCTGGGTACGTTGGTCCAAAGCTTGGACTGCTGAAGAAAATCGCCATGGTGATCTTCTAAACAAATACCTGTACCTCACTGGTCGTATAGACATGCGTGCTGTGGAGCAGACTATTCACCGCTTGATTACCAACGGCTTTGACCCCAAATCAGACGCTGACCCCTACCAGGCTATGATTTACACCTCTTTTCAAGAGCGAGCCACTAAAATTTCGCATGTAAATACTGGCAAACTTGCAGACAAAGCAGGAGACCATGTCCTATCAAAAATCTGTAAAACGATTGCTGGAGACGAGGCGAGACATGAAAAGGCTTACAAAAGCTTTATGTCCAAAATTTTTGAGATTGATCCAAGTGGAGCAATCACAGCTTTTGAAAAAATGATGCGAAAAAATATTGTCATGCCTGCTGTCCTTATGGGCGAAGGAAGTAGCCGCCCAAGCATATACAAAGACTTTTCAGAAATTACCCAAAAAATAGGCGTTTATACCGGTTGGGATTATGCCAGAATCATTGAACACTTGGTGGATTTCTGGAAGATTGAATCCCTCACTGGATTGGATGCTGCTGCTGCCAAAGCACAGGAGTATTTGGCTAGCCTTGCGGATCGATACATGCGCTTGGCAGATCGAATCAAAGCCCCCGAAGAAGTCAGCCTTGCCTGGCTAAAATAAACTACCAAGTCCTTCCCCCCGAAGGACTTTTTTTTGGATATTTCTGATTCCTTCACTCACAATTCTATGAAATACCTCTTCCTGACATTCACATTGACCCTCGCAAGCCTGGGTACCTCCTTTGCCCAAAGCCTACAAGTGAATTCCGAACGACTCTCCCAATCCCTCAGTACTCTAGCCACTTATGGTAAAAATGAAAAAGGTGGCTCAGACCGGGTGGCCTACTCGGTTCATGACCTTGCTGCTCGACCTTTCGTCAAGGAACTACTTGCTGCTGCAGGCTTGGAAGTAAGCGTGGATTTTGCAGGAAATATCATTGGTCGAAAAGCCGGTAAAAACCCTTCCTTAAAACCAATAAGCCTTGGGTCGCATATCGATGAGGTTCCCAATGGAGGGGATTACGATGGTCCTGTTGGGGTAATGGGAGCTATAGAAGTAGTCCGGACGCTGAAAGAAGCAGGTATTCAAACGGAGCATCCCCTGGAGGTAATTATTTTCACCAATGAGGAAGGAGGAGTCATTGGCAGCCGAGCACTTGTGGGCGGATTAAGCGCTCAAGCGCTCCAAGGCCAAAGCAATGCAGGCATCACCCATGCCGACGGAATACGCCTGCTAGGTGGAAATCCCAGCCGAATTGCAAGTCTAGCCCGCCCAAAGGGTGCAATTGCAGCCTTTCTCGAACTACACATCGAACAAGGGGGTAACTTGGATACAGAAAAATTAGACATAGGAGTAGTCGAAGGGATCGTGGCGATCGAATGGTGGGAATTTAGCTTCAAAGGCAAGGCAAACCATGCGGGCACAACCCCCATGCATGCACGCAAAGACCCTATGCTGCCCGCAGCAAGATTTACGCTGGCCGTAAATGAAGTCATCACCCGAGACGAAGGGCGGCAGGTGGGAACGGTAGGGAAAATTCAAGCCTTTCCAGGGGCAGGCAATGTAATCCCGGGTGAGGTAAAACTCAACCTAGAGATCCGAGATTTGTCTTCTGAAAAAATCTGGAAACTGTATGCAGAATTGGAGACTATTGCCAAGCAACTTGCCCAAGAAAGTGGGACCACCTTGGAAATCAAACACATTGAAGTCGCTAGCAAACCCGCACTTGCAGATTCCATGATCCGGGAAGTAATTGACAAGCAAGCCAAAAAATTGGGATACAGCACCAAAAGCCTTCCTAGTGGAGCAGGGCATGATGCGCAAGAAATGGCTCGGATTGCCCCCATGGGCATGATCTTTATCCCAAGCAAAGCTGGAATTAGTCATGCTCCTGAAGAATACTCCAGCCCAGAGGCCATTGCTAAAGGTGCCAATGTACTGCTACACACGCTCCTGGAACTCGATAAACGACTTACCAAGGAGTAATCAACTATCAATGATGTCCTGAGAAATGAGTCGGTAAATTTCAGCTAGCTGCTCGTTGTAACTTAAAAATTGATGATGGGCTTCTAGGGTCTCGTAATCTTCGCGAATAGCAGGACCCGTCTGGGCCTTCTTCGCACCGAGCTGCAAACTTTTAGAAATCGACTCGATAATCAACGGTTTCATAATTTCACGATCAAGCCCCTTTCGATGGAGAATTTCCTCTGCAATTCGCAGCATGTGGTTGGTAAAATTACTCGCAAATACGGCTGCCACATGAACAGCCTCCCTATCCTTGTGACGGAGGATATGCACCAGAGGTGAAAGACTCTTCGCTACTTTTTTGAGAAGCTGCAAAGCTCCTTCATCCTCGGACTCCAGTAAAAATGGAACCTCCTCAAAGTCTACTTTCTTTCCTTTGGTAAAAGATTGCAAGGGGTAAAATACACCTACATAGGTAGCAGAACTCTGTGCCAAAACCTCCATGGGCATCGCTCCAGAAGTATGTACCAGAATACTTCCTTCCGGTAAGATCACCTGATCGGCTACCACTGCAAGCGCATCGTCCTTGATCGCAAGAATAAATAACTCTGCCTTACTTTCCGAAAAATCCAAATCATCCTTCGGCGTCGCAGTGTAAATCCGCTCGGTGATTTCCTTGGCTTTTTGAAAGTCTCGCGCATAGACTTCGGTGATTTCATGTCCCACATCTTCCAATGCAGGTGCCAAGTTCCAGGCCAAATTACCAGCTCCAAGGATTGCTATTTTCAACTTCATAAAGAAATTAAGTTAATTTTTAGGAAAAGAAAAAGCCATCTTCTTAAGGGAAAATGGCTTTATTAAAGAACTTCAATCGCTTAGATATGCAAGGCGCGGTTGGCAGTAGCTGCCAAACATGCTTCCTTAAATACCTCTGTGTAGGTTGGGTGTGCGTGGGACATTCTAGCGATGTCTTCTGCAGAAGCACGAAACTCCATTGCCACCACTGCCTCGGCAATCATATCGGCTGTTCGTGGACCGATCATGTGGACCCCAAGGATCTCGTCTGTACTTGCATCTGCCAATACCTTGACCATCCCATCCGTATCCATGGAAGCACGGGCACGCCCAGAAGCCAAGAAAGGAAACTTGCCTACCTTGTACCCTCTGCCCAGCTCCTTCAGTTGCTCTTCGGTATAGCCTACAGCTGCTACCTCTGGCCAGGTGTAGACCACTCCAGGAATCAAAAGGTAGTTGATGTGCGGCTTTTGACCAGCAATGGTCTCCGCTACAAATACACCTTCCTCTTCCGCCTTGTGTGCCAACATTGCCCCTTTGACCACATCACCGATGGCATAAATATGAGGTGTAGTAGTTTGTAAATGCTCATTTACCTGAATTTGACCTCGGTCAGTAAGCACGACTCCTGCAGCTGCAGCATTGAGACCTTCGGTGTAGGGTTTTCTACCGATAGATACAAGCACATAATCTCCCTTGATTTCTACAGTCTCTCCCTTCGCATTTTCCGCTTTGACCACCACTTCTTTTCCGAGGTTTTCTACTCCAGTCACCTTGTGCTTGAGGTAAAACTCAAAGCCTATCTTTTTCAAGGATTTTTGCAGTTCCTTACCCAAACTCTTGTCCATCGTAGGAATGATGGAATCCATGTACTCCACCACCGAAACCTTGGCTCCCAGTCGCCCATACACAGAACCCAATTCCATCCCGATTACTCCACCACCGATGACGATGAGGTGCTTTGGAATTTCCTTCATTTTGAGTGCCTCTGTCGAAGTGATGATGCGCTTTTTATCGACCGAAATAAATGGAAGACTAGCAGGCTTCGATCCCGTGGCAATAATGATATTTTTCCCTTGAATATCGGCTGCGGAGCCATCTGCTTTCGTCACTTTTACGGTGTGTGCATCTACAAAAGATCCAAGTCCATGGTGGACATCGACTTTGTTTTTCTTCATTAAAAACTGAATTCCATCCACATTTTGGGTGACCACCTCGTCTTTTCGGGCAATCATTTGTGGCAGGTTGACCGCAAGGCCCTTCACGTCGATGCCGTGGGTAGTGAAGGTATGGGCCGCATTGTGGTAATGCTCCGAAGAATCAAGTAGTGCTTTGGAAGGGATGCAACCCACATTCAAGCAGGTACCCCCAAGCGTAGCATATTTCTCTACCAGGGCTGTTTTCATGCCCAATTGGGCAGCACGGATAGCGGCTACATAGCCTCCTGGTCCTGATCCGATTACGATGACGTCGTACATTTTTTTGTTGTTGTACTATGTACCAAGTACGAAGTACCAGGTACACATTGGTTAGCTATTCAAACTTTTTTTGAGTTTCACGACCATATTTTGGATATGAGCCAACTCGAGTTCCATTTTTTCAACTACTTCCATTGCCACATACCCGAGTCGATTGGAAAGAACCAATTGGGTATGCAATTCGAAAGAAGACCCTAGAGAGATCGCCAAGAAGTGATCAAAATCCTTGGTGGTATTTCTCCCTGCCCCCTCCGCAATGGTAGAGGGTATGGAGATCGCACATCGATTCATTTGTGAGACCAAGCCAAACCGCTCATCTGAAGGGAATTTTTCGGTAATCTTGTAAATTTCAACTACTAATTCCATGGCCTTTTGCCAAACGGATAAATCCTTGTAACGATGCATTTTTTTATCAATTAGGTTAAAAAATTCTCCTCTTTCAGAGTTCAAATGAAATCCTTAGCACAATTTCCCTTGTACTTCGTACTTGGTACATTGTACTTAGTACTTGGTACTTTGTACCTCGTACACTACACTCCAAACATCAACCTCGTTGGGTCCTCGAGCAGTTGCTTCACGCGAACGAGGAAGCTAACGGACTCACGGCCATCGATGATCCGATGATCGTAAGACAAGGCCAAATACATCATTGGTCGGATGACTACCTGCCCATTTTCGGCAATGGGGCGCTCCACAATGTTGTGCATGCCCAAAATAGCGGATTGGGGTGCATTGATAATCGGTGTAGACATCATGGATCCAAATACCCCACCATTCGTGATGGTAAAGGTACCTCCAGTCATCTCTTCGATAGAAAGCTTATTGTCACGAGCCTTTCCTGCTAATCGCACAATCTCTTTTTCAATTTGATCAAAAGAAAGGTTCTCCGCATTTCGAATCACCGGAACCACCAACCCTTTCGGTGCAGATACCGCTACGGAAATGTCACAAAAGTCGTGAAATACCATTTCATTGCCATCGATTTGCGCATTGACAGCAGGCCATTCCTTCAAGGCCACACACACGGCCTTGGTAAAGAAGGACATAAAGCCTAGTCCTACGCCATGCTTTTCCTTGAACTGATCTTTAAACTTGGATCTTAGGTCCATGATAGGTTTCATGTTGACCTCATTGAAGGTAGTCAACATGGCTGTTTCATTCTTTACTGCCACCAAGCGACGAGATACCGTCTTGCGCAACGAAGACATCTTCTCGCGTCGAATACCTCTAGCGCCAGCGCTACTACTAGTGACTGCAGGGCTTGGCGCTGCAACTGAAGAGGGAGCAGAAGTGGCTGGTGCTGGTGCTGGGACGGAAGCACCTAGCGCATCCTCTTTGGTCACACGTCCATCCTTGCCCGTACCGGCTACAGTGGTAGCAGGAATCCCTTTTTCAGCCAATATTTTTGCGGCTGCTGGAGAAGCATGGCCAGTGGCATAGTTTTCAGTAGCAGTAGGTGGTGCTGCCACTGGAGCAGCAGGTGCTGGTGTAGCCCCACTCGGACTAGCAACGGATCCTCCTACTTCAATTCGGCAGATCAATCCACCTATTTCCAAAACATCTCCTTCCTTGGCCACCTGTCTTAAAATACCAGTGGCTTCTGCTGGTAGTTCAAAAGTAGCCTTATCAGAATCTACCTCTGCAATGATTTCATCCAAGGTCACCAAGTCTCCATCCTTCTTGAGCCAATTAGCTAGAGTCACTTCCGTGATGGACTCGCCCACAGTAGGTACGATCATATCCTTGACTGAGGCGGCCGTGGTAGCCGCGACGGCAGCTGACGCAGCAGCGGCAACCGGAGCTGGTGCGAGGGTAGCAGCAGGAGCTGAAGCTGTTGCACTTTCTTCAATCAAACAGATCAATCCACCGATTTCAACAGTATCACCCTCCTGGGCTTTGATACGTAGCACGCCAGCCGCTTCAGAAGGAAACTCAAAAGTTGCTTTGTCAGATTCCAATTCACAGAGCACTTCGTCTAGTTGAACCAGGTCTCCGTCTTTTTTAAACCATTGTCCTACAGTAACTTCTGAGATAGATTCTCCGACGGTAGGTACTCTCATTTCTTTGCTCATGGTCTTTTATTTTTTCCTTAGAATTACTTCCTTGGTGTTTTACAGATTTGAATTACTTCTACCCCTTCTTAAAGAGTGAGGGCTTGGGCTACTAGATTGCGCTGCTCCTCAACGTGAACTTTATTGTATCCAGTGGCTGGAGAGGCACTTGATTTTCTTGCAATCACTCGCATAGGAAGTTCCTGGTACAACAAGCGAAGCAAGTAGTTCCAATACCCCATGTTTTCAGGTTCTTCTTGTACCCAAACTACCTCTGCTCCTTTGTAGGACTTGAGGACGTCGAAGATTTGTTTTTTAGGAAGTGGATGCAACTGCTCCAATCTCACTAGGGCTACCTGAGTGTTTTTCTCTTTTTCTCGAGCTTCTTCCAAGTCAAAATATACTTTACCAGTGCACAACACCACGCGTTTCACTTCTTTTGCCTTCACGGTGGTATCTGGCAGTACTTCTCTAAATCGACCTGAAGTAAATTCATCCAACGGGGATGTTACTTTCGGATGACGAAGCAGGGACTTTGGAGACATGACCACACAAGGTTTTCTAAATTCCCAAGCCTGCTGTCTTCGAAGCAAATGGAAGAAGTTGGATGGCTCCGTAATATTGGCTACCACCATGTTGTACTCCGCAGATAGTTGCAAGAAACGCTCAGGTCTAGCATTGGAGTGCTCCGGACCTTGACCTTCGTATCCATGCGGAAGTAGCATGACTAGACCATTCATTTTCTGCCATTTCGTTTCGCCTGAAGAGATAAATTGATCGATCATGGTTTGTGCACCATTTGCAAAATCTCCAAACTGTCCTTCCCATAGGGTTAGTGCATGTGGATTGGCCATGGCATAGCCGTATTCAAAACCAAGTACAGCGTACTCTGAAAGTAGGGAATTATAAATGTAAAATTGCCCCTTTCTATCCTTCATTTCAAGCAAGGAATTGAAGGGTTGGTTGGTATTGGCATCGTGGATGACCGCATGACGGTGTGAGAATGTACCTCGCTGCACGTCTTGACCCGTAAGGCGAACAGTCTTACCCTCCAAGAGCAAGGATCCATAGGCCAATAATTCTGCAGCAGCCCAGTTGAGTTCTTTAGATTCAAAAAACATCTCTTTGCGCTGTTTCATCTGCGCTTCAATTTGCTTGATTGGTTTAAAGCCTTTTGGAATTAAAGTGATTGCCTCAGCTACTTTTTCAATTTGCTCTTGGGTAATACCTGTTTCAGGAGATTGCTCAAAATCCGCTGGATTGGAGCGACGTAGATTGGCCCATTCGGTTTCAAACTTGGTCGCCTGGTAAGGAAGGGGTTTCTCTTTCACCATATTCAAGCGGTCCTGCAGAAGCTGTCGAAACTCCGCATCCATTTGCGAAGCAATCTGCGCATCAAAATCCCCTCTTTCTGTCAAATGCTTGACATAAATTTCGCGTGGATTGGGGTGCTTAGAAATAATGTTGTAAAGCTCTGGTTGCGTAAACTTCGGTTCGTCGGACTCGTTGTGCCCATGACGACGGTAGCAAACCATGTCTACGAAAATATCTTTGCTAAATTTTTGACGAAACTCAGCAGCCAATTTTGCAGCAAATACCACCGCTTCGGCATTGTCTCCATTGACGTGAATCACCGGTGCATCGATTATCTTTGCTACATCAGTGCAATAAATAGAAGTCCTTGCATCGTCAAAATCGGTAGTGAAACCTACCTGATTATTAATCACAAAATGGATAGTACCTCCCGTATTGTAGCCTTTCAGGCCTGCCATTTGAGTTACCTCGTACACAATCCCTTGTCCTGCCACTGCTGCATCCCCATGAATGAGAATAGGAAGGGCCTTTCTTGCATCCCCTTTGTGGGCATGATCAATTTTGGCACGGACAAACCCTTCAACTACAGGGTTAACGGCCTCTAGGTGAGAAGGATTAGGAGCAAGCTTGAGGTGAACTTTTTGTTGCCCTGGAGTAACAATGTCCGAAGAATAGCCCATGTGGTACTTCACATCCCCATCGCCCATGGTCAAGTCGGGCTTGGATGTACCCTCAAACTCAGAAAAAATCTGCTCGTAAGTCTTTCCCATGATATTGGAAAGAACATTAAGCCGACCTCTGTGCGCCATACCAATCATCACTTCTTCCACTCCATGCTGCGCAGCGGTATTGATTACGGCATCTAAAAAGGGAATGGTGCTTTCTCCCCCTTCTAAGGAGAACCGCTTTTGACCAAGGTATTTGGTATGTAGAAAGTTTTCAAAAACTACTGCTTGATTCAACTTGGATAAAACTCGTTTTTTCTCCTCGTAGGAAGGAGAAAAAGCCAAGGCCTCTTTCTCTATTTTAGATTTAAACCAATCCAGCATTTCTGCATTCCGGATATACAAAAATTCAAAGCCCATTGGCCCTTCATAGATGGTCTTTAAAGCTTGAACAATTTGACTTAGACTGGCCGCGCCAATTCCAATTTCCTTGCCTGCTTCAAAAATAGTAGCCATATCCCCCTCCCCTAAACCAAAATTTTCAGGATCAATTAATGGTTTACGATCGCGACGCTCTCGAACAGGGTTCGTTTTAGACCTAAGGTGTGCACGAGAACGATACGCGTGGATCATCGCCCGAACACGAATCTCTTGAGGCAAGCTTTCGACCTCCATGATGGTGCCAGAAAGTGCAGTTGACTTGACCTCCCCACTTGGAGAGCTTTGACCAATCCCTTCCCCGTAATGGGTAAGTGCAAAATCAAAGCCATCAAAAAATTCCTTCCAACTGGGATCTATACTCGAAGCGTCCAGTTTGTAGGCCGCATACAACTCGTCTATATAGGAGACGTGCGCATTCGCGATGTA
>JANQWS010000038.1:2033-5291 GCA_030729785.1 Algoriphagus sp. | reverse complement strand
GAAAGGAACAGCGTAGTATATCCCAATCCAGCTTCAGAATTTGTGAATATCGCATTTAATCTTCCGAGGAGAGAAAATGTAACCATACAGATTATCTCGGCTACAGGAGCGGTTGTACGAGAATTATCGTTTCCAAATACGCTAAACCAAACGTATACGTTCAGTAGAGAGATGTTTAGCGCAGGCCTTTATGTTTTCAAAATCAATAGTACTAGCCTTCAGGAAATAAAACGAGTTTTAATTCAATAAATAACACTAGGCTGAAAGGTTTCCTATTGGCCAAGTTTTTTAGGACTCACTCCCATGCTAGCAGAGAAGCTAAAGATTCAATTGACTCAAACCTAATTCTATGCAATCACTTCTCCCACAATTAAAAAAAGTTGGTATTCACCTACTCCTAATTGCAGGTATATCAATTGCATTGGGAGTACTTTTCCTCAAGCTTTATCTCCCCTTTTACACCAACCATGGGGAGACTGTCTCCGTTCCAGACTTAGAAGGAATGTCTTATGAGGAAGCTGAGGGAATGCTACGAAAGACTTCCCTCGAGTTTGAAATTCTTCCCGACTCAGGATTTAGTGCTGAAAAAGACCCCCTAGCCATTTTAAAGCAGCGTCCAGAGGCCGATGCCCTTGTAAAAAAGGGCCGAAAGATTTACCTCACACTCAATGCTAGAAATGCACCCATTCTAAAAATGCCGAGTTTGGTAAACATGCCCTTGAAAAATGTTCAAGAAATTCTGGCCAACCTTGGATTGCAGCGTGGGGATATAATTTATGTTCCAGATATCGGCATCAATGTAGTGCTGGAACAACGATTTAACGACTCTCCTATTTCCGAAGGATCACCCATTCCTAAAGGATCAAAAATAGATTTGGTAGTTGGCGATGGATTAGGCAATCAACTTTTAACTACACCTAATTTTGTAGGATTAGAGGAGGAGGAAGCTGAATTTCTGATACTTGGATCAGGCCTTCGATTGGGTAGAAAAATTTACCAAAAAACCGACTCCTTAAGCCCAGGAAAAGTTTACCTACAAAACCCACTTCTTGGAGTAGAACTGAAAACGGGAGATTTGATTGACCTTTGGATTTCCAAAAACAACTAGTTTTGAAAAGTAAGCCTTATCTATTTTTACTTTTTCTACTTGCTTTGTTGAGTCAAAGTACCCCTAGCAGTGCTCAATTTGTTGTTTTTGCTCCAACACACCGGAACCCAGTAAATTCCCTTGCCCAATCTCGCCCTCACGATCGTCAAGCAGCAAATGGATCCATTCCTTTCTGGGATGATTTTTCCCAAGGAATTGACGCATCCAAATGGATAGCAGAAGGATCTTCCTATACCGAAACCATCGGAACAAATGCTCCCTCCATAGGAATGGTCCTCTTCAATGGGGTGGATGAGCTTGGGCGCTCTTATTCCTTGCAAGAAAAGGATCAAGGAGAAAGCGATTTCTTGACCAGTATTCCCTTGGATTTAAGTTCCTTAGATGTAGTTGAGCAAACTAGTCTTTACCTCAGTTTCTTTTGGCAGGCAGGAGGAAAAGCTGAAGTACCAGATCGCTCAGATCGCCTTACTCTGCAAATATTAACTCCCTCAGGAAACTGGCAGACCGTGTGGGAAAAGTTAGGGGGAGATGGTTTAGACCGAAGTCTATTTACCCAAGAAATCATTTCCATCCTACCCGAATGGCAGCATGCCAACTTTCAGTTTCGATTTTTCTCCAACGGAAGGCAAAGTGGCCCTTTTGATTCTTGGTTACTGGACTATGTCTATCTAAATAGCCAACGAAGTACTTCCCTCCTCACTTATCCTGACCGTGCCATTACCGTTCCAAGTACTGTACGCCTGGGTGACTTTGGTGCCTATCCTTGGGAACTATTAGCCAAACATCAAAAAGACAACTGGTCTACTGTTAAAAGTGAATTTCAAAACCTTGAAAATCGATTTCGAGCGATGGAATTTTCGGTAACCCTACAAGATAGTAGCGCAACCAACTTGCTTTCAATCAACACTACAACTCCTTTCAATCCCGTACCCAATGCCTTGGAAAGGAGGACTATTGTCAGCAGAACCTTTACTGAAATCCCCGTACCGAGTCAACCTGGGGAATTGTACTTTGAAACCTCCCTCATTACTGGCGATGGCCTATTGACAAGCATCACTGGAACAGATACCACTCGATATGCTCAAGTGGATTTCCGAATTAATGACCAAGTAAGAACCAAGTTCTCCCTTCGAAATTTCTTTGCCTATGATCAAGGGCAAGCAGACTACACGGCAGGAATCAATCAACGTTCAGGGCAATTGGCAATAGCCTACACCACACCTGAACCTGTCGTTCTAACCGGCATCTCCATTGATTTTGCTAGTGCAAGGCAAGCCAATCAGGTAGTGGACCTAGTCGTATGGTCATCTTTGGACAAAAGCCCACTGTACACCCAAGAAGTGGCTCTGCCGGCCAAGTCTCCCGAACAACCCATCCTTTATTTTAAATTGGAAGAAGCCGTACCTGTATCCGGTACCTTTTATGTGGGATTCACCCAATTTACCAACGATTTCTTGCAAGTTGGGCTGGACAAATCCAATGATTTTGGCGACCGAATCTATTACAATGTAGGAGGGGGATGGGTTCAAAATAAAGATGTCGCAGGTGCGCTTTTGATCCGTCCACACGTGCGTCTAGCTAGTAATGCAGGTGGAAATGCAAGCCCAAATACTACCCTCAGGGTCTATCCCAATCCAGCTATTGATGAAGTGATGGTCGAAGGAGGATTTTCCTACCTCCAGGTGCTTGACGCTTACGGCCGAGAGATTACTCTTCCACGCATAGCTAAGAATCTAGGAGAAGTCCTTAATTTTAGGGATCAACTCCCAGGTCTCTACTTGATCCGGGTTGTTCGTGACTTAGAGATCACCTCATTTCGAATAGTAGTAAAAAAATAACATGGAAGATATTACCGTAAACGAACTAAAAGAAAGATTAGAGCAAGGCGAAAAATTTCACTTTATCGACGTGCGTGAGGAATGGGAATATGAGGAAGACAACTTAGGAGCCGATAATATTCCCTTGGGAGAGCTTGCGCACCAGTTGGACCAACTTGAAAAAATCAAGGACGAGGAAATTGTTATCCATTGCCGCTCAGGCGCAAGAAGTGGGAATGCCAAGAAATTTATGGAGACAAAAGGGTTTACTCAGGTACGCAATGTATTGGGAGGAATTTTGGCTTTCAGAGCCTTAGCAGAATAGTCCAAAGT
>JANQWS010000038.1:0-1933 GCA_030729785.1 Algoriphagus sp. | reverse complement strand
AAGTACAAATTCAACTCACCTGAAAGGGCTGAGGGGAAAAGCAGAGAATAAAGATAAGAAGGGCAATCCAACCCATTACCTTTCTTTTGGAGTCTACTGCCTGTAAACCAGTTACTTCAGGATGAATCAATCCCATCACTCTCCCCAACAAAAAGGCAAAAAATAACCAGCCTTGATACCCTTCCAAAACCGGATACAAGAAAGAGAGTAGGTATTGTCCAGCACCCAAACTTACCGCTAGGGTGATTCGATTGAGTTGAGATAATCCCGACTTACTCAAACAGAAATAGAGAAACCCTAGGTACAGCGGAATTCGGATCAAGAGCTCCTCTATGGGTAAAGTAGGACGAATCACGCCGAGCCCTGCAAAGGCAAGGAATAGGGCAAAAATACCAATAGAAATTTGAGTATGATGCTTGGGGAAAAGCCCAAAGACCACATGCCCTCCATCTAATTGCCCAATGGGCAGCAAATTGAGAGCAGTAAAAAACAGTGCCAAATACCCAGCAAATAGATAGGGATAATGAATCATTTCAGATAACTCTGGCAATCGCTCCGGATCAGCAAGAAGTTCTCCTAATCCCCAGAAGAGTAAGTTGTTGCCCAACTCAAATTCCAACACATCTTCTCCATACCCTTGGAAGTTGGGATCGGCATATTCTGGATGAATATCGTAGAGGTAATCCGCAGAAGGCAAAGTTAGCATGCCATAGGTTAGCACAGCCAAGGCCAGCGCAAAACCAGCAAGTGGGCCTGCAATACCGATATCAAAGTATTTTTTACGACTATTTACATGCCCTTTCATCCGAATAATGGCACCAAAGGTACCTAGGGATGGGCTTCCCAAAAATCCAAACCAAGCAGGTATAAAGTAGGGCAAAGTACAACGTACTTTATGGTAAATGGAGGTAAATAAGTGTCCCAATTCATGCACGAATAATATCCCAATAAAGGGAATAGAAAAGTGCAAAGATTTGAGAAAATAAGGCCAGGTAAGTGCTGCTTCACCAGATACGAGAATGGATTTTCCATACACCCACTCCCCTCCTGCTAATGTGGTGGTGACCAGTGTCAAAAGAAATAAGGTCCCATGAATGAGGTATTCCTTTGGTTTATACATGTTCAAAAAAATCAAAAATTGTATTAGGGCCCGTAACCTGAATGGCTTGAATTCCTACTGCTGCAGCTCCTTCCACGTTGGCAAGCAGATCATCAAAGAAAAGTATCCGAGAAGGTGTAGTTTTTAATTCTAGAATCATTTGATGGTAGATGGCAGCACTTGGTTTGGCAAGGCCCATCTCTTGGCTGTAAAATACACGATCAAAAAGAGGGAGAAAATTTTCCATCCCGTGTTTGGCTTGAAGGAGTGCATGCACAGCTTCCACATGGATTTCGTTGGTATTGCTCAAGATCCCTACCTGATACCTCGCCTTTAGCCTTCGGACTAGCTCTAGTCGATGAGCCGGAAGTTCACCGAGGAGGCTATTCCAGAGAAAATCTACTTCTGCATCCGTCCAAGATTGTTCAAAGTAATCTCGAAAGGCATTGCGAAAGCTAAAAGAATCTAATTCTCCTCGTTCGTAGGCTTTGTGAAATTCAGCAGCATAGCATCCGTCTACCCGCTCGTGGAAGGTACTAGGAAGCTCAGCTTTAATCAAGCTGAGTGATCGCTGGTAGTCGATATCAATCAACACGTTGCCTAGGTCAAAAATGACAAAGTCTACGTTAGGCCAGTTTTTCATGCAAGGATAGGGTTGATTAATTGAACTCAAATATGTAACATTGCAGTCCCAAAACCAAGGTCAGGATGGTAATCTACCCAGATTTTGGCTTGGGAAAACCCCATATTTTTGGGCCTATAGCTCATTCGGTTAGAGCAACTGACTCATAATCAGTAGGTGCTTGGTTCGATTCCAAGTGGGCCCACTTCAGA
>JANQWS010000037.1 GCA_030729785.1 Algoriphagus sp. | reverse complement strand
GCTGACAAAGAGGATAATCAGATTAAGTTAAATGGCTACGGGAGCTTTAATGTGTGGATGTGGATCGTAGTTGAGCAATTCAAAATCCTCATAGCTAAATGAAAAAATATCCTTCACTGCCGGATTAATCTTCATGGTGGGAAGAGGCCTGCATTCTCTGCTCAATTGCAATTCAGTTTGCTCCAAATGATTTAAATACAAGTGGGCATCTCCAAAGGTGTGTACAAACTCTCCTGGTTCCAGATCGCAAACTTGTGCCACCATCCTAGTAAATAGGGCATAAGAGGCAATGTTGAATGGAACTCCAAGAAACACATCTGCACTTCGCTGATAGAGTTGGCAGGAAAGTTTACCCTCTGCGACATAAAACTGGAAAAGTGTATGGCAGGGAGGGAGTGCCATTTCATCCACATTGGCCACATTCCAAGCACTTACTAGGTGCCTTCGGCTATCGGGTTTGGTTTTAATCTGGTGGATCAAATTTTTGATTTGATCTATTTCACCCCCGTTACCATCGGGCCAATGTCTCCATTGATAGCCATAAACGGGACCAAGGTCTCCATTTTCATCTGCCCATTCGTCCCAAATAGAACAACCGTTTTCTTTCAACCACTTAATATTGGACTCGCCTTTCAAAAACCATAGTAATTCGATGATAATGGAGCGAAGGTGCAATTTTTTGGTAGTTACCACAGGAAATCCTTCCGCTAAATTAAACCGCATTTGGTGTCCAAAAACACTTAGGGTCCCTGTTCCTGTTCGGTCCGTTTTTTTAACACCTTCAGAAAGAATGCGCCGCATCAAATCGTGGTACTGTTGCATGGTTGATTGGATTTAAACTTGTTTGCAAGGTAAGTAATTGGGCTTTTTTTTACTAGCTCTCCCGAATCCATCAGGTGAATAAAATAAGTTAAGAAAAATTCTTCCATGCAAAATCTAAGGGAAGGCTGGATAAAGTCGATTTAGTTTAATTCGGTAAAAAACCTGCCCAAGAAAGGGTGGCAGAGATAGGGTAGTGGTCTGAATAGTCTACTTCTCTGTGTGTTTTAAATTGTAATGGAAGAATCGAGGGAGAAGTAAAGATGTGATCTATTCGCAGAAAAAAGAGAATCCGATTGAAGGTAAAACCAAAGCCTCGCCCAGCTAATTCAAATGCATTACTTAGGGATTTACTAAGTCGATAATAGGCATTTGAGTAGGGCAATTCATTCAAATCTCCCATCAGTACGATTGGGTAGGGGCTATTGTTTACATGTTCGAGCAAGATGTTGATTTGCTGTGCCCTTTTTAGACTTCCTTGATTGAGTTTGGAGAGAGTTTGTTTGTAGACTAATTTGGCACTGTCATAATTGTCAAACGCCTCGGCTTCTATTGACATGGAGGCGAGGTGAACATTGTAGATTCGTACAGTATCTTTTCCAATCTCTATGTCTGCAAAAATGGCTCCATTTTTATTTTCCTCATCAAAAACAACTCCTTCGTTAATTATTGGGTATTTGGAAAAGATTGCCAAACCATAAGATCTTTTCTTTTTTTCCCCTCTTAGCGGGTGGTAAAAGTAGTCGAACTCCCCTTCGTTGCTCAAAAACTTCAACGCATTTTTTTGGGAGATGGTAAAATCTTGGTAGAATTCCTGAATGACTTTTATTTCTGAGGGATGGTCCTTTAGCCAAGAAAAAATATTTGGTTCATTTCCTCCCAAGGGTGGATTTTTATAATTAAATAGATGAGCATTGTAGCTGAGCACTTTTAAGCCAGATGCCCCTTCGTTTTTAGGATGAAATTGAAAGGTCAGAAACAAAAAATTTATTCCAATTGCTAATCCAATAAGTGGAATAAAGGCCAATCTTCTCCATGCAAGGGCCAATACGAAAAATAAAAACAGATTTGCTACCAATGCAATAGGGATCAAAAAAGGAATTAATCCTGCATAAGGAAATACTTCCGGGGAAATAAAGACGCTTGAAAAAGCAAGTAGGCTGAAACAAAAAATAAGCCCTGTAATAAACTTCATGACACTAGAACAAATGGGGATGCACTGGATTAGACTTCAAAAATGAGAAAAATTCAGTCAATTTCATTACTGGAGCGAGTTAGTTACGAAATACTTTAATTGAAAAATAATTTGATTATCCGCAATTTCACCAAAATCAAAAAAAAACTGTTCGATTTACTACTGCTAATCAATTCATTTAATCAGCTGTCGGTAAGCAGAAAGAATTGATTAGGGAACTATTGTCGAAAAGGTTCGTATTATCCCTATTAATTTTAATCCTTTCTATTAATTTTATCTAGTCAATTGTCTTATCCTTTTTATTTATGAAAAAGCAATACGTTAGTTTATTCTTGGTTGGAGTGCTCTTTTTAGTGGGGGCCTGTCAGCCTAAATCTGAAGCAACGAATTCCTCTGATTCAGCACTTGAATTGGAGGAAAAGACAACAGAAAATCGTCCCAGCCCACTGGTAACTAAAGTTGGGCAGGTAGGAAATAAAACAGTAAAAGTGCAATACGGCTCTCCATCTGTGAAAGGTAGAACCCTGTGGGGAGATTTAGTGCCATACAATGTCGTGTGGAGGACAGGAGCAAATGAGGCATCCTTTATTGATTTATCCGAAGAAGTACTTGTGGAAGGGCAACTACTTGCGCCAGGCAAATACTCCATATTTACGATCCCTAAAGAAAATACCACTTGGACGGTGGTATTTAATTCAGATTGGAATTTAGAGCATGGCCATTTCCAATACAATGAAAATAACGATGTCCTTCGGGTAGAGGTTCAGCCTCAATGGGAAGAAACCAGTCAAGAGGCCTTGTCCATGGAAGTGGAGAGCCCAGGTTTAGTCATCCGTTGGGAAAAATTAAAATTACCTGTTGCGATTCAATAGTTCTTGAAAATCCCTAGCTCTTGAGTTGGGGATTTTTTTTGATTTCTAAAATCCTTAAGTTTCCGAAGTAATTAATGATTAAAAATGCTTACCACCCCATGAGTTGGCTATGAAAATCCTTTCTTTTTTAAGTGTCCTTCTCCTTACTTGTGTTTTGGCGATAGGAGGGGCAAATTCCATCGGACAGCTTCCCCCACTAGCATTTTTGTTGGATCCCAACCAGGGCTTCTGGCAAAATTCCTACTCAGAAGATCAACTTGCTGAGGAAGCGCTGTCCTTAGAAAACCTACAGGCACCTGTGGAAGTGGTCTATGACGAACAGTTAATCCCGCATCTTTATGCGGAAAATGAGTTGGACCTCTACCGAGCACAAGGGTACATTACCGCAAAGCACCGACTTTGGCAGATGGAATTTCAAACTCGTGCAGCGGCAGGTAGACTTGCTGAGTTGGTAGGACCCATGGCCTTGGAGTTGGATCGAATGACTAGAAGGAAAGGCCTTGCTTATGGTGCAGAATTGGGAATTGACTACTTGAAGAAGGAAGATCCTGCCACCTTGGCTTTGGTGGAAGCTTATGCCGATGGAGTCAATCAATACATTGGTCAATTGACGGATGCAAGATTACCTATTGAATACAAGATTTTGAACTACAAGCCAGAGGCTTGGTCTGCCTACAAATCACTACTCCTTCTCAAGTACATGTCTGATATGCTGGTGGGAGACCGTGATTTAGAATACAGCAACTTGAAGAAAATTTTGGGTAAGGCGAAATTGGACCGATTGTACCCAGAATTCCCCAAGGAAAATGACCCAGTAATTGAAAAGGAGCGAATCTGGGAGTTTCAATCGTTATATCCCCCCAAACCAGATAGTTTAAACTACCCGGAAGAGACGCTCCAATTGGAAGCATTGACACAACCCATTGAAGGGACAGGGTCCAACAACTGGGCGGTAAGTGGCAAAAAAACCAAAAATGGACATCCAATTCTTGCCAACGACCCCCATTTAAGTTTGAATTTACCCTCACTATGGTATTCTATGCAGTTGAGTACCCCAGCGCATACCGTAAAAGGGGCTACTCTTCCAGGAGCTTTAGGTGTGATTTCTGGCTTCAATCATGACATCGCGTGGGGAGTGACCAATGCTACAAAAGATACCCGAGATTGGTTCAAGATAACTTTTCAAAACGCATCTAGAAAAGCTTACAAATACGGTCAGGAATGGAAAGCTACCGAGTTTAGGATAGAGGAAATTAAGATAAAAGGGCAGGAGACTTACTTAGATACCGTGGTATATACCCACTATGGGCCTGTTGTATACGATAAAACATTTAAATCAGATCGTCAGGACGTGAATTTTGCACTTCGTTGGATTGTACATCAAGGAAATTCCAATGAACAAAAAACATTTCTCCAGCTGAATAAGGCCAAAAATCACGCTGCCTATACTGAGGCACTGATGACCTATGCCGCACCGGCTCAAAACTTTGTTTTTGCTTCCAAAACTGGAGATATTGCCATGCGTATTCAAGGTAAATTTCCATTGAAGTGGAAGGAGCAAGGAAAGTTCTTTATGGATGGTGCTGACCCTAGAATGGAATGGCAAGGGTATATTCCTTTCGAGCATAACCCAAATACACTGAATCCTGAGCGTGGGTTTGTGTCTTCTGCCAATCAACATCCTGTGGATAGTACTTACCCCTACTATACTTTTGACCATTCGTACGAGCATTACCGAAATCGTAGGTTGAATAGTAAGCTCGCTGGCATGGAACAAATTACGGTGGATGACATGAAGGCCTTGCAATACGATTCCTACAACCTGCAAGCAGCAGAATCATTGCCTATTCTACTCAATTTGTTGACAGGGAATACAAACTCCTCCAAGGATGCCCAAAAGTACCTCTCGGATCTTAAGGCATGGGATTATTTTGCAGATCCAAACAAAAAGGGGCAAACACTTTATTCCATTTGGTTTGCTGAAACCGTAGAAAGCATTTGGAGAGAATTGATGGATCAAGGATCGCCTGTAGTTCGACCAAATAATTACCAAACGATTGCCTTGATGCGAGACAATCCAGAAGATGAGGTGTTTGATGTACACATGGCAGCAGGTATTCAAACGGCTCACTACCATGTGCAAGTCGGATTTGATTCCCTTCTAGTTGCTATGAAAAAGTGGGAAGCTGATGAAGGGACTTACGAATGGGCAAATTACAAGAAAACTACCATTCAGCACCTGGTGCCTAATTTTAAAGCTTTTTCAGTACCAGATGTATATACTGGAGGTGGGCCAGGTATTTTAAATGCCACAGGAAATAGGCACGGAGCAAGTTGGAGAATGGTGGTGGAGTTGGGACCAACTGTAAAGGCTTTTGGTATTTATCCTGGAGGGCAATCCGGTAATCCAGGGAGTAGATTTTACGCTAATTTCATTCCTATATGGGCTTCTGGTGATTACGTAAATTTTGACCTAAAGAAAAAAGAGGATCAAAGTGGGATTTTATTCAAAACAATTTTAAACTAGGGCTAGCTATGAAATTTCTATTGTTTACTCTCCTCTGTGCTTTATTGGTAGTTTTTCTAAACTTGATTGCTCCATTTTGGGTGGTCATGATTGCCATCGCTAGTGTAGCTACCCTTGTCCGTCCAAGTGGCTGGGCTGGGTTTTTTGGAGGAGGAGTAGGAATGGGCTTGGCATGGCTGGGGCAAGCCTTGTTGATCTCGATGAGTACTTCCAGCACGCTTCCAGATAAGATGGGTATTCTTATGGGCTTAGGTTCAGGACTGGCTGTATTTGGATTGACTACTGCCTTGGGTTTTATTTTAGGAGGACTTAGTGGGTTAACTGGTGTTTTGTTTCGGAACTTAATTCAAAAAAAACCATCTGATGTTTATTTGGGATAGATGCTTCCTATAGCAAACACTAATTGCTCAATGGAAACTTCAACAGCCTGTTCCTAATCGGATGTATGGGGGTGAGGGTAGGTGGATCCTATTCAAGAATTACTAGGCAGGGTGTCTTGATCGGGCCCTTTAGGAGCAACTAAAATGACTTTTTCCCTATCGACAACTACCGAGCCCGGTGAAGATCCTTTTACCTTACGGACAAATTTTACTTCTGTTACAATCACTGGGCTAAGTGAATCTGTTTTTAGTTTGGAATAAAAGGCAGCCAAAGAGGCTGCTCGTTCTACTACTTTCTCGGGTACCGTAGGCATCCCTTTTCTACGAATGACCACATGGGACCCTGGCACCTGTCTAGCATGAAGCCATAAGTCGTCTTTATGCACAAAATTGCGCAGCATCTCGTCATTGTCTTTGGCGGATTTCCCCACCCAGACGGTATATCCTTCCACTTCAAATACTTTGAAAGGACTGCTCACCTCCATTTTGGATACTGGAAGGTCCTCCTTGTGTTCTTTTTTGAATTCTTTCAATGCCCTGAAATCCTGTGCTTCTTGGAGTCGATCAAGCAAGGATTGAAGGGACTGGGCCTGCACTTTCTTAGCAGCCAAGGTTTTTTCCAATTGATCAATTTCCATTTGCCGATTTTTTGATTTTCGGTAAAGGGAAGCAGCGAGGTCCTGTGGTTTTTGATTGGGTTTGAGACTAATTTTCACCTTTTCTCCTGTGTAAAAATTATCCAGTTCTACCTCACGGTTACTTTCTTCAAATTCATGGAGGTGGGCCATCAGCACATCCGCAAGTTGAGACGGGGGAGGAGAATTTTTCAGTTCTTCCAGTTTTTCCCCAGATTTCTTAAGGTAGGCTTCGGTTCTTTTGAGTTGATCTTGGTAAGATTTGAGGAGGCTATTTTTTTCTTTTTCAAAACTTCCCAGCACCAAGGCTTGGTAAAACAGTTCATTGCTGGCTTGAATGGGATTGGCATAAGTAGCCTTCGCTTCCGCCTCAGGGAGTAGGCTAAGTAGCAATTCTCCCTCTTTTTCGACCAAGGCGTACAAAGGACTATCCAAGAGATCAAGTAGTTCTTGAATCAATCCCCATTTTGCATCTAGGTTGAGTTCAAGATACCCTTTTTGCTTGAGCCAAGCCCGAGGTACAGGACCTAGGGTAGGCAAAAACTGAGAAACGTTCCCTTCCAGTTGAATAAATTGCTCCAAACTCAAGTCAAGTTGTCGATCCAAGGTCCTCCAATCCAGGATTTTATCTTCTGAAATGATGTTTCTAAACCATACCTCTGGTTCAGTTGCCTCAGGGAGGTAAAGCAAGCAATTACTCCGATTTCCATGAAGTTTGAAGACCAGCACTTTCCCTGATAAAAGTTCAAACTTTAAGGCTCTTTCATTGGCGAATACCCTGCAGGAACGAATCTGCTCCCCAATCAGGCTTTCAAAGAGACTTACTGAATTTCGTTTTGCTCGATGAAACTGACTTGGAAAGGAGAGGTAAACCTGCGGAGGAAGTAGATGTGCTCGGATAAACAAAGTTCCTTCAGGTCCCTCTGTTTCGAATACCAGCTCATCTTTACTTTGAGAAAAGCAGGCTACAATCGTATTTCCTGCAAAAGAATCCGAAAGTGCAGGAGCGAGGAACCGTAAAAAATGGTAGGTCAGGTGCATAGCTAGGCCTGCAACTTAAGTCCATCGTATGCTAAAAAAATCCCTTCTGGAAGTTCCTTTTCTACGGCTGCATGCTTTCCGAGACGGTGCGAGATGTGGGTAAAGTAAGTTTTTTTTGCCCCGATGCGCCGTGCTTGTTCAATGGCTTGATCCAAGGTAAAATGGGAAATATGTGGTTCCTTTTGCAAAGCATTGAGCACTAGAATTTCAGATCCTTCAAGCAGTGAATAGGTTTCATTTGGGATGGAATTGGCATCAGTGATGTAGCTAAAATTTCCAATTCGAAAACCCAACACAGGGAGCTTGTAGTGAAGTACTGGAAGAGGGGTTATTCCTAATCCATTGATTTGAAA
Organism: Algoriphagus sp.; assembly: GCA_030729785.1. Taxonomy (GTDB): domain Bacteria; phylum Bacteroidota; class Bacteroidia; order Cytophagales; family Cyclobacteriaceae; genus Algoriphagus. The sequence goes on along the minus strand of JANQWS010000037.1, from coordinate 19,224 downwards.
GGGCTGAGAATCAATTTCCACACAATCCACCTGAGGTACCCCTGGATATTTTTTATCGTTGAAAATGTAGGCATACTCGCGTTGGAGTTGTTCTAAAACAGCTTTCCTCCCAAAAATAGGAATGTCAGCCTGCTGGTAAAAATTAAAGGGTCGGATGTCATCTAAGCCGGCGGTATGGTCCTTGTGTTCGTGTGTAAATAAGACTGCATCCAATTTTTTGATTCCTTCTCGAAGCATTTGCATTCGGAAATCAGGCCCTGTATCGATGACAATAGATTGGCCCATCACTTCAAAATGCATGGAAGATCGAAAACGCTTGTCTCTGAAATCTAGGGAAAGGCAAACGGGACAGGAGCATCCAATTACTGGGACGCCTTGAGATGTGCCTGTTCCTAAGAAAGTTAGTGTCAAAATTTTAAGGTGGTTTGACGTAGCTCAGCAATAAAGTCCTGATTGCCTTTTTCTTTAAACTCCTTGGGGTCTAGGTCTATTTCCCCGAGAATATCAATTAACGCATTAATTTTTCCTTCTAGCGGGAAATATTTATTGATAATGACCACTTTGGTTTCCTTGAGAAGGCAATAGCCTGATTTAAAATTCCCCTTTTCATAGCGCAAATGATAGGGAGAAGCGGCAAACAAATTTTCCAGTTTATCCAAAAAGTGTTTGGTATACTTTATGGCCATAGTTTAACTCAGGATTTTTTTTACTGTCGCTAGGACTAAGTCGTAATTTAATGGTTTTTGGATGAAGTCGTTGAACCCAAACTTTCTAAAATCTTCTGGAGTGTGATTGGCAGCATTGCCGGTAATGGCGATTATTGGGATCCTATTTTTCTTGGGGTCAACCATCTTTCTGATTTCTTTTGTGCATTGAATTCCATCCAAAATTGGCATGGTTATGTCCATTAAAATCAAATCAAAATCTTCCGCAGCAAGCATTTCCAACACCTGCTTGCCATTGCGAGCTGCTTTCATCTCGTAATTTTCGAAAGCCAATACGCTTTTGGTTAAATTAATGATGATAGAGCTATCTTCACCAACCAAAATTTTTATTTTTTCACGCACCATACACAATTGAATCCTTTTGTAGATATTCTTGAAATTCGAGTATTACAGCTTTAAGGTAAGCAAGACTATTAGGAAATTCAATGTTTTTTTGATCCTTCCCTAAGGTTTCACTATTCTTTGCAGCCTCGTATATTTTTTCTGCCCCTAAGGTACCTGAATTCCCTTTTATAGTATGAATCCTTCTTAAAAATTCCTCATTTGGCATTTTTTCCATGGAAGCATCAATTTGTTGAAGAATGGCATCACATTCAATTTCAAAGTCTTTGTAGACTTGATGGATTACTTCCTTGGAACTTAAGCGAAGTAACTGTTGAAATGTTGCTGAATTGAGAATAGAAGGATACTTGCTTCCAGTTGATTTTTGAGTTTCTTTTTCTATCATTTTTTCGACCATGCTCTGAATTTTTAAGAGAAATTCCTTGGGTCGAATCGGTTTGTGAATCACGGATTCAAAGCCTAATTGGTGTAAATAAGAGGAATTTGAGTCCTCTTTAGAGGATAATACTGCGATCACCTCGCAGGAGTTTTTAACTTGCTTGCGCGCCCTTTCCATAAAAGATCCCGGATCAATATCAGTAATTGATAGGGAGTATAAAATTAAAAGTGGGGGATCGGCACTAAGTTTGAACAGGGCTTCCGAACCAGTACTGACACTTTCAAAGGTGTAAATTTGCCCGACTAGGTATTCAAAAAACATTTTATCTTGCTGCTTATTTTCTACAATCAAGATATTTTTGCTTTTCATCTCAAACCTCCTGACTTTTAGTTTTTAAAAATTGGCAGATGCTATCCGATCCTTCGTATTTAATTCTAGTCGTAGGTCCAACCGCAGTTGGTAAAACAGACCTTTGTTTAAAGCTAGCCAAAAAATTTCAAACCGAGATTCTTTCTTGTGATAGCCGACAGTTTTATCGAGAAATGAATCGAGGTACAGCCAAGCCATCACTTCAAGAATTGGCTGAAGTTCCCCATCATTTCATCAATAATTTATCCATCACTGACTCCTACGATGTGCGCAAGTACGAGGAGGAGGCATTGGACTTATTGAGCCACCTATTTCAAAAACACCGAGTTGTGCTCATGACAGGGGGCACAGGCTTATTTGCCGATGCAGTAGTCCATGGGATGGATGAAATCCCTGAGGTAGCTGCTCAAATTCGGCAAGAAATCATTCAAGAATACCAATCTAAGGGCTTGTCCTGGCTCCAAGGAGCAGTGAAAATGGTGGACCCCGAATTTTATGAACAGGTGGATCAAGCGAATCCACAACGCTTGATGCGCGCTTTAGAGGTTTGGAAGGGTACGGGATTGAAATTTAGTGGATTTCGAACCAAGAAAAAGGCCGTGCGACCCTTTGAGGTCATTAAGATCGGCTTAGACCGTCCAAGGGAAGAATTGTACCAGCGGATTGACCAACGAATGGAGGCAATGCTTGCTGAAGGCTTGTACGAAGAGGCAGAAAGTCTTTTTGAAAAAAGAGGGTTAAACGCATTGCAAACCCTAGGGTATACCGAAGTTTTCGATTTTTTGGAAGGGAAGTACGACCAAATGGAATTAGTGAGGCTATTGAAACGAAATTCTCGTCGGTATGCGAAGCGTCAATTGACTTGGTTTAAAAGGGATGCCCAAATTTGCTGGTTTCATCCAGATGAACAGGAAAAAATTGGATCATTTATTGAGAATCAAATTGCTTTAAATCCCCCAAAAGCTGCCACCCAATTGTAAGGAGCTTTTTTGATCAAGGCATTAAATTGGAATTGGTTTACTTTTAAGGCACGCAAAAGTTCAATACTATCTTGAGGGATAGATTGTTGTAGGGCTATTTCTTTCCAAATCTTTTGAACTTTTTCTGGATCTAAAATCCCTCCTTCCTTAAATTCAAGTTCAGGATGCAATGCTGCAAGCTGTGAGGATATTTTTTTTTGTAAAGTGATCTTAGCTAAAAGTGCATTTCTCACCGTCAAGAAAAAAAGAATGCATGCTGCGGAGGCAGTTAAAAATAAAGGGATATAGCCCATATTAGATACTGAGTAAGTGGATTAATTTCAAGTGGTCTGATACAATTGGTTTGGTTTTGCCGATACAATCCTGGAAAGGGGTGTAAAGGACTTCTCCATTTATGACTCCTGCCATGCAATTTGTATTGCCTGCTAGTAGCCCTTCTACGGCAGCCATTCCACAGCGGCTTGCCAATACGCGATCTCTAGCGGTAGGCTTTCCTCCGCGTTGGATATGGCCTAAGGTAGTCACTTTGAAATCCTTAGATGGATCCTGGATACGGTCCTTGACTAATTGCATAATGGTTTGAGCCGAACCTAGTTCATCTCCTTCAGCTACAACAATTATGCTCGAGCTTTTACTTTTTCTGAGGTTTTTTAAGGACTTAACAATTAGGTCGATATCACTTTTTGTTTCGGGAACTAGAACAAACTCAGCCCCTCCACCAATACCTGATTCTACAGCAATAAACCCAGCATCCCTTCCCATTACTTCGATAAAAAACACCCGATCATGTGCAGCAGCAGTATCTCTTATTTTATCTATGGCATCTAGGGCAGTATTTACTGCTGTATCAAATCCAATGGTATAATCTGTTCCATAAATATCGTTATCAATGGTACCTGGGCAGCCTACGGTAGGAATTCCATATTCTTCAAAGAATAGTTTTGCTCCAGTAAAGGTTCCATCCCCACCAATGGCAACCAACCCTTCTATTCCGAGAGATTGAAGTTGGTTGTAAGCTTTTTCCCTTCCCTCTGGAGTCTTAAACTCCATAGATCGTGCTGATTTTAAAATAGTTCCTCCACGTTGGACAATATTGGATACCGAGTGCGATTGCATTCGCTTAATATCCCCCTCGATCATTCCTTCATAGCCTCGATTGATCCCATAGATTTCCAGCCCATGGTAGATGGCTGTTCGTACTACAGCACGTATACAAGCATTCATGCCTGGAGCATCTCCTCCAGAAGTGAAAACAGCAATTTTTTTCATAGGTACACGGTCTTAAAAATCAAAAATAGCGATAATCGAACGAATAAATCTGACTAGGAAGAAAAATGAGGTGGAATTTTTAGTCTCATTTTCACTTCAATTAATTGAGTTGCGAGACTTGGCCCAGTTGCTTATGTATTTTTTTTGGTCCTAGACTGGAATTTCAAAAAATACTACCTTACAGCAAATTTCTACTTATGAAACCGATTTATTTCGCCCTCTCCTTATTTGGTTCGCTTTGGTTAATCCCCTTTGTTACCTTTTCCCAACAAGAGCTAGTGCACTGGGAATCCAGAGCCAATGAGGTAGAAATTATTCGTGATGATTTTGGTGTCCCTCATATTTATGGGACCACTGATGCAGATGCAGTATTCGGCTTGCTCTACGCACAATGCGAAGATGATTTTAGAAGAGTAGAACGGAATTACCTTTGGGCCTTGGGTAGGTTAGCCGAACTAGAAGGGGAGAAGGAATTGTACTCTGACCTTCGGGCACAACTTTACATGACTACCACAGAAGCCCAAAAAGCGTATCAGCAAGCACCCGAATGGCTCAAGGAACTGTGTGTGGCTTTTGCGGATGGCATCAATTATTACTTATATACACATCCTGAAGTACAACCACAGGTCATAACACAGTACGAACCTTGGATGCCGTTATTTTTCTTTGAAGGATCCATTGGTGGAGATTTGGAGCGAATCTCTACCGCGCGATTAAAGGCTTTCTACGAGCCAAAGGCTAGCTTGGGAATGAAGCAGGAACGGGAAGAAGCGATGCTACTAAACTTTGAAGAACCCAAGGGATCCAACGGCATAGCCATTGCTCCGAGCCTGTCCGAATCAGGCAATGCAATGCTGCTCATCAATCCACATACTTCTTTTTATTTTCGTCCAGAAGTGCATGTAATCAGCCAAGAGGGCCTCAACGCCTATGGGGCAGTCACCTGGGGTCAATTTTTTGTATACCAAGGCTTTAATGAGAAAACAGGATGGATTCACACGTCCACATTTGTAGATTTTATCGATGAATTTGTAGAGGATGTTACCGTGGAGAATGGACAGTATAGTTACCGCTATGGTGAGGAAAAGCGACCTCTAGAAACGCAGCAAATCAGCTTGAAGTACAAGGAAGGAAATCAATTAAAGGAAAAAGAGTTTACCATCTACCGGACTCATCATGGTCCAATCACCCACCTAGAACAAGGAAAATGGGTGGCTACAAAAATTAACTGGAATCCTGTTCAAGCTTTAATTCAGAGTTATACCCGTACCAAACTGGCCAATTATGCGGAATTTAAGGAAATGATGGATCTCCGGACTAATAGCTCCAATAATACAGTATTTGCAGATGGAGAGGGGAACATTGCTTATTTCCATGGCAACTTTATTCCAAAACGAAATCCAAACTTAGATTTTTCCAAACCGGTTGATGGTTCGGATCCAATGACGGATTGGCAGGGGCTCCACACAGTGGATGAAAGCATTCTTATCCTGAACCCGGGTACAGGATGGATTCAAAATTGCAATTCTACTCCCTTTACTGCAGCAGGGGAGTTTAGCCCAAAGAAGGAGAATTATCCTAATTACATGGCTCCAGACCGAGAGAACTTTAGAGGAATTCATGCGAGCCAGCTCTTGAAGCAGCAAGCCAAAAAACTCAACATGGATACCTTCCTGGACCTCGCCTATGATCCTTACCTTCCGGCCTTTTCCTTTCTAATTCCTGAATTGCTCGGATCTATTTCTTCCACACTTCCCGCGGCTTATGCTCCAGCTATGGAGCACTTACGCAGCTGGGATTACCGAACTTCCAAGGAGTCTGTAGCCATGTCCATCGCTCATTTTTATGGGGAAAATTACCAGCGTAGGTTTAGAAGCCTGTCTCGCTTTGCCGAACCAGATCCCAAAGCAAAAATCCCAACCCCTGCTGAATTGCAAGCAGTATTGATCCAGACTTTGGAGCAAATGAATACTGATTTTGGGTCCTGGAATATTCCTTGGGGTGAAATTAACCGCTTTCAGCGGTTGAGCGGTGCGATTGATGCGGGTTTTGACGATGCAAAACCTTATGTTCCTGTGGGGCTCGCTTCCGGCAACTGGGGGGCATTGGCAGCTTATGGCGCCCGTGCAACCGAAAATACCAAACGATTATATGGGTATCGGGGCAATAGTTTTGTTGCCGTGGTGGAATTCGGTGAAAAGGTTCGTGCCAAATCCATCCTCGCAGGGGGACAGCAGGCGGATCCGAATTCTCCTCATTTCTTTGATCAGGCTCAGCGCTATGCGGACGCTCAATTTAAGGAGGTCCTTTTTTATCGAGAAGATGTTGAAAAACGGAAGGTACGGTCCTATCGCCCGGGTCAAAAAAAGAACTAAATGCCAAGGCTATTAAATTGAATTCAACTCTTCAAGGTTAATTTGAGTCACTTTAATTCTAGGCTTTTTTTGAGCGGTTGCGTTCCATTAAGCGAATTAAGAAAGCAGCTAAGCCGATTAGGAAGCATACTCCAAACCAAAAAAAAGGATTGTAAAAATCAAGTAAAATGCGGTAGCCTGCAGTAAAAGCAAACAAAAGAAGACCTGTAATTGCCCACAAGGGTTTGTTTTCTTCTTGGTTAGAAGGTGAAGAAATATAAGGCAAGTTGACTAAAGGACGCAATTCTCCCCAATGCCACCCTACCAACAAAAGACCCGCGGCGAGCATCATCCCAGTGATGAAGGGAGTGCCTGCAAAATCCATGGATAGGGTAATGATAAAAATATTGAGGATTATGGGGAAATTGAGAACAGCTCCTAGTTTGGCATAGCGCTGCGTCATCAATAAGAATCCTGTCAGCAATTGAGCCCATCCGATAAACTGCCAATAAAGCCCTGCTTGGTAGAGTACTTCAAAAAAATGCATGGCAGAGCCAAGGGGTGCATCCTCTTGGGAATAGGTAGTAAAACGCTTTCCCTTGATCTTGATGATGCAAGCAAAAACAAAGGCTCCTCCGATCAAATAGCGGGTGTAGATGATAAACAATTGAACTAAAAACAAGGATTTTAGACGATCCATGTATTGATTAAGAAAAAGAATGAATAAGCCCCGCTGCTTCGCCAAGGTGGGCTGCCGTCAAAAAGCGTTCGTGGACGACCTCATGTTCGACTTGTTCATGAACCCAGGTGGTATGAAAAGGCACATGGATTCCATATCCACCAAGTTCCAATACTGGAAGAATATCCGATTTAAGGCTATTGCCTATCATCAACAACTCATTTGCTTGGATATCTAAATGGCGAATCAATTTTTGGTAATCGGCGGGCTTTTTCTCACTCATGATTTCAATGTGATGAAAGTATCCTTCCAATCCAGATTTGTAGAGTTTCCGTTCCTGATCTACCAAATCCCCTTTGGTTGCTAGGACTATTCGGTAGTCCCCTTGGAGTGATTTTAGTACTTCTTCCACCCCTGGTAATAAATCGACTGGTTTGGCAAGCATTTCTTGGCCAATTTGAATAATTCTTTCGACTAGCCGGATAGGTAATTGTTGTTCCGAGATCCGTAGTGCCGTCTCAATCATCGAAAGCATAAACCCTTTGATCCCGTATCCATAGAGACTGAGGTTTGCAATTTCGGTGCGGTAGAGTTCCTTCATGATTGCATGCTGAGGCAGGAAATCTTCCAGCAGGCTGGCAAATTTTTCTTCTGCCTCACGGAAATAGGTTTCATTGATCCATAAGGTATCGTCGGCATCGAAGGCAATTACGCGAATAGGCATGTGATTCAAAGTAGGGATTAAAATTTGTAGAAAGGAGAAGGAATTTGTGTCTGATGACTTAGTTTACTTCACGGTTTCCTTCATCCAAGCGAGTAGGACTTCTCTCCAGCCTGAAACAGCCCCTTTCCCAATGCCAAAAGCAAAGCCATGGCCACCCGTGGGATAAATATGTAAGGCTGCATTTACACCATTTGCATGCAAAGCTTGAAAATAAAGTAGGGAGTTTTGTAAGGGTACTCCTTTGTCGTCTTGGGCATGTACAAGGAAAGTGGGAGGTGTATCGGTAGTGACCTGAAGTTCATTAGAAAAGCGGTCCACCAACTCTGAAGATGCCTGATCCCCAAGTAGATTCTTTCTAGATCCACTGTGTGCAGCAGCATCTCTAAATGAAATGACGGGATAGACCAAAATAGAGAAATCAGGACGTGCAGGTAGAGTGTCGATTGCGTCTTTTTCTAGGAGTAATTCATGTGCAAAGGAGGTGCTTAATGTAGCCGCTAGGTGTCCTCCTGCAGAAAATCCCATGATCCCCACCTTGGACGGGTTGATATTCCAGTCCTCAGCATTTTGCCGTACCAATCGGATTGCCCGTTGTGCATCGAGTAAGGGAACTTCCTTGGGATCTGTAAGGGAGGTTGATATGGGCAATCGGTACTTGACTACGATCCCCGCAATCCCATGCGCATTTAGCCATTTTGCAAAGTCGGTTCCTTCCCAATCGTAAGCTAGGATGCCATATCCTCCTCCAGGAAAAATCAAAACTGCCTCACCAGTGGCGCTTTGCTTTGTCGGTAAGTAAACTTCGATGCTAGGGATTTGAACATTTGAAATGCGAACAATTCCTTGTTGCACCGCTTGCTCCTGAAGGTTCGATTCCTTTTGTAAGGGAGGTAATCCAGGCCATAAGTTTAGGGTATAGTTTTGAGAAAAAGCCAGGCTGGTTGCCAGGAAGGTCAGAAGGGTTAGTATATATTTCATGGTGTTAGGTATTTTTCATTGGAAGCACTGATTTCAGCTATTTCGAGCCCTTTCTCAGATGGTGAAACTAAATATTTTTTCGGTGAGTGCCCACCTCCAATTGGGAGGTGTACCTGGAAGATTGGTTTGGTACTGCCCAAGGAATGCCTCCCATTCTTGAACTATTGGATTGGCTAGATCCAGTGCCGCTTTTTTTTCAAAGCTAAAGTCATCGGAAGTAACTAGGATCATACTGAGTCGCTGTTCCCATCGGTAAATACTCATTTTGTGAATTCCCGCTACACGGATACTTTCTAAGATAGCTGGATCTATTTGTTCATGACACCGTACATAGGCCTCAATCGCCTCGGGCTCATTTTTAAGATCACAGATTAAGACAAATGTTTTCATAGCAAAGGCAAAAAGGAGGTAAAACTTATTTTCGTGCTCTTATAGCGAATAGGAATACGAAAAAGAAGCATACCCAAGGCAAACTAAACGAGAAGTTGACTTCTGAAACTCCAAGAATCAAGAGGTCTGTATACCCTGATCCTCCCCAGTCCAAAATCATTCCTTGTAAGGTAGGCATGATGGCTCCGCCCACGATGGCCATCACTAAGAAGGCAGCACCAAACTTAGCATCTTCTCCCAACCCTTCAAGAGCGATGCCATATATAGTAGGAAACATCAAAGACATGGCAAAACTAACGCCAACTAGCGAATAGAGGCCTACTATTCCAGAGATGAAAATTGCTCCGAGCGTTAGGACCATTGCCAATAGGGCAAACCAGGATAGGAGCTTTGCTGGAGGAATTATTCGCATTAGGAAGGTACAAACCCACCGTCCTACTAAAAAAACACCCAAGGAAGCGAAAGCATAATTTACCGCATCGTAGGTTGGAATACCCAGTGCTTCTGCGTACTGGTAGATGTAGGTCCAAATCATAATTTGAGCCCCTACATAGAAAAGCTGGGCAAGTGTGCCTTCCACAAAATTTCTGTTTCTAAAGAGTCGCTTTAGGGTGGGAATAAAATCCAATTTACTGCCTTCCGCCTTGCTTTCAGGCATCTTGGCCAGTGCAATCACAACCAAAATAGCCAAGACAACAAGGCCAAGGAATACATAAGGATCTCGGATTACCATCAAATCATTGCTTCGAATAGCTGCTTTTGCAGATTCATCCAAGCTATCGAAAAGATACATTTTTCCTGATTCGTCGGTAGCTGAACTTTTAAGTGATCCGAGGATGAATGTTTTCGCTACAAACAAACCAGCTAAGGCTCCCATCGGATTAAATGCTTGGGACAAGTTTAATCGTTGTGTGGAAGTTTCCTCGGGCCCCATAGATAAAATAAATGGGTTTGCTGTGGTTTCTAAAAAAGCCAATCCAAAGGTTAGAATATAGAGCGCTGCTAAAAAGAATCCATAGCTTTCCAAGGCTGCAGCTGGATAAAAGAGGCAAGCACCCAGGCCGTACAAGCCTAGACCTAGCAGCACGCCTGTCTTGTACGAATATTTTTTAATAAAAAATGCGGCAGGCAAGGCCATGGTAAAATATCCCCCATAAAAGGCGAGTTGAACCCAGGAAGCTTGAGTGTTATTGAGTTCTAAAACGCGTTTAAAAGCAGCCACCATGGGATTGGTGATGTCATTGGCGAATCCCCATAACGCAAACAAGGAGGTAATTAGGATAAATGGAAGGAGTAATTTTTTTGGAACCAATTCTGCTCGTGTGTTCATAGGGATCGGTCTAAATGGGTATAGCCACCGTCTACAAAAATATGCTGTCCAGTGATGTGTGATGCTTTTTCGGACAGAAGGAAAAGTGCCATGGCTGCAATTTCTTCAGCTGTCGTCATTCGTTTTTCCAAAGGGACTCTCTGGCTGATTTCTGCGAGTTTTTTTTCTGGATCGGGGAAGGTCTGTATCCATGCCGCGTACATAGGGGTATACACTTCTGCGGGAACTAGTGCATTGACACGAATGTGGTAGGGGAGCAATTCCACTGCCCACTCCCGAGTGAGCGCGAGTTGAGCACCTTTGGCAGCAACATATCCAGAAGTGTTTCCTTGTCCTGTAATCGCCGTTTTTGAAGAAATATTTAGGATGGATCCCTTGGATTTTTTCAAACTTTCTAAAGCAAAATGAGCGAGGTAAAAGTAATGACCTAAATTTTTTTCCACGGATTTCAAAAAATCTTCTGGATTTCCATTTTCTAGGCCAACTCCATCGTTAGTTCCTGCATTATTCACCACCCCATCGATTCGACCAAAGGCTCGAAGGGTCTCCTGAACTACGGAATTGGTATCTTCTGAGGAGAATAGCCTTTTTTTAAGGTGGAGAGCTTTGCCATTTGCAAGTGTGAGTAGTTCTTGACCCTCTTTTTCGGAGGGATCGATGATGACGGGGATTGCACCTTCCTCGATGAGACCTTTACAAATAGCTCCTCCAATGCCTTTTGCACCGCCAGAAACTAAGATGACTTTATCCTGTAGCTGTAAATCCATGGTTGCTTTAATACAACTTAAATCTTGTAAAATTCTCGGGCATTTTCTCCAAAAAGAGCGCCTTTTTCATCCTCTGAAAGTTGGTTGGCAAACGATTCGATGACTTCAAGGACCTGCTCGTATTCTGCTGCTACCAAGCACACGGGCCAATCACTTCCAAATAATAGCCGTTTTGGACCAAAGATTTCCAAGGCAATTTCCAGGTAGGGGTAAAGTTCGTTGAGACTCCATCTTTTCCAGTCAGCCTCGGTAACCAGGCCCGAAACCTTGGTATAGACGAGTTCGCGCTCTCCAAAGGGCTGCAGGCTTTTTTTCCACGACTTCCAGTCCCCAGTCTTGATTGCGGGCTTAGACAAATGGTCAATCACAAAACGCTGATTGGGACATTTGTCTACTAAAGTTAATGCAGTAGGCAGCTGGTGGGGATAGGTAAGTAGATCGTAGCTATAGTCTCGACTACCTAGTTTTTGTAGGCCACGAATAAATTCTTTTCGCAACAGGTATTCTGGGGCTTTAGATTGTAAAATCTCTCGAAAACCCACTAGCTTATTTGCTTCACTCCAAGCATCCAACTGTTCCTCTAAATTGTCTTGCGCCAATTCTATCCAGCCTACCACCCCCAGAATCCAAGGGTAGGATTCGCTAAGTTCAAGAAGAAAGTCAGTTTCCCGAACATGCTCTTCTACCTGTACGGCAATACATCCGTCTACCTGAGCGGATTGGAGAAGGGGATATAAGTCTTCTGGAAGAAAATCCCGTTGTAACTTCTCCATTTCTGGTCCTATCCAATCGTGGCGTTTCCGGTTGTAGTTCCAGAAGTGTTGGTGGGAGTCAATTTTCATGCTTCTGGGTCGAGAATTGCTACTTGTTCTGATTCACCTAGACCTTCGATTCCAAGGCGAACCCGGTCTCCAGGAACGAGGTATCTTGGTTCAGGTAAACCCATCCCAACCCCTGCAGGGGTACCTGTGGAGATGACGTCCCCAGGAAGAAGTGTCATGTAATTACTCACATAGGACACTAATGTAGGAATATCAAAAATCAAATCTGAGGTAATGCTATTTTGAAGCAGTTTGCCATTGACCTCAAGCCAGATCGAGAGTTGGTCAGGATTTGGAATTTCTTCTTTGGTGACGAGGTAGGGTCCTATGGGAGCAAAGTGGTCTGCACTCTTTCCTTTGGTCCATTGCCCGCCTTGCCGTAGCTGGAAGTCTCGTTCGCTAACATCATTGTGGATGCAATAGCCAGCGATGTAGTCGTAGGCATTTTCTTTTTTGACGTACTTGGCACGTTTACCGATGACCACTGCTAGTTCGACTTCCCAGTCGGTTTGTGTGGAATTTTTAGGTAGGTAAATCGGGTCAAATGGCCCACATAGGGAGCTGCTCGCCTTCATAAAGAGGATAGGAGCTTCAGGAACAGGCATGCCGGCCTCTTCTGCGTGTTTCCGATAGTTGAGGCCAATGCAAATTATCTTTGAAGGGCGGGCTATAGGGGCCCCTAGGCGACTAGTTGAAGAAATTTCCGGCAAGTCAACTTGGTTGCTTTCCAACCATTGATTCAGTCGATTCAAGCCATTGTTTTCAAAAAATGATTCGTTCCAATCTTCTCCAAAGGAAGAACAATCCAATTTTTTTCCGGAGGAATCTTCTATTCCTGGACGTTCTTGGCCGGCTGCTCCAAATCGGATTAATTTCATGGTTTTTAGGGGTTTTGAGTGAAGTAATTGGGGTAGAGTGGAGGTGATTACATTTTTATTCCAGAAAAGCCCCCATCGACAGTGAAGTTGGATCCTGTAATAAACTGTCCCTGATCGGAGGAAATGAAATAGGCCATTTCTGCTATTTCTGAGGGTGTTCCCATTCTTCCAATAGGTTGCGTAGCTGCTAGTTTTTCAAACATCTCCTGTTCTTTACCTGGGTAATTTGTTGCCAAAAAACCATCTACAAAAGGGGTATGTACTCTTCCTGGAGAGATGCAATTGCAGCGAATCCCATGTTGTACGTAATCTCTGGCTATACTTAAGGTCATGGAAAGTGTAGCTCCCTTGGTCATGCTATAGGCAAATCGATCTGGGATACCTATTGTGGCTGCCACGGAGCACATATTGAGTATGGATCCACCCCCATTTTCTATCAATTTAGGAAGTGCAGCTTGGCTGCATAAAAATAGCCCCTTGACATTCACAGCAAACAGTCGCTCAAAATCAGCCGTACTGGTGCTACTTAAGGTTCCAATATGGGGGATGCCTGCATTGTTGATCAATACATCTAGTTTACTAGGAATTGATTCGATTGCTTGATGGATTTGTGCTTCATTTTGGATGTCCGCATGCAAAAAGTGAAGTGACCAACCTTTTTCTCGCCCTAGTTTTTCAACTATTTTTCCTTCTTTTTGGTTGGAATCGATAAAGAAAACACGACTACCTTCAGATCCAAATTTTTCTACAATTGCAAGGCCTATTCCACTTGCTCCTCCAGTAATTAGGATGGTTTTATTTTTCATTTTCAAAAGAGTTCATTTTCCAGAAAAAGAATGAGTTATCGCTTGCTTACAGAGGTACACCTACACCTGTTTTAACAGATTCGTCGCAAGCAAAAGCTATTTTAAGACTATTTAATGCATCCTCCAAATGGTCAGAAAGGTCAGTGTTTGTACGAATGGCCTGCAAGAAATACAATTGTTCTCGATTGCAGAGTTCCTGGTGGTCGGGCTCGTCGGTAAGTGTTATCCATTCGTCTTTTTTGGCGAATAGCTGCTTTTCGTTTAGGTCAGCATGATGAATTAGAAGCGATTCTGTTTTGGTATGCGCATCGATTTGATCCGATTTTCCTGCAGCACTGGCAGTTTTGGCAACAATGGATACCGATCCTTTTGGCCCCATTACATCCTTGATAAAGAAGGCCGTTTCACTGATCATCGGTCCCCAGCCTGCTTCGTACCATCCTATCGATCCATCTTCAAATCGGATTTGTAATTGTCCGTAGTTATAGTTGTCCTCAGCAACTTCCTCGCTAAGTCGTGCGCCGATTGCAGCTACCCAAATCGGCCTAGACCGAGTCATCTGGCACATGACATCAATGTAATGGACTCCACAATCGACGATAGGGCTTAGGGATTTCATCAAATTTCGATGGACCTCCCACATGTAGCCTTGACTTTGCTGATTGAGGTTCATCCGCATTACTAGAGGCTTACCTAACTTTTGGGCTTCCTCAATAAATCTAATCCAAGAGGGATGATGTCTGAGAATGTAGCCTACCACTACTTTTTTATTCGTTTCCTGGGCTTTTGCTATAATTCGTCTAGCTCCAACTAGGCTGATTGCAAGGGGTTTTTCCAAGAATACATGGCAGCCTGCTTCCATGGCCTTGCAGGCAAATGCTTCATGGGTATCTGGGTAAGTGGAGATGCATACTGCATCAGGTTTACACGCGGCTAATGCTGTCTCGAAATCCTCAAAAAGTGGATAGTTACTCCCTAATTTTTCTTGAAGGTGCAACTTGGAATTCCCTCTAGAAACTAGTCCACAAATCTCAAAATCGGGGAGGTGATGGTAGGCTTTGGCATGAGATGCGCCCATATTTCCGCAGCCCACTACCATTATCCGGATGGGCTTATTCATGGGGTATCGGGGAAAAAAGTGCTGTAAATTCTTTTGTATTCAGGTATTTAATGCTGACTTGAAGTGAGAGGGGTTCAAGTGGTTGGTCTTTTGGATCTCTCGCTACATTCACGATGCGGTCGATGATATCCATCCCCTTGATTACACGGCCAAAGACTGTGTAGTCTCCATCGAGGCGAGGAATTCCTGCTGGATTCTGAACGATGTAAAATTGGCAACGGGCAGAAAGTTTACCTGGATTATCGTCTCGACCTGCTCCCAAAGCCCCATATACGTGCTTCATTTCGGGGTGAAATTCAGGTTCCAAAAGGTATTCTGGATCAGTAAAGCCAGCTGGAGTATCGGGGCAGCCCCCTTGTGCTACAAAATTTGGAATCACTCGATTGAAAGTTAGTGAGTCCCAATAACCTGCCTCAGCGAGTTCAATAAAACTTAGTTTATGGTTAGGCGTGCGGTCATCCAACTCAATCCAAAGTTCTCCTAAAGGGGTTTGAATGTGCCCTACTGCGATTTTTGTGCTTTGTGCTAGACCTAAATTCCAAGCCACCAAGCAGAGACAACAGAGAAGTGCTGTTTTTTTCATTGGAGAAAAAGTTTACTTCCTAAACTACGTATTTCTCTGCTACTATCTATTCCCTTTTTGAGGAATACCTTATTTTTCTATGTCAAGGAAAATAAATAGGTCAACTTTTTGATGCAGTACGTATCGTGTAGGACTTTCAAAAATTAGGACCGAGTTGATTCACTACAGGGTTGGCATACATATTCAAAAAGTTTTCTACTTCCAAGGAATTACTGCGGTCCACCTTTTGGGCAAGGCGCTTTTCAAAACTTTCTTTTTCCGATGCACTATATTTTTCAGAAAACTGGCTTTTCTGGTGCAGTAGGTCGTGAGCAATGTAATTGCTAGGCCAGAGTTTATAGCCTTTCCTAATTTCTTGATCGATCAGTTCGGTGAGCTTACTCAATTTTTCATTTTGAGTAAGATCTTCTTTTTTGAGTTGGCGTATTTCGTCAGTCAGTACTTTATTTACTTGAATATGAATTCGCTTTTTTGGCCCGAGTATTCCACTCAATAGGGTAATAAAGTCTTCGTTTTCTCCTTTTATATATTTCTCTTCTCGGGCTTTGGCAATCAATTCAGGGATTTTTAAGGAGTCCGTAGGATCGTATTCATAGGAAATGGAGATAGGGGCCAATTGGATTTTTTCAAAGAAGCCAAAAGGATTGCTTCCTTTCTCTGCTAAGGTAAGCATCTTCAATATCCCTTTCTGAGTGAGGTCGTTTCCATCTTTCGTTCTCCCTTCGCGTTGTGCCATCCAAACGGATCGATTTTCACGTAATAGGGATTTATGAATGAATTGGGAGGCGAGTAAGGAACTCTCCAGAAGTGCTCTGCCACTTAGGCCTCTACGGATGGCAAAATTCCTATTGAGTCTCGAAAGCGTATTTAAAAAAGGCTTTTTTATCAAATTATCCCCTATGGCAGAAGTGGTCATTACAAGGCCATTTTCGTACAAACAGGCATTTAAAAGGGAGGTGTCTAAAATAATGTCCCGGTGGTTTGAAATAAATAAGTAGCCCGTATTGGGTTCTAATTGGTCAAATCCGCTTAGGGTCAACCCTTCGGAACTCATTTCCAGTACTTTCTTTACGGCAGGATAAATAAAGTTAATCTGAAAATCACGAAGGGAATGGGTGTGTTTCATCCGCTCTTTCCATGCTTGATGGAGGTCTTCAGGAAAAGTAAACTGCATCATTGAGTTTAGCATGCTATGGTCTAAAATCTCCTGAATGGCAGCATTTACTTCTGCATCGAAATAGGGACGGATGGGGTCAAACAAGGACATTTTGGATGAAAACGGAAAGAGAAATTCTAAATTAAGTGAATTATTGAAGGTTTGGGTTACTCCCTTCTTTTATGGGATCCTTTGGAGGTACTTATTTAAAAAGGAAAATTGTATTGGCACAGCTTCAGTCCAGTAAGTCCAGGTGTGTGCTCCAGGTCTTTCAATGTACTCATGTGCAATTTTTTTCTCCAGAAGTAATCCGTGCATTTGCCGATTGGTTTCTATCAAAAAATCATCCACTCCACAATCAATAATTACCGCAATCCCTTGGTCCTTAAGTTGGTCTACTAGGCCTACTGCTGTGTAGGGATTGAATTGGGGGGCTTTGTAATTGATTGCGCCGAGCATTTCCAGTTGCCCCTTTTTTCGCAAGTTTCTGAAGTCATCTCCTACCTTCCAAAGGTCGGTATCAATATTCATAACCCCACTCATGCTTCCAGCTGCTACAAACAACTCCGGATGCTTGGCGGCCAAAGTAATTGCCCCATGTCCTCCCATGGATAGTCCAGTAATAGCTCGGGATTCTTTTTGGGCTAGTGTGCGGTACTGGGTATCAATTAATGGGATTAATTCTTGGATCATATAGGTTTCGTACTGAACCGAATCCAGTAAGGGGCTGTCGTAATAATAGCTAGCAGGACCCACTCCTGGGGTGACAATCACAACATTGTAGGTTTCTGCAAGTTGATTGACTAGTCCCTTTTGGGTTACTTTTTTATGCCAATCTGAGTACGATCCAGATCCTCCATGCAGCAAGTATATTACCGGATACCGATCTTGACTAGTAGGGTAGGTGGATGGAGTGGTAACTGCTGCTTTTAGCGTTTTTTGCATGGAAGGACTAAATACTTCCAAAGTATCTACCTTCCCTTGTGCAAAAAGCAGGGAAGGGAAAAAGAAAAATACAAGTAATCGAAGTTTCATGAGTGCGTCAGGTTTAGGTTTGGGCTATCAAAATAAAGTGAAAGAAAAGCCAATAAACTAATTTTATACAAGTGGCTAGCAATCCATCAAAAATAAGAAATTATTTATGAGATAGCTGGGTAGGAGTTTTCTCTTAGATCAGGAGAAAGTAGGGGAGTGATTCTGAAGGGATACTAGCGAGGGAAAAATTTATTTTTCTCGAATATTCCTAGAAAATTAGGTGTGAAATCCCGTTCAATGGGTTTTAGTCTGTCGTCTGCCGATGATTTGCAGTAATTCAAACAGATCTTTCGCTACTGGTGAGATTTCGGGTATTCAGATTAAATTTTAAGGATAGGTACCCATCTCTTTTAGTGAATCCGTATCTTACCTTGAACATCGAATGTTGATTGAATGAAATCTATACAGCTTATTGCTCATTTTCTTTTAATACTTGTTTTGGGCTCTTTGGTGGCTAAAGAGGGGGCATTTATTTTTGTCCCATTCCTTTGGGGTGTTTTTTTTGCTTTTGCTTTGTATCCGATTTCGTCTTGGTTTGAAAACCATAGAATACCTAGAGGAATTTCAATTTTTTTGAGTCTTACTTTAATTTCAGTCCTTGCATTTGCCATTTTTTACTTGTTGCTCAATCAGGTGCTAGGGTTGATTCGTGATATTCCTGAAATAGAAGGAAATGTCAGTGAAAAATTCGTTCGTTATACCGAACAGCTGAGTTACCTTCTTGGGGAACGCTGGCCAGTAGCTACTTCCGGTTTAGAATTAACTACTTTATTTAAATTTTTTGATTTGAATCAAACTTTATTTGCTACTGGTAAATCCCTCACCTTGATAGGAATTGTCCCTTTGTATACCTTCTTATTGCTCTACTACAAGGATTTTTTTACAGAATTTTTAGTGCGGTATTCCTCGGCCAATCAGCAGGCGATTCTTTATTGGGTGCGAGATTCAGGGGAAGTGATTCAATCCTATTTGGCAGGAATGATTCGAGTTACCGGCATTGTAGCGATATTAGCTGGTTTGTTTTTTTATGCGATAGGAATAAAGTTTTTTCTTCTTTTTGCGGTATTTATTGCTCTCATGAATTTGATTCCTTATGTGGGTGTATTTCTTTCCTCCATTTTTGTAATAGGCTATGTATTTCTAATTACCGATAATTTGGGATATCCCATTCTTACTTTTGTGAGCCTTTGGGGGATTCAGCTTTTGGAGAATAACTTAATCACTCCCTTGGTGGTAGGTTCAAAAGTAAAAGTGAATGCGCTAGTTGTGATTTTGGCTGTCCTTTTTGGAGGCTGGTTATGGGGGATTTCTGGAATGGTTTTATTCATTCCTTTGGTTGGAGTAATCAAAATTACCTTAGAGCGAATCCCTGAATTCGAAGCGTTTGGGTTTTTATTGAGTGATGCTGTCCCAGTTAGGGATGGAGCTGATCATTTTTGGACCAGCTGGAAAGAAAAAATTAAGTTTTGGAGAAAATAAATTGGCAATCCATTAGTGTAGTTGAAAAAATAAGTCGGGGTGGCAGGATTCGAACCTACG
>JANQWS010000036.1 GCA_030729785.1 Algoriphagus sp. | reverse complement strand
CCCAAAAAGGGACACAAAGATAGGAGCATTTATTTTTCTATGCAAACTATTTGCAATCCTAACTCCTAATTTTCATGGGTTTACCTTATTTTTTTTATCGATTCCTTTTAAAATGCAGCTTACTATGCATTACCTGTTTTTTTCCAACTGCTGGAGTAGGACTTGAAAATCTTTGGGATAGGGTGCTTGGACGGTTATTTTTTGGCTATTTAATCCGGTAAATTGTAGGCTAAAAGCATGAAGGGATACCCGCTGCATTATTGGAAGCTCCTCCGTCTCTTTTTTCAAGTTAAACCGACGTTTCAACGCAGATAGAAATAGAGGCCGACCCCCATAAAGTGGATCTCCGCAGATTGGAGCCTTTAAGTAAGCCAAATGTACCCGAATCTGATGCAACCTGCCCGTTATAGGGCTACAGGCTACTAAGGTGTGTGCATAGTAGGTCTTCAAGGTATTCACCAGCGTTTGAGCGGGTTTTCCATCCTTACTTACTTTGGCGATTCCTTTGTTATTCGCCGCTAAGTTGCGGTCTACAAGCACCTCATTGAAATCATGAATTCCTTCCACTACCGCATGGTAAATTTTCTGTACCTGCCGATTTTCAAACTGCATTGCTAAATGTCGATACGCTTCAGGATGCTTTGCAATTGCCAAGCAGCCAGAAGTTTCTTTATCCAAACGATGGCAAAGCTGTGCATCTTCCCAATAGCCCTTTGCTAGGTCCAAGATGTTTTGGGCCTCGTGTCGATCGTCCAAACTAGAATAATAAGGAGGCTTGTTGATAACCATGAAATCCGAGTTTTCAAGGAGAATTAAGTCTTCGAATGTGATTTTTTTCATGGTGGTAGGCGTCCATTTGGAGCGCACAAAGCTAGCCAATCTTCTTGGGTTCCAAAAAAAGAAGGAGATTATCCGTCAGGAGACCTGTCGCTAATGGCCCATGTTCCTAATTCTAGCTAAGCGGTGAAGGCTAAGTCAAAGGTGTTTAGGCTTGTGGAAGAAGCTCTTCCTTTTTTTTCTCTTTCTCGAGAGGCAGGTCAAAACTAAAGATAGAGCCTTTGCCTAGGACGGAACTCACAGAAATCTTACTCTTATGGCCTTCCAAAATATGTTTGACAATGGCTAAGCCTAGACCTGTACCACCTTTTCCTTTTGATCTACTTTTTTCGACACGGTAAAACCGTTCAAAAATTCGTTTCAAATCTTCTGGAGGTATCCCAGGCCCATTGTCTTTGATATCCACTTGGATTTGATTTTTTGTCAATTTCAAGCACACCCTTACTTCACCTCCGTCATGATTGTATTTGATGGCATTGAAAATCAAATTTTGACAAACACGATAAATTTTTTGTCGATCACCAATGGTGAGGTGGGATTTTTGGTGATCGGCTTCTAGCACAATTTGAACATCTCCTTTGGAAGCTTTGTGCTCTAATTCTTCAATTACCTCATGTACAAGTTCTAATAGATCAAATTCGGAAAATGTAAATTTAATTACCCCACTTTCCATTTGATTGAGGGTGAGGAGGTCGTGAACCAAATGATCCAAGGAATCTAGACTTTTAGCAGCTTTCTTTAGGAATTTCATTCGAACCTGCTTGTCATCAATTGCCCCATCAAGCAAGGTATGGATGTAGCCTTGCGTAGCAAAAATGGGTGTTTTAAACTCGTGCGAGATATCTGCAATAAATTCCCTTCTGAATTCTGCATTTTTTTGTAGGGTCTCAATTTCCCGCTGTCTTGCTAGTGCATAGGAGTTAATGACTGCATTGATTTTTTTTAGCGGAGATAGTGTAGACTTAAAGGATTTGTCTTGAAATTCGGACAACTCTCTTTTCTGAATTTTTTCCAAGAGACTGTAAATATTTCCAATTTCCTTAAAGACTAAAAATTCAAGTGTGATACTGATTAATAGGTATGAAATTGAAAAAGAAAGTAAGAGGGCTGCCCACAGGACTGTGGGGGAGGTGGTAGGGATTAGAAACAGGAATGCAGCCACTAACCCGGAAATAGCAAGTGATAAAATGAATGATAATCCCCTGGACCCTGTTGGCATATTAACCTTGATAAAATTTATAGCCCACTCCTTTTACTGTAGAAATGTAATCGTCCCCTATTTTTTCACGCACTTTTCGGATGTGCACGTCAACTGTTCGTGCTAGTACAAACACGTCTGATCCCCAAATATTGTGAAGTAGTTCATCGCGGCTGTAAACGACATTTGGATTATTGGCCAAAAAGTACAAGAGTTCAAATTCTTTCTTGGGTAGCGTGATGGTTTTGCCCCCCTTATTTATAGTAAAGCTACTGCGGTCAATGTTTAGGTCTCGGATTTTAATTTGGCCTTTCTCCTGTTCTTTTTTAGAGTCGCGTCGAAATAGGGCTGCAATTCGACTCATCAAAGCCCTTGGTTTGATCGGCTTGGTAATGTAATCGTCAGCGCCTACGTCAAATGCGGCTACTTCAGAATATTCTTCCAATCGAGCCGTTAAAAAGATAATGAATGCATGCTTTAACTCCGGGATTTGCCGAATCTGTAGGCAAGTTTCTACCCCATCCTGGTTGGGCATCATAATGTCAAGCAAAATGACGTCTGGCTGAAACTTGATTGCAGTTTTTACTGCTTTGTGTCCGTCTTCAGCAGTTGCCACTTCATATCCTTCTTTTTGCAGGTTGTATTTAAGGATTTCTACAATGTCTGGTTCGTCATCTACGACCAATACTTTGATTTTCTTTTTGTCTGCCATGGGGAGAATTCCTAAATGTTTTCTGAAAATTAATGAATATCTACCGCTTCCAACCAAATGTTAATTTACCTCTTGGATTCTGGGCCCAGCTTGGATCCTATTAGGTCACTTTTCTAGTTGGATTGTTAAGTTAGTGTTAATCTGCTTTTGTGAGTTGTTTTTTTAGTCCTTTTGCTGTGGCGATGTCAATGTTCAAAGACCCAATAAATAAGTTGGCTTTGATTTTTACCGGGATTTTATGGGCATCTTTCGTAATCCATACCTTGACGGGATACTCTCCTCGAAATAAGCTGTTTTTTGGGATTTGAGGTGAAAACAGGTAGGTTTCCTTGGTGCCCAAACTGGTTTCTAGGGTCTCAATTCCTTCGAATATTAATTTTAGGTTATATATTTCTTTATCAAAAAATCCGGTAATCAAAATTTCTTGGCCCTTCCGCAGCTTGTCAAAGTCCAGGGTTCGTAAAAAGTAAAAGCCACTCACCAGGTCTTGCACAGAAGAGGGTAGGGAAAAAACTTTCACCTCTTTGAGCTGCTTGTTTTCCCGGTCGTACAATTCCAGGGTAGCTTTTTTTTGAACTTGATCAAAGTAGATTTTCTCGTTCCTTCTGTACCTTCCCTCTTCAATGTAGCGGTAAGAAAGTTGTGGCAAAAGACTCTGGGTATTTAAGTGTGTGCCCCAATTGTCATTTACCCTTCCAAAGAGAGAGGCAGCTCCCTTTGTTTGTCCGTAGGCATCTATTTTAAAATGTACCTGAGAATTTTCAACAAATGGTTTTTTACTTATCTGTAGACGAGCTTCTGCCAAATCTACCCAGCCATAGCTTACGTCGAATAAAAGTTCCTCCCCGTAAGTAAATGGTAGATGGGAGGCAGGTGTTTGTGCCCATGTACTACTCCAAGAGAAAAAGACAAGAAGTGCGATCTGAAAGAAGCTCCTCATGGAATTTGCGACAATTTGTGACAAAAAATGAAATATGGCCTGATAATTTTGGTGAAATTCACAGATAAGAAGGTTAAAAGTACAAATTTGCAAAGCCAAAACAAGGGCCGACTTTGGCTTGTTATTTGGCAAGACAATAGGTAACTTGAACATTTTAATCTATACCCAACTCCCACAGACATGAGTACGAACAACGCAGAAAAGCTCAAAGCATTGCAGCTCACCATTGATAAGCTTGAAAAAACGTACGGCAAGGGTGCCGTAATGAAGCTTAGTGACAACAAAGTATTGGATATTCCGGCCATTTCCACCGGGTCATTGGGCTTAGACATGGCCTTGGGAATTGGAGGGATTCCTCGTGGAAGGGTGATTGAAATTTATGGCCCTGAATCCTCAGGAAAGACGACCTTAACCATGCATTGCATTGCCGAAGCACAAAAAGCAGGAGGATTAGCTGCCTTTATTGATGCCGAACATGCCTTCGATAAAAACTATGCGGAAAAGCTAGGAATTGACACGGAAAACCTACTGATTTCCCAGCCAGACAATGGGGAGCAAGCACTGGAAATAGCAGAGCATTTGATCCGTTCTGGAGCTATCGACATCATTGTAATTGACTCTGTGGCAGCATTGGTACCTAAAGGAGAATTGGAGGGAGAGATGGGAGAGAGTAAGATGGGCCTTCAGGCACGTTTGATGTCTCAGGCACTTCGTAAACTCACTGGCGCCATTCACAAAACAGGCTGTGCTTGTATTTTCATCAACCAGCTACGCGATAAGATTGGCGTCATGTTTGGTAGCCCAGAGACCACCACAGGTGGAAATGCACTTAAGTTTTATGCTTCTGTTCGTTTGGATATCCGACGGGTAGGTCAAATTAAAGAAGGAGCAGACAACGTACTTGGCAACCGGACTCGAGTCAAAGTAGTCAAGAACAAGGTGGCTCCTCCATTCAAAGTGGTGGAATTTGACATCATGTACGGACAGGGAATATCAAAGGTAGGCGAAATCATAGACCTTGGAGTCGAACTTGAAATCATTAAAAAAGCAGGATCTTGGTTTTCCTACAATGGCGAAAAATTGGGTCAAGGGCGAGATGCGGTAAAAAATCTTTTGTTGGACAATCCAGAATTACTAGAGGATTTGGAAGGAAAAATCAAAGGGGCTTCAGGATTGCTTCCCACCGAACCAACCATTTCCTTGGAAGATTGATCACAAAAAATAAATGTAATTCAACAAAAAAGGTCCCGCACACATTCGGGACCTTTTTTATTTCTTCTGATTACCCACTTTGTCATCAGTAGCAATAGAAAATAAGGCTTGAAGTTCATTTAGGTGAGCTGTGAACCCTGGTCTGCCTGTGGGCCGTGGCCCATCGACCATTATCCGCAGTAATTCAAACAAGTCTTAAGGTACTGGCATAATTGCGGCTAATTATATTATCTTTTTAGTTGGTACGAATGGCCTCGACCGGATCCATGCGTGCAGCAAGTGTTGCCGGGACAATACCGGCCACTACCCCAATGGCAGAGGATACACCAAGACCCAAAAGGATATTATTAAACGACAAGATTAAATCAAGACTTCCGAGTGGGATAAAACTCAAGAAGTAGACCAGTAAGATCCCAGATCCACCTCCAATTAAGCTTAAGCAAACTGCCTCAAATAGAAATTGGAAGAGGATAAAATAATTTCTTGCACCCAGTGACTTTTGGATACCAATAATGTTGGTTCGTTCTCGTACCGATACAAACATGATGTTGGCAATACCAAAGCCGCCAACTAGAATTGAAAATCCTCCAATAACCCATCCAGCTACCGATATCACGTCAAAAATAGATCCAATCGCATTTTGGATAAATTCGGTTTTGTTGAGTGCAAAATTATTCTCTTCAGTAGGCTTTAGTCCCCTTTTGGCACGAAGTAATCCAGTCATTTCATTTTCTAAAGCGACCAATCCTATATCGGTATCCTTCCCTTTTGCCGCGATAGTCGGCTCAAGCCCATTTCGTCCGGTGTAGAACATTTTACTAAAAGCACCAAAGGGAATCAAGCAAGCCTCATCCTTGGACGGTAAATCCAAAAAGCCGGCTCCTTCCTCTTCGAAGATGCCGATGATGGTAAATTTCATGCCTTTGATTTTCACTTCCTTGCCCAAAGGACTCTGGTTGGGATAGAGGGTGTTTGCAATTTTTTTTCCAACAATAATTAGGTTGCGAGAAGCATCGATTTCTGCTTCTGAAAAATAGCGACCTTCTTCAAGAGCTACCTCAAAAACATCCTGATAGGTATACGCAACTCCAGTTAGGGAGGTGCCCTGGAAAGAATTGCTGCCCGCTTGGACTGTGGCTGAAGAAGAGGAAGAAATAGTGACTCCATCGGCATTGCTCAGGCGATCTTCCAAAAATCTATATTCAGCATACGTGCCAGGAGGGCGTTTAAAATATTTCCACCAAGGATAATCCTGAGGTCCATTTGCAAATGGAAATCGGTCTACACGCATCACATTAGTTCCTAAAAACGCAAAGGAAGATTTGATTTTCTGTTCCAAAGAATCCACCAAAGTGAATACCGCAATGATGGCGAAAATACCAATGGTTACCCCCAATAGGGAGAGAATGGTGCGAGTAAGGTTCGATTTTAAGGCTGTGATAGCAAACCTAAAACTTTCCCAAGAAAGCTTTAAAAAGAGCATAGAATAGATAGTTGGTTAAAACAATTTGTTAAGTTAGCTGAAATTGGGCATTATTGTACTTATCTTTGCATTTTTTAAAAGTTATCTACTTATCGAGTTTTGACGACTGCAACTACTCCTAATCATCCCCTATGAAATTATCTGATTTCAAATTTGAAGTTCCTAAGAAACTGATTGCTCTCTACCCTACAGAAAACCGAGATGAATCCAGGTTGATGGTTGTTCATCGGAAGACCGGAGAAATTGAACACCGATCATTCAAAGACATCCTAGATTATTTTGATTCAGGAGATGTATTTGTTACGAATGACACCAAAGTTTTCCCTGCTAGACTTTACGGAAATAAGGAAAAAACAGGTGCAAAAATAGAAGTTTTTTTACTAAGAGAATTGAATCCCGAATTCAAACTTTGGGATGTATTGGTAGATCCAGCTCGAAAAATACGGGTAGGAAATAAACTTTATTTTGGAGACAGTGATCTTGTAGCTGAGGTGATAGATAATACCACCTCTAGAGGGAGGACTATTCGGTTTCTATTTGATGGTACTGTAGAAGAATTCCACAAAACTATCGACACCCTTGGCGAAACACCACTCTTGAAGGAATTCATCGAGCGTGAAATTGAACCTGAAGATAGACAGCGATACCAAACTGTCTTTGCTAAAAATGTAGGAGCTGTAGCTGCTCCCACAGCTGGATTACATTTTACCCCTCAGTTGCTCAAGCGCTTGGAATTGAAGGGGGTTAATGTGGCACCCATCACGCTCCACGTAGGATTAGGTACTTTCCGTCAGGTCGATGTGGAAGACTTGACCAAGCACAAAATGGATTCGGAAAATTACTTTATTCCGGAAGGAACAGTAAACTTAGTCAATGCATCTTTGGACCAGAAAAAACGCGTAGTAGCAGTAGGTACTACTGTACTAAAAACGGTGGAATCTTCTGTAACGGCTGGGGGGCGCTTAAAAGAGAGTAGTGGCTGGACAGATAAATTCATCATTCCTCCCTACGACTTTAAAATTGCAAATGCCCTCATTACCAACTTCCATCTGCCAGAATCTACCTTGCTCATGACAGCCTCAGCTTTTGGAGGTTATCCTTTGGTTATGAAGGCGTATAAAGAAGCAATTAAAGAAAAATATCGCTTCTTCTCTTACGGAGACGCCATGCTGATTTTGTAATTCGAAAATCTGACCCCCGGTTTTCGGGGGTTTTTTTATGCCCTATTGATTTAAGGATTCTCCAGGTGCAGATTGGAGGACTTCCCGTTGGCCAATGAGTAGAAATTTACCAAATTTGAGGAGCCTCTTTCTGTGGCTATCATTTTTATAAGATTTCAACCTGAATGAATAAAGCAGCCGTAATTGTCGCCGGAGGAAAAGGAATGCGGATGGGAGGCTCTCTTTCCAAACAATACCTTCCTTTGGCAGGTAAGCCCATAGTAATGCATACGCTGGAAAAGTTTCATGCTTCCGAACCAAGCGTGTACCTCATGTTGGTCTTGCCCCATGCCGATTTTGATTATTGGAAAGGCTTGTGTGATTCCCATAATTTTACACTACCCCATCAGTTGGTTGCTGGTGGAGCAAGTCGCTTTCAATCGGTCAAAAATGGTTTATTGGCTCTTCCCTTTCAGGAAGGACTCGTTGCCATACACGATGGAGTACGCCCTTTTGTGAGTGAAAAAGTAATCCAAACTAGTTTTGAGAAGGCTGAGGAAAAAGGAAGTGCCATTCCAGTAGTCGCCTTGAAGGATTCGCTACGAAAGGTGGATACTACTGGGGAAAGTAGTTTCCAAGATCGAGCCCATTTCCGATTGGTACAGACCCCACAAACTTTTCAATTAAAGCCACTTCTGCAAGCATTTTCGGTCGAGGAATTGGCGATTTTTTCAGACGATGCAACCGTCTACGAACACCAAGGATGGGAAGTTAGCCTGATTGAGGGCAACCCTGAAAACATTAAATTGACGACTCCAGAGGACCTTTCTTTTGCTGAATTTTTAATGACAACTAAAGTAGTGGATTAATAATGGAGGTACAATTATGATAATCATTTGCTGTTTCAAACAGCCGAATTGCTGATTTTTTTACTGACCTTACTAGTACTCAGAAAGTTTTTGCTACGTTAATTACTTGATCTAACCATTATAATTAATTCTCATGAAACAATCCAAAAAATCACGAAATGACGGGAGTATTGCTTTTGGGGTAATCCTCCTAGGTGTAGGCCTGATTCTCCTATTAAGAAAATTTGGACTGTACCTCCCTAATTGGGTATTGACCTGGCCGATGATTCTAATTGTACTAGGTACTTTTACACTGATCAACCAGCAATTCAAGAGTTTTTTTGGTTCTGTCGTCCTCTTTATTGGCGTTTATTTTTTATTAAAACGTGAATTTGACTTAGACCTTGGTATTGACCAGTTTATTTGGCCAGTAGGGTTGATTGCCCTCGGGATCTATTTGATCCTAAATAAAAGGAAGGAGAACAAAGCAGTGGAAGAGGTGTGGTCCAATTGGGAGTCTTCTCGGAAAAGTAAAAAGGGAATAAGCGAATCTGAATCCTCAGATGCAACGAATTCTCCTGCTTCCCAAGATGAATCTACCGAATCCACCAAGACAGCAGGCACTGGTTTTGTGAGAGCCACGGGAACAGCATTTTATGATCGAATTCATGAGAGTGTGCTTTTTAGTGGAGTAAATCGAAAGTTGATGACCAAAAACTTCCAAGGTGGTAAGGCTACTGTCATATTTGGTGGACTGGACTTAGACTTAACCCAGGTTGATTTTGATGGGGTGGTCAGTTTGGATTTGGAAGTTGGTTTTGGTGGAGTCAAGTTGATCGTTCCTCCGCACTGGGATGTACGTACAGAAATGTCCAACATTGCTGCTGGGCTGGAAGACAAGCGTATGTTTCGCGAAGGGGGAGTGGATACCAACAAGGTGTTGATTCTGAAAGGAACGCTGTTGTTCAGTGGATTGGAAATCAAATCCTTTTAACACATACTGATTATCCGCTTTGTTACCAGTAACCAAATGAAATAAGAATTCAAGTTCTATTTAGGTAAGCTTTGGTCTGATGGTTGAGATGGTCTGAATTAGTTCAAAAAGAGCTACCACCTCTGCTCAGATTGAAAAAAATCTAGTAGACTAGTACACAACTAGAGTAATTCTAAGAAATCCCTAAAAAAAGAGTCCCGCACCTGCGGGACTCTCCATTAATACTCGTCTTCGTTGAAGAAAAAATCGTCTTTGGTAGGATAATCAGGCCAAATTTCTTCAATTGTTTCGTAGGGCTCGCCATCGTCTTCCAATTCTTGGAGGTTTTCCACCACTTCTAGTGGGGCCCCAGAGCGGATGGCATAATCGATGAGTTCGTCCTTGGTTGCTGGCCAAGGAGCATCTTCAAGGTAGGAGGCTAGTTCAAGTGTCCAGTACATAGTTTTTGTTTTTGGAGGTGTTCCGGATGATAATAGTGCAAGAATAGTAATTTTTTCAATACAATGGTTGTACTTAGGTTCTCGGAGAAAGTTGCCTTAAGACATAATTTTTTACATCGATCTTTCGCTTCAAACTAGAAAGCTTCTTTTTCATCATCATTTCGAAATCTGCAGTCTCTACACGGAAGTTAGCCGAATTGTTTTCCATAGTTTCCAATTCCCCTTGATCTCGGTACAACAAATCTTTCAGAATAGCCGCTTTGATCTGTTTCTGTTCCTCAAGGGGCTTATCCCCAAAATCTGGGTACTTACTGTGTCCAAGCTTTTCTAAAAAAGCTTTTTCAAAGATAATATCCATGAAAAATTGGTAGGAGCGCGCAGGTAAATTGGCTTCCTTTGGCTTTCGCATCGGGAGTTTTTTCCACTCTTCTTGAATTAATTTTGCACGTTGTGTAATCTCTTGATTGGTAGGTAGATGGGCTAGTTTTTTCAATTCCTCCACCATGCCTTCAATCTTTCGCAATACTTCCCGAGGATGCATCTCTGGACCTGGATTAAGCGTTCGCTTGTACCGGGAAAAGATGCGGTTATTTAATCGTGAAAATTCATCCCAAATGGGTTGACGTCGCTCGGCAGGAACTTTTCCTGCAGCTTTCCATTCTTTTTGAATACGTTTGCTGATGTCAAAAGCCATCTTAGCATCTGGTAAGTCATGGGCATCTCGAGCTTGGAGGAGTAGGGCTTCGTACACCTTGATGTTCTCTTCCGCTTGAATCGTAAGCTGATCGTAAAATTCCTGACGCTGCGCAAAAAAGTGATTCATCACCTCATTGAACTGCCCTTCGATTTCTTCCTGAACTTCCTTCTCAACTGGTCCCGTTTTGATCCAACGGAGTTTCAGCTCTTTGAATTTTTCGGTCGTTTCTTTCCAATCGGTGCTTTCTTGTAAAGCAGTTGCTTCGATTATTAATTCTCGCTTTAGCGCTAAGTTTTTACTTCTATTTTCTTGGATGATCTCCGATAAGAAGGACTCTTGCACCTCGAGTTCAGCAATCAAGGAAGCAAAATCTCCCAAGGCATCACTTTCATACAGTGATTCTTTGAGGTGAATCAATTTCATCAAAAAAGAACCCTTGTTTTGATTTTCTTCAATTGCAGCTTTTAAACTAGCTACCTTTTCTTCTAGTTGAGTAAAACGAGTTTCAAAATAAAGGATGGTCGATTCCTCGTCTCCTTTTACCTCACCTATCACTCGGTCTGGTCTACCTAAAAATCCCTTTAGAAAGACCTTTCCGTCTTGGATATATCCAAAGGCATGTTGCATGGTACTACTCTAGGTTATAGGTGGTGTTACTCAATTTTATGCAAAATAATCATTTAGCCCTCACTTATCCTAAGAAAGGTATATTTTTGCCTTCTACTATTGTTTATCACAGATCTAACTAGTTTACTGGCATGAGCGCTGAAAAAATTATCTTTTCCATGGCTGGGGTTTCTAAAATTTACCCTCCACAGAAGAAAGTATTAAAAGACATTTACCTCTCCTTTTTTTATGGGGCAAAAATTGGGGTACTGGGTCTCAATGGCTCCGGTAAGTCCTCTGTACTTCGCATCATCGCGGGTTTGGATAAAGAATTTTTAGGGGAGGTGGTTTGGTCTCCAGGCTATACAGTAGGCATGTTGGAGCAGGAACCCAAACTAGACCCAACAAAGACTGTTAAAGAAGTGGTAGAGGAAGCAGTGGCAGATACAGTGGCCTTGCTCAAAGAATTTGAAGAAATCAATGAAAAATTCATGGATCCCGCCCTCATGGACGACCCGGATGCCATGGACAAGCTCATCACCCGCCAAGGGGAAGTGCAGGAAAAATTAGATGCCGTCAACGCCTGGGAACTGGATGTGATGCTGGACAAGGCCATGGATGCCTTGCGACTTCCACCTGCAGAAGCCAACGTGGCCAACCTATCTGGTGGAGAGAAAAGACGAGTAGCACTTTGCCGACTGCTTTTGCAGGAGCCGGATGTATTGCTACTCGATGAACCGACCAACCACCTCGATGCAGAGTCGGTACATTGGCTAGAGCAGCATTTGCAGAATTACAAGGGCACGGTCATTGCCGTTACTCACGACCGTTACTTCCTAGACAATGTGGCCGGCTGGATCCTTGAACTAGACCGGGGCGAGGGCATTCCTTGGAAGGGCAACTATTCTTCTTGGCTCGATCAAAAGCAAAACCGACTCAAGCAGGAAGAGAAAACCGAATCCAAGCGACAGAAGACTTTGGAACGGGAATTGGAGTGGATTCGCATGTCGCCCAAAGCCAGACAATCCAAGGGCAAGGCTCGTTTGAATGCATACGACAAACTTATTGGAGAGGAGTCCAAGGACAAAGAAGCCAAGTTGGAGCTCTTTATCCCACCGGGACCACGCTTGGGTGCCAAGGTGATTGAGGTCAACAACGTATCCAAAGCCTATGGAGACAAGTTACTTTTTGAAAACCTCAGTTTCTCCTTGCCACAAGGGGGCATTGTGGGCATCATTGGTCCCAACGGCGCAGGTAAGTCTACCCTCTTCAAACTGATTACTGGACAAGAAAAAGCAGATTCAGGCAACTTTGAGGTGGGAGAAACGGTAAAGTTGGCCTATGTCGACCAGGAGCACGACACCTTGGATCCCAACAAGACCGTGTACCAGCTGATCTCTGAAGGCAATGAGCTGATGAAGCTGGGCAATAAGGAAGTGAATTCACGGGCCTACGTATCTAAGTTTAACTTTGCAGGTTCGGATCAGGAGAAAAAGGTAGGCGTACTTTCCGGTGGAGAGCGCAACCGCGTGCACTTGGCGATCACCTTGAAGGAAGGTGGCAACTTGCTTTTGCTTGATGAACCGACCAACGATTTGGACGTGAACACACTTCGGGCTTTGGAAGAAGCTTTGGAAAATTTTGGCGGCTGTGCAGTGGTGATTTCCCACGACCGCTGGTTCCTGGATCGTATCTGTACGCATATTTTGGCCTTTGAAGGCGACTCACAGGTGTACTGGTTTGAGGGCAACTTCTCCGACTACGAGGAAAACAAAAAGAAGCGTCTTGGCGACGTGATGCCAAAGCGCATCCGCTACAAGAATTTGAAGTAAACCTTTGCGGTCTTTGAGACCGCGAAGGTTTTAATCCTTGCTCCTTTGAGGTCTTTTTAGACCTCGAAGGTGTATTTGTCCCTAGTTCCTTTCGCGTGTTTTCAATAAACAAATGAGAAAAATTTGCAGCAAAGGATTCTCTTTTCTCCTACTCAGCCTCCTCCTTTCCCTCAGCTCCTGTCAGGAATTCATCCACAATAGTTTCGATACGTTTACGGGGCGGATAGTGGATGTGGAGGGGAACCCAGTAGCTGGTTTGGAGTTCATCGTAACCCAAGAGCTAGATTTTGGGCCGCAGGAACCCGTTGCCAAAACGGTTATTTACAAAGTGAAGACCGATGATCGAGGGGAGTTTCGTTTCGTTCTACCCTCTCGAAATGAGTACTCCATAAATAGCTATTATTTTCTATTATTGGCCGCGCCAGCACAGTTTCAAATGGAAGTTTTTGGCGAGTTAGTGACCATCAATTATATCTCTGTAACCGATGTGGAAAAAGGTACAGATGGGGTTAGGGATTTGGGCACTTTAAAAATTGTTCGCGAATGATCCGAAAATTCCTCCTTGCTGTCCTGCTTTTGTTTTGGGTGGTTTTGCCCGGATTTTCTCAAAAAATCAAGGAAGAGCCCAGGCTTCCTAAGGGACAATTCACCTTTGCCCCAGGGGCAGCCATGGGGTACCGCTCTTTCGAAAAGGGCACTTTTTTAGGAGATACTTATGCAGTGGGGCTGAGCTACCGACTAACCGTAGAGGTTGAGTTTCATGGCTACCCCGGCATTGGTATTTACTTTGACAAGCAGGCTGCCAGCATGCTAGACAACCGGTTTTTGGGAGGATTTTTTACGGAGGTGCGCATGCCAGAAACTGGGGTCTACCTCTACCATCAGGTTCCTCTAGTCAAAAATCTTGACCTCCGCGGTGAACTGGGTTATGGGGAATTGCAAGTAATCCATGGCCTTAGTCCTTCGCGGTTTATTTTGGATTACTCCAATTTTCATGGTGGGCTGGCATTCCACTATAACCTGGCAAAGGAAGTGAATGGAATTTTTGATCTCAACCTGATTGTTGGAGGCAACTATGGTTTCTTGCTAGGAAATGACATTGTGATCAACGCCGCCGACCGGAACTATGTGCAGCGCGCTACTGCCATTCAGGGGATTTTTGGAATTCGAATCCTGTATTTGTAGAGAAAATCTGATTGCTAGCTAATGAATAACTGGAAAAATTATTCAATAAATTGAAAATCAATTGCTTATAAAAGCTTGTATTCGCAATACAAGCTATTTTAAGCTCAAGATTTCTGAGTAAGGAATTTAGAGGACTCAGTTTTTTGGCTAATCCATTTTTTGAATTGGCTTTTCCTTAAATTGTCGAACTATTTTCTCAGACCTATTGATTGACTTATGCGACAATTACTCCTTCGACCCGGAGCAGAAGAATTGAATTACGAGATTCGGGGAATTGTAAAAAAAGCTCGACAAATCGAAGCGCTTGGCTTTCCCATGACCTGGGAGAATATTGGTGATCCGATACAAAAGAGCAATACCCTGCCGGATTGGATGAAGGATATCCTTGCCGACTTGCTCAAGGAAGATAAAACCTACGGCTATGCAGATTCCAAAGGAGTGTTGGCTACACGACAGTTTTTGGCCAACCTCAATAACGAGCGTGGAGGTGTACAGATTACAGCAGAGGATGTTTTGTTTTTCAATGGATTGGGAGATGCTATCGCCAAATTGTATCAATTTTTAATCCCTACTGCTCGCATCATTGGACCTTCTCCTGCCTATTCTACCCATAGTTCGGCGGAAGCTGCCCATGCAAATACTGCACCGATTACGTACCGCCTTGATCCGGACAACCAATGGTTACCGGATATGGAGGACCTGTACCTAAAAGTAAAATACAATCCTGCGATTGTAGGTATACTCATCATTAATCCAGATAATCCTACGGGCATGGTGTACCCCAAAGAGGTTTTGGAAAATTTTGTAAAACTCGCTAAAGAATTCAATTTGCTTTTGATTGCAGATGAGATTTATCAAAACATCACGTACAACGGTATCAAGGCTGTAGGACTAGCGGAGGTGATTGGAGATCATCCTGCAATCTCGCTCAAAGGGATTTCCAAAGAGTTTCCCTGGCCGGGCGCTCGTTGTGGCTGGATGGAGTTTTACAATCGAGAAGCCTCTGAGGAGTTTGCGAAACTATGCCAAACCTTGGAAAATGCAAAAATGATTGAAGTTTGCGCCACAATTTTACCTCAATTGGCTATTCCTAAAATCATGAGCCATCCCCACTACTTCCGCTACCGGGAGGATGCAAATGTTAAAATCGGACAGCGAAGTGACTGGATGCGTGAACTATTAGGCTCGATCCCTGGAATAAAATTCAATCCAACCCAAGGGGCTTTTTACAATACAGTGGTCTTTGATGAAAAATTGCTCACGGCTACCCAATCCCTCCCGATTACCAACTCGCAATTAAAGGATTTAGTGGAATCTTGGGTGGAGGATCCAGGCATCCCATTGGACAAGCGATTTGTGTATTATTTACTAGCGTCCGAACAAATCTGTGTCGTGCCAATTTCTTCCTTTTGCTCTGACTTGAGAGGCTTTAGAGTCACCTTACTGGAAGAGAATGAGGCCCAATTTAAAGATACTTTCAGTCGATTGGGTGCAGCAATTACCCGGTATCTCAATTCCTAATCTGCTAGTTGTCGTGCATTCGAATTTTTGAATGGGGGGGAAGGGAATCTTTCTTTGCTTCCTCCAAATTAGGCAGCTTACTTAAATCTGGCTGCCCGGCATTGACCCAGGCAGTGTACCAAAAATCAGCAACCATCTTGATAGAGGCACGCATTTGTCGTTCGATCTGTCCTTGGATAGCGGCAGCATAGGCTTCAGTGAAGGCTCGGGAATATACGCGTACGGTAAGGCCATTTCTTTCCTCGTAACTGTATTTTTGGCCATCAGAAAAGGTTTTAGTCAATTTTTTTTCAACTGACAAAACCGTATCTACCTGAGCATGGGCTCTGACTACTGCCTCCCAAAGTGCCTGCTGGGGGTCAGGCACATAGTCTGCCTTGCCCACCCAATAAGAGTAATTTTTTGCAAGCAACTCGGGTACCCTACTCTCCCAGAATCCATGGATACCCAGCTGTCCGGTCAACTGACCATTGTAGTTTTTGGTGGTGTGCAAAGGGACATTCAAGTCTCCGAGGTAGTGACCGAGGTCTGCAGATAAGCGGAGAATGGCGGCCTTGTCTCGTGCTGCAAGTGCTTTGGTTAAGCTGACGAGACTGAGGTAGGTAGACCAGGGTCCGATGCCGTGGGCTCGAAGAGAGTCTTCGGGATACTGTTCGAGTGCGGTTGCCCAGTATTTTGGAAGCCGGTAGCGGACACTATCTGGGTAATGGTCCAAGTCAATGTAGTGCTTTTCAGCTTCCCCCTTGACCGCGTAACGCCTGCGATCAGGATTTACAGCATGATCAGCAAGGTAGCGTATTTCCGTTTTGTACAGGACGAGCATCTCTTGAGGCAAGGAGAAGACTGCCTGCTTATTGATTAAGACATGTCCGTAAAAGCCCCAGAAAAACTTGGGAGGTAGGAAAAAGAAATTGGCTACCAAAGAAAAGATTAAAAAATGCATGAGTGAATCTACTTGATTTTTTTGAATAAATAGAGCCAAAA
The DNA here is from genome assembly GCA_030729785.1 of Algoriphagus sp. GTDB lineage: Bacteria > Bacteroidota > Bacteroidia > Cytophagales > Cyclobacteriaceae > Algoriphagus. The sequence goes on along the minus strand of JANQWS010000036.1, from coordinate 10,422 downwards.
AACCCTTTTTTGGCCTATTCTCCCATTTAATTTGGAATTTTGTAGTCAAAGTAAAGCCGTTTGGAAAGGAATGTTTAAAATTCCTTTGGCAGAATTAATTATTTCCGATAACTTTGCATTCCCGTTCAAAATAGGACTCGGAAAAGAATTAGAAAATTAACTAGCTATGGCAAATCATAAATCAGCTCTTAAAAGAATTCGCGCCAACGACGTAAAGCGTTTGAGAAACAGATATCAGGCTAAGACCACCCGTACTTTTATCAAAAGATTGAAGGCGGCTACCGATAAAGTGGAAGCGATGGAGTTGTATAAGAAAGTTTCATCTATGTTGGATAAACTGGCTAAGAAAAATGTCATTCACAAAAACAACGCAAACAACAAGAAGTCAAGATTGGCTAAAGTTGTAAGTGCTTTGGGGTAATCCAACCCTTTTATAAAATCCAACCCTGCCTTCAAGCAGGGTTTTTTTATGCCATTTTTTCTGTAGATTCATTTTTCTTTACAAAAGATCTACTTTCTTATCAGCAAAGGAAGTTTGAAATTCATTTTTGTGAGCAGTCGGCCGTGGTCTATTATCTACCTGCAAACTGTGGTTTGTCAACAATTTTTTTCACGCTGATCCGAATAGAAAAAAACGCAGATTTAGCTTAGGGTGTATTTCAGTTTTTTTTACCCAGATCCAAAAAACCTCAGGTTGAGATTCATGTAGGTGAGCTGTGGTCTGTGGACAATTGTCCGTCGACGATTATCCGCAGTAAATCAAACCTATCTTGAGCTACTGGCTTAATTGAGGATAATCCAATTACTTTTTAATCTACGTATGGATACCTACCCCTCCCTTAGAATTTTTGAGTTGGCCGAAGCAGATAGGCCCCGAGAGAAGCTCCTCCTCAAAGGAAAAGCTGCCCTCTCCGATGCAGAGCTTATCGCCATCCTAATTGGGACAGGGACTGCAGCTTGCAGTGCTGTCGACCTAGCTCGCATGCTGCTAGCCTCGGTTGGGAATGACCTTGGAGCTGTGGCACGCATGTCCATCCCAGACCTTACCCAATTTAAAGGGATTGGGGAGGCCAAAGCCGTTTCGATCGTCAGTGCCTTGGAACTTGGGAGACGGAGAAAAGAGCAGGAACTTCCCAAACGAGAAAAAATCACCAGTTCCCGACAAGTCTATTTGCTCATGCGGCCTGATTTGCACGATGAGCCGATAGAACAAGTGTTTTTACTTCTATTGAACCGAACCAATTCCCTAATCAAAAAGCAACGTATCAGTCAAGGGGGGACGACTGCCTCGGTAGTCGATCCCAAGGTGGTTTTTAAATTTGCTTTGGAACACAGTGCGCATTCCCTAATTTTGGTTCACAATCACCCCAGTGGGAATCTAAACCCTTCCGAGGCAGATCAGCGCCTTACGCAACGAGTGCAACAAATTGGAAGGGACTTGGAAATACCGCTACTGGACCATCTCATCTACACCGATGCAGGGTATTTTAGTTTTGCGGATGAAGGGTGCATGTAAATTTGGAAGTATTCTTTCGCTGGGGTTCAAACCAAGAGTAGGGAAGGGTAGTTTGAATAGTTAAAAATAAAAGAACACGTGAAATCAAACCATATTCTACTTATTCTGGCATCTATAGTGATTTTGGCCGCCATTGCTTACATGTTTACTGCTGCCGAAAGCCCGGAGGATTACCAAGAAAAAATTGAAACCGAACGGGAGCGCCAATTCAAATACATCCGCTTCAATGTCGAGTCTCCGTTGACTGAGGAGCAAAAGCGTGGATTGCAAAGTTTGAAATTTTTTGCCGTCGACCCTACCTTCCGAGTCAAAGCGCGCTTGCTCCCCATCGAAATCAAGAAAGTTCGGGTAGTCCCCTTGACCGATGGAAGTACCGAGCGCTATTTGGAACATTCTTGGGCAGAATTTGAGTTGGGCGGGAAAACCAACAAAGTCCTTTTGCTCCAATCCTTGAGTGAATCCGATATGCGAAACTTTTTTTTAGCCTTTGCGGACCAGACTTCGGGTAAGGATACCTATGGGGGAGGGCGCTACCTCAATGTTCGGCAAGATGGGAAAAATAGCATCACCATCGACTTTAACTTGGCCTTCAACCCCTACTGCGCTTACAATCCTGACTATGCCTGCCCCTTACCTCCTAAAGAAAACAGGTTGGAAATTGCCATCCCAGTTGGGGAGAAAAATTACGATTAATGCCCAGGGCTCAGGCAAATCTTTTAAATTTGTAACTTACCTACAAGGTGCTCATGCACCTTTTTTGCTAAGTGACTGCTTAGCTCACCCAATGTTATGAAAATATCGATCAATAGACTCAAGGAGTACATCCATTTGACTGAAAGCCCTGCTGAAATAGCAGCACTGCTCACCCAATCAGGACTAGAAGTAGAGGGTATTGATACTTTTGTGTCTGTACCTGGAGGCTTGGAAGGGATGGTCATTGGAGAGGTGTTGACCTGTGAGAAGCATCCTGATGCAGATAAGTTGAGTTTGACTACTGTGGCCATTGGCCCAGACCAGATTTCTCAGATTGTCTGCGGCGCCTCCAATGTGGCGGCAGGCCAGAAGGTAGTTGTGGCTACTGTAGGAGCAACCTTGTATCCAAGCAATGGAGAGCCTTTTGAAATTAAGAAAGCCAAAATCCGAGGTCAAGTTTCCGAAGGAATGATTTGTGCTGAAGATGAGATCGGAATTGGGACTTCCCACGCGGGAATCATTGTGCTGGACACAGACCTACCTAACGGGACCCCTGCTTCGGCCTATTTTGAAGTGACCCAAGATCAAATTTTAGAAATCGGGCTTACGCCTAACCGCGCAGATGCCGCATCTCACTTAGGTGTAGCTAGGGACTTGAAAGCCCTTGTGCGTAGAGACCTGTGTTTGCCTGAGGAGAAAGCCCTACCCGTGGAGGTGCAAGGCCCTGCAGTGCAAGTAGTCGTAGACAAAACCGACGATTGCCCTCGTTATGCGGGGGTCGTCTTGACGGATATTCAAGTAGGTCCTTCCCCACAATGGCTGCAGCATTTTCTGCGCTCCTTGGGCTTGGAACCGATCAATAATGTGGTCGATATCACCAACTACATCTTGCATGACTTGGGGCAGCCTTTGCATGCCTTTGATGCGGCTAAGATCGGAGAAGGGAAAATTAGGGTAGGAAAACTTCCAAAAGGGAGCACCTTCCTGACCCTAGACGAAAAAGAGCGAAAATTGTCTGGTGAGGAATTAATGATTTGCGATCCCAAGGGTGGGATGTGTATCGCAGGGGTCTTTGGAGGAGCCGTTTCAGGCGTGTCGGACCAGACCACCAGTATCTTTTTGGAGTCAGCCTATTTTTCTCCTGACGTGATCCGTAAGGGTTCACAGGTGCATGGGTTGAAGACCGATGCTTCCTTCCGCTTTGAGCGAGGAACCGATCCCAACATGCCGGTGTATGCTCTCAAGCAGGCAGTATTTCTGCTGCAGCGCTATGCCGGTGCAAAAGTAGCCTCCGAAATCATTGATGTTTATCCTGAACCTAAGCAGGATGTGCATATTCCAGTCAATTTTGGGCATATCAATCGTCTGATAGGCAAAGTCATCGAACCTGCCGAAGTGGTTGGTATCTTAGAAAGTTTGGAGATTGCAGTTTCTGAGTTGACGACCGAAGGATTTGTGGCCACCGTCAAGCCTTACCGGGTGGATGTGACGCGTGAAGCAGACATTATTGAAGAAGTTTTGCGGATTCATGGCTTCCAGCAGGTACCACTTTCTGAAGCTTTGCGTACGGATTACTTGGCTGAGCATCCCATAAAGGATGTTGCGAAACTACAGTACCGCCTCACTGAGCTTCTTGCCAATCAAGGCTATTTTGAGTTGGTGACCAACAGTTTGACTAGCCCCAAATATGTGGAAAAGTCAGGGTTTTTGGATGCCAGCACCACCGTAGAGATCTACAATAAGCTGAGTGAAGACCTAGGCGTCATGCGTCAAACGCTCTTATTCTCTGGCTTGGAGGTAGTGGCACACAACATCAACAGAAGGCAAACCGACCTAAAGTGCTTTGAGTTTGGTAAAGTGTATCAAAAGAAGGCGGAGGGGGGCTACAAAGAGTCGCAACGGTTGGCAATTTTTCAGTCTGGCCACCGGTCTTCCGAAAGCTGGGTGGAGCCAGCGAAGCCTTTTGCATTTGCGGACCTTTATGCCACAGTAACTCAAATTCTCGAACGGGTGAATGTAGCGATAAGTGAGGTAGAAGTAATTGAAGCGGCTCCATTTTCGTATGGTTTGAGTTTGATGGTGGGAGAAAAAATAGTGGCTACTCTGGGTTTAGTAGAAGAAAAGCAGCTGAAGTTGGCCGAAGTAAGGCAGGAAGTTTGGTTTGCTGAGCTAGACTGGGATTTGCTGGCTAAGAAATCTTCAGGCTTGAAAAAATTCCAAGAGCTATCCAAGTTTCCAGAGGTTCGCCGTGACCTTTCATTGGTACTTGACCAGGCAGTTACCTTTTCACGGGTCAAGAAGGTGGCTGAAAAGGCCGGCGGAAAATTATTAAGGCACCTGAATGTTTTTGATGTCTACCAAGGAGATAAGTTGGAGGTTGGAAAAAAAGCGTATGCGCTGAGTTTTATTCTTCAAGATCAAGAAAATACACTCACGGACAAGGAAATTGAAAAAACTATGAGTAATTTAATTCGTGCCTTTCAAGAGCAAGTAGGGGCAATCATCCGGACCTAAGTTATGATTCACGAGGAATTACAAAAACTTGAAAAACTTTCTGTTCAAGTAAGTAAAAAGATAGAAGTGTTGACTGCTGAAAATCAGCAGCTAAATGAGCGTTTAAAGATGCTTGAACAGCAGGTCGCGGAGAAGAATGTTGCCCTAGACCATTTTAAAAATAAGATTAAAATTAGTAACATTGTAGACAACAGACCGGTAAATTCTGAAGATGCCGTCGAAATGAGTGACTTAATCAATTCCTATATACAAGAAATCGATCAGTTGATTACCTACCTATCCGAATAACATGGAGACTTTAGCCATCAAGGTAAAAATCGGAGACCGGGAATATCCCATGCGTGTGAAGCCTGAAGATGAGGGAAAAATCCGGCATGCAGGACGGGTAATCAATGAGAAGTTAAGAAAGTATAAATCTGAGTTTGGCTTGGATGATACTACTGATTTATTGGCCATGGTGGCCTTTGATTGCATGGTAGAATCCTTAGAAACGAATGCAGGAAATGCGGAGGATAGCGAACATGTTCAGCGCAGTCTTGCTCATATTTCCTCCTTGCTTGCAAAGGCCGTTTAAGATTGAGTTTTTCTCATTTTTGATAATTTTTAGAGCCGGTAGTTGAACTAACTATATATTCACTACTTATGGCAAACGTACTTTTATTTTCTATCCTAGCAGCCCTTGCAGGGCTTGGGGGAGGAATTGCATTAGCAGGCCTTCTATTTAAAAATAAACAAACAAAACAGATAGGAGAAACCAAGGAGCGGATTAAATCCATGCTCCGAGAAGCGGAATTGACCGCGGAAACAATCAAAAAAGACCGGATGCTGGAGGCTAAAGAAAAGTTCTTGAAGCTAAAAGCTGAATTTGATGAGGAGACCAATCACAAGAAAAACTTAATCATCACCAACGAAAATAAGGTGAAGCAACTGCAGCAGCAGGTAGCTAAAGAGCAAGAAAATGTCAAGCGCAGGGAGGCAGAATTGGACTCCAAAAAAGAAAATTTGACGGCTCAATTGCATGCTGTTCAAGTAAAGAAGGAAGAGCTAGACCGGGTCACCAATCAGCGAATTGCAGACTTGGAAAAATTGGCTGGTTTGAGTAGAGAAGAGGCGAGAGAGCAATTGGTAACCATCCTAACCGAAGAGGCACAAAGCAAGGCTTCCTCCCAGATCAAAGACATCCTAGACGAGGCCAAATTGACTGCCACCAAGCAGGCTAAAAAGATTGTTTTGGATACCATCCAACGTACTGCTACTGAACATGCGGTAGAAAACTGTGTATCTGTGTTCAACATTGAAAGCGACGACATCAAAGGTAAAATTATCGGTAGAGAAGGGCGAAATATTCGTGCACTCGAAGCAGCCACTGGGGTAGAAATCGTCGTAGACGATACCCCAGAAGCAATCATCATCTCTGGTTTTGATCCGGTGCGAAGAGAGATTGCCCGCCTTTCCCTACACCGCTTGGTACAGGATGGACGTATTCACCCAGCACGTATCGAAGAGGTGGTGGCCAAGACAGAAAAAAATATCGAGGAGGAGATTGTAGAGATTGGTGAACGAACCTGTATTGATTTAGGTATTCATGGCCTACATCCAGAATTAGTCAAGATGGTGGGACGTATGCGTTTCCGTTCTTCTTATGGTCAAAACTTACTTCAGCACTCTAGAGAAGTGGCCAAGCTCTCCGCCACCATGGCTGCAGAGATGGGGCTCAATGCGAAGCTCGCAAAGCGCGCAGGCCTTCTTCACGATATCGGAAAAGTATGGCCTGAAGAGCAAGAATTGCCTCACGCACTCTTGGGTATGGAACTTGCCAAGCGCTACAAGGAACATCCGGAAATTTGCAATGCCATCGGAGCTCACCACGATGAAATCGAAATGACTTCCATGATATCGCCTATTGTACAGGCTTCAGATGCGATCTCCGGATCTCGTCCTGGTGCCCGTCGGGAGATCATGGATAGCTATGTGAAGCGCCTAAAAGAATTAGAAGAACTCGCATTGAATTTTGACGGGGTCAACAAATGCTTCGCCATGCAGGCAGGTAGAGAGTTACGGATCTTGGTCGATGCAGACAATGTAGACGATCAGAAGGCAGGCCAGCTTTCTTTCGATATTTCACAAAAAATCGAAAAAGAGATGCAGTACCCAGGACAAATCAAGGTGACGGTTATTCGCGAAATGCGAGCCGTGAACTATGCCCGCTAGGTCCACTGCGATCAAACAAAAAAAGCAATTCAATCGAATTGCTTTTTTTGTTTGTAGTGAGATAAGGGAAGTTTATTTGCGCTCTACTTCGCGGAGGTTTTCAAGTTTCTTGTTTCTCAAAAACCCATTGATATCCTCAAAATGCTCGCGTACCCGCTGGTTTCCAAATTCAAATACTTTGGTAGCCAGCCCATCCAAGAAGTCACGGTCGTGAGACACCAAGATGAGGGTTCCGTCAAAAGCTTTTAAGGCATCTTTGATGATATCCTTGGTTTTCATGTCCAAGTGGTTGGTTGGTTCATCAAGAATGAGAAGATTGACAGGCTGAAGAAGGAGTTTGATCATGGCCAAACGGGTTTTTTCACCTCCAGAAAGCACCTTTACTTTTTTATTGATGTCATCGCCTCGGAAAAGGAAGGCTCCTAAAATGTCCTTAACCTTGGTTCGGACTTCTCCTACAGCGAGCTGATCGATGGTTTCAAAGATACTTAGGCTTTCATCCAATAAAGAGGCTTGATTTTGTGCAAAATAGCCAATGAGGGCATTGTGCCCCAATTCACATTTTCCTTCAAATTCAATTTGCCCCATAATCGCTTTGATTAGGGTGGATTTTCCTGCTCCATTTTTTCCTACAAAAGCCACTTTTTGGCCCTGTTCAATGGTTAAGGAAGCGTCACGGAATAGGACCTGATTTCCATAGCTTTTGCTCATGTCCTGTACGACCACCGGGTATTTTCCGGATCGCGGGGAGGTTGGAAATCGAAGTTTCAAGGCAGATGTATCCACTTCATCCACTTCGACGATCTCTAATTTTTCGAGCATTTTCACACGGGATTGTACCTGCAAAGTTTTGGAATAGGTCCCCTTAAATCGATCGATAAACTGCGTGGTGTCTGCGATGAAGCGTTGCTGCTCCTCGTAATGTTTTTGTTGCTGCTCCCTGCGCTCCTTGCGAAGTTCGAGGTAGTGGCTGTATTTGGCCTTGTAATCGTAAATCCGCCCCATGGTCACCTCAATAGTTCGGGTGGTGATGTTGTCCACAAATGCCCGGTCGTGAGAGATGACAACCACCGCTTTGGCTTTGGTTAGCAAAAAGTCTTCTAGCCATTGGATCGATTCAATATCCAGGTGGTTGGTGGGCTCATCAAGAAGGATGAGGTCGGGGTTTTGCAAAAGAATCTTCGCAAGCTCAATACGCATTCTCCAACCTCCCGAAAATTCGGACGTGGAGCGTATGAAATCCTCCCGAAGGAAGCCTAGACCTAGCAGTACTTTTTCTACGGCTGCCTCGTAGTTAATCTCCTCGATGGCATAAAACTTTTCACTGAGTTCAGATACTTTCTCAATGAGTTTGTAATAGTCCTCGGATTCATAGTCGGTACGGATGGTCAACTGCTCATTGATGGCCTCAATTTCTTCCTTCATGCTCAGGTAGGAGGCAAAGGCTTTGGAAGCCTCTTCCATGACCGTACAATCGTCGGCAGTCAACAGGTGCTGTGGGAGGTAGGCAACCACATAGTCTTTGGGAGCAGATACTGAACCCGAACTGGGTTTGTTTACTCCGGCAATTATTTTAAGGAGAGTGGATTTTCCTGCTCCGTTCTTCCCCATCAAAGCTATCTTATCCCCATCATTGATGTTGAAGGTGATGTTACTAAATAAGGGGGAGCCGCCGTGAATGACGGATACATTGTCTACTGAAATCATGTGAACCTGAAATTGAGCAGCAAAGGTAGGGATTCAGTACTTCGAAAAATCACCTAAGCCAAAAATAGTATGTTAAGGAATTGCAATTAGCAAGGCGATGTTACAAGCTGATGATTCTATGCCATTTGTTTTGGATTTTTCTAAAAATGCTTTCGAAGATGGTTGAAAAGGTGTACAGTTGAAATCAAAAAGTTACCTTTGCACCATGCTTGTAGTGGTCACAGGAGTGTCAGGTACAGGGAAAACTACCCTAGGAATGAGCTTGTCTCAGGCACTGGGCATCCCCTTTTTGGATGCCGATGACTTTCATCCTGCCGCCAACATTGAAAAAATGAGCGCAGGAGAGCCGCTTACGGACGTGGATCGACTACCTTGGTTAGCCAGTTTGGCGGCAAAATTGGTGGAGATGGAGGGCAAAGGGGGAGCTGTACTCGCTTGTTCGGCACTTAAAAATGCCTATCGGGAGTTACTTCAGGTGAGTGAAAATTTGCGTTGGATTCATTTGATTGGAGACAGAGACCTGATTAGGCGACGGATGCTTGCGCGTCAAAACCACTACATGAAGGCAGGACTGTTGGACTCCCAACTTGCCGTTTGGGAGCAACCACGGGTTGGCCACTCAGTTGCTATTTCTGGAACCCAAGCCGAAGTGCTGGAGGTTTCACTACACTATTTAAAAATGCAGAACATGAAAATGAACATGGGGGTGATCGGGATGGGTGTAATGGGCAAAAGCCTGGCGCTCAACCTCGCAGAAAATGGGGTTTCCGTAGCTCTTTACAACCGATTTGTAGCGGGTAAGGAGGAGGGGATTGCTCAAAAAGTTCTTCTAGAAAACCCAGAATTTACCCAATTAGCTGCTTTTGAAGACCTTTCAGCTTTTGTAGCTTCCTTGGCTACCCCGCGTCGCATCTTGATGATGATTCCTGCAGGTGCTGCTATCGATGCCCAATTGGATGCCTTAATTCCGATTTTGGAAAAAGACGATTTGGTGATCGATGGAGGTAATTCTTTTTATCTAGATTCGGACCGAAGAGTCAATCGCCTCAAAGAAGTGGGCATGCATTTTCTCCCCATGGGCGTATCCGGTGGAGAAGAGGGGGCACGCAAAGGGCCATCCATCATGCCTGGCGGGAATGCGGAAGGCTATGCGATGGTAGCCGATTTCTTGGGTAGAATCTCTGCCAAAGACAAGGATGGAAAGCCTTGCGTAACCTATGTTGGTCCTGGAGGATCCGGTCACTTTATCAAAATGGTCCACAACTCGATTGAGTACGGGGAGATGCAGGTCTTGGCGGAGTTGGTTCACTTCCTACGCTTTGGATTTGGCTGCTCGGCTGCCCAGGTGTCTGCCATTTTTTCGGACTGGGGAAAAGGCGAGTTGAAGTCCTTCCTGCTGGAAATCACTGCCGATCTTTTGCTTTTCAAAGAAGGGGGAGAATTGCTACTCGATAAAATCTTGGATCAAGCTGGTCAAAAAGGAACTGGTGCCTGGTCTTTAACGACTGCATTGGAGTACGGAATTCCCTACAGCCCCTTGGCTGAGGCCGTGAATGCGCGAGGGGTTTCCGGAGAAAAGGCGATGCGCGTGGCATTTTCCAAAACCTTTCAGCATGAATTCCAACAGGTTGAGGGCTCTTTAGAAACTTGGCTTCCCAAAATCAAAGAAGCCTATGCCTTGGCTCGAATAATCAATCATGAGGTAGGTTTTCGATTGATGAAAACCGTTTCAGATAGCAAAGGCTGGAACCTTAATTTCAATGAAATCGCCCGCATCTGGA
>JANQWS010000035.1 GCA_030729785.1 Algoriphagus sp. | reverse complement strand
TAATCGGTGTGCCAGTGCATAGTTCCAATTCCATTGATGGCTGGGATAGTATTCTTTCCATTTTGCAGATGCCTTCGGGCATTCCTGTAGCTACAGTTGCCTTGAATGGGGGAAAGAATGCAGGGATTTTGGCAGCCTCCATCATCGGAGCCTACGATGCAGCGGTAGGTCAAAAGGTGGATACGTTTAAGAAAGGCCTCCGCGAGAAGGTGGAAGCCTCCGCTAGCGAGCTAGAAGCAAAGGGCTGGAAGGGCGTATTGAAAAAATAAAATTGGTCAACAGACCATAAACCACGGTCCACAGGCAGTCCACTGCTTACTTAATTGAACCTCAAGGCTTATTTTCTTTGGGTTCTGGTAAAAAAGCGGTGATCCTGATTAATTACAATCCTTATTGAATGAATTGGAATAAGCCTGTCAAATTTAAATTGGGCGATGTGGACTGGGAAATGCCTTTGTCTACCTTGGTCCTTGTCCTTGCGGTGACCCTTGTTCTGATGCTTGCTGGGGGATGGATGGGATACCAATTTGGAGCTGGAAAATAATTTTTGACAACGGTCAACAGTCCACGGTTCACGGCTCATTCAATCTAACTTCAAACTTTTCTTTCTAGACTAACCAGGATTAAAGTGGATAGTCAACTAACTCAGGCTGGAATCGAAAAGAGGCTGTCTCTTTTCGATTCCAGCCTCATTTTTTCAATGGATTTCTATAAAGTAGGTTTTGCCTATCAGGAACAAGGCTTGAAGTTCATTTGAATCTGCCGTGGACCAATTCTTTACCAAGTACACTGTACTTTCAAATCCGTAATTCAAACTATTTCACGAAGCGGCCCTCCGCGGCGGGTATTTCCACCTTATTTCCATCGTATTTCGTGCCTTTTATTTTTTCCTTGCCTTCTTCATCGGATTGTCTCCTTGAGCAGCTCCTCGAACTGCGGAGCCTCCCTTAAACAAGTCAAATCGGGTAGGCTGGTATTGTCTAGGCCAGTAGTTGCTACTCTCGTCGATATCGGCAGTTTCCCGTTTTGGATCGAGGACAAACTTGACCACTTCCTTTTCTTTGGCGAATACCTTGGTCACCTGCGATTCATCTTTTCTCCAGATCTCAGCAGGAATGCGCTCTGTTTCTTTGCTACCATCGGCATAGTGAAACTCAATGATCAAAGGCATGACCAAGCCGCCTATGTTTTTGAAGGTCATCTCGTAGAAGTTCATATTGCTGTTCAACAAGCTCTTTTCCTTTTCCGATAGGCTAGCAAGGAAGGATTTGTAGGTGGCCTCATCTTCAGGAGTTACCGTAAATGGATTGTAACTGTTGTAGAAATCCCGAGTGGCAGGATCTGCTTCCACTACGGTTTGTGGAACATCCTTGTTATTCAACTCTTTGGAAACATAGGTCTCTTCGGTTACGAAAGCAGTCTTGGCATCCGCCTTCTTCTGTGCGGGAGTGCGGTTGTCCAACTTGTACCAAGCCACATTTTCAATAGAAATGTCAACTGGATCTGTTCCATAGAACCATCCTCTCCAGTACCAATCCAAGTCAACTGCAGAAGCATCTTCCAGCGTACGGAAGAGATCGTCAGGGGTGGGGTGCTTAAACATCCATCGCTTGGAGTACTCTTGGAAAGCAAAGTCAAACAAATCTCTGCCCATCACCGTCTCTCGGAGGATGTTCAAGGCAGTGGCTGGCTTGGCGTAGGCATTGGGGCCAAACTGGATGATGTTTTCTGAATTGGTCATGATCGGCTCAAGCAAGTGCTTTTCGCTTTTCATGTAAGGCACGATTTTGTGCGCCGGGCCACGTCTGGATGGATAGTTTCTGTCCCACTCTTGTTCGGCCATAAACTGCATGAAGGTATTCAATCCTTCGTCCATCCAAGTCCACTGGCGCTCGTCGGAGTTGACGATCATTGGAAAGTAGTTGTGTCCCACTTCGTGGATAATTACGGAGATCATGCCGTATTTGATGGCGTCTGAATAGGTACCGTCTGCATCTGGGCGACCGTAATTGAAGCAGATCATAGGATATTCCATGCCGTTACTACCTTCTACGGAAATCGCGGTAGGGTAAGGATAGTCAAAGGTATGGGAAGAGTAAGATTTTAGAGTGTGAGCCACTACGCGGGTGGAATATTGCTCCCAGAGTGGATTGCCTTCCTTGCCGTAGTACGACATGGCCATCACGTCCTTGCCGCCTTGTTTCACTGCCATGGCATCCCAAATAAATTTACGGGAGGAAGTCCAGGCAAAGTCACGCACGTTTTCGGCTTTGAATACCCAAGTTTTTTTGTCAGTAGCTCTTTTCTTTTCTAAGGCTTCAGCCTCTGCTTGCGTACGGATGATGACTGGGGCATCGTAGGTTTGTTTGGCCTTATTCCATCGCTGAAGTTCGGTAGCAGAAAGCACTTCTTCTGGATTTTGAAGCACGCCAGTAGCGCCTACCATGTGGTCTGCAGGCACGGTGATGCGTACTTCGTAGTCTCCAAAGGTGAGCGCAAATTCTCCTTGACCTAGGAACTGCTTGTTTTGCCATCCTTGGAAGTCAGAATAGACCGCCATGCGGGGAAACCACTCTGCCATGGTGTAGAGGTAGTTGCCATCCTTTGGAAAATACTCGTAACCTGGTCGACCACCAATGTACCCTACGCGGTCGGTGATGTTGAAACTCCAGTCAATGCTGAATTGGACGCTTTCTCCGGCCTTCAAAGGCTGGGGAAGGTCGATGCGCATCATGGTTTTGTTGATGGCTACATTGAGTGGCTTTCCAGCAGCATCTTGGATGGATAGAATCTTGACGTCGTAGTCGTCCGAGTGCCAAAGAATGCTTTCAAGAGAGCGAAGCGACATGCGTGGGGTGATGCTGGATTCAGAGACTTTTGGGGTATCGGAATCTTTACCTCGGTTGTTCTGATCTAGTTGCAGCCAAAGGTAAGTCAGCACATCTGGGGAGTTGTTGATGTAAGTGACCGTCTCCTTGCCCTTGATAGACTGGTTGGCATCGTCCAGTTCTACGTCGATGACATAGTTGGCTTGCTGCTGCCAATACAGGTGTCCTGGGGCACCTGAAGCGGTCCTGTACACATTGGGTGTGCGGAGCATTGGGCCCAACTGTTCAAAACGGATGCCGTGATTTTGTTCGGTATGTTGGGCTAGTGCTGGGAAAAATGCTGCGCAAGAAAAAAGGGCGAGGGCAACTATTTTTTTCATAAAAGGGGATTGAATCAAGGTTCATAAGAGAAAGTTACGAATTTCTAGTAGGAAATGATTGACTTGGATTACCAAAATTTGGTCTCTAAGAGCAACATGCAAGCGACGCCCAAAATAAAGGCAGAAATAATCAATGTCCATTCTTTCCTGTTCATTCCGGCAAGGTGCACTAATGAGGTGAGAAGCAGGAAGGCGGCTACAATCACGATTTGTCCTACTTCAAGCCCCACATTAAATGCCAGTAAGGGTTGCCAAATAGAGGCTTCCTGACCGAGTAAAGACCGGAGGTAATTGGAAAATCCAAGACCGTGGATCAGCCCAAATAGGAGGGCAAGGAGGTAATTGAGTTGTATTCCCTTTCCTGAATTTGGCTTGGGCTTGATGAGGGTCAGCAGGGCCGTGCAGGCGATGGTCACTGGTATCAAAAATTCGATTACTTCTGGCTTTATCTGGACGAGCTGAAAAGTAGCTAGGGCTAGAGTCAAGGAGTGCCCAAGGGTAAATGCGGTAACTAGAAGTAGGATTTTTGCCCAATCCCGAGCTACATATACGGCACAAAGAGACAGGATAAACAAGATATGGTCAAACCCCTGGAGGTCTAAAATATGCTGAAGACCTAACTTAAAATAGAGTTCAAATGAAGTCATATTTGTAGAAATACTTCGAAAAGAAAGAAATTAAGCTCAATATTACGTCATAATTCCTACAAACGACACAATTGAGCTAGCAAATGCAACTCACAGTAATTTCTTGGGCACTTTGGGCCTTCGTTTCGCTTGCACATCCTTTTTTCATTTCCTTGACCGAAATGCGCTACAATGTGGGTTCAAAAAAAATGGAACTAGCGCAGAAAATTTTTTGGGATGACTTGGAGGTAGCTTTGAGTAAGGAAGCTGGTTTAACTGTGGATTTTTTGAATCCCAAGGACAAGGGCAAGTTGGAAAGTCTAGTGGAAGCTTACCTGCTTCAACATACTCAGGTTTGGGTCAATGGTAAATTGATTTCCCTGAATTATTTAGGCCATGATATAGAAGAAGATGCTGCTTGGTTTTACTTTGAATCCAGTACGACGCCCCTTCCCAAGACGGTGGAGGTAAAAAACACCTTACTTCTTCGGGATTTTGACGGGCAGCAAAATATTGTCCATATCTATTACCAGTCCAAATCTCCCCGCAGTCTGCTGCTAGGTGAGGGAAAAGAAAAGGGAAAGATTGAGTTTTAAGTGGCAGGATGCCTTGAGAAGCAAGAAACAAGAGATTAGACTAAAACTGTACGAGGTACCAAGTACAATGTACCAAGTAAGGTGACAAGTGTGAAGTACGAGGTACGAAATTCGACATTAGTTTTCAATCCGTATTTCCAACTTCGTATTTCTTACTTCCTAATTATAATTTCTCAAACACCCTCCTAAAGCTGGTTGCTTCCGCAATTCGTCCATGCAGTTCGGAGATGGCGACGCGCTCCTGCTCGGTGCTATCGCGGTGACGGATGGTGACGGTATTGTCCTCCAAGGTCTGGTGATCCACGGCAATACAGAAAGGAGTTCCTATCAGATCTTGCCGCGTATAACGCTTGCCGATTGATCCAGAATCTTCGTAGATGATGTTGAAATCGTACTTGAGCAACTCCATGATTTCCTGCCCTTTTTCTGGCAACCCGTCTTTCTTGATGATGGGAAGAATGGCGGCCTTTACGGGTGCAATGGCTGGGTGCAACTTCAAATACGTTCTGCTTTTCTCCTCAGAATGCTCCTCGGTATAGGCATTGCAGAGGGTCAACAAGAACAAGCGATCTGCACCGATGGAGGTTTCGATCACGTAGGGGATGTAATTCTGGTTGATCTCCGGATCAAAGTATTGCTGCTTCTTTTTCGAAAACTCCTGGTGAGACTTGAGGTCAAAGTCGGTGCGGGAGTGAATGCCTTCTACTTCTTTGAAGCCAAACGGAAATTCGTATTCGATGTCCATGGCTGCGTTGGCGTAGTGGGCCAACTTTTCATGTGGGTGCTTGCGGAGTTTGTCAGCAGGTGTACCCAAGGCCAAGTGCCAAGCCATTCGGGTGGCAGCCCACTTTTCGTACCATTCCAGCTCGGAGCCAGGGCGCACGAAAAACTGCATTTCCATTTGTTCAAACTCCCGCATACGGAAGATAA
>JANQWS010000034.1 GCA_030729785.1 Algoriphagus sp. | reverse complement strand
ATTTTTGGTCAACTGCTAACGGTCCACGTTTTTTAGGCATTCACAAGATTGTACCTTGTACGATAGTTTAAAAATCACTAAACGCCCTTCCAGGCCCGCGTCATCTCCTTTTTTCCGGGAGGGCCGGGGAGGGTTTCTACCTCAAGTCCCAAGTCTTTGAGATCTCTTTTCAATTGCCCCATCGCACAGTACGTAGTAAATACGGCTCCAGGACGCATGGCATCCACCACTGTTGCCAATACCTCTTTCTTCCAAAGTTCAGGTTGTTTACTAGGAGCAAATGCATCAAAAAACACCACATCTGCAGGGTAAAGTACCGAGTCCGCTAACGATGTCTCGTCCTTTTTAAAATTAAAATACTCGGATACAGGCCCACCCTCGTTCCAAGGGAGTTCGTGAAGCGCCTGGAAATACTTGTGGTAATGCCAGATGCCGTGGTCGTGCTCCGTGTAATTCAGTTGAGAATAGATCTCTTCGCTCACTGGAAAAGGTTCTATGCTGTGGTAGAGAACAGGCACCTGATTTTGTTCCGCCCAAACCAAGGCCAGCCAAGCATTCAAGCCAGTGCCAAAGCCCACTTCAAATACCCGCAATGGAAATTTACGAGGATTTCTATTGAGCCATGCGTCTAATCCATAAAGCATAAATACATGGATAGATTCGCGATAGGCACCGTGAAAACTATGGTAGGTTTCTTGGAGCTCCTCGTGGTAGAGCGAATGAGAGCCGTCCTCCGTGGTGATTAGTTTTACCTTGGGACAACTCATATTTTATAAATCAATGCAGTACAATACGCGGAAACACCCTCCTCTCGGCCTACAAAACCGAGATGCTCTGAAGTGGTAGCTTTAATAGATAGCGCCTCCTCATGGACTTCCATCACCGCCGCAAGGCAGGCTTTCATCTCTGGAATATGTGGATTGAGCTTGGGAACTTGAAGACAGACGGTACTGTCTAGGTTTCCAAGCTCGTAGCCTGCGCTTCGAATCATTTGCATCACTTCCTTTAATAGTAATTTGCTGTCTATTCCCTTGTATTTTGGGTCTTTGTCTGAAAAGTGGTAGCCAATGTTACGCATATTGGCAGCACCGAGGAGAGCATCGCAAATCACGTGGATCAATACATCGGCATCCGAATGGCCAACAGCACCTTTGCTATGTGGCACGCGGATACCTCCCAGCCAAAATTCATGGGTTTCACTCAATTGGTGTACATCGTAGCCAAAGCCGATTCGAAATGGGGTCATGAGGGATTCGATTGATAGTAGAGTACAGAGGCTTGGTCTTCCTGTAGCAATCGCTTCGCCCAGGTGGAAAGCTGGGTGGCTTCACAGGAGGCCTTTTGCTCAAATTCTTGCCAATATACAGCAGGATCGCCTAAATGTGCATAGTATGCCAAGTTCATGGCACGATTAAGCAGCTGAATGGACTCGTAAGTCTTCATTGCCTCGGATTGATTTTTTATTTTTTGCAAGGAAGAAGAGGGGATTTCTTGGCTAAAAAAATCGGAAAGCAATCCATCTAGCGCATGTTCTGCTTCTTTGGCACACAGTCCTTGTTCCATTTTTCCAGAAAAAACAAGTAATCCCGGATCAACGGATCCAGTGATGTAGGCTCCTATGGAGGCGAAAATTTTACCTTTCTTTACGAGTTGCTGCTCAAGAGGGGAAGATTTGCCTCCTCCCAACAAATCACTCAATAAATCCACTTCCAGATATCCGGCAGCACCTCGAGCAGGCATTTTGTAAACTTTGTAAAGGGCGTCGGTAGGCACCTTTGCTTGGATTTCAAGCGTTTTCTTCTCCCTTTGTACCGGGTCCTGTACAATTGACACGGAGGACCTTTCCTTAGATGGAATCGGGCCAAACCATTTTTTTGCCAGTTGGGCTACCTCCTTGAATTGGACCCCCCCTGCTACCACAAGGATGGCGTTTCCAGGGTGGTAATGTTGTTGGTAAAAGTCCCAAATCGATTCGCGGGTATAGCCTTCGATGTCTGCCAAACTTTCTCCTATGGTCGGCCAACGATAGGGGTGACTGCTGTATGCCAATTTACGAAGGTGATGCCACACATCTCCGTAAGGTTGACTCAGATAGCGCTGCTTGTATTCCTCTAGGACCACTTTTCGTTGGGTTTCGATGGTTTTTTCTGTCAGGCTGAGGTGAGCCATGCGGTCCGATTCCAACCAAAACGCCGTTTCCAAATTGCTCGAAGGCAGGGTCATGTAATAATTGGTGATATCTGGACTAGTAAAGGCATTGCAGGACCCACCTACCCGCTCCAGTGCCCGGTCAAATTCTGGGACATGGGCCGAACTGCCAAACATCAGGTGTTCAAAAAAATGGGCAAGGCCAGTTTTTCCAGGTTGCTCAAATCGAGAACCTACTTTATAGAGCAAATTGAACACAGCAATTTTGGAACTGGAATCTTCGTGAACGATCACCTCCAAGCCATTGTCTAAAAAAATTCGTTGGTAATCAAACATGTGGATTGGGGCTATAGGGTCGAATAAAAGTGAGCGAAAACTGCTTCAAATGAATTTTTGAGGACTATTTCAAAATTTGTTTTTTGCCTTTGATGTAAGAAGTCCTGATTTTTACAAAAAAGAACGAACTTTGCACCACTTCGCTAAGTTAGCGTACCGATGCAGACTTCTCAATCACCCCGATGAAAAAACACTGTGTAGATCTGAAAAAAACAGGTCAGTTTTCCACTTTTTTTTTGGATTACCTAGAGGGAAAGGAGTCACTTCGTCCTTTTTATACGCATGTACCAGCACTAGAAAGTTTTAAAGAAGCGATTGCCGCTTCCCAATTTACAGACCAAAAGCGGCAAACTTTAGTGGAGGTATTGGAGGATCAATACGCAAGCGTGGAGGCTTCTCCAGTGGTAGCCCAGCAGCTTCAGGCTTTGCGAGACACAAAGACGTTTACTGTGACCACGGGGCATCAGCTCAATCTATTTACCGGACCCTTGTACTTCATCTACAAGTTGGTGACTGTCATCAATCTAGCTAAACGCTTGAAGGAGGCCTATCCAGCCTATCACTTTGTGCCCGTATATTGGATGGCCACCGAAGACCACGACGCTGCAGAAATCAATTACTTTAAATTGGATGGGGAGACGTATCGTTGGGAAAGCTCCCAAAAAGGTGCCGTAGGGGAATTTGAGTTGGATGCTACTTTCCAAACCTTTTTAAAAAGCTTGGGCTTTGTACCCCCTGTATTTAAGGATGCCTATTCACAAAGTACGCACTTGGCAGAAGCAGTACGAAAATACGTCCATGCACTTTTTGGGGAGGAAGGATTGGTCGTCCTGGACGCCAACGAGCCGCGCTTGAAGCGCGAATTTCTTCCTGTCTTGGAGTCTGATATTTTTGAAAATCAGCCTTATGCTGCTGCTCAACAAAGTACCCAGGCTTTGGAAAAGCTAGGATACAGTTCCCAGATTTATCCTAGACCAATCAATTTGTTCTATTTAGATAAAGGACTCCGAGAGCGAATTGAACAGGAGGGGCAAGATTACGTAGTCGTGAATACCAGCCTACGATTTACTGCGGATCAATTAAGGAAAGAATTAGGGGAGCATCCGGAGCGATTTAGCCCCAATGTAGTACTTCGCCCCGTTTACCAAGAATGGATTTTACCGAATTTAGCCTATGTCGGAGGACCAGCAGAAGTAGTCTATTGGCTCCAATTGAAGGGAGTATTTGAGGCGTTTTCCTTGCCTTTTCCGGTCCTTCTGCCGCGAAACTTTGCTTTAGTGCTTGATCCTCCCATTCAAAAAAAGATGGAGCAGCTGGGATGGAGTCCCGAACAACTTTTTCAAAGTTTTCCCCAGTGGAAAAAAGAATTTGTGAAAGCTGCTTCCTCCTTGGATTTTTCCTTGACAGGTCCCAAAGGTCAAATTTCAAATCTCTTCACCGAGCTGGCCCGAGAAGCCAGTGCCTTGGATGAGAGTTTGGCTCGAGCATTTGGCGCGGGAGAGGTGCGAAGTCTCAAGATCTTGGAGCAGTTGGGGGTTAAGTTACGGAAAGCGGAAGAGCGCAGGCATGCGGCAGTTATTCAGAGAGCGCAAAAAGTAGTTGATTTTATTGCTCCTGGAGGAAGTCCACAGGAGCGGGTAGTGAATGTGATGCAGTTTTATTTGGCTTATCCACATTTTTTGGATAGGCTGATTGAAAATTTTGATCCCTTTGATTTTAAGATGTACCTATTTTATTTGGAAGAATGACTAAAGCAGTGCTTCGGCAAAAATACAAGGAGCGACGAAAGGAGCTAACGACAGAAGAGGTAAATCGCCTTTCCCAACAACTCACCAAACAAGTGGAAAAATGGCTTGCCGGAAAAAAGGATTTGGAACATATACATCTCTTTTTTCCCATTGCCAAGTTCAACGAAGTAAATACTTTTTACATCAAAGAGAGTTTGGATAGAATGGGTAAAGTACTTTACACCTCACAAGTAAATCGAGAGACAGGAGGCTTGGATACGTTAAAGCTTCCGGAAGAGGCTACCTTTTTCTTGGATCCATGGGACATTCCTGTGCCTCAAGAGTCGTTAAAGGTAACTTCAACAAAAATCCAACTTGTTTTTGTTCCCTTATTTGCCTTCGATGTCCAGGGCAACCGGGTGGGTTTTGGAAAGGGGTTTTACGATTCCTTTCTGCGAAGTTTTGCGCAGCCTGTGGTAAAAGTAGGCCTAAGTTTCTTTGGCCCAGAGGAAAATTGCTTTCCAGAATCCTATGACGTGGCTTTGGATTATTGCATTACTCTAGATCAAGTTTGGGCTTTTGATACCATTTGATTGTGGGTTTATCCCTCAATTTTTTTATGGATCGAAGGAGGGTTTTATTTCTGGCAGCGTCCTAATAGAAAAGGTCTATCCTTGTCAACTCGTCTGCGAACCACGGTTTGAGGTCGATTACTGCCCAATTTTTTAATGGGCACGAAATAAAAAAGCGTTTGTAGTTTAGTTAGCTAGGCACTTGTACCTTACTAACGGGTCAAACTTGGTTTTTCGGGTCTCAGCGATTATCCGTAGCGGTTAAGCTTGCCCAGCGCAATTGGTAAACTTGTGGCCCCATTACCTAATTGGTTTCGTTAGTTTGTAATCCTTCCTTTATAAACTTAAAACCATATAAAATTTTGTGAGTAGTAAATTCTACAGTTGGTCGATTGGTAGGAGATTTCAAAAAATAAGACCAAAGAATTCTTTATTTCTAGTTAGGTAGGGATTAAAATAAAGGCTCTCTAATTTAAGTAGGGCTTTTTAGCGAAATCCTTAATTTAAGAGGGTATAAGCAATAAATTTCTAGGGCTCCTCATGGGGGTGAGTAGTATTTTAGAATAATATATTGCCCCCTGTTGGAATAGGTAGTTTTTATTCTTCAAAGTGCTTGAGTTGCTGTTATTTCTAAGTTTCAGAAATTTTTTATTCGAAAAATTAAAATTTTTTAAATTTTGTTTAATCAATTAAGGCGAAATAATATTTTGATAACATTAAAAAAATATAGTCAATCCGTTAAAATTTGTTAAATAGGGATAGAAACGCCAAATTTTTAACCTACTCTGCTATTTGCCCTATTTTTCAACTTCTTTTGAAATTAACAACAAATGAATTTTCTTTACAGATCAACTAAACTAAACA
>JANQWS010000033.1:1437-5759 GCA_030729785.1 Algoriphagus sp. | reverse complement strand
AAAAGTTTGATCCAAGTTTACCCACTGCATTCAAAATGTCTAAGCTATTTGATCTCCCCATAGAGGAATTCTTTTTATTTGATGAAATAGACTAGGTTCTGGCTGCAACTTCTATCAATAAGGGGGAGCTATCAAAAAGGCACTTGGAAGAAATTCTGAGGCCTTTTTCGTGTTTTAGGCGGCTTGTAATTTCAGATTCGTTTTTTCATTTGCACACCATTTGCACAAAAATCACCCATTAGCACATTCCATTTGCATTAGAATACACCTGTAAGTACCCCGTTTTTCGAACCACTTATAAGTTGGAAGTTAAAGATGGGTATTAGCTTTTAGATAGTTGTAAGTATACCTAAAATTCGGACTGGTTAAAAGTTAGCAAAACCGCTAACTTATTGCTGCAGCTTCTATCAAGAGGGGGAGTAAGCGGACGCTCCGAATCAGGAGGGCTATCGGATTTAAATATGCATCATCTGCGTGAGAAAGAAAAAAATAATTTTATGCAAAGACACAGAGACGCTAAGCCCTCCGGAAGTCAAACCAAGAGGACCACTATTTCTTTGCGTCCTGCCTGTCTACGATAGGTAGATCTGCCGACCAGGTAGGCTTGGCGCATTTGCGCGAACTAAAAAAAATCTCTCGCAAAGTAGGGAAGCCGCAAAGTCTGTCCGCGGTGGACTCTTTTGGAAACGAATCTCCTACCACAACGAATTGAGTCTAATTTCTTGTCTCTTGGCTCTTTGAAAAAAACCCACATAGGCACATTAGAAAAACGTATGTACCTATGTGTTTTTTCAAGTAGTTTAAAAAATAAGTGCTTCGAGTTGCTGAGATTTATATAGGGTATTGTAGGCGGCAACTGATTTTTTGATTGCCTCAAGCTTACCCTTTTCTGCATTCCATTGGGCTTGCAAGTCCGCCAACCTGGCCTTTATTCCTTGGGTAATTCTTGGGTCTGGAGCATCGGCAAGCCGCTTGATATTGAAGAATTCAACATTCAGCCTGCTCGGCCAGTTGATGACGTCTTGCCCGTTTTGGATTCTACCCTCCACGATGTTTGACTCCCAAGCATCAATGCCTGCAATTAGCTTCTTGGCTTCGTCCAACACTTTTTCTGCAGGCTTTAGGTCCTTAAGGATCTCGCTATGGTGCACAAGCTGCTTTCTTATTTTTCGTAGCTCATTTACCTGCTGATGCATTTCACCAATTGAAGCAGTGATAGTAGCAAGAACCTGCTGCTGCTCTTCCCAATCAGCTGCTGTTGCAGAAATAGTAGGATTGGCCAATACGATCATTTCTGTCTCTGAAATGGTCCCATTGAAATTCAATTGCGCCTTGTATTTGCCTGGAGGAACAGCATAGCCCTCGTAGCTTCCGTACACAAAAACGTTTTGTACATCCGGCGTAATATTGTCATTTCTCAGGTTCCATAAGAAACGGTTGTGCCCTTTCTTAGCACTCAGTAAGGTAGCTGCTGCTGGACCACCCGGATATTTCACATAGGAAGCATCTTTTTTATTGGAGTAGGTTCGAATCAGCTTGCCGGATGCATCTGTAATGGTCAAGGTGACCAAGGTGCTGTCTGTCAGTTCAGGAAGGATGTAGTCGAGGATCACACCTTCTGGTGCATTTTGTCCAGCTTTGTATTTTGCTTCTGGCAATCCGGTGCCCCCACCAAACTTGTATGCTGGCTTTGGAGTGAATAAGGTGACTGCCGAAGCAGTGCTAGCTTGTTGGATGGCACCCAAATCATCCAGAATCCAAAAAGCTCTGCCCGCTGTAGCCGCTACAAGATCGTTGTCTCGAATCATCAAATCAGTGACCGGAACTATCGGTAGATTTAATTGGAAAGGCTGCCAGCTGCTTCCTGCATCGGTAGAAAGGTAAAATCCTCGTTCACTTCCTGCATACAAAATGCTTTTGTTCTTGGTGTCCTCTCTGATTACTTTGATAAAATCATCCGGCTTTACGCCCTTGTTTATTGTTGTCCAAGTGTTGCCATAGTCGGTAGTCTTGTAAGCATAGGCTCCATAATCATTCAACTTATATCTCGTTGCTGAAATATAGGCCACGCCTTTGTCGAATGCAGACAGTTCAATGCTATTGATTTGTGACTCGGGTAGGTCAGCTGGTGTTACATTGGTCCATGTTTTACCGCCATCTCTAGTCACATGTACCAAACCACAATCACTACCTGTCCAGATAGTGCCATTCTCTAGCGTAGATTCAGCTACATAAGCAATGGTATTGTAATTTTCCCCTCCAGCACCTTCGTTAGTGAATGGGACTCCTCCTGGACCTTGTTTTGACTTGTCATTGCGTGTGAGGTCTCCGCTGATGGCATCCCAACTCAGTCCACCGTTGGTAGTCTTTAGCAATACATTCCCTGCATGGTAAATTGTTTTTGGGTCATGGGGGGATACCACAATGGGTGCATTCCAATTGAAGCGGTATTTCATGTCTTTTGGCTCGATGGCAAGGTTGAGGGTGGGATAGGCCTGCACATCCTTGGATTCATTTGTATTCCTATTCAGCACTTCAATGTAGCCTTGATAACATCCGCCAAAAACAAGGCTGGGATTGTTTGGGTCAAAGGCAAGGAATGCAGATTCACATCCTGCGCCTGCGGTCCAATCCCGCTCTGTAAGTGCAGATCCATTGTTTCTGCTGGCGATAATGACGGAGGAGTTGTCTTGTTGTCCGCCATATACCTTGTAGGGAAATACATTGTCTGTATTTACTCGATAAAATTGTGCAGTAGGTTGATTCATAATGCTTGACCAGGATTCCCCATGGTCAAAGCTTATTTCAGCACCCCCATCATCGCCAAGTGCGATGACATTATTTTTACTTGGATTAATCCACAGATCATGCGTATCCCCGTGTTGAACACGTACTCGAGCAAATGTTTTGCCGCCATCAATGGATTTCATCATCGGGGCATTGAGCACATAAACGATGTTTTCATTGATGGGATCTGCAAATACCTCCATGTAATACCAAGAGCGGGAGCTGATGTCTTGGTTGTTGGATAGCAAGGCCCAGGTTTTGCCGGCATCATCCGAGCGGTAGAGTCCTGACTTGCTTTTTTCAGTTTCTACGATGGCGAACACGCGGTTTGAATTGGCGCGTGAAACGCTGATTCCCATCTTGCCCATCATTTTTGGTAGGCCCTCAGTGAGCTTGTGCCAAGTATTTCCTTCGTCGGTTGATTTCCAGATCGCAGATCCTGCTCCTCCACTGGATACTGTCCAGGGGAGCCTTCTGTGTTCCCATGAAGTGGCATAGAGAATGCGTGGATTGTTCATGTCCATGGAGAGCGATGAAATCCCTGTGCTATCGTTGATGTACAGTACTTTCTTCCAGGTGGCTCCACCATCGGTGGATTTAAATACGCCACGGTCGTTGTTTGGGCCGTGCACGGTTCCTTGTCCCGCCACGTATACCAGGTCGGGGTTTGACGGATGCACAGCGATATCTGAAATATGGCGGGTCTTTTCCAAACCAATGTGCTTCCAAGTCTTTCCTGCGTCTGTGGATTTGTATACCCCATTTCCATAGCTAGTCATCACACCGCGAACTGCATGTTCGCCTGTACCGACATAGACTACATTGGGGTCTGATTCAGAAACGGCAACCTCTCCGATGGATCCAACGGTGAAAAACCCATCCGAAATGTTTTCCCAATTGATTCCACCATCTTCTGTGGTCCATAGGCCACCGCCCGTATACCCGGCATAAAATTTCTGGTCATTTCCTACCACCCCTGACACTGCATTGGCCCTTCCACCACGGAAGGGTCCGATGTTTCTCCATTTGAGATTACTAAAAAGTGAATCTGGCGAAGGGTTGACTTGAACTAGGGGTTCTGCTTTTTTCTTTTGTGCGGTGGCTACCAAAGAACTGATGCAGAGCATCATCATTAGAAAATATTTCATAAATTTTTATTGAAAGATCAATTTACAAAAGAAATGGTTGTTTGAAAGTACCTCTATAAAAGAGCTGGAATTTGAAAAATTTAAATGGGATATAAAATGGATCATTCCTATTTAAATTTTTGTGTTTATCCGCTTTTTCACCACTAACCAAAGAAAATATGATTTAAGGATCAATTTAGTGGGCTGTCGACTATGGTCTGTCGTCTGTAAACGATTATCCGCAGTGTTAAACACCTCACTTTAGCCACTGGCATAAATGCGGATAATCATATAAATTTTTAATTCAATTCATTTTTTAAAGGAAAGCGTTGGATTTTTAGGTTTCAGGTATTGCCATGGTATGGTTGGCGATCAATTTCCACTTGCCAGCTACCAGCGCGTAGGTTC
>JANQWS010000033.1:0-1337 GCA_030729785.1 Algoriphagus sp. | reverse complement strand
GCCATGGTATGGTTGGCGATCAATTTCCACTTGCCAGCTACCAGCGCGTAGGTTCGCATGAAATGGTAGGTGGTAGGTTGTGGCCCTCGATCCACTACAGTAAAGCCGCTCACCACAGCGGTTTGTCCCAGGATGACTACTTGATGGTCTCGAGGACTTCGGTTTCGCGTATCGTCCTGCTGTCCTGCACGGATTTTTTTTGCCCGATTCAGGGCTTCTGCCTTTCCATCAATTTGGCTGGCATGGTTGTGCACCCAGACAAACTCCTCTGCCAAGAGGGTATCCAAAAACTCCACATCCGAATTCAACAGTGCCCTTTCCCAGCCCTTATCCAATGCCACCAGTTGCTCTTGGGGGGTTTGAGCAAAGGATGAAACCGAGATAATTAATAAAGTCAGGAGGAGGGGGAGAAATTTCATGGGAAGGGCTGCTTTTTTGATACTCCCTAAAAATAGAGTTTTAACTTAAATTTTTGCGCCAAGCATTTAAAAAAGACCCAGTTTAGGAAGGAGATGAAAAATTGGCAGGCAGGCAAGAGTCAAAAGAGCGTTTAGATTTCTTGGCGTCTCCTTTTCTTTGCGAGTCCGCCGCGGCGGACAGAATTCGCAGCTTTGCGAGAGAAAAAAATAGCACTCCTATCCTTTTTTAATCAACAAAAGTTTCCTTTATAACTGCTTTACATTTTTCAATTTCGGAGGTAGTCAAATTTTCGAATATTCGTACAATTCGGGTTTTGTCCACTGTCCTAATTTGATCAATGGCAATCATTCCTTTTTTTCCATTGTGATTTACAGAAACTCTTGTTGGATATTTTTTTAAGCTCGTCGTCATAGGAGCAAGGACTATTGTGTTCAGATATTTATTCATTTCATTAGGTGAAATGATGACACAAGGTCTTGTCTTTTTTATTTCACTTCCGATGGTAGGGTCAAGGTTGACAAGAACGATTGCGTATTGATTTAAGTCCATTCCTCTAAGTTTTCATCTTCGAAGACATCACTTATAAGCAACGTATCATCTCCATTTTCGCTCATTTTTTTAAATTCCTTTTCCCAATCTGCTCGGGGGCTTGGAATTGGTTTGAGAACAATTTGTCCTTTCTCAAGAATCACTTCCACCTTGTCCTTGATATTGTATTTTTCTAAAATGGTCTTACTCAGACGAAGCCCTTTTGAGTTTCCAATTTTTATAATTGATGTTTCCATAACCTGTCAAATGTTATTACAAAGTAACTACTTTTATTGCTTTAGCACTAGTTATTGCAGTCGTAAAGCAAAGGTTTCGTTTATCCTCCCAATTTGGGTGTTTTTTATCCGCTAAAAACCTACTTTTTCAAC
>JANQWS010000032.1 GCA_030729785.1 Algoriphagus sp. | reverse complement strand
TTCATTGTAAAATTTTACTGTCCCGGTAAACATAATAAATTGTGATAAATTGGAATTGAAATGGAGATAAAAGTAACTATTCGATTAAAAAAAACAAAATAATCGTTTTTTTTATCTGAAAATGAAAAAAATAATTTTGATTCGACATGCCAAATCCTCCTGGGACAATCCTTGGCTGGATGACTATGAACGCCCACTAGCCGAGAGAGGGCTCCTAGATGCGCCCAAAATGGCTGCTTCACTAAAAAAAAGAGGGATTGACATAGACCTAATCTGCTCCTCCTCTGCCCAAAGAGCTAAACAAACGGCTAGCATTACCGCGGAGGTACTTGGGTATCCGGAGGAAAAAATCTACTGGGATAAATCCCTTTATCATGCTTCGGCAAATCATTTGCTCCAATTTATTCAATCCCAATCAGACCAAATACAAACACTGGCTGTCGTAGGCCATAACCCAGGACTTACTGAACTAATTAATTTGCTAGGTGTCAACCTAGACAACCTGCCCACTGCAGGGCAATTTGCATTTTCACTTGCCACAGCACCGTGGAGAGAATTGAACAAAAATACCTGCAGTTATTTCTGGATCGATTACCCCAAAAAAAATTAAAGTCGACGTACATCCTGTACCACCTCTGGAAACTCCTCCGGATGACTCAATACGTACGCCAATTGAGAAGCCACTATTTTGGAATCCGCCAATTCTCCTTGATGAAAATAACCTTGAAACCGCTCCAATGCCGGAAAATCTTCTGCTTTTGCTTCTCTGATTTCAGCTTGCATTTCCGTGTCTACCTTTCCTGGGGCAATTGAAAAAACTCGAAAGCCAAACGGCCGAAGGTCCTCGTCTGCCACCTTAGCAAACATATCCAAACCCGCCTTACTACTGCAATAGGCAGCCCAGCCCGAAACGGGAGCATAAGCAGCACCAGAACTCATATTACAAATGATTTTTTGCCCTGGAACCTCCCGAAACGCATTTACAAACGAATTGGTCAAGAGCATGGGAGCCAATAAATTGAGATGGAGTGCAGCTTGTATTCCTTGATAATTCAGCTTTCCTACAGGTTTGATCTCTCCAATCCAGCCTGCATTATTAATCAAAAGGTAACGATCTGCTTTTACCCCTGAAAAAATAGTGGCCATTATTGTCTCGATTTTAGCAAGGTCAGTAAAATCTACCTCCCATTCCTGCAAGTTTGGATGACTCAAATGAAGTTTGTTTCGAGAAAACCCGTAAACTACTACCTTATCTTGAGCTAAATAATGATCCAGAATTGCTCTTCCCAACCCCCTACTGTGCCCTGTCAAAAAGACCGCCGTTTTCATAGATTGGTTTCGAATTTAAAGAATATACTGCGACAGGTCTCTGTTTTTTACCAAAGTACTTAGCCGCTCTTGCACCATTTCCTTGGTAATCAGAATCTTAGAATTTGGTCCAATCAAGTCTGGAACTTCAAAAAGAAAATCGTTGAGAAGGTGGCTCATCACCGTATGGAGTCTACGCGCACCGATATTTTCGACTTCCTGGTTGATCAAAAAGGCCAGACTCGCAATCTCGTCTATGGAATCCTCTGTAAAATCTAGATAAACTTCCTCTGCTTCAAATAAGGCTTGGTATTGCTTGGTTAAAGCATTTTTTGGCTCCTTCAGGATGCGTGTAAAATCTTCTTTGGTAAGCGATTGCAATTCCACCCGGATGGGGAATCTTCCCTGCAATTCAGGAATCAAATCGGAAGGCTTGCTTACATGAAATGCGCCAGCAGCAATAAATAGCACGTGATCGGTATGGATCACCCCATACTTGGTTGTGACGGAGGAGCCTTCTACAATGGGAAGTAAATCCCGCTGCACCCCTTCGCGGCTGACATCGGGTCCACCTCCACCTTTTCCAGATTTGGATGCAATTTTATCAATCTCATCGATGAAGATAATCCCGTTGTTTTCGGCAAGGCGGATAGCCTCTTCCTTGACTTCATCAAAATCAATTAATTTAGATATCTCTTCTTCCAAAAGAACTTTTCGGGCCTCCGAAATGGAGAGTTTACGCTTTTTCGTCTTTTTGGGCATCATCCCCGAAATCATATCTTGGAGACCCGCCATGCTCGCATCATCCATCATGCCATTGCCCACCATACCAATGCCTACAGGTGCTGCAGCTTTAACTTGAATTTCTATTTTTCGATCCTCCAATTCCCCTTGGCGAAGCTTCTCACGAAATCGGTCTCTCGTGCGTTCATTAAGTTCCTCATCCGAGGAAGGCGTCGAACTCCCCTCAGCAGGAAAGGAATTACTACTCGCAAACCCCATTCCCTTTACCGGAGGAATCAAAATATCCAATAAAACTTCCTCTACGGCCTCTGCGGCCTTTACCTTTACTTCCTCTTTTTTGGTTTCACGCACCAGTTGCACACTCTGCTCTACCAAATCCCGCACCATACTCTCCACGTCACGACCCACATAGCCTACTTCGGTAAACTTAGATGCTTCTACCTTGGTAAAGGGCGCATTGGCAATTTTAGCTAAGCGACGAGCAATCTCGGTTTTTCCTACCCCAGTGCTCCCAATGAGTAAAATATTGTTAGGCACAATATCCTTTTGAATTTCCGAAGTCACTAGCATGCGCCGAATGCGATTTCGCAAAGCAATGGCCACATTGCGCTTGGCATCCTGCTGACCAATAATGTATTTATCGAGTTCGGCAACGATCTGTCTTGGCGTAAGAGAAAGGGGTGTATCCATGGATTGAGACTAATCTTGAAATTCGGTATTAAGGTGGTTTTACAAAACCGCTAGCCCACTCAAATAGAGGACTTGATTTCCGTATTGAAACTAAATTGAAGTGGGCGAACCACTTTTGTAGCCGTTAAAGCTAGCTCCAACACCTCATCCACTTGGGTCACGTAATGGAATTGAATGCCTTTCAGGTAGTGTGCGTCGATTTCTTCAATATCGCGCTTATTCTTGTAGCAAAGGATAATCTCTTTGATGCCTGCACGTTTGGCCGCTAAAATCTTTTCTTTAATTCCGCCTACAGGCATCACTTTACCAATCAAACTGATCTCTCCGGTCATAGCTACTCTTGCCTTTACTTTTCGCTGGGTGTATACCGATGCCATCGCAGTCAACATGGTGATACCCGCTGAAGGACCATCCTTGGGAACAGCCCCTGCTGGCACGTGAATGTGCAAGTCGTACTGCTCAAAGACGCGGTGGTCAATCCCCAATTCCTCAGCCTTGGACTTCAAATAAGAAAGTGCCGTCATGGCAGATTCCTTCATTACGTCACCTAACTGACCCGAAAGGGTCAACTTCCCTTTACCCCTGCTCAAACTGGATTCAATAAATAGAATTTCGCCACCTACACTTGTCCAAGCCAAGCCGGTCACTACCCCAGCAATGCTATTGTCCTGGTAAATTTCCTTGTCAAAAATCGGAGCGCCTAAGATCTTGCGAACTGCCTCAGGGGTGATTTTGGAAGCATACTCCTCTTCCATGGCAATGGATTTGGCAATATTCCGAACGACCTTTCCGATCACTCTTTCCAAGCTTCTCACACCCGATTCACGGGTATATTCTTCAATAAGTTTTTGCAGTGCTGCCTTTTCAAAGGTGATCTCCCGTGGTTTCAAACCATGTTCGGCACGCTGTTTGGGTACCAAGTGACGCTTGGCGATTTCCAATTTTTCCTCTTGGGTATACCCCGTCACCTCGATGATTTCCATACGATCCCGCAAGGCAGGCTGAATGGAATCGAGGGAGTTGGCTGTGGCAATAAAAAGCACTTTGCTTAAATCGTATTCTACCTCGATGTAGTTGTCTAGGAATGCGTAGTTCTGCTCTGGATCTAGCACTTCCAAGAAAGCAGAAGAAGGGTCTCCTCGGAAATCGGAAGAAAGTTTATCGATCTCATCCAACACAAAGACAGGATTGGAGATTTTGACCTTTTTCATGTTTTGAATCACCTTGCCCGGCATGGCCCCCACATAGGTTTTGCGGTGGCCACGGATTTCCGCTTCATCGTGCAAGCCTCCTAGGGACATACGAATGTATTTTCTACCCAATGCCGAAGCAATGGATTTCCCAAGGGAGGTTTTACCCACACCTGGAGGGCCATACAAACAAAGAATTGGGCCTTTGAGGTCATTCTTTAATTTTAAAACCGCCAAATACTCAATGATGCGGTCCTTAACTTTTTCCAGTCCAAAGTGGTCTGCATCTAAAATTGCTCTAGCATGCTTCAGATCAAAGTTGTCTTGGGTAAATTCATTCCATGGCAATTCCACCAAGGTTTCGGCATAATTCAGTGCAATGGGATATTCCGCGGCAGAGGGGTTAATCCGTAAGATTTTTTCCAACTCTTTCTCAAAATGCTTCTTCACCTCTGCTGGCCAGGCTTTCAGTGCCCCTTTGGCACGAAGGTCCTCCACTTCTTTTTCAGGCCCTTCTTCCCCAAGTTCGGTTTGAAGTACCCTCATCTGTTGGCGAAGGAAATAATCCCGCTGCTGCTGGTCGATATCGGTGTGTACCTTTTTGTGAATTTCTGACTTCAATTCCAGCATCTGGATATCTTTCATCATAAACTCCAGGAGCAAGGTAGCACGTTCTACTCCATCGTTGATTTCCAGAAGGCGCTGCTTGGCTTCTACTGGTGCATTGATATTAGAAGACAAAAAATGGGTCAAAAATGCCGTGTTGTCAATATTATCCAAGGCTACCTGTGCCTCTCTGGGAATCTCGGGATTGAGGTGAAGAATCTTAATCGCTGCTTCCTTGAGCGACTCTTCCAATGCCTTAATTTTCTTGGAATTTTTGGGGAAATTTTCTTCTAGGTAGTCCACTTTAGCGATGAAATAGGGATCGTCAGTCACCTGCTCTCGAATGCCAAAGCGTTTTTTACCCTGAATGATGATGGTGGTATTGCCATCGGGGAGCACAATCATCTTGATGATTTTGGCCAAGGTCCCGACTTGGTACACGTCTTCCCAGCTTGGATCGTCTTGATTGGGCTGAATCTGAGCACACACCCCGATGTATTTATTTCCTTTTTGTGCTTTTTTCACCAATCGAATCGAGCGCTGGCGCCCGACAGTAATAGGAATGACGACTCCTGGAAATAAAACCGTATTGCGAACAGACAGGATTGGAATCTCTTCGACATAGGCTTCCTTGGAACTAATCTCGTCTTCTTCATCCGTGATTAGCTGAATCAGGTCACCTTCTGCGGCAAATTCGCCGTTCATTAAATTATGAAATAAAGAATTTTCGAATTGGCTCATAAAGACAGATTGACAGCGTGCTGTCAGGATATAACTAAAATAAAGGAAGAACTCAGGCTAAACCCAAGTTCTTCCATAGGATTCAATTGAAATGCCAAAACTAGAATTGGCCATATTGACAGCCGTCTAGAAAATCAATTTGAGGATATCGTTGCCAATTACAAAGACCATTAAACCCAGTAAGATAACCATCCCCACTTTCTGTGCATATTCCAAAAACTTATCAGAGGGTGCACGACCAGATACCATTTCGTAAAGTAAAAACACGACATGTCCTCCATCCAGCGCGGGAATTGGGAGCAAGTTCATAAAAGCCAAAATCATGGAAATCAAGCCCGTGATGCTCCAAAACTTTACCCAATCCCATTGGTTGCCATAAATTTTGGCCATACCAATTGGACCACTCACATTTTTGGTGGATACCTCGCCGGTAAACATTTTTCCCAAGGCTTTTGCATTTACAATCACTGCTCCAAAGGCTCTAGATGTACCGCGGGAAAGAGATTCCGTAAATCCATAGGCTTTCCTAACAGGCTCTAAAAGTGGAGTGATTACAATGCCAATTCTAGCTTCCTCCGATACAGAAACGGTTAACGTATCCAATTGAGCTCCTCGCCGACGAACCAAGGATACAGATTGATTTTTTGCCTGCCTTAAAGCAGTTTGCATTTCGTCAAAATAAGTGATTGGATTGCCGTCCACTGCGAGGATTTGATCTCCCTCAGTGATACCCGCTTGTTCTGCTCCCGAGCTTGGCTCTATTGCCCCTACTTCAAAAGGAAGGCGAACGGCGATAAATTTACTGAAGGCCTCTTCCGAGTTGAAGCTATTGATAAACCCTTTTGGAATTTCTACTTTAATTAGTTCTCCTTGGCGATCAACTGTGTAGTAGCCGTTTTCACTCAAAAGTGCAGAACCGCTACTCAATTCGCCGATGCTTTGGTAAGGCTGTCCATTGACATCCAATACCTTGTCCCCGGTCTTCAAGCCAATGGCTTCCCCGTATTCGTAGGCTACGATTCCATTTTCAATCACTTGATCTCGAGAAAAATACGTTTCACCGTTGGAATATACCAGCGTAACAAAGATGATAATCCCCGTGATCACGTTGACGATAATTCCACCCAACATAACGATCAGACGCTGCCAGGCTGGCTTGGAACGAAACTCCCAAGGCTGGGGCTCAGAGGCCAACTGTTCGGTATCCATGGACTCGTCCACCATGCCGGAAATCTTCACAAACCCTCCAAGAGGAATCGCTCCGATAGAATATTCGGTTTCACCCCATTGAAATCCTGCGATTTTTGGAGGAAATCCGATGGAGAATTTTTCAACACGCATGCCAAATAGCTTGGCGGTAAGTAAGTGACCCAACTCATGCAGTCCCACCAGGATTGACAATCCTAGGAGCAGTTGGCCCACCATAATTAAGGTTTCCATTTAGTTTCTTGACTTAAGTAAATTTTCTGTAAATTCTCTAGCACTACGATCGGTTTCGATGTAGTCCTCCAACTGAGGACGGGCGATAAACTCAGATCGGGTTAAGGTTTCTTCAATCAAATCGGACATTTCCAAAAAGCCTACCTGTCGGTTGAGGAAGGCTGCCACGGCAATTTCGTTGGCTGCATTTAATACACAAGGCGCATTTCCTCCGGCCGCAAGGGCATCGTAGGCGAGCTGCAGGTTTCGGAAGGTCTTCAAATCGGGTTGTTCAAAGGTCAACTGTGGGTAGTTGGTAAAGTTAAACCGCTCTAGGTTACTCTTCAATCGGTCTGGATAACTGAGTGCAAACTGAATGGGAATACGCATATCAGGCAAGCCGAGTTGCGCTTTGATAGACCCATCTTCAAATTGAACCAAGGAATGAATGATGCTTTGGGGATGCACCACCACCTCAATCTGGGCTGTCTTAAGTCCAAAAAGCCATTTAGCTTCGATGACCTCTAATCCCTTATTCATCAAGGAAGCAGAATCAATGGTAATTTTTGCACCCATATCCCAGTTGGGGTGTTTGAGCGCCTGTTCTCGGGTCACCGTCTCCAAATAGGCGCGGTCTTTTCCTCGAAATGGCCCACCTGATGCGGTGAGGATTATTTTTTCGATAGGGTTGTGAAATTCACCCACCAGACATTGGAAAATAGCGGAATGCTCGGAATCTACGGGATAGATATTGACTCCATGCTGCTTGGCAAGGGCGGTAATCAACTCCCCTGCCACGACCAAAGTTTCCTTGTTGGCTAGCGCAATCTGCTTTCCTGCCCGGATGGCATGTACTGTAGGAATCAAGCCAGAGTACCCGACCAGCGCAGTCAATACCAGATCAATGGTCTCCATTTCCACCACTTGAGCGATTGCTTTCTGACCTGCAAAGACTTTGATTGGCGCAGAAGCCAAGGCTTCCTTGACTTTGGTATAGTTGGCCTCATTCCCGATGACCACAGCATTAGGAATAAATTCCAAGGCTTGTTGAATCAATAAGTCGGCATTATTTTGAGCGGTAAGGACCTCTACACTAAAATTTTCAGGATGTTGACGAATGACATCCAAAGTCTGGGTTCCAATACTCCCTGTGCTTCCCAGAAGTGCTACACGCTTGATTGATGTCATTTAGGTAATGCTATAAAAATTAAAACCCAGTTCAGAGAAGAAGGTTGGGAAATGAACTGACAAAATTACCAATTGGACTGAATTTATAGGTACATCTCGTCAGATTTTAGCACTTGGGCTAATTTTTGTTTGGATTTTTTTTTGAGAAAATTTCTGAAAACAAGAGTAGTTAACTAAGGATCACTCGTTTGTACCGAAAATAAAACATAGATATGCTTCACTCCAAAATCGAATCTATCGGAATTCCCTTTCTAGCAGGTCTAGCCGGTGCTGCCTTATGGACAGCATTATTTTCAAATCCAGAATCTTCCAGCCTACCTTCCGTAGGAAGAAATGTGCCCGCACAATTTTCCACTATTTCAAGTTCAGGCTTGGGGCTATCGACCGAATCCTTTGTGGAAGCTTCCCAAAGTAGTACGGGCTCGGTGGTATTTATCAAAAACTTTAGCGGTACTGATTACCGTCGGTACAGCATGTTTGATTACTTTTTTGGGACTACGCCAAGTCAACGGGTGAGTACAGGCTCGGGGGTAATTTTCACCAAAGACGGGTACATTCTCACCAATGCCCACGTCATCGATGGGGCAGAGACCTTGGAAGTCGTGCATCAAAAACAAACCTATAAGGCCAAGTTGGTGGGAACGGACAAAAATACCGACATCGCCGTATTGAAAATCGAAGCGCAAAATTTGCCCGAAATCAAATTAGGATCCAGTAGAGCCCTGCAAATCGGAGAATGGGTCCTTGCTGTAGGCAATCCCTTCAACCTCACCTCCACTGTAACTGCCGGCATTGTCTCTGCCAAGGAACGGCAAATCAATATTCTAGGAGGTGATTTTCCGTTGGAAAGTTTTATCCAAACCGATGCCCCAATTAATCCAGGTAACTCAGGTGGGGCCTTGGTGAATGTCCGTGGCGAACTGGTGGGAATCAATACCGCT
The DNA here is from genome assembly GCA_030729785.1 of Algoriphagus sp. Classification (GTDB taxonomy): domain Bacteria; phylum Bacteroidota; class Bacteroidia; order Cytophagales; family Cyclobacteriaceae; genus Algoriphagus. The sequence continues at coordinate 84,812 of JANQWS010000032.1, read as the reverse complement.
ATTCTATCTCGAACGGGTTCTTACACCGGTTATGGGTTTGCCGTACCGGTAGATGTGGCTGTGAAGGTAGCCAACGACCTAATTCAACACGGAGAAGTTCAGAAGGCCATTCCTGGGGTCGAAGTCACCGAAATTACACCCGAATTGGCCAAAGAAATGTCCTTAAATAGTTTGGACGGAGTAGTAGTTATGCGAGTCCTAAAAAGTGGGGCAGCAGAGAAAGCTGGCCTACAAACCGATGACTTGATCACGCAAATTGGCGATTGGAAAATCACTGGCAAAGGAAGTTTTGAGGAAGCCCTATCCTATTACTATCCAGGAGATCAAGTGAATATTACCTACCAGCGCGCCGGCAAGTCCACTACTTCCTTGCTGACCCTTCAAAACCTAGAAGGGGGCACAGGCATCAGCAAACGCGTGTTTTACAGTTCGGAAGTGCTCGGTGCTCGTCTCGAATCCATCAATGCCATCGATAGGGATAGACTCAAGCTCACCTATGGAGTAAAGATTACCTCGTTGACCAACGGATACTTGAGGGACCTTGGTTTTCGAGAAGGATTTGTAATCACCCATGTCAACGAGATGCCGGCCAAAGATCCAAAAGCTCTAGGTTCTTATTTGGAGAAGTTCAGTGGTCGATTGGTATTGGAGGGTGTTACGCCCAATGGGCAACCCTTTACGCAAAGTTATCAGGTGAGGTAAGGAAGTCCACGGTCCACAGTCCACGGCTCATTCAATTGAACCCCAGAACTTAGTATAGGACTGGGGTTTAATTTATTCTATAAAAATTCAGTGTATTTTTTCTAACTATCCGCCGCGGCGGAGCGTAAAAAAAAGGTTTGTTACCGGAATAGAAATCCAGAAGGGCCTCGGCCAACCGTCAGTTTGGTAATTTCTGCACCAGATTGTTGGTAAACCACCACCTCCCCATTTCCTTGGAATCCTTTGGCATTGGCCAAATAAACTTGCTGTCGATCAGAGTCATAGCCGATTCCATAGAAGCCCGATCCTTTTTTCCAATCAGACACTAAGGCACCAGTGCCAACTGATACTACGGATATTCCATCTTGGTAGTCAGGCCATCCCGAACTCGTCAACACATAGAAGGTATCGGCATCCCCTTTTGCAATGCGGCCTGTGGCCTGCGCGATAGGAAAGGAGCGAATTTCTTTTTGGCTTAATCCACTTTTGGAGATGGAAACGAAATAGACTTTTAGAGCATCGTAACAAAATACCCAAAGGTCACCATTCAATTCAAAAAACTGAACCGGCTGCCCAGGCATATCCAAAGTTTTGAAAGGCAATTCTGCATTGGCATCTAGCACCTCTACCTTTTTTCCTTCCGATGCTGCCACAAATACATAGGATCCAAAGGCGTAGAGGTCTTCAGGCTTGCTAGAAACGGGAATCTTTTTCTTCACTACACCCCCGTCCAAACCTTGCACCACCGCCACATAGGAGGAGGGCGTATTGTAATTGGCATCGTAAGGCCCATAATCTGAAATAAACAATTTACCACGGGCGATAGCCACCGATCGGGGCTGGTCTAGGTCCTTTTCGATGGCGCCGATTGATTTGAAATCTCCAGGCTGTACTACCTCCACTTTGCCCGTGTTTGCCACCAAATACAGGCGATCTTCCTCCAAAACCAAGTCCTCCAATAGCCCCGCAAAAGGCCGCCCATTAGCTTTTTCAAATACTGAGAGGGTGAGCGTCCCAGTACTTGGGTTTAGGTGAGTTACCTCTCCGTCATTGGCACCAAAAGCCCCTTCATTCATTATCAGAATTCCGGTATCGTATGCCCCAAGTGGGCGCTCATCGGTCGTGGGGTCCCAGTGACTCGTGGGGTCGCAGGCTGAAAAAGCCAGTGCTAAGAGAAATATTGGTAGGAAAGCCTTGCTGAATTGGATCATAGGGTAAGCGTTAAATTAAGTTGGTAAGATCGTCCGGGCATAGCCCGTAGGTAAAGTACTTGGTAAGATTGATTGAATACATTGAGTACTTGAAAACGTAGCGGCATTTGCAGCGATTTCCACTTGGTACCTGAATAGGAAATACCCAAGTTGCCTAGCGCAAAGCCTTCCAAAATCCGTGAATCTCCAGAAGCAATGCTTCGCTGCCCCACATAAAAACCCGAGAGGTCTAGGGCAAAATCATCTCGTTTCACCTGCAGTCCCGCATTTCCTTGGTGCTTGGGGCTGTAGGGAAGTTGCTGGGATTCCTCTTGACCGAGGTCACGCGTACTGGAATAGGTATAGCTTATATTAGTTTGCCAGTTCCAGTGGCCCGTAGTCCAGGAGCTCTCGCCTTGGTATTCCAGCCCTTGATTGTGCACCTCTCGGATATTTTCTGGGGTCCATAAGGCTCCTTTAGGTAGCCAAAGGATCCAATCGTCCACCTGCATTTGGTAATAGGTCAGGCGTTGTGACCAAGAAAAAGTCCCTTTCCGCTTAAGCTGGAATCCCAATTCTCCATTTTGGCTTTTCTCAGGTCGAAGATTCGGATTTCCTCCCGGCTCCCAGTAGCGATCATTGAGTGTAGGCAGTTTCAGCCCCAACCCGAAAGCTGTTTTGAGTTGAATACTAGTTCGGTCATTTTCAAAAAGCCGCCAGTCCAATCCTAGACCAGGTAAAAAGGGAACGAGTTCATTGGGATAGGCCAGTTGACGGAGATTGATTGAAACCGAAATATGATCTCCTTTTTGCCAGCCAAGACTCTGGTAAGCTTCCCAGCGCTGTTCTATAGCAGTGTAGGCGCTAAGTTTGGTATTCAGCCAAGTTCCTCGAGTACCTGCTCGAATTGCCCAATTCCCAGCCGATGGGAGTTCCCAATCAAGCCCAAGCAGGCCTTGGCTGGTTTGATTTTCTTCTTCGTTAAAGTGCAGTTGATCCGCCACCCAGGCCCCTTTGAGTTTCCATAAAGAAGACTTCTTCTGGTACTGGTAATCTATCACTGCCCGGATACTTTTATCAGCTTGTGTATCCTGCGTGCTGCTCCCAATCAAAGGTTGAATCTCGCGTTGGGCTTGATTCCACCAAAAGGAGGTTTTGACTTGTGCATGGGGATTGGCTTGCCACCAAACATCTTGAAGGACACCCCGCTGCTTGAATGCAGCATGGGATTGGCGCTCCCAGGGGGCTCCTGCTCGGGAAATGTCTCGGTAGCGAAAGGTATTAGGTTGGTCCTGATTGTAAACCTTGCTTTGAAAGCGGAGGTTGGGATTTCCATAGGCTGCCGTCAAAGCCGTTTGATTCAGTCCAAAACTCCCTATCGTCTGACTGAAGGCCCCTTGTAGGCCTTCTTTTTTTGTAGGAGCGGTAGAGAGGTGAACCGATCCTCCTATAGCCTCATTTCCAAAAAGTGCTCCAGCACTCCCAAATTGCACCTCCACCCGGTCGGTCCCCTGGATTGGAAGGATACTGAGGTCGGACTGCCCCAGCGAAATGCTATTAATGGGTACCCCATTCCAGAAGAGGGCAGTGTGTCCAGGGGAGGTTCCGCGAAAAGAAGGAGAAGCCAACATGCCGGCCCCGTATTGGCGCACAAAAATCGGAGAAGTTTCTTGCAGCAAATCCCCTAAAGGTCGTGCAGCATAACGGGCAAGGGTAGATTTTTCATAAGTCAGGAGCGTTTGCCCCGCTGCAAATCGATCCAAGGCTGCAGCATGCACGGCTACTTCAGCCAGCGCCACCGTATCTTGGGGCGAAGCAAAAGGAAGTACAACTACACACCAGAGGGCAAACGTCATTGGGCTTCGATTAGAAGGGCAAGTCGAATCCGGCTGTGAAGGAAAAATAGAAATGAAAACCAACCAATACCCTAAATGGGGCAAAGGCCATTGTACGCTTCTACCTGCTTTTCCTCCGAAAGCTCAGAATCATTGATTAAGGCAGGTCTCCTGGCTTGTTTGACTTTTTGCAGGCCTTCTCAGTTTCGGTGAAACCAATGGCGGGGGTTGCAAAAGCTTCTTCCTAGGTGTTTTTAGGAAATCAAACTTACAGTTGCGGGGACAGCTCCGGTATTTCACCGGATTCCCTTTTAATTCCAAGAACCGAAACGCTCGGGATGGAAACCAAAATCGATGTAAATAACGTCCAATTTAAGTTCATTAAAAAGGACTTGCTCAGCATTTTTTTGAGAGTCAAGCGCTACCCCTTACCTTGTATCAAAATTCCAAGGCCTGCATGCAATCTTACCCAATCGTTTTGCGATCCCTACCCTACCTGATTAGTTACTTGCTGTGCTTTGGTGTTGCCTTTTTGCTCCTTTCCTGTGGGGAAAAGAAAACTGATGCGCTCCTCAAAACAGCTGTTTCCCTCGATTATGCAACAGGATTCAAGTTGTACCAGGGAGATGGCTTCTGGGAAATTGAAGTTAGCAAAGGCTATGCGGGTTCCTCCGAAACCTACCGCTACCTGGTCCTCGATTCTGGCGTACAAGTCAATTCACCTAACTACGATGCAGTCATTCAACTTCCCATCACTCAAGTCGTGCTCACTTCGACCACCCAGGTACCCCACTTGGATGCTTTGGGGCAGATCGACCTGCTAGGAGGCTTTCCCCAACTCGATCTGATCTCCTCTCGGGCTGCACGACAGCGAATTGCAGCTGGCACGGTACAGGACCTGGGATCGGGGCCTTCGGCAAATCCTGAGTTGGTGCTGGACCTACAACCCGATTGGATCATGATTTCCACCCTAGGAGAAGATCTTCGCTACTTGGAGGTATTCAAACAGGCGGGCATCCCAGCACTTATCAACGGGGAATACGTGGAGCAGAATCCCTTGGGAAGAGCCGAATGGATCAAATTTACAGGGGTGCTATTGGGCAACTATGCAGTTGCCTTGGCCCAGTTTGAACAAATCAAAAAAGACTATAACGAAGCGGCGAACTTAACGAGGTCGATACCGAAAAAAGACAAACCTAGGGTACTCAGCGGGGTGATGTATCAGGACATCTGGTATGCACCCAGTGCAGACAGCTGGGCAGCACAGCTCCTCAGCCAAGCGGGGGGCCAGTATGCATTCGATGGAAATGCGGGTTCGGGCAGCTTGCAACTCAATTACGAGTACGTGCTGGATCAGGCCAGCTCAGTTCCTATTTGGATTGGGGCGGCAGATTTTGCTTCAAAAGCTGAGATGGGAACGCGTGAACCGCGTTACCAAGCCTTTGCTGCTTGGGAGACTGGGGAATTGTATACCTATACGGCCAAAAAAGGAGAGACAGGAGGCTTGGAGTACTTTGAATTGGGCTATTTACGCCCGGATTTGATTCTAAAAGACTTGATAAAAATCCTACATCCCCAGTTACTACCGGAGTATCAACCCTATTTTTATCAAAAAATACCAAATTAAGTCGGTCGAAATGGGATTTCCTCCCGTATTTTAGCCTGAAAGAATCGGTTTGATACCGGTTGTTCCAAGCTCAAGCATCAAGAATTACCCCTAGTACATGTCCTTCAGACGTTCCCTTTTTCCATTCGCCTTTCTCCTACTTGGGATGAGTTTCTTACTCAACCTGAGCATGGGTAGCGTGTGGATTCCACCTGCGGAATTAGTGGAAGGGCTGCTGTCGGGAAATTGGGCGAAAAATTCTTGGGAGCAAATTATCCTGAATTACCGGCTTCCTAAGGCCTTGGTAGCGATTTTGGCAGGTGTAGGACTTAGTATAAGTGGCTTGCAGATGCAGACTTTTTTCCGAAACCCATTGGCCGGACCCTATGTGTTGGGGATCAGTTCGGGTGCGGGACTAGGCGTGGCTTTGCTGATGCTGGCGGGAGCCGCTTTTGGAATATCCCTTACCGGACTGAATTCTTGGGCGATTGCAGGAGCGGGAATCCTCGGGGCAGGCAGCTTACTTGCTATTGTTACCTTGGTGGCCTGGCGAGTAAAAGATTCGATGACTTTATTGATCGTAGGCCTGATGGTGGGCAGTGTGGTAGCTGCAGTAGTGGCGGTGCTCTCCTTTTTTTCTGGAGCGGAAGCCTTGAAGCTCTATACCGTCTGGTCCATGGGTAGTTTGGGTGCGCTGACCTGGTCACAGGTGAGCATTCTTGGCTTGCTTATTCTGATTGGAAGCCTTCCCATTGTCGGGTCGGTCAAGTCCTACAATGCCTTGCTGATGGGAGAAACCTATGCCCGCAGCATGGGGATTCCTACCACAAGTCTCCGGTGGTGGATGATTGGTAGTACTGGGATTTTGGCTGGGGGAATTACCGCATTTTGTGGACCCATCGCATTCCTTGGAATAGCCGTTCCTCATCTTGCTCGCATGGCGTGGAAAAGTGCAGACCATCGGGTGCTATTCCCTGGTTCGGCCATCTTGGGTGCTAGCTTGCTCCTGCTCTGCGATGCCTTTAGCCACTTCCCTGGATGGGCCAGCTCGCTACCCATCAATGCAGTCACCTCTTTGATTGGTGCACCTTTGGTGATTTCCTTGATTTTAAAAAAGACCTTCAGCAAAGACTTCTAAGGGATGAAACAAAATCAAATTGCATTGGAAGGAATTGGACTCCAGCTCGGGTATAGCCAAGACGGGGTACGGAAACCGCTTTTGGAGAATTTGAATTTTGAGTTGGTCGCCGGAGAACTCACCTGCCTTTTAGGTCCCAATGGCGTAGGGAAATCCACGCTAATCAAAGCCATTCTGGGGGAAATTAGCCCTTGGGAAGGAAGGCTTTTGCTAGAGCAGGCGCCCCTATCCTCCTATTCCATTCCAGATCGTGCAAAGCACATCGCAGTGGTCTTAACGGATCCGATTTATCCAGGAAACCTGACCGTGGGACAGTTGGTGGCCTTGGGCAGAACGCCGCATACAAATTGGTTGGGGAAATTGTCCGATAAAGACCAATTTCTTATAGAAAAGGCCCTAGCAGACACCCATATCGGGTATTTGCGAGATGCTCGACTGGGGGAGCTCAGCGATGGACAGCGGCAAAAGGCCATGATTGCACGAGCCTTGGCGCAGGATGGATCTGTGATTGTATTGGATGAGCCTACGGCGCACTTGGATTTGGTCAATCGCTTGGAAATCATGAGTTTACTGCGCGAAATCAGCCGCAGCCAGGGTAAGGCTATCTTGGTTGTGACCCATGATTTGGACATTGCCTTGGAGACGGCCGATCGATTTTGGATCCTGAATTGTGGAATCCCACTCCTGTCCGGAACCCCGGAAGACCTGGTGCTTTCGGGACAGATTCAAGTCCTTTTTCCTTCGGATCGCTACCGATTTAATGTGGCCCGAGGACGGGTAGAGTGGAGCCAAGCGATGCCCGATTTTCAGATTGAAGGACCAGCCGAACAAGCCTATTGGGTCAAGAAGGCTTTGGTAAAGGCTGGGATTACCTCCTTGGATCAAGCGGTGGTGATTACGGCTCCTTTTGGGGTCCGGGTTGGGGAGGAATCCTTCGGAAGTATAGAGGATTTCATCGTTACACAGAAGCTTCAAATATAGGCAGGAAGATTTCCAAACGAATAAAAATAGTCCTCCAACAAAAAAGCTGCCCCCTTTCGGAGGCAGCTATCAACAGCTTAACTCACTAATTTTTTAGTCGAACAAGTCAAACTTCAATCCGAAGTTGAATCGGGCGTTGTAGTATTCCATCTGCATGGTTCTTGCTTGAATGCCTTGGTAGTAACGTAAAGGCTGGTTGGTCAGGTTATTTGCCTCCAAGAAGAATCTCCACTTTGGCGTAAAGGCGTAGGAAGCATTGACATCTAGGAAGGTTTGGGTATCGTAGTAGCGATCCTCGAAATTTTCTCCACCGATCTCATCCAAGTAGTCAGAGGCATAGTTTAGGGATACACGTACGACCAATTTCTTGTTCTCAAAAGAAAGGGAAGCATTGAACATGTTTTCCGCAGTACCTGGTAGCTGCAAATCATCTCCTTCTCTACCTTCAATACCTGTGGTCGTAGACTTGGTGAAGGTATGGTTCAAGTAGATACCAAAGTACTTACCTAGCTGTCTTTGGATGGAGGTTTCAAATCCATACACCGCAGCAGTACCCCCATTTTCTGGTCTTGAGTACTCCAAATTGGAACCGAACTGAGGGTCAGAGTAACCTTGAGTAGTGATGGTATAAACGAAATTATCTAGGTCCTTATAGAAACCTCCAACAGAAAGTAAACCTACGTTATCATAGTAGCGCTCCGCCATCAAATCAAAATTCATGGCAGTAGTAGCTTTCAAGTTTGGATTGCCTCGCTCCAATACCTCGTCATCAGGGCTGTAAAAAGCATAAGGTACCAGGTCGTAATAGTTAGGTCTTGCGATGGTATTGGTCCAAGCAAACCGGATTACCGAGTTGGCATTGGCATCATACTTGAAATGCAAACCAGGCATGAAATTGGAGTAGCTCTGGTCACCAGTTGCTGCTCTAAAATTTTCATTGTCTACATCGTAGATATTTCCTTGGTAATCAATGGAAGTAGACTCCAATCTCAATCCAGCAATAGCTGAAAGTTTATCCGACAATTGCTGGTCAGCCATTAGGTAAGCACCTGCAATGGATTCATTTGCAATGAAGTTTCCAGGGATATATTCTTCCAACACATTAGATGCTTCAAACTGAGCGCCATTATTTAATTTCAAACCACCCAAAAATTCAGGAGTCACAAAACTACCAGCAGCATACTGTGCACCAGCTAGGTAGTTAGGATCCGAATAATTGCGTGTCGGTACCGTTCCCAATTTAGCCCCAAATGCATCCTCATCTACTGGTGCATACTCCACGAAGCTATTGTCTCTCTCCTTATCCTTTCCGCGGTAGCGCACCCCAAATTGAAGGACACCTTTATCGGAATAAGGTAATTTAAAATCCATTTTGGCATTCAAGTCTTGATCAAACGTATAGCCATACTGTTCGGTAATTTCATTCAATCCCAAGCCCTGCGCATCTGCTAAATTGCTTAAAATCGCCAATGGTTTCTCTGGGTTTGAAATATCTACTTTTACATCTCTATTGGAAGATCTGTAAGAAATGTAGCGCTCATTGGGTCTTTCTTCCGATGCTTTGGCGTAGGTTACATTCCAGTCCATTTTTAACTTGTTAAACAAGTGACTACCGCCCAAAGTGGTATTGTATACACGCTGATCTTCCAGACGAGCCGCTTTAACCCGGTCGTTGTCAATACCACCTTTGGTTTGGTATTCTACTCGTCCCTTGAGCGCATACACTCCTGGGGCAGTCTGTGTAAACTTCCCGCTATCAAATGGTCCATCCAAACGGCCTACTCTCATTCTAAAACGATTTTCCCAATCGTCACGGTGGTTGTACATCCCAGATAGGAATAAGGAATGGTTGGCATTGATTTCGTAATCCAAAGCCAAACTAGCTGAGCGTCTTACACGCTGCACGCGGTATTCACGAATATCAAATTCTTCAAGAGCAACGCCATTGTCAGAATTGTACCATACCGCCTCCACGTTATCCGAACCGAAGTTGTGGTTGTTGTAAGAACCTGAAAAAACAAAACCTAATTTATCATTGGCTACTCGATTACCGATTACCAAACCGCCAGTCCAGATCGGCTTGTTGGATAGTAAGTTGACCCCAGAAGCCGCTGTTCCCGATACACGAAGTGCATTAGGAGCCTGACGGGTAACCAAGTTGACAGAACCACCGATGGCATCTGCATCCATATTCGGAAGCACTGCTTTGTTCACCTCGATGGTTTGGATCATGTCCGACGGAATCAAATCCATCTGCACGTTTCTATTATCCCCTTCAGCAGAAGGAATTCGTTCTCCATTCAAGGTCACTGAGTTGAGCTGTGGCGCAATGCCTCGAATGATGATATTCCGCGCCTCACCCTGGTCGTTTTGCATGGTGATACCTGGGATTCTTTTCAGTGCATCGCCAATGTTTGCATCAGGGAAACGACCAATTTGATCTGAAGAAACCACATTGGTGATGTTTGCATTGTTCTTTTGCTGGCTAAGTGCTTTTGCCTGGCCTTTCAATCGGTCACCAAAAACAACTACTTCTTGGCTTTCCAATGCAGTCTCATTCATTTTAAAATTAAGCGTAGCGGTTTGGCCCTCTTGAACCTCCACCTGCTTCGTTAAAGAAGCATAACCCAAGTAGGTAACTTCTACTTCATAGGTTCCTGCTGCCAAATTCAAGAAGGAAAAGTCCCCTTTCTGATTGGTAATCGTTCCTGTAGTTTTTCCTTTCAGAATCACATTTGCGCCGGGAAGGGATAGATTTTGAGAATCAATCACCTTTCCTTTAAGTACTCCTTGCGCCAGTACTTGACCTCCAACAAGGAGCAAGAAGGCGAGAGTAAAAGATACTAGTACACTTTTTTTCATGGAATTTTAGTTAATTGTTTTTTCTAATTTTCAATTGCTTTCCAGCCACATCTTCCCATCGGTAGAAGTGGAAGGTTTTATTGTCCGACATGGCTATAAAAATCCCTCTAGGAAATTTTGGCCCAAAGGAACGGCTGCTCACTTCCGACCCATCACTTTGGTTGGTACTGAGCAATATTTTTGTTATCAAGGGATGAGCATGCGGGTTTTCGGGGCTTCCTTCTCGTGGAAACACATGGAACAAATTGGCCTGCTGATCGGAAACGAGCAGGTATCCGCTAGAATCGTCTACCTCGTAAATGGAAATGCCCTCGTGATCGTCCGCAAAACCTTCTGTTGCAAAAAGTGCCAGTTCTTCATTTCCCATATCCGGTTCAGCAGCATACTTTCTCACCCCTACACCTTCGTCGGAATAGTAGATGTACCCAAGAGCAGCATCTACTGCGATAGCTTCGATTTCTTTTTTTCCTGAATACTGCCCAAACTTGCGGACCAACTCCAATTGGATATCGTCAGCAGCAGCTGTGATCTCGTATTGCCAGAGGTAAGTGCCATCCTTAGGCCCGTTTTTCCGTCCTGCGATTACATACTGCTTGCCTGTGCTGGGGCTTTTGTAAAGGGCCACGCCCATTAAATCCCTGAAATCAGGGCCCTCCTCTCCCAAAAAAATCTCGAATCCACCGGGATTCAACTCTTTCATATCGGGTAGCGAGAAAAAACGGAGTCTGGAGGTCAATCGCTCCCCTGTCACTGCAAAGTCAGTCAACCCATCTGCTAGAGCAAGTCCATAACCCACATCCACATTATTGGGACGCTGAATACCTTTTCTCACCAAGGAATCAATTACTTTCCCTTCTAAATTGAAGACATACAAAGCACCTAATGAATCCTTGTCTGTTCCAATTACAAGACTTTTACTTGGGTCGCTGGGGTGCATCCAGATGGCAGGATCATCCGTATCATAGCTCACGGTATCTGTGATTACCGAGGCAGCAATTTTTGGCTGTGCGATTTTTTCCTTTTCCTGTTTACAGGAGAAAAGTATTCCAATAAATAAACTAAAGATAAGGATGGGCCTTCCCATTTTAACTCAGGTGATAAAACGTTTGACAAGGCAAAACTATCTTCGCAGAGTTAGGGGAATGGAACCAAAAAATTATAAAATCTTTACCATTGGGGACATATGGCTAACATTCCCCTAACTAATCGACATCATAAAAATAAGTTTGACGACAATGGGTTATCGTTAACTTGAAAATTAATGTTTTGGAGCCATAAATCAGGAAGAAGTTCAAGTTCATACGCACTTAACATTTGATTTAATTGAGCGAAATTGGATTAAGCATGAACCCGCATTTCAGATCAAAGGAGGAAATGACTCATTTTTCAATTGAGGTTGGCCTCCACTCCTCTGTAAATCTCCTAACTTGCAGATTCAAATTCGAATTCCCATGAAGCGTCTCGCAATTCTCGCCACCGGCTCTGGCAGCAATGCCGAAAAAATCATGGAGCACTTTGCGCATTCCTCCAAGGGGAAAGTGGTGCTGGTCGCGGCCAACAAGACTACGGCAGGTGTTTTGGCGCGAGCGCAAAAATTCAGTGTTCCGACGTTTACCTTTACTCGACAGGAGTTAGAGGAAGGCTTACTCTTGGAAAAGCTCAGAGAGGCCCAGGTAGATTGGGTGATCTTAGCGGGATTCCTGCTGAAGGTTCCCGATGCACTAATCCGAGCCTTTCCCGATCGCATGGTGAATATCCATCCTGCTTTACTTCCCAAGTACGGAGGACAGGGCATGTATGGGCATCATGTACATGAGGCCGTAAAGGCTGCTGGGGACACCGAGTCGGGGATGACCATCCACTTGGTTAATGAGCATTATGACGAGGGCAAGATCATTTTCCAGGCAGCCACCTCCCTCCTCCCAGAGGATAGTGCAGAAAGCATTGCTGCAAAGGTCCTCGCCTTAGAGCACCGGTATTTCGCCAAGGTGATTGAAAGTTTACTTTAAGCACCACTTCCTCTTCTTCCTTCAGCCTTGGACATTCATCATTCGATATTAAAAAAAACTGGAAAATGGCGATAAAACTAGGGTTTCGGAAAAGTACTCAAACAGGAGAACTAAGCCACATTCGGCGCATCAAGTCGTTGCTTTCCCTGCCTATATTTTTTCTATGCCTGATTGCAGGCAATGGGGCAACTGCTCAATCAATAGACTCTCTTACCAGAAGGGACATCACTTTTTCCAGTGAAGGGGTACTCCTTACTGGAACCCTCTTTTCCCCAACCGATTCACAAGTAGCCATAGTACTAGTCCATGGTTCAGGTCAAGAAAAACGGATGACTGGATTTGCAGAACGGATGGCTGCTTATGGGATTACCGTACTCACCTACGACAAGCGTGGAGTTGGAGCATCTGGGGGAACTTATGCGGGTCCAGAGGTGGGTACCAATAATGTGGATTCCATAAACCTCAGCCTTTTAGCAAAAGATGCGAGCGCTGCTGTGAATAAACTGCAAGAGGTAGCAATGGATTTGCCTGTTGGTTTGGTTGGTTCCAGCCAAGCAGGATGGATCATTCCAATCGCTGCTACCCTAAATCCTTCCGTAGATTTTATGGTTGTATTTAGTGGGCCAACGATCAGCAGCCTCGAACAACTTCGGTTTCAGTTTCACACAAATGGAGACCAAAACTACTGGGAAAATCATTCCGAAGCCGAGGCACGTGAACACATTAAAAACGATCCCGACCGATTTCAATTTACGGCTACAGACCCGAAACACTCCCTAATCAAACTTGCTATCCCGGGACTTTGGCTCTATGGAGCAAAGGATATTCAGGTTCCAGCACAGTGGTGTATCGAACAATTAAATTGGCTTAAAGGGAAAGGAAAGCCGTTTGAGTATCGCCTCTATTCAAATTTGGGACACAACACCGGTAACGCATCCGATCCAACACCAGTTGAGGATGCCATTCAGTGGATAAAACAACAAGGGTTGGAATACAAAAAATCTAGCAAGTCAAATTAGGATTGCTACCCTAACCACTAATGGAAGAACAAAGACCAAAAATCACCTTAATCCCCAGCACTGCAGACAAGTTGCTGGAAGTTCTCGGCTGGCTAATCCTGTTCGTGCTTTGGGGCTATACCATTAGCCACTATTCCTCCTTGCCCGATACGATTCCCACCCATTATAATGCCGCCGGAGAGGCCGATGGATTTGGAAGAAAGGCATCGGTTTTTGGATTGCCTGTTATCGCCACACTCCTTTTTATCGGGATTACGGTACTGAATTGGTACCCTCACATCTTTAATTATCCAACAACCATTACGCAAGACAATGCCCTGCGACTTTATACCCTAGCCACGAGAATGCTGCGCTACCTCAAACTTGTTTTGGTATTGGTTTTTGGAGGGATTGCATTCAAGACCATTCAAACGGCAACCGGAGAAAGTTCCGGACTAGGCGCATGGTTTTTACCCTTGACCGCAGGACTCATTTTTATTCCGTTGATTTATTTTGTGATCAAATCAATCAAGGAAAAATAGCAGGTAGTTAGTGAAAATGTAGTTATTTGGTAAAAATAGCCACCCCTTGATACCCTTTCTCTCAGAACTCAAATCCCGAAACGAAACCTTATTTTACTACGGCCTCCTATGTCTAGTCCTTGGGTTGATTTTTTTAGTAGTATCGAAAACTAGCTCCACCCAAGTGTATGGTGTCAGTGCCTGGCTCAAACCGTTTAAGTTTGCACTCTCCACCTTCCTGTTTGCTTGGGCCATGGCTTGGTATTGCTCCTATCTGGTAGACTTCAACCAGTCCCTATTCAACTGGTCAGTCATCCTTCTTCTGGGATTTGAAATCGTCTACATCGCCATCATGGCCGGAAAGGGAGAAATCTCCCACTACAATACCAGTTCCCCCCTATATGCCGGCCTTTTTTCGATGATGGCTCTGGCGGCCACGCTCGTTACACTTTACACTGCATTTGTTGGCTTCCAATTTTTTACGCAATCATTTCCACAGCTCCCTCCCTACTACCTCTGGGCCATACGCTTAAGTATCCTGATTTTTGTGATCTTCTCCTTCGAAGGCTTTGCGATGGGTTCTCGGCTTAGTCATACGGTTGGGGCCGTGAATGACAATTCCAATTTATGGATCCTCGGTTGGAGCAAAATAGTAGGCGATCTCCGCGTATCGCATTTCATTGGCATGCATGCCTTGCAGGTACTCCCGGTACTCTCCTACTATTTGATTAAAAATACCAGGGGCACCCTGATCCTTGCTCTTCTCTATGGGATTTTGGCCCTATTCACACTAGTTCAAGCGCTTCAAGGCAAACCCCTCCTTCGAAACAATTCCACCAATACAGGAATTCAAAATTAAGAAAACTAACGAGTGATAAGGATTTCCAGAAAAAGTCAACTGATTCTGAGATTTAAGCTGCTCACAGTTCCAATAAACCCCCAAACTGGAATTTGGATTACTTCAAAAGAAACCTTTTTATCAATTTTAGTTTAATTTTGACAACAACACTACCTAGCAATCTGCTACTTAATTTTTATGAATAAGGATTTAATTTTAAGAGAAAAGTTAGCCCTACAGCGCACCATCCTCGCCAATCAATCCACCTTTCTTTCCTTTATCCGAACTTCCATGTATTTTCTGGTCGCTGGAATTAGTGTAAATAACCTAACTACCATTCCAAACAAAGAAGCCGTTGAACTCCTTTTTATTGGAGTGGCGGTAGGGGTCTTTGGCACCGGTCTCATTAATTTTCTTTCTAATTCAAAGAAAATCAAGGAAAGTGAGAAACACATCGGCGATTATAAAGACGACTATTTGAATTAGTGCATTTTGTTCCACACGCAAAGTTCAAGCGCTGCAAGTAAAACCAATTGCTAGCCTCTTATTTTTTGGCAATCCCATGAAGTATCCTATGACACTACCCCTAGTGTTTTAAACGCATCAGCTCTATTTCTGAGAAAATCGGAGAGGTAAATGCAACCTACCTAAGCAAACAATCGCCACAACTTCGGAAGCAAAATAGAATTAATAGGCCCCTTTACTTTCATCAGCTAGACAAATTTTTTATGTGTTTTAACGATCTAAATCAAAACAATTTCAGAAGCCTAAAAGCGGTAGAAGAGGTAGTGTAAGATTTTTTTTAAATGTTATCAAACAGATTACCAAAATTTGGTAACTTGATCGAAACTAAAAAAATCATGGGGAGAAACACATCCATCTCGATAGGTGATCATTTCGAGAGTTTTATTGAATCTACAGTTTCAAATGGTCGTTTCAATAACGCCTCTGAGGTAGTTCGCGCCGGACTTCGACTTTTAGAAGAAGAAGAAAACCGTATCCAAATTTTGCGAAAAGCGATCCAGGAAGGTATCGAAAGCGGTCGCGCGGTTGATTTCGACCCAAAACACCATCTGAAAACCCTAAAGTCTACCAAAAGCAATGGCTAGGTTGTACTTCACAAACAAAGCCATTGAAGATTTGGAAGTTATTTGGGCCTATACTGTTAAAACCTGGTCTGAGAATCAAGCGGAAATTTACTATTCGTTACTTATCGATTCTTGTCAAAAAATAGCTACCGAACCAACGCTTGGTAAATCCTATGAAGTAGTTGAAAAAAATATCTTTGGCTTTAAAACTGGAGAGTACCTCATTTTTTATAAGGTAATATCCCCAAAAGAAATTGAAGTGATTCGGATTTTACACGGAATGATGGATTTGAAAACCCATTTGTGAATCAGTTGGATACAAACGGAGGAAAAGTCCTAGCCTTAAATTAGTTCAGAAGTCGATTTTTTCTCGTACCCACCACAGGAGTTTTCCAACTAACAAATGAAATTTCCAAGCACTTTTCTTGCTAAATTTCTTCTCCTTTTTTCCAAGCCCTTCCGCACATTTTTTCTACCTTTGTCTCTTCTTAAAACTCATACCGCTTTGCTCCTATGCCTCTCAAAAAAATAAAATCTGCCCTCATCTCCGTTTATTACAAGGACCATTTGGAACCCATCATCGCTTTGCTCAAACAGCAGGGCGTGACCATCTATTCCACTGGCGGCACCCAAGAATTTATTGAAGCACAAGGAGCACAAGTAGTACCAGTAGAAGAACTCACCAGCTACCCTTCTATTTTTGGAGGACGTGTAAAAACCCTCCATCCGAAGATTTTTGGAGGCATCCTCCACCGAAGAGACCACGATGGCGATGTAGCTCAGGCGGCTACCTACGACATTCCGGCCATTGACTTGGTGATTGTGGATTTGTATCCCTTCGAAGAAACAGTGGCCTCCGGCGCATCGGAAGCAGACATCATCGAGAAAATTGACATCGGTGGCATCTCGCTTATTCGTGCGGCAGCCAAAAACTTCACCGACGTCACCATCATCGCTTCCAAAAACCAATACGCGGAATTGGAAGCAAGACTTTCTTCTCAAGACGGTGCCACAACCCTAGAAGACAGACGCTACTTTGCAGCCCAGGCCTTCCAGGTGTCTTCCAACTACGACACGCATATCTTCAACTACTTCAATCAGCAAGAAGGAATCCCTGCCCTAAAGGTATCCGAAACCACCGCCAAGGCGCTTCGCTACGGAGAAAACCCGCACCAAGCGGCTCATTTCTATGGAAACTTGGAAGAGCTTTTTGAACAACTTCATGGAAAAGAACTTTCCTACAATAACTTAGTCGATGTGGATGCTGCAGTAAACCTAATTGCCGAGTTTCCAGATCAAACAGCTTTTGCCATTCTCAAGCATACGAATGCCTGCGGTTGCGCGACTGCATCCACAGTAAAAGAAGCGTATCAAAAGGCTTTCGCGGCAGACACTACCTCAGCCTTTGGAGGTGTGCTGGTCACCAATAAACCGGTAGACCTCGCCGCAGCTGAGGAGATGAATTCCCTCTTTTTTGAAGTGTTGATTGCTCCTGCATTTAGCCCTGAGGCTTTGGCAGTACTGACAACTAAAAAGAATCGAATCCTCTTGCTCCAGAAAATGGCCGTACCAGGAACGAAAATGATTAAAACCCTCTTAAATGGGGTCATCGAACAAGACAAGGATCTCGCTACTGAAGACAAAGGAGATTTTACCGTAGCTACTACCCTAACCCCTACCGAAAAGGAACTAGATGCCTTGGTCTTTGCAGCGAAAGTGTGTAAGCATACCAAGTCCAATACTATCATCTTAAGCAACGACTCTCAGCTTTTTGCCTCTGGCGTAGGACAAACCTCCCGAGTGGATGCTTTGAGACAGGCCATTACCAAAGCCAATGAGTTTGGCTTCAACTTGAAAGGAGCCGTCATGGCCTCCGATGCCTTCTTCCCCTTCCCTGACTGTGTAGCCATCGCCCATGAAGCAGGCATCACCGCGGTGGTACAACCTGGGGGCTCGATCAAAGATCAGGATAGCATTGACTACTGCAATGCCCATGGCATGAGCATGGTACTGACGGGTGTCCGCCACTTTAAACATTAAAAACCAAAAACCTCGAAGGTTTTTTTCAAACCTTTGAGGTTTATAGAGTCAAGACCTTCGAGGTTTTGAAAACTAAAACCAAGACCTTCGAGGTTTTGAAATCCTCAAAGGTCAAGTTCGAATTCAAACTCTGAAAATTGTTGTACTTCGTACTTGGTACTTTGTACATTGTACTTTTATGAAAGCACATCAACTCAAGCTCTACAATACCCTTACCCGGCAGAAGGAAGATTTTGCACCCATCAATCCTCCCTTTGTGGGCATGTATGTGTGCGGCCCTACGGTCTATGGGGATGCGCATTTGGGTCATGGTCGGCCGGCGATCACCTTTGACACGGTCAACCGCTACCTGACGCATTTGGGATACCGCGTGCGTTACGTTCGCAACATTACGGATGTGGGGCACTTGACCGGAGATGCCGATGAGGGGGAGGATAAAATTGCCAAAAGAGCCAAACTCGAAAAGTTGGAACCCATGGAAGTGGCCCAACAATACACCGATACCTACCACCGAGACATGGCTTTGCTCAATACCTGGAAGCCCAGCATTGAACCCAGAGCTACCGGACATATTCCCGAGCAAATCGCTTTGGTAGAAGCCATCCTCAATGAGGGCCTCGCGTATGTAGTCAACGGATCAGTTTATTTTGATGTGCTCGCCTACAACAAAAAATATACGTACGGCAAACTTTCGGGGCGTGTCATTGAAGAATTGGTCAGTGGAAGTCGCGACTTGGATGGGCAAGGAGAAAAGCGAAACTCCGTAGATTTTGCTTTGTGGAAAAATGCTTCCCCTGAGCACCTCATGAAGTGGCCTTCCCCTTGGGGTGTTGGTTTTCCAGGCTGGCACCTGGAATGTACGGCCATGAGTTCCAAGTATCTGGGTACCCAGTTTGACATTCATGGTGGTGGCATGGACTTGCTTTTCCCGCACCACGAATGTGAAATTGCGCAAGGCAATGCCTGCAACCATCAGGATCCTGCCAAGTTCTGGATGCACAACAACATGATCACTATCAACGGGCAGAAGATGGGCAAGTCCTTGGGGAATTTCATCACCCTACAGGAACTCTTCACGGGCAACCATACCTTGCTAGATCAAGCCTACAGCCCGATGACTATCCGATATTTCATCCTGACGGCCCAGTACCGCTCCACCCTAGACTTTTCTAACGAAGCCTTGAAGGCAGCACAAAAAGGATACAAAAAAATCATCAACGGCCTACGAATCGCCAAGCAATTGCAATACAGCCCGCAGGATGACATCGCCTTGGATACCGAGCAAATCCAGCAAGTGGAAACAAGCATCGCTTCAGCTTACCGCTCCATGGACGATGACTTCAATACGGCAATGGCCATTGGACACCTTTTTAATCTGCTTAAAAAAATTAACTCTATGTACACGGGACAATTGGCACCTGCCGCGCTAGGAAAGGAAATTTTCATCCAGCTATTGGAAACCTACCGGACCTTTGTAGTAGATATTCTGGGCTTGGTCGAGGAAAAAGGGGATGTACAGGAAGGATTATTGAACCTTTTGCTCAACCAGTATACTGAAGCCAAAACCGCCCGCAACTATACCAAGGTGGATGAAATCCGATCTGGATTAAAAGCCATGGGGATACTTGTCAAAGACATGAAGGACCGAATCGACTGGGCATATGAAGAATAACCTAGGCTGGAGCCTATTCGCGCTACTCCTTCTCCTGGCTGCTTGTTCAGGGGAAAAGAGCAATGAAACCAAAACCGAAACGGTGGAATTGAAGCCCTATCCCAATTTTCAAGCGGATTCTGCCTTTGCTTTTGTAAAAAAACAGGTGGACTTTGGTCCTCGAGTACCGGGAACTCTGGGCCATGCGGCTACCAAAGCATGGATTCAAGAAACCTTGGAGGAATACGGATGGAGCGTGCAGCAGCAGGATTTTCAAGCGCAAACCTACGATGGACTTACATGGGATTTGACCAACCTGATTGCATCCTTCAATCCCCAAGCAAGGAAGCGGATCCTATTGGCAGCACATTGGGACACAAGACGTATAGCCGACAAGGACACCGTAAGCACAGCAAACCCCATTGATGGAGCTAATGACGGCGCATCTGGAGTGGCTGTATTAATGGAAATTGCCCGGAGCATTTCCAGCCAACCCCTTCCTGCAGAGGTGGGTATTGATTTAATCTTCTTTGACGGGGAGGACGATGGGGAGCCAGAAAATGCAGTCACACGAGATAATTCTCAAATTTGGTGGTGTCATGGTTCCCAGTATTGGTCCAAAAACAAACACCTTCCCAACTATTCCGCCTACTATGGAATCCTAGTGGACTTGGTTGGTGGGAAAAATGCTCGATTTTACCGAGAAGGCTACTCAAGAAAGTTTGCGAACGGTATACTTTCCAAGGTCTGGGGCTATGCTGCTTCAATTGGCCATTCTGCCTATTTTATTCAGCAAGACGCTCCCGAAATCTTGGATGACCATGCCTTTGTAAATGAATGGGCGGGGATCCCCACCATCGACATCATCGACTACTCCCCCAACTTAGGCTTTGGAGCATACCACCATACCCACCGAGATAACCTTACAGGAATTGATTCACGTACCCTACAGGCAGTGGGTGAAACAGTTTTAGCTACTATTTATCAAGAATAGCAGTAAACTTAATTTTTTTTGTTTTATTCGTAATTGAACATGATTGCAGTTAACATTATTCAAATGAAGTAGGATGAAAAAGGGGAGACAGGTTACGATGAAGGAAATCGCTAAGAAGCTTGGCGTGTCCGTCTCTACTGTTTCGAGAGCACTTCAAGACTCGCCCGAACTACACATTGAAACGAAGCGGAAAATCGTAGAGGCGGCCAAAGAAATGAATTACCGCCCCAACTTGCTTGCTCAAAGTTTGCGTATCAGCAGATCCAAGACGCTGGGAGTTATCGTACCCGAAATCACCTCCCATTTTTTCGCCTCCTGCATAAGCGGCATCCAAGATATCGCCAATTCCCGCGGTTACAACGTGATGATCTGCCAAAGCAATGAGTCAATTGCTCAAGAAAAAGCCAATATTCAAACCTTAGTTTCAAGTCAAGTGGATGGTCTTTTGATTTCATTAAGTCGCGAAACCAACACTTACGAACACCTGTACGAACTCTATGACCGGGAAATAAACTTCCTTTTGTTTGACCGCGTACAGGAAGATATTCCCGTCTCTAAAGTTACTTTTAATGATGTGAGCGGTGCCTATCAGGTCGTCAAGCACCTATTGGAAAACGGCTCCCGCAGAATCGTCTACGTATCTGGACCTGAAGATCTCTACATCTCCAAAAAAAGAAAAGAAGGCTATCTTCGCGCCCTTGCAGAATTTGGTGTGAACGAAGATCCCTCCCTAATAGTAAAATCTGACCTCACCCTACAAGGCAATCTTCAGGTAGCTCAACATATTCTTCGGATGGATCCGCGTCCTGAAGCAGTTTTTTGCATGATTGACCCTGTAGCCGTAGACGTACTGACCGAATGGAAAAAGTCTGGCATTCGAATCCCAGAAGATATTGCATTAGCTGGATTTACGAATAACCCTACTGCAGCAGTGGTCGAACCGCCCTTGACTACTGTTGCCCAACCTGGCTATGAAATGGGGAAACTGGCCGTGAGCCATTTGCTCGATCAATTGGATGGAATGGCATCGGAAGACCCCATCTCTATCGTGCTAGACACGACCTTATTGGTTCGGAAATCCTCCTTGCATTTTCCCGTTAAAAATTAGGCAGCCCATTTTTGCTGAGCTTCAACAGTATCCCTTCCTCTTATCCATGAAATCTCAGGTAACACAGTCATTTCTACACCATTTTGAATCGGAGCCACTGCTAGTATTTGCTCCAGGTCGAATCAACTTGATTGGAGAACATACCGATTACCAGGAGGGCTTTGTTTTTCCTGCAGCAATTACCCATGGAATCCATGTGGCCATAGCAAAAAATAACCTGAATTTCTGTAGGGTTTATGCGCTAAACTTTGACCAAGAGTTCAGCTTTGAACTTGGAAGCATGTCACCCAAAAAAGGGCACTGGGCCTCGTACGTAATGGGTATGTGCGCCTTATTGAATCAAGCAGGATATCCACTAAGGAATTTTGACCTCGTCCTTGGAGGGGATATCCCTGTTGGCTCAGGACTTTCCTCTTCAGCAGCTCTTTCGGTTGCAGTGGGGCTAGGTATATCCACCCTATTTTCCTTTCATATCCCCAAAAAAAATCTGGCACTCTATGCCCAAAAAGCAGAACAGCTCTTTGCTGGGGTGAACTGCGGAATTATGGATCCCTATGCTTCTCTTTTTGGAGTTGAAAATCATGCTTTGCTTCTGGATTGTAGGTCCGTAACTCATCAGGAAGTTGAGATACCCCTCGGCGAATACTGTTTTTTACTTGTTAATTCAAAGGTCTCACACGCTTTAGCCAGCTCCGCTTACAACCAACGTCGTGCTGCTTGTGAGGAGAGCGTGGCTATTTTACAAAAATTCTTTCCAGAGGTCCGCACCCTTCGAGATCTGCAAGCGGGTGATTTATCTAGCATCCAACAACTTTTGCCAGAATCGCTTTTTCCAAAAGCCAAACATGTAATTACCGAATGCGGTCGAGTACATCAAGCAACCAAAGCGCTTCAAAACAAGAATCTTTTCGAAGTAGGAAATTTACTAAATGCATCCCATGAAAGTCTGCGTGACGATTTTGAGGTGAGTTGCCCCGAACTCGATTTTTTAGCAATTCAAGCTGGATCAATAGAAGGGGTTTTGGGTGCTAGAATGATGGGAGGGGGATTTGGAGGCTGCCTACTGACCTTGTTAAAAGATACTGAAGTCTCCATTTTTAAAGCTAGAATACAAGAGGTATACCAAAATAAATTCCAATTGTTACCAGATTTTATAGAAGTAGCCTTGGGTGATGGTGCAAGACAAGTATAAAATCACCTCATTCATCGACAAAATCTACCGCTTGATCCATTATCTAGGAGGAAATGAGTGCGTTAGCATAAGAACTGCTTCTTTTTTATTATTTTCGAAAAATTAAATTCACACCTATGAAGTACCCAAAAAACCTACGTAGTCTTTTAATTCTGTTTCTCTTTTTGGGAGCAGTTGTAACTTCTTGTTCCAAGAAGCGAGAAGGAGATCCAAAAGTGCTTGTTTTCAGCAAAACAGCAGGTTATCACCATGAATCCATTGCAAAAGGAATTACAGCGATCCAAAAATTAGGAGCTGAAAATGGTTTTGAAGTAGATACCACCAAAAATGCAGAACTTATCAATGAAGAAAACTTAGCACAATATGCTACAGTCATCTTTTTGAGCACCACGGGTGATGTTTTAAATTCATATCAAGAAGCGGACTTTGAGCGGTATATCCAGTCTGGTGGAGGATTTGTAGGTATCCATGCTGCTGCAGATTCTGAATACGATTGGGGCTGGTATGGCCGACTTGTCGGGGGATACTTCGCAGATCATCCAGGAATCAACGATCCACACCCCAATGTGCAACCAGGAAAAGTGACTAAAACTGGGGAAAAACACCCCTCTACAGACTCTCTACCTGAAAATTGGACGCGTACAGATGAATGGTATAGCTACAAGAAAATCAATCCAGCTACCAATAAATTATTACTCTTGGACGAATCCTCCTACCAAGGAGGATTGGATATGGGCGAGCACCCAATCGCATGGTACCACGATTACGATGGAGGTAGAGCCTTTTACACCGGAGGTGGTCATACCAACGAGTCCTTCGAAGAAGCTGATTTTTTGAAACACCTGTTGGCTGGTATTCAATACACGATTGGTGAAAATCTGATGCTTAATTACAAAAAAGCAAAATCCAAGCGTACGCCTGAGGAAAATAGATTCTCTAAAACCACCCTTTCAATGGGTCAGTTTACCGAACCTACGGAAATGACCATTCTTCCCAATCTAGACATCCTAGTTGCCCAACGAAGAGGTGAAATCCTTCAGTACAACCAAGCTACAGGTGAACTTAAGGAAATTATAAAGCTAGACGTCTACTGGAAAACAGATGTTAAAGGGGTCAATGCAGAAGAGGGTTTGATGGGTATTCAGAAAGATCCAAACTACGCCACCAACAACTGGGTCTATGCCTTTTATGCACCCACTGGTGACCAAGAAATCAACCGCCTTTCACGATTCAAATACCAGGATGGAAATTGGGACATGGATTCTGAACAGATTATTTTGGAGCTCTATTCTCAGCGCAACATTTGTTGCCACACCGGTGGATCCATTGCATTTGACAAAGATGGCAACCTATTCCTTTCTACAGGTGACAACTCTACCCCTTTCAATCAGCCAGAATCGACTTACAGACTAAATGGATACGCACCAGTAGATGGACGTGAGGGTAGAAAACAATGGGATGCTCGAAGAAGCTCTGGCAATTCAAACGACTTGAGAGGAAAAATCCTCCGTATCAAAGTGGCAGAAGACGGCACCTACACAATTCCTGAAGGGAACTTGTATCCAGAAGGAACTGAAAGTACTCGTCCAGAAATCTATGCCCAAGGACTTCGGAACCCGTACCGAATCTCTGTAGACCAAAAAAACAACTTCCTGTATTGGGGTGAGGTGGGTCCAGATGCCAACAATGACTCTTTGGCCGTAAAAGGACCTAGAGGTTATGATGAAGTCAATCAAGCACGAAAAGCAGGACATTTTGGATGGCCTTACCTCATTGGTAATAACTATGCGTACACCGAATTTAATTACGAAACAGGAGAAACAGGCCCTTCCTTTGACCCGGCTGGTCCAACCAATAATTCCCCAAACAATACGGGTTTAAATAACCTTCCTGCAGTGGAGCCTGCATTCATCTGGTATCCTTATGCAGCTTCACCTGACTTCCCTCAACTGGGTACAGGTGGACGAAATGCCATGGCTGGCCCAGTATACTATTCAGATATGTATCCTTCAGAAACGCGCATGCCAGATTATTACAACGGTAAGCTTTTCATCTACGATTGGATTAGAGGTTGGATCAAGGTAGTAAGCATGGAGGAAAATGGTGATTTCGATAAGATGGAACCATTTATGCCTGGCACCAAATTCAACGCCATGATGGACATGGAAATGGGCCCTGACGGAAAAATTTATATCCTTGAGTATGGAAATGGTTGGTTTTCCAAAAACCCAGATGCAGGGTTGTT
This sequence comes from Algoriphagus sp., assembly GCA_030729785.1. GTDB lineage: Bacteria > Bacteroidota > Bacteroidia > Cytophagales > Cyclobacteriaceae > Algoriphagus. The sequence goes on along the minus strand of JANQWS010000032.1, from coordinate 59,814 downwards.
CCGTATCGACTTTAATGGAGGCAACAGACCACCTGTAGTTTCTGCTGTCACAGTGGATAAAACTACTGGAAAAAGCCCGCTTGAAGTTACGTTTACAGCCACCGCCGCTGATCCAGAAAACGATGCATTATCCTACACTTGGGACCTTGGTGCAGGGGTGACTAAAACCACGACTGAACCTACCTTAACGCACACCTTTACCGGTGTAGGAGAATTTGAAGTTCAAGTCACTGCGGCAGATCCTGCTGGCATGTCAGGTAAGGGTCCATTGGTTGCTGTTTATTCTGGTAACGTTGCCCCTGTCGTAAGCATTGCCGTACAAGGCAATCAATCTTTCTACTTCCCTGGCAAAAAAGTAAGTTATACCGTTTCTGTTTCCGATGAAGACGATCCAGAATCAGCCAAGGATCTTTCCAACTTGTACGTGGCTGCGGACTACCTTCAAGGAATTGACCAAGCAGAGGCAGACCAAGGGCACAAAATAATGAGTGAGGCAATGACAGGAAAGTCCTTGGTACAGTCACTTACTTGCAAGACCTGTCACAACGAAAATGAAAAATCAATAGGTCCAGCTTACGCAGATGTAGCCAAAAAATACCGTGAGCGAAATCGGGATTACTTGGTAAATAAAATCAAGAATGGTGGTGGAGGAGTATGGGGAGAAACAGCCATGCCTGCAAACCCTGACTTGAAAAACTCTGAGGTAAACGCCTTGGTAACTTACATTCTTTCTTTGAGACAGGAAACCAAACCAAGTTTGGCTGCTTCAGGAAGCCTAGACCCTACCTTGGGTAAGCCCGCTTCTCCTACTGGATCCTTGGTGATTTCTGCATCCTTTACCGATAAAGGAGGTGAAAACATCAAGCCACTAACCGGTTCTAGTTCCTTCGTACTTCAACCCAATAATGTGGATTTAGCACAAGCAGGTAGTTTCACAGGATATGCCAAAATGGTATTTGATGGAAGAACTTTATTGACCATTCCAAATACACAAGGATCCTTTGCTTTACAAGGAATTGATCTCACCGGAGTAGGATCAGTCACCTTGATGACTGCTTCGCAAGAACCAATTAACCACCCAATTGATTTTGAAATCCGTTTGGATAGCCCAACCGGTGAAGTGCTGGGTAGTGGAACTCATGCTCCAAGTGCAGGAATGAAGATGCCAAACATGTCTATACTAATGCACCAAGCAAATGTAGCTATTAACGCTGCCAGTGACGGCAAAAAACACACACTCTACCTTGTCAGTGATGCAAAAGGGGTGGATTTAGGCACCTTTATCTTAATGGGTATTACCTTCAACGCAAAATAAGCAACCTATTTACCCACATCAACAAAAAGCCACTCCTTTCTAGGAGTGGCTTTTTGTTGATCCATATCAGTAAAATTTATGGACTTACAACTATTTTTTCTTGAACCTACTACTCATTAAAGGAGGATCTAGTTGATTCGAAACCCTTACTCATCGAGTGGAAATGGCGATAAGCCTCGTTTAATCTAGTTCCACCAATTAAGCACATACTGATCCTTCTGCTCGCCAAATCACCTTTTGATCCACCACCTCAAACAGAGTTGCCTGTGGAATAGGATTCCCTTGACAATCCAATACCACAGGCATCCAATTACAAAAGGGACAGCAATTCCCAAGGATAAATACCGGCTCCTCTTGAAAGGAACCTTGAATTAAATAGGAATAAATTGATAGATCAGAAGCATCAGCCGTGGCAAGCAAGTCCTTGAGCCAAACCAATTCTGTAAGTGGATCATCTACATTGCAAATTTGTGGTTTCTCTTGTGGTTGACAAGAAAACACCGCAATGGCTAGCGCTACCAGAATAAAGGAGATTCGCATGGAAAGTTTAGTGAATTACACCATTCTAACGATTTTTTTAGCCTAAACGCTACATCAAGTTGAAAGTAAAAAGTGGAAGCAATCTGGTTCCTCTTTTAATTAAATATAAAGGACTAATTGCCCCAGACGAATCATTTTTCTTGCAGAGAATGCTACTTCATCCGAGAGAAAGGGAGTGCTAGATAAAACTTGGTATCTACCTTCTCTACAATTTTCCCAGGCATTTCTGAGGCGTCTCTAGCTCGAATCCAGTCGGGATCTACTCTAAATCGATCGAATGCTGCATTAAACTCTACTTTTCCTTGATGCCCCAAGAGGTAAACCAATTTGGACTGCACCCCTTCTTTTTCAACCGTAATCCAATAGGGATAATTGGAGAGGCCCTGCTTTTCAAACAAGGCTTGGGTATGGTCTCGGAAACGGGTTTGAATCGCATCTACCTTTCCCGGGAATAAATGATACGTTCGTAATTGAAAAATACCACTTGGACGAGAGACTTCCCTAGAATTGAGATCTTTAGCCCATACCATAAATACTTGATCTACTTTTTGAACAAGAGGACCATTCGCTTCAGAAGCCTTGGCCACTGCCTTCCATTCGGGGTCGTTTGCAAAATTGGCCCAGCGAATATCTCGCTCTGAATCGGTGGGATAGCCTAGAATGAAGGTGAGCTGCTTTTCTGGAGCCTCCTCAGAAAGGAAATAAGCAATATTTTCAATTCCATGTTTGGTAAATAAGGTTTGTGTATGATTTTGAAAACGCTGAATAAGGTCGGGCATTTTCCCATCATGTGCCGTGTAAGTACGCATTTCAAAATAAGCGCTTTTGATGGTTTGCTGAGCTGAAGCGAAAAGTGAACTCATAAAGAAGAAAAGAACAATTAGAATACGCATGGATTTTAAAGTTAGTTGTATGAGATTTATTGGATGGAAATCAGTTTTTTTTCCAGGCTCTGAATAGCGCTGGACTCAAAACAAGTGCAATGGTGAGCAAACCGAAGGTTTCTCGGTTTTCTTCCATCTGAGGAGTTTTCATGGTGAGATCTTTTTGTGCCCATTCGGCAGCAATCCAGTCTCCTACCCCACCTGGAAAAAAGTAAGCTGCTCCCAAAAGACATAAAATCACCACTAGGGTCAATGGGATTTTTGGAAAAATCCCTCGAATAGCAAATAAAGAGAAAATGATTGCTACTGCATAGATGCTCACCCAAACTTCTGGGTCGGGATCGTTGATTTGCCAATAAGCAAAAAGTGCAAAGAGAAACACCCAAAGTCCGTAGAAATAAGAAATAGGTTTCATAGGAAGCGCAATTCAAGTAGACTGAAATTTAAAGAAAATCTAAGACTATTCCATCTTTACTTATTTTAGTGATCTCCTACCTATTTTTTCACAAAGATTTATTCCACTTATTTGGAAAATTATTTCCCGAATACTCATGGTTTACCTTTGTCCATCCCAATCCACCACTGATCTCGAGGGGATTTTATCCCTACAGCGCGAAAATCTATCGACCACACTTTCACAGGAAGAGAAAGATGAGCAAGGATTTGTCACGATTCAGCACAACCTCGCACAATTGGAAACCATGCATAAGATTGCTCCCCATGTGCTTGCGAAGGAGAATGACCAGGTGGTAGGCTATGTACTGGCAATGACGATAGATTCCAGAGAAGTAGTTCCTTTGATGGTTCCGCTTTTTGAAAATTTTGACCAATCAGAAATTGGGGGAAAAAAAATAACCGACTACAATCTCATGGTCGTGGGACAGGTCTGTGTAGGAAAGTCCCAACGAGGAACAGGCCTATTTGACAAACTATGTGCAGCTTATCGGGAGCAGTATGCTTCAACCTATGACTTTGCGATTACCTCCGTTGCTTTAAGCAACTACCGTTCCTTGGCAGCGCATCAACGGGTAGGATTTAAAATCCTCCATACCTTTCAAGACAGCTTGAATCCCTGGGCAATTGTGTATTGGGATTGGAATTCCAAATTCCCCCAGCAGACTTAATAGGTTAATCCTTTTGAGTTTAAGAAGTAGGAAGTGAAACCCTACTCAGTCCAATTGGCGAAAGATGGGATTTGTTCAATTTGAAATGAAATTTTCAAAATAGTAGTTATCATTTTTTAAATGATACATTGTTTGTTGGTGGAGTCCAGAGCCCACACTAAAAAACGGAACGATTAGTACCAACAAAATTCAACCCAAAAAAACTATGAAAAAATTAATTTTGATTGCAGTCACTGCAAGTACTTTATTTGCTTGTGCCGAGCAAAAATCTACTACTATTGAAAAAGAAGTCCTTGGCTATGATACTACAGAAGACGGTACGAAGACCGCTGTTTATGCTGGCGATTCGTCTTCGGTAAAAATCTTAGAGAAAATACTTATCGCACACAATGAAAGAGATACTGCTACCATTCGTAGCCTACAGGATCCAAAATTGTTTCAACTTTTAATGTCCGATGGGAATGTTGCAGAGGGAACGGATAATCATTTTAAGGTTTTACTCCCAATGTTTGCCACTGTTAATCCGAGATGGGATATTAAATTTATCATAGCAAGTAGTTTTAAAGGAAAAAATGGAGAGGTTCAACAATGGGTAACTGGTGCGGCCGTCGTTACACTTTCAATTGATGGACAGGATGAAAAAGTGAATCAATATTATGATGCCCTGGTGGTTGATGGCAAATTAAGAAAAGTTATCATTGCTGAAAGGAAGCTTTCCGCTGGAGAATAGAATGGGAATTAATTTATTAGTTGACATTCTAAATAGTAAAAAAATGGGTCCACTAATAGAGGCCCCTTTTTTTATGCTGCTAGAGAAAATAGAAGCAATCCTTTTATATAGGATCCTAGTTCTTAGTTGGATTCAAGCAGTAGGAAGTGAAACGGTAGTTAGTCCAATTGGCGAAAGACCGGATTGGGACGATGGGCTTTTTGCATCAGTATTTCGAGTTCTGCCAGACGTTTGGGATGATCTAGGGCTACATTAGTCCGTTCCTCAGGATCAGTGGTAAGGTGAAACAATTCCACTTTTGTTTTGCTTGGATCTTTCACCTGATACTTAACCAATTTCCATTCTCCCTGCAGCAGTGCCTGTCGCCCTCCTGATTCGTGAAATTCCCAATACAGGTAATCGGCTTGTTTTTGAGTTCCAGTTCCCAATAGCGTCGGCAAGAAAGACACTCCATCTATCTCGGTGGTCGTTGATTGAACTAATAATTCCGTGAGGGTAGGCAGCCAATCCCAAAAAGCCGAAATCTGTGTGGAATGGCTTCCTGCTGGAATTTTGGACGGCCAAGAAACCACGAGAGGCACATGAATCCCTCCCTCATATACATCTCTTTTATACCCTCTAAATGGCCCATTCGAATCAAAAAACTCCGGGTCTGCCCCTCCTTCACGATGCGCACCATTGTCTGAAGTAAAAACCAGGAGCGTGTTTTCGGAAATGCCTAAGGCTTCCAATTTATTCATGATGTCGCCTACATAGCGATCGATTCGAGCCACCATGGCTGCAAATGTTGCCCGTGGATAGGGTTGAGACTGGTAACCGGGAATAACCATTTCTGGGCCATAATCCCCTCCCGGAGGAGCAATGTGTGGGAACTCCTCCCCAAATTTTGTACGATAGTATTGAAAGACCTCGTCTTCAGGCACTGCCAATTCTGCGTGGGGCATCACTAGAGGCAGAAATAAGAAAAAGGGCTGGTGCCGGTTGGCCTCCATAAATTCCAAACTCTTCTGATGGATGAGGTCTGGTGCAAAAGTGGTTTTTGTAGTCCAGTCATTTCCAAGTAGCGGAACCTGCTCTTGATTTTCCCAGAGATAAGCAGGATAGTAGCGATGCGCATAGCGTTGGCAGTTGTAACCAAAAAAATGATCGAAACCTTGATTTGAAGGATCTCCCGTGGTCCCTACAAAGCCCAATCCCCATTTACCAAAGGCAGCGGTGCGGTAACCAGCTTGCTGAAAAATTTTTCCCAAGGTGAGCAAGGTATCTGGCATGGGATACTGCCCTTCAGGCTGAACCTCAAAATTTCCCCGTATGGGGGTATGGCCGGTATGCAAACCTGTAAGCAGCGCTGAGCGTGAAGGGGCACATACAGGAGCACCAGCATAGTGATTGGAAAATAGCATCCCCCTAGCCGCTAGCAAGTCTAAATTAGGTGTTTCAATGTGTTTTTGCCCTAGAAAGCCCAAATCACCATAGCCTAGGTCATCCGCTAAAATAAAAATTACGTTGGGTTTATTGGGAACTGGCAAATCGGGTGAATTCACCTGAAAGGACATTAGTCCGCAGACTAAGCCAACATAAACGACACTAGCAACTAGATTTTTCATTGCTCCAAGCTACTAAAAATGGTCAAAAAACAGAAACGGGAAGCATTTCTTGCGAAAGCTTCCCGTTTGGTCGACAGATTCCCGTGGTTCACTGCCTCCCTCAAGCTACAGGTAAAGACTTTTCCTAGTTGCCCAGGTCCAAAATGAAAATTGATGCCGCCCATACGGACTAGTCCTGTTTTTGTAGAGATTCCTTTCCATTTCTGTGGTTGCCCCTTTCAAACACGTGCAAGCAAGTGCTCCTTCATGGTGGAACTCCCGAAGCTATCCTAAAGATAGACTCCCAGGCCGATCAGTTGTAGCACTTCTGCGGCTGCCCGTTGCAAACCACCCCAATTAAGGAGCAATTCCTTTGTGCCCGATGTTTGTACAACCTTCCCCGAAGGTTCAGCTGTGCCGATTAATCCACTTTGCACAATTCTGGGGTTACCCCTCTCAATCAAGAAATTTCTTTCCCAATCCTTCTTGCATGGAACTTTGATTCTTTCCGAAGAAATTCCCAAATTCAAGCCCATCGTTTTTTGGCATTTCTGCAGTTTCCTGTCTCAGAGACTTCCCCTAAAGTAGGTCCCCCTTTGTGCCCGATCTCAAACTTTCAATCTACATTCCGAAATCTTACTTTCGGTCTTTTTTTCTCTTACTTGATGAATTAAAGTTGGTGTATAAAAAAAATTATTCCAATTATTTTTACAAAAACTTCTCCACAATTTTTACCCTGTAAATAGGTGTAAAAGAACAGGTTATCCACTATTAATTTATAGATATCCACTGGTTTATTTTACATACAGCCTCTTTCATAAAATTTTATATGATTATCCGCAATCATGCTAGTAGCTTAAGATTTGTTTGACTTACTGCGGTTCGACGAAAGTCCACTGCCCACAGTCCACAGCTAACCTACATGAACTTCAATCCTTATCTTCTTTCGTTACTGGAGACAAAGCGGATCATCAAAAAAAATTTATTAGCCCAGACTGTAAGCAAAGCCCAAAGAAAATAGAACTTAAAATTAAAGCAACCAGCTATACCCCTTCCAAACAGCAAAATTAAAGACTCCCAGAGAAAACCGGGGGTAATCAAAAAAATCAATCCTAGAAAGCATACTCAATTCCAGCCTAAATCTAAATGAAACCTAGATCACTCAAATCCGCGTTAATTTAATCGGATAAGACTTTCCAGCATTCCACTGGCACACATAGATGTTTTCATCTTGGTCAATGCACACATCGTGACAATGCTTAAATACAGCCTCCTCTTGAAGCATGACCTGCAAATTTCCGTCTCGATAGTAGGGTTCTGTACCTCCAGGATTGGAAACTACTCGGTTTTCTTTGTTCAGAATAGTCACAAACCCAGAGTTATCCGTTTGCTCTAAATACCGAAGCCTAGACCAGCACACCCCTGCATACAGATTATCTCCATGAATCACGGGCCGACATACGAAAGCCCCAGGAAGAAAAATCGTTTCGAGGTAGGTACCATCCAGCGTAAATCGCTTAAATGAATTATGTCCCCTTGACGTACAAATCAAGGTAGGTTCGCCCCCACGCTGATCTACTGCAATCCCATGCGCAGTACTGAACTGCCCATCTTCATTTCCCGCTCCTCCAAATTTTCGGATAAAATTTCCTCGACTATCGTACTGGAGAAAAAATTGGGAGCCGTAACCATCTGCTACATACAAGTCCCCATTGGGCGCTACAGTCGTTTCTGTAGGCACCCAACGCATTTTTTCCGAATAGATACCTTCTGCTATGGGTGAGGCTAGTTCAGCAACTACCTTGCCGTCAAGAGTGGTTTTGAGCACCCTTCCACCATTGTCCACCACCCAAAGGTATTCTGCATCCCCTTCATCTACTAAAGTCAAGCCATGAGCTGCGGGAAGCCCCAGTGTCCAAGTAGTCAGCAACTTGCCCGATTGACTGTAAATAATGACATTGTTTTTGGGTTCGTCTGTCAACAGAATCATTCTTCCTTTTCGATCCATCACCATTTCGTGGCAGTTGACCACCGGTACCTTGGCAGGATCTAAATTTCCCCAACTCGGATCTATCGTATAGGTGAAATCGCCATGTCCCAGTACTTTTCTCTGAGAGGCGTAAACAGGTAAATTGGGTTGTACAGTCATAGCCAATCCTATAATGCTCGTATTTTGTATAAATCTTCTTCGTGAATTCATCGTATAGAAAGCTAAATCAAAGTAGTAATTTTGAATCGAATACCTTCCCTTATCCAAAAAAGAAAATTCCAATTCCTGCATATCCTTGTAGGAAGCTAAAAAAAATAATTTGATTATCCGCAATCTTACCAGTCGCTAAAAAATTGTTTGAATTACTGCGGATAATCGTCGACAGACCGCAGTCTGCAAGCAGACGATAGGCCACGGCCTACAGGCAGTCCACAGACCACAGCTCATTAAAATGAACTTCAAACCTTATTTTTTTGGTTACTGATGACAAAGCGGATTATCAAAAAAAAAGCAAAAGACCAGTAACTAATTTTAAGAATTCCAACCAATCCCTGTAGCGAATGATCAAAGATGCACGTCTAGAAATACGTAACTTTATTTCACCTAATTCAACCAAGCCATGAAATTTTTCCATCTCAAAACCGCGCTTTTTTTACTAGTAAGCACCTTGACATTTTCTTGCATTGATCAGGTCAAGTCAAGCTATTCTTTTCGTACAATGATGCCCATCTATCTTGAAATGAAGGATGTTCGCGCCAAGTCTTTAGCTCCAATTCCTGCCCAAAAAATTGAAAGTCCTGGGAAAATTTACATTTACAAGGATTATTTACTCATCAATGAGCCGAGCAAGGGGATCCACATTTTCGACAATAAAAACCCAGCCAATCCAATCAACCTAAGTTTTATTCCCATCGAAGGGAATGTGGACTTGGCAATCAATAGCGACATCCTCTATGCAGACAATTACGTCGATTTACTCGCCTTTGACATCAGCAATATCCGCGCAGTTCGTATGGTCAAGCGAATCGAAGACGTATTCACTCACCTCTACCAGCACAGCACAGGAAAAATCATCACCTTTAAAGACACCGTGCTCACTAGCGATTCTCCACGCTGGGAATACAATGACATGTGGACCGTGCGTCCTGGCATGAGCCTTCTTTCCAACATGGCCAAAGCTTCACAAAGCTACGGCACCGGTGGATCCATGGCTCGATTTACCCTCATGGATGGTCACCTATTTGCCGTAGATGAAAGCACGCTTCGCGTTTTTGATGTGCTTAGTCCTGCTGAACCCAAATTCATCAAGCCGATTGAATTGGGCTGGGGTATTGAAACCATCTTTCCTTTTGATCAAAAATTATTTATAGGATCAAATAGAGGTATGCACATTTACGATGCCAGCAAACCGCAGAATCCTACCCGCATGGCTGTGTACGAACACGTACTGGCCTGCGACCCAGTCGTGGTCAACGAAGACTATGCTTTTGTTACCCTTCGCAGTGGGAATTTTTGTGTGAATGGAGTAAATGAACTCCAAATAATTGACATTCGAGATCCTTACCAGCCCAAACTAACAAAAGCATACCCCCTACTCAACCCGCATGGATTGGGCTTGGCAAAAAACTACCTCTATGTAGCAGAAGGCAAGCATGGACTTAAAAGTTTCAACGCTTCTGATGTCCTTGCTATCGATAAAAATCAATTGGAGTTTATTCAATCCATGAAGTCCGTAGACTTAATTCCTGGACCTAAATCCCTAATCGTTATCGGTCCAGACGGGGTCTGTCAATACGACTATTCCAATCCAGCCAAACTAAAAAAACTAAGTTGCATTCAGGTAAATGACCCCATTGAAGTAAGCTAAGATGAACTACAAAAATTGGATTTTATTAGGCCTACTTTATTGGGGAAGTATACCACTCGCCGCTTCCCAAGAGCAAGCAAGGATTACCCAACTTGAATTGGGCCTACTCAGGGGAAAAACAAAGGCCCTATGGGAAGAAGGAACTTTAAATCGACTCAATTTTTCCTTTTCTGCCTTTCACGGAAAAGAGTTCAGACCCAATCACTACCTTGGAATTCATCTGGGATATGACCACTACACCAACGTCCAACTCCTTCCCATAGGGTTGGGGTACAGAGGTTTTATTGGCGACGATATCGGCTCAAAGTGGGTGGTAGGACTCAATGCAGGGTTTGGAGCCACCTTTCTAGAAAAACGAGAACGGACAGACTGGTCAAGCACTTGGCAAGAGGGAGGGGGATTCTTCCACCCGTTTCTGGGTGTTTACCTACCCGCAAAAAAAGGGAAATGGGCGCTAACCGCTGCTGCAGGATACAAATGGCAACCCAGCAATTTTTTCGAAGGAACCCACAGTCAACCAGAGAGCCGCCCAAAAATCCACCCATTTTGGACAAGAGACCTACTTCCTGAAGGATTTAGTTCCCTCAACAAAGTCAGCACTCTTTTTCAAAGTTTGAGCTTTCAGGTTGGTGTTCAATTCTAGCTTTACCTATTTCAAGAAGCAGAAGTCCTCAAAATAGAGTGGATTTTAAATCAATATTATGATTATCCGCTTTTTCACCAGTTACGGAATAAAATAAGGTTATAGTTCAATCAGGAGAACTGTGGTCTGTGGGCCGTCGCCTATGGACGATTATCCGCAGGTTTTAGTACTCCGCTGGGAATACTGGCATGATTGCGGATAATCATATAAATCTTTTAATGATCCAAAAGATCAATGCAAACAAGAAGACTAGTATAGAAATCTTGTTGATGCCATGCATCATCCGTAAGTTGATGTTACTGGGTGCATTGGGGTCAGGCTTTCGGAATACACGGAGAAAATAATTTCCGACCTCACCCAACTTAAAAAACTCTTTTACGTGATTTTTTTCAGACATGAGAAATTCAATTTATAAGGTAACCCTCGCAAACGAAATTAAGTTTAATCCTTCTCAACTGGAAGCATTGTATTTTAGTTTGAATGATTATCCGTTTTTCACCACCACACATAGACAATAAGATTTGAGGAGCAATTAGGTGAGCTGTAGACCGTTGACAACCTGTAGGCCGTGGCCTATCAACTGTGAACGTGTATCCGCAGTGGTAAACATTCTTTTTGACCTACTAGTATAATTGCGGATAATCAAATTAGATAGTTTCTGGCTCTAGCCACTTGCCGTCTTCACGGATGATGTTGATCAATTCGTCCACCGCTTTTTCGGAGGCTACAGCCCGTTTGACTACCTCTTTGCCTTTGTACAAGGTGATTTTTCCTTTACCCGACCCTACATAACCGTAATCTGCATCGGCCATCTCTCCTGGACCATTGACGATGCAACCCATGATACCAATCTTCACCCCTTTCAAATGATCCGTACGCTTTCGGATCATGGCAGTGGTCTCCTGCAGATCAAAAAGGGTTCGACCACACGAGGGACAAGAAATGTATTCTGTCTTGGACATGCGGGTACGTGCGGCTTGCAGTACACCAAAGCTAACAGAGTTGTGAAGTTTGATCTGCTCCAAAACTTGCTTCCGATCTTGAGATGTCTCTGGATTCAAGGATATGACAATCCCATCACCTAGCCCATCGACCAACAAGCCCCCTACGTCAGTGGCGGCGTACAGCATGGTTTGATCTGCCGTATGGGCAGGGTAACTCACCTGCACCACCACTGGAGCGGTACAATTTGCCTCCAACAAGGCCACAAATGCCCTGCGTAAGTCGGGCATGCCATGCGCATTGCTACTTGACAAAAGTAGTACCGTATCTTTTCTAGTACCGACCAAAGTAATGGCTTGATCGATAGCATTTGTAGGAACTGCTAGGAAATTGAGTTCTTGGTGAACTTCCGCTGCATTTTGATATTCATGAATTTGGAATAAGGGAAATTTATTCAATCGATCCCCCATGGCTTTCCAAACGGAAAAGTTCTGGATTTCCTTCATCCCATTGGGAAGCATAAAGGGAATGGGGTTTGCACCGGAATAAATAAAGTCACATCCTAGATCATTCATCTTCCACTTGTCCAATTCCGGCAAGTAAAAGTGTCCCACAGCCTTCATTTCACGATCTGTAACTTGGGATAGCGCAGAAATATCCGCAATCACGCGGGGTACATTTTGCCCACCAAAATTGTATACTTCAGTAACTTGACGCTTGGTATATTCAAAAGGATGGATGGGATAGGAAGCTAAGGGCGCAATCGGCGCATGTGAAGTTCTTGATGTGTATCTGTCAATCAAGGCACGTGCTACGGGTGCTTCAAACTCGGGGTCTTCAGTCAACGAAACGCGCACCGTATCCCCCAAACCATCTTCTAAAAGTGTTCCAATGCCCACTGCAGATTTGATTCGACCATCTTCAGCCTCACCCGCTTCGGTGACACCCAGGTGCAAAGGATAGGGCTTGAAGCCTCCTTCATTGAGTTTCTGGACAAGCAAGCGATAGGCCTGCACCATGACCTGCGTATTGGAAGATTTCATGGAGATGACGATGTCAAAAAACTGTTCGTCTTCACAAATTCTCAAAAACTCTAAGGCAGACTCTACCATGCCGAGTGGGGTATCCCCATAGCGGCTCATGATCCGATCGGAAAGGGAACCGTGGTTGGTTCCGATGCGCATGGCTGTACCATGCTGCTTGCAGATTTTCACTAGAGGTAAAAATCGCTCGCGGATCCGCTCCAACTCTTCCGCGTAGGAAGCATCGGTGTAGTCGATAACCTCAAACTTCTTTTTGTCGGCATAGTTGCCCGGGTTAATACGGACCTTCTCCACAATTTTGGCAGCCAGTTCGGCTGCATTCGGCGTGAAGTGAATGTCTGCTACCAAAGGCGTGTGATACCCACGCTTTCGCAATTCCTCCTTGATGTTACGCAAGTTCTCTGCCTCTTTGATTGAAGGCGCTGTGATTCGAATCAGCTGACATCCCGAATCAATCATCCGGATACATTGCTCCACAGAGCCTTGGGTATCCATCGTATCTACGGTAGTCATGGATTGCACCACGATGGGATGGTCTCCTCCAATAACCACATCACCTACCCGTACCGGAATAGTAACTCTTCGGGAATACTGGGTCAAATTATTGCAATAACCACCTTCAAGGGGCATGATTTGAGCGTTCATAGGTTAAATATCTCCTAATTGTGGACGAATAATTAGTTCTTCAACTACCGCACCTGGGGAAAGGTTGTAAGCTCCCCATACCGAATCTGCTACATCTTTGGCACTCACAAATCGAGAGGCTGGCAAATCAACTCCTGCCCAAGCATCAGTCAAGGTGGCACCTGGTAGTATGGAAGTCACTTTGATTTGATGCGGTTTGAATTCTTCACGAAAACATTTGGTCATACCCAACATCGCCCATTTAGACACCGAATAGCTTCCTCCATTGGGATAGGCAGTAATGCCTGCGATCGAGCCTATACTAAAGATATGTCCAGACTTTCGTGCAATTAGTGCTGTAGCAAAGGCACGAGTCAAGTAATATGCTGAATACAAATTGGTTTCCATCAAAAATTCTAAATTCCCCTCTGGCTCCTCATGCAAGGAACCTGGAAGGAAAATACCCGTATTGTGGACAATTACATCAGGAATCGTCTTGGCCTTTACTCCTGTAGCAAATGCAATCACCTCCTCCTTTTTGGAAAGGTCTGCGACAAAGGTATGAATGGTACAGGATGGAAACTTGGAAGTAAGGGTGGTCCGTAAGGCGGCCAAATCTCCTTCATTCCTAGAGCAGGTGAAGATGTCAAAGCCTTCCTGGGCGAATCTTTCGATCACCGCACGACCAATTCCCTTAGTACCTCCACTGACAAGAATACTTTTATTCATTTGTTTCGTTGCTTAATAGTTAGTGTAACAACTATTTAACTTGAACAAAGTTACATTTTTTTATGAATTGATTGGAAGGCGTTATTGCAGAGCGTTTTTAAAGGTATTTAATAAATTTTTTCTAAAAAAAACTCCTGGAAAACACTTATTAGTGATCGACAAGCAAGGGAAATGTCAGAAAAAAAGTACTACCTATACCCACTTCAGTTTCAAACCAGATTTTTCCGCCAGCGGCTTCTACTCCACTTTTGGCGATAGCCAACCCAAGCCCAGAGCCTTGACTTTTGGTACTAAAATTAGGGACAAAGATTTTATCACGAAGCTCCATGGGAATCCCTTTTCCATTATCAGAAATTTCTAAAAATACAGCTTGATCCGACAGCCAAAGCCAAATACGAATTTGCGGTTTTTGCCCAGGCTCCACCGCCTGCATACCATTGATGATCAGATTGGAGATCACGCGTCCAAAAAGTTTATCATCTCCCAAAATCGGGATTTGTTCGGTATACGAATCATCCTGGAACTTCAATTCCATTCGCTGATCGGTTTTGAAAAGTTCCAATACTTTGGCGAGAACTTCCTTAAAATTCATTGGCTCATTGTGTGGAAGAGGCATCTTTGCAAAAGTGGAAAAAGAAGAAGCAATCCCATTTAAAGCATCGACTTGATGAATTAGGGTTTCTAAAGATTTTTTCAATTTCTCCGCATCTTCCAATTTTCCCTCCCGTTCCAACCGCAATAAGTGCTGTAGGGTAAGTTTCATTGGGGTAAGTGGGTTCTTTATCTCATGAGCTACTTGTTTGGCCATCTCTCGCCATGCAGACTCTTTTTCTGTAGAAGCAAGTACTTTCTTACTTGCTGCTAGTTTATAGAGCATCTGGTTGTATTCATTGACCAGTAGCCCAATCTCATCCTTTGAAGCCCAGTACATGGGCTCGTTATCCTCCAAATTTGTAGCCTTTAATTTTTGAGTAAGGATACGAAAAGGGAGGGTAAGGTTTTTTGTCACCAGAAATGAAATAATCAAAAAGACAATGAAAATGACCACAAAGGCATTAAATACATTCCCTAAAACATCTGAAATCAAAGCATTTAATTCATCTTCAGATTCAAAAAAGGGAACGGCTAAAATAACATCTCCAGAATTATTCGCTAAGGAAGGAATCAACATGTAAACCGATTGATAACGAAGCCTTCCAATCTGCTCATCTAAAAGCACCTCTACCCCTTTTTTCTCTACCAATGCAGCCATTGCTCCAGGATGCACCAAATTGGACAGCAGTTTTTTATCAAAAATGGCAGCTCTACTGGAAGTCACTAACAAGCCCTCTTGATTGTACAAGTGGATGTCCGTTCCTACCGTAGTGGCTAGCGTATTGATTTCCTCTGTCAGCGCATCCCGCTCAATGCTTCCCGCAGATTGGTTTCCAAAAAACCGAACTAGATTTCCTTTAATAAGGGAAGCTTTTTGCAGGTATTGCTCATTCAAATCTTCTTGATAGCTCTGCGTTAATAATCCAACCGTGATTAAAGAAATAATCAAAATCGGAAAGAAAAACGCAAAATTAAGGTAGAGCTGAAGTTTTGTAGCATAGTTAAACTCAAAACTTCGGTATCCCTTTATAAAAACAGATCCCAAAATGGATAAGAAGGTGAGCAAAACAAAGACTACAAAAAATAAGGATACTGTTCCAAAAAATTGTTTGAGTGTAATTGAAGGCGAGGATAATACCCACAACTCTTCTCCGTTTTTTATACCCAAATGATGGTACCCAAAAAGCTCAACCCCTTCCTCCATCAAACCTGGGTTTTGCAAATGTCTACTAATCTGATCCTGCAAGTAATTAAATCTACCTGCACTACGAACTAATTCGCCATCCTTAAAAACTCCTAAATCAAAACGATCTTCCTGTAATTTTTCAGCATACTGAGCACCCAACAGCAAGCGTGGATACGCATTTCCTGGCTGTATGCGGAGTTGATTCAATTCTATAAACAGTGTTCCTAACGATAGGCTTCCTTTGACCATCGGAACAAAAGCTACATAGGTACTGCCTTTACGTTGTTCTCCCCCTTGAATTTGGTACAGATTAGGTACCCGAGTTGCAAAATCACTTTTAATATAGGTTTCCTGCAATTCCTGAAACGACTTTCCCTCAACTGTACCTGCAAGTTGAACCCCTAAAGGAGAAAAAATACGGATGACCACTTCAAATTGGTCAAAGTAGTTGTCTAAATAAATTTTCCGAATTTTACTGACTACTGGATCCTTGGATAGCAAGGGGTCTGCCAGTCGATTTTGAATAAACAAGTCGTTTTTTAGTCTTGAAAAAATATCCGCTAAAAATGAAGTTGTTTGACTATCTGCAACCACTAACTGCTGCTTAGTAAAGGTAACTTTAGCTTGGATTACGCGTTCTTTTTTTGCTTGATAGCTACTTGCTGATACAATTGAAGCAGCTACCAAACTTGCATAAAATAAGGTTAAGAAGGTTTCCAAACCCAATCGGTAAATATTTGAAAACAAGTCAAACCTAAGAATAGAAAGCAGGAACAAGAAATGAATCACTCCTGCAATACCCAACCAAAATTCCCAAATAAAAAACCCTACCAAGCAACAACTCGCTACCAAATAAAGTTTCCGGTAAACTACATTTCCTCCAACTCCTCCTTTAGAAACTAATTGAACCACACTAAGGCTCAAAAACACATAGGCCGAAGCAACCAAAAACAAAATTAAAAAACTAGTTCCTACCCATAGGTCAAAATTAGGCACCGATGAAATATCTATATTCCAACTCGCATTCAAAACCAAATCACGGGTGATTCCCCATAAAACAAAGAAGAAAAAAGTAGAAGTAAGAAAAGTAGCCCCCACCACTACTTTCTCTGAGATTCCCTTTCGCCAAATTGAAAATTTATCCAAAACAGATTTGGTAGAAAACTGATAGACCAAAAGACCAACAATTAGTACCAAACAACTGCTGTGCAACAAGAGATCTCCTAAGCTAGGAATCCAGTTTGATGAAGCATAATAACTGGATTCAAAAAGGGGGATATCAATAAAAGATTGCGGAAAATCGAATACAAGCATGACTAGCCGTACTACAAACAGAATTAAGGATCCGTATCCTATTGCTTGCCAAACTTGGCCCTTTCTCCATTTCTTTTTCAAAAAAATAAAGCTGAGAAAGGCATATAATAGAAATATGGAACTACTAAATACAAGTAAGGGAGTATTCCAAGTCTTACCCACTGAAACAAAACCTGGCTGAAATTCTATGCCAAATAGGGGCTGTCCAAGACTTGAATTTACTGAAAAGGAGCCTTCCTCAGGATTTGGAAATACTTTAAAAAGAGAATTGCCAAATACCGCTTGATTTGGCCCCATAACCACATACTCATTTTTTAGAGTACCTGGCCAAACTAGGCGAAAGGCTTGTACAAAATAACTTGTACGAGAGGTAGATTGGATTCTTTGCTGCTTGACCAAAAAAGTGCCAGATGGGGAGATCAGAAGCTGAACTTCCTTTTCAAAGTCTAGCGAAGAAAAGTCTACTACAAAATCATTGGAAGACCAAAAAAGTAAGTTCTTTTCCTGATCAATTATAAAAAAAGGGTGCGCAAAGGCGTTTGCCTGAATTCGCTCAAAACTCAAAGAATCTGCCTGAATACTTTGAGCTGTAAATACTTCAAAATCGAGATTCCATGCTACTTCTACTCCTTGAATCTTTTTTTCTATTGCCCGAACATACTCTTCCTCCTGATTTTTTTGATAAACAAAAAAATTCAAAATAAGCACAACTGGCAGAAGAAATCCTGCTCCTAGGAATAGCAGTCTACGAAATGAAAGCTTCATGAAGACTAAAAATAATTGTAATTATCCGCAATTATACTAGTGACTAAACATGCCAATTCTCCAGTGCGGATAATTATTCAAAGACCACCGTCAACGGCTCACGGCTCACCTAATTGAACTTCAAACCTAATTTTCTTTGGATAGTAACCTGAAAACGGATAATCACAAAAATAAAAAAGCAAAGTCTGGTATCAAACCTTGCCGAATAGTATTAGCGTGGTTGGAGTTTAGCTTTCCTCTTTTTTGATGCCCTGTACCAGAAGAAGCCGATGATACCAACCATCAAATAGGGCATCACTACCAAATACAAGATCCCATTATTTAAACCTGCACCTATTGAAGCGTCCCCATTGCTAACATTATTCTCCACCGAAGCACGGCACATAGCACACTGCCCCATGGCACCTAAGTGAATAAAGAAAGTTATAATAAGCAGGAAAAGCGACTTAGATTTCATCTTTTTTCTTCAATTACCTTTAAAAATTAGGAGTATAATACGGTGAAATCATTAAGTATACGATTACACCAGTAACAGACACGTACAACCAAATTGGATAAGCGTACTTTACTACTTTACGGTGTTTTTCACGCTGATTCGTGTAGCCGTAGTAGTAGGCAAATAGAATCGGAAATAGTGCTATTGCTGCAAACAAAATATGGGTAATCAACAAGAAATAATAGACGGTTCGAATAGCCCCCTCTCCTCCAAAAGGAGTGCTTTCAGCAGCACTGTGGTAGATGACATATGAAACCAAAAATATCGCTCCAAGAATAAAAGCAACCGTCATAGTAGCCCCATGCAACGCGTATTTCTTTTGTTTTATAAATACCAAGGCTAAAACCAATGCAAGTGAAGCGGCAGAATTAATGACTGCATTGAGGTGTGGAAGAAAATACACCCAACCACCCAAAGACGTGAGTTTAGCTGGCATAAACAACAGCACCGCAACTGCCAAGGGTATGGCTATAGAAATACCAACAATCCAATTTTTAACCTTTGCTTCTTGAGAACCTTGTTGTACAGTATTATTTGTTGCCATAAAGTAAAATTTTTGTTTCTAATAGTAACAGATCCACCTCTTCACGGGTAGTTCCACTGTAATAACCCCGGATACGTCCTTGGTCATCGATTAAGATAAATTTATCACTGTGTACAAAATCATCAGGCACCCCATTCCCATCCAGAGCAGGAAGAACAAAGCCACAGCGAGCCAATTGAAAAGTCTCTTCCTTTGATCCGGAAAGGAATTGCCACTTGCCTTGAATCGCATGGTGTTCTTCTGCGTAAGCTTTTAAAACTTGAGGCGTGTCGTAGGTGGGGTCAATGCTGATAGAAAAAATTT
Organism: Algoriphagus sp.; assembly: GCA_030729785.1. Lineage (GTDB taxonomy): Bacteria > Bacteroidota > Bacteroidia > Cytophagales > Cyclobacteriaceae > Algoriphagus. The sequence continues at coordinate 40,595 of JANQWS010000032.1, read as the reverse complement.
GAACACTAGGTTCATCTTGAAAGTGATCATTCACTCGCTCCATTTCCTTAGACATCACAGGACAAATACTGGGACAAGAAGTAAAAAAGAAATCCACAATAGTGATTTTTCCTTCCATTTGGGCCCTACCGAAAGGCTGCCCATCCTGGTTGGTAAACGTAAAATCAGGAATAAAATGCTGCAAACTATCGGAAATAGGGCATTCTTGAAATGGATTATCCACTCCTGTTTGAAAAAAAATGGGTAAATCGTACTCATTTTTTCCAAACCCCTTCAAAAACAGAAAGATTAAGATGGGAATCAGTAAGATACAAACAAGGACCAAGCCCTGAAGAATTCGAATACTTCGCATATAGGTTATAACAAAAAAGAAGGTTGAAGTGATTCACTTCAACCTAACTTTTTTTTAATTATTATTCATTTTACCAGCGCATCAAAAAGATGTCTGATCCTTCCTTAACCAATGCTATGACTAGCCAAACTAGGAAAATAAGCGGGACAATAATGGAATAAAAGAGTGGCTTAGCTTCGTCACCTAAGTGCATAAACTCCATCATGATGTATTTGGCTTTCCAAATTGTCAACAAGATGAACAGTGAGTAAAGTAAGATACCTCTATCCATGGTAAAGGCCATGATAAACTCCCCTACCGTTATTGCTAGGAGAATAAAAGCAGTCTTCCAGATTTTTTTGATTTTTTCTTCGTTTCGAGGCGTTACCTGAAGCGTCGATTTAGTGTCTTGAACTTCCATAATATGCGAATTGAAATACTTAGATCAAATAAAATAAGGTAAATACAAATACCCAAACCAAATCTACAAAGTGCCAATAGAGGCCAATTTTCTCTACCATTTCATAATGACCACGCTTGTCGTAAATCCCTACTGCAGCTTGATAAAAACAAAGGAACAACAAGAAAACTCCAATGGTCACGTGGAATCCATGGAAGCCAGTAATAAAGAAAAATAATTGCGCAAAAGACGCTGGTCCATATTCATTGACCATCAAATTGGCACCAAAGACGGTTTCGGATACAGTCTGCCCAAGTCCATTTACATAGGTAAGCAAAGAGCCACCATCTGTTCCATGGATAAAGTGTGACCACTCCCAAGCTTGACAACTTAAGAAAGTAATCCCTCCAAGCAGTGTCCAAAGCATCCATTTTACTACATCATTTCGGTCGTTCCGATGTCCAGCTTCAACAGCCAATACCATGGTTACCGAACTAGCAATCAAGATAAAGGTCATAATTCCTACAAATATTAGTGGAGCATGTACTCCATGTAAGAATGGAAGCGCCTCAAATACCAATTCTGGCACCGGCCAGTACTCATTGGAACCTGTGAAGGTTTCAGCAGCACCTGCATAGGCAGGATAGCTGACACGAATGGCCAAATAGCTGATTAGAAAAGCAGCAAAAGTAAAGATGTCAGAAAGTAGGAAAAACCACATCATGAGTTTTCCATAGCTAGCTTTTAGGGGTTCGTTTCCTCCTCCCCAAACGCCTCTTTTCGTGCTTGCTTCGATAACGGTAGAATGCGCAGACATAGATGAATAGTGTACTGGGTTAATTTTTAATGATTCAAAAGCAGAAATAAAAACAAATACAACCACAATCCTCCAAGGAAATGCCAATACGTTGCGGCCATATCCAAGGTATTCAATGCTTGTGAATGCACTTTGTATCTAAAGGTCGAAATTAATACAATAATCAGAAATATCACACCGCTGATTAGGTGAACCGCATGTAATCCAGTGAAAACGTACAAAAAAGATCCTGCAGGATTCCCTACAAAAAAAACTTCGCGGTCTACCAAAGCTACCCAACTGTACCATTGTCCTATTAGAAAGCCTATTCCAAGTAGGACCGTAAGCACCATCCCCAGCCTTAACCCAATAAAATTATCCTTCTTTGCAGAATAGTAGGCCACTTGCAATGCAATAGAGCTGAGAATTACTATTCCTGAGGTATACCAAAATATCTCAGGCAATTCATACTCCAGCCAATTGCCTTCTGCCTGACGTACAATGTACGCACTTGTCAAGGCTGCGAAAATCATCACCACGGTAACTAAAAACAACCAAAGCGCAAACTTTTTTGGATGCATGCTAATCGGCTGCTCGACGATATCGATATATTTCAATTCACTTTCCATGACTTAAGGCATTTTGTCTAATAAATACGCAATCTGAACCACCGGCAAATAAAGAAAAGACCCAAACATGATTTTCAAAGCTGACTTTCGAGAACAATCCCGCATCAATGAAAATGTCTGTGCCAAGAACAAGACCCCACATACCGTCGCAACAATGCCTGAATTCAAACCCACTAACCCAAAATAACTAGGCAACAGACCCAATGGCAATAGAAAGAGGGTATAAATCATAATTTGAATAGCAGTATTCAAATCTTGTCCCCCACCACTTGGAAGTAATTTAAATCCAGCACGCTTGTAATCCTCATCACTTACCCATGCTATCGCCCAAAAATGAGGAAACTGCCAAATAAATTGAATCCCGAAAATAATTAACGCCTCGTATGTAATCGCGCCAGTAGCGGCAGTCCATCCCAATAAGGGTGGCATCGCACCAGGAATTGCGCCTACAAAAACGGCAATAGGCCCCACACGTTTGAGCGGGGTATAAGCAAAAACGTAAAGCAGCATACTCAATACGCCCAAGGCAGTAGTCAACGGATTGGTAAAAAACCAAAGTAAGCCTATCCCCAAAAATGCGATAAACCCTGTAAACCAATACGCTTCCTGTAAAGATATTAACTGTAAGGGCAAAGGGCGATTCTGAGTTCGCTTCATCAACTTATCCAGATCCCGCTCCATAATCTCGTTGGCTGCACCCGATGCACCCGAAATAAAAAAACCTCCCAGCACCAAACCAAAAAATCCTGACCATCCAAAATCTATTCCCCGATCACCAAGGATGTATCCAAAAACAGCTGAAAAGGTAACCAATGCAGACAACCGGAATTTAATTAAATCAGAATAAGCAACTAACCTGCTTTTTAGTAGGCCTGCAAAACTGTCCGAATTCATCTCTACAGTACTCATAGGTAACTTTCAGTTTTTAATTGTGCCGCTTCATTCAAACGAAGCGTCAATATAAATTGTACTCCCAAAAGGACGGATCCCACTAATAAATGAACTGGTTGCAAAAAAGCAGGTATCCCAAAATACGCCATCCCCATTCCAGACGCAATTTCTAAAATCAGAAGAACAAAAAGTGCTTGATTCCAGATAGCAAAAGGACTAGTACGAGAAGAATACTTCATCACCCACCAAAAATAAAGCACATGTATAGTCACCAACGAGATTGAAAATGAACGATGAATCAAAAAGACAAGACCCGAATTTTCAATCCATTCCTCTCGAAGGAGGTTGCCCATTGCAAAAGATACTTGATCAATAGCTTCTCTTACCTGAGTACCCAAGATTACTTGAATGAGCATCAACAGCATCGCACTAATTAAAACCCATACTATTTTCCTGGGCATGGGATGAACTGCGTTTTTCATCAATATTAGCCGAGCTGCCCTACGGTTACTGTAAAGAAGCACAGCTACCAGAGCCAACGCAAGTAGCATGTGGAAGGTAATCATCCAGGCCAATAGGTTGGTTGACACAACGATTGAACCAATCCAACCTGTAAACCCTACTAGAAAAAAAGCAATCAAAGCAGTTATTGAAATCCACTTGTCTTGAGACCACAAGGAGAAGGATTTAATCAATGTTGCAAATATTAATAGTCCAATGACCACGCCTATCAGGCGATTGATGTACTCAATCCACGTTTTTGTAGCATTAAACTCCTCTTCGATCAAGATCGATTTATCACTGGCCAATTGATCAGCCGTTTGGGTAAATCCAAGACTCGAAAGAGTGGCTATAAATCGATCGTTTTTTGCCAGACGTTTTTCTAGGTAGATCTGTTGGTAATTATCCGGAAGTTGGTCTACTCGAGTAGGAGGCACAATAGATCCAAAGCATTTTGGCCAATCAGGACAGCCCATACCTGAACCGGTACTTCGTACAATTCCACCCACCAGAATTAGAAAATAAACAGCTACGACAGTAACTCCTGAAAGGCGTAGGTAGCTGTTTATCTTACTTTTAGTGTTTAGACTCATTTGCTACCAAATCCGCTTCCTCTCTCATAATCTCTAGCTCTACCTTGACTAACTCTTGCTCATGTGGCAAGTTGGATTCTGGAGTCTGAGACAGAGGAATATGCTGAGGAATGAAGTCTTCAGCAGCACCTGGCTTAGAATAATCGTAAGGCCATCTGTATACCGTAGGAATCTCTCCAGGCCAGTTACCATGCCCTGGATTGATTGGAGTTGTCCATTCCAAGGTAGTCGAATTCCAAGGATTAAGCGAGGCCTTTCTTCCTCTATACATACTGTAGAAGAAGTTGAATAAGAAAATTGCTTGAGCTGCAAACGTAATAATCGCTGCTATGGATACAAACATATTCAAATCCGTATAGGAATTGGTAAACTCAAAATTAGTCCACGAATAATAGCGTCTTGGGAAACCTGCGATACCAATGTAATGCATAGGAAAGAAAATCATATAGACCCCTACGAAAGTCAACCAAAAGTGGATATAACCCAATTTGGCATCCATCATACGGCCAAACATCTTAGGGAACCAATGGTATACCCCTGCCATCAAACCAAAGAAAGAGGCAGATCCCATTACTAAGTGAAAGTGGGCAACTACGAAATAAGTATCATGCAATTGAATATCAATGGCGGAATTACCCAAGAAAATACCAGTCAACCCTCCAGAAATAAAGAAAGATACCAATCCAATGGAAAACAACATTCCAGGAGTGAATATCAAATTCCCTCTCCAAAGAGTAGTTAAGTAGTTAAATACCTTTACTGCCGATGGAACGGCAATAATCAGAGTCAAGAACATGAAGATCGATCCAAGGAAGGGATTCATTCCTGATACGAACATATGGTGAGCCCATACGATGAAGGAAAGAATTGTAATTCCTAACATGGAAATGATCATTGCCTTGTATCCGAAAATAGGTTTGCGTGCATTGGTAGCAATTACCTCAGAGGTGATTCCTAATGCAGGAAGTAATACGATATACACTTCAGGGTGCCCCAAAAACCAGAATAAGTGCTGGTACAAGACTGGGCTACCACCCGTATTTGGCAAAGCTTCACCCGCTACATAAATATCAGAGAGGTAAAATGAAGTACCAAAACTACGATCAAATACCAATAAAAGTGCTGCAGCAAAAAGAACTGGAAAGGATAAAAGTCCAATAACAGCAGTTAGAAAGAATGCCCAAATCGTCAATGGAAGTCTAGAGAAAGACATTCCTTTGGTTCGCAGGTTGATTACTGTGGTGATGTAATTGATCCCTCCTAGTAAAGAAGATGCGATAAAAAACACCATTGCAATCAACCAAAGTGTCATTCCCATTCCGGAACCAGGAATTGCTTGTTCCAAGGCGGACAATGGCGGATAAACCACCCATCCCCCACCAGCAGGGCCAGTTTTAAGGAAAAGGGAAATAAACATGATCACACCTGATACAAAGAAGAACCAGTAGGAGAGCATGTTCATAAATCCTGAAGCCATGTCTCGAGCTCCAATCTGAAGTGGAATCAAGAAATTAGAGAAAGTACCACTCAAACCGGCAGTCAATACAAAGAATACCATGATGGTTCCGTGCATAGTTACTAAAGCCAGGTAGAAGGTAGGATCTAATTTACCTGCTTCATCAATCCATCCCCCTAAAAGTGGGCGCAGGAATTCCAAATTCATGTCTGGAAATCCAAGTTGAAGACGGAATAATGTAGAAAGAAATCCACCAATAAGTGCCCAAAACATACCAGTTACCAAAAACTGCTTGGCGATCATTTTATGATCTGTGGTAAAAAGATATTTGGTGATGAAATTATCATGATGCTCGTGCTCATGATGATCTTGGTGCTCGTGAACTACTGTGTTTTGAGATGCAACTGTCGCTGTAGCCATAACTTCCTTTATTTTTTAATTCTCCCCGTTAATTAATCCCTGCTAATTCTTTTGTTTCACTCTTTAACCCTTCTGCCAAAGAAGGGTTTTGTTGAATAAACGTTTTTTGTTCAGATAACCACTTTTGGTAAGCAGCTGGTTCCACTACCTCGATTACTTTTTTCATGGAAAAATGACCTCTTCCACAAATTTCAGTACACGCAATTTCGTATTCAAACTCTGGATTTTTTAATTCTGCCCTCATCTCTTCCGTCGTTTTGGTTGGTACAAACCAAAAACGAGTAGGCATACCTGGTACTGCATCCATTTTCAGGCGCATATGTGGTGCAAATACAGAGTGTAGAACATCTCTTGCCCGAATCTTAAATAATACAGGCTCACCTTTTGGAATCACGACTTTCGGAGATGGAAAATCATCTATAGAATTTTTATCCGTAAAATCAATTCCGTGAGAATTAGATGCATTGATCAATCGGTAGTCATAGTCTCCTAGAACATTATCCTTACCTGGGTAACGTACATCCCATGCAAATTGATACCCCATAATTTCAACCACATGGGCTTTTTCAGGAGCTGGGGCTGTGATATCAGACCAAGCCATCCATCCAGAAATTACCAAACCAGCCATAACCACTCCTGGAACAGCTGTCCAAAGAATCTCAAGCTTGTGGTTTTCTGGATAAAAAGAAGCTTTTCTTCCCTCTTTGTATTGGTACTTGTAGGGAAATACGAAAAGTAAAATATGCGTAATCAAGAATACTATCCCAGTGACCGCCATGGTAATCCAAAACAATTCATCTGTAATTACCCCGTGTTCCGACGCAACCGGTAACTGGTAATTATCAAACTCCTTTATAGAGTACCAAAACATCAATGCTCCTGAACCAACCAAAAAAACAAGGAACAAGAATGCATTTACCTTATTACTACCTGTTGCGATTTTTTTATCTGACCCTTTGACTACAGAAACCAAAGTTTGAATTCTGTATACCATCCAAATCACGGACAGTAACAAGAGGGCTCCAACTGCAATTAGAAATCCGTACATAGCTTTTTTTTCGGATAATGATTAAATGTGGTGATTGTAACTTTCCTCTAGCATCGGGTGATTCTTTGCTATTAGATTTTTCTTTGCCAACGCTCCTAATACTACATAAGCCACCAAAGACCCGTATACCAAGAACATCCCTACTTCCAACAAACCCAGACCTCCATTGTGGCCTAAGGTACCCGGCTGCACCATCAAGGTAAAATCAATCCAATGTCCTACCAACAAAATCGTACACACCAACTTCAAGAACACTCCATGTCTTTTTGAATCTCTAGTCATCAAAACGAAAAATGGTAAAAAGAAGTTCAACCCTAAATTGACAAATATAAAGGGGCCATAAACATCGCTCGAAAGGCGCTCAATGAAGTAAACAGTCTCTTCCGGGATGTTGGCATAGTAAATCAATAAGAACTGAGAGAACCACAAATAGGTCCAGAAAATAGAGAACCCAAACACAAATTTACCCAAGTCATGCACGTGGTTTTCATTGACCATTTCTAGATACCCTTTGCCCTTCAAGAAAAGAACAATCAAGGTAATCGCAGAAAGTCCAGATACAAACCAAGATGCAAAAACATACCAACCAAACAAAGTCGAGAACCAGTGGGTATCAATGGACATCACCCAATCCCAAGCAGAAACTGAAGAGGATACCGCGAAGAAAACCAAGAAGTATGCAGACCAACTTCTCATTTTATACCAATAGGATGAACCACCCAACTGATCTTCTTGAGCTGATATTTGTTTGAACTTGTTAAAAAAGAATACCCAAAAACCAAAGAAGAGCACCATACGGGCAATGTAGAATAGTGGGAAAGTTCCCTTCTCCATAGGCCAGTAAAAAAAGGCTCCTTTTCCATCAATGATCTTATCGTATTGCGGATCATTCTGATCAAATAAGTAGGCATGGGTCCAGTGAAAGAGATCATGATTTGCCACAAAAAAGGTGGCTATCATTAACACTCCGGCGATTGGTAGCCAGTTGCCCAATGAAAGCATGACACGCAAAATTGGAGCAGACCAACCAGCTTGTGCTGCAAATTGGATAGCAAAGAAAAATACCCCAATGATGGCTATACCTGTGAAAAACACATTGTTGACCCACAAACTGGCATACAAACGCTCGTACCAATGGAAAGCATGCTCTCCAGCGGAAGCGCCTTCCTCGTGGTGCCCCCCTGTCATAGCCAGTACAATCCCGATTCCTAAAATAATAGCACCAATGACCAATACAGTCAAGATGGATTTTTTAATGGACGCAGTGAAATCAAATCGCTGATCCAAATTATAGTGATGTTCGCCGTGATGAGCCATGATTACTTTGCTGGATTTTCTGTTGCTACCGCGGTAGATTCTGCTACTGTTGCTGCAGCTTGACCTTGGATAACTTGTTTAACATAGTGAACAATTTTCCATCTGCTTTCAGCAGGAATTTGAGATCCATGTGCCCCCATTCTACCTTTCCCTTTGGTGATGACATGGAATATGTGGCCTTCAGGAAGATTGACATATGCGCCACCCTTCAAATTGGCAACTCCACCAATAACCTCACCAGCTTTACCATCCCCTTCCCCACCTTTTCCATGACAGGCATTGCAGTACTGTAGGTATAGTTTTTCACCATCTTTTAAAATTTCCTCTGAACTGGTAACTGGATTGGGAATTAAAGCAGCTTTTTCCAATTCAAACTGAAGTAAACGGTGAGGCAAATACCCCTGCTTATTTCTAGGAACCGTATTTGATACCGGCTCTCTCATGTTCATGCCATGAGGATTGTATACATTGGAATTGAAAAACTCACCTTTCCCATCTTCTCTAGTAGAAAGCCAGGAACCTTGTGCCTCGTCTTTAATTTGAGTCAATGGTTCGTAAGCAACAGAGTGATACATCTGTGGAGCATATTCAAGCCCCTGATTTTCACCTCCCGCTTTGCAACCAACCATCAACGAGAAGGCGAGTGCAGAACATGCAAATAAGGATGCGTTAGCAATTTTCATATCTCCAGTTATTCTAGTCAAAACTTTTCTTATTCACTTCAGTAGCTCCGGAATCCGTCAAAATCTTTTTAATTTTTTCCAATTCCAAGCTGCTGTTATTTGCCAAATCAATGGCTAAGATGTGCTTGTCATCTGTACTTCTCAAATCAAAAATCCGAGGTTGTGCCCATGGTTTTAAGTTGGAAGTGATCAAAAAGACACCAACCATTCCAAACGCCGCTAACAAAACTGTCATTTCAAAAGAAACAGGAATAAAGTCAGGAAAAGCAGCGTAATCCTTACCACCAATAATCATCGGCCAGTCAAACTTCATCATGTAAAACTGCATGGTCAAAGCCAAACTAGTGCCTAGCATACCAAATAAGAAGGCGGCAATGGGAAGCTTACTCCGCTTGTATCCCAATACATGCTCCAATCCGTGAACTGGATAAGGAGAATAAACTTCATGAATCTTTACCCCACTTCCTCTAACTTTCTCAACCGCATGGAGCAATACGTCCTCATCGTCGTAGACTCCTAAAATAAAATGAGTATCTCTTTCCATGATTATTTGTGTGCTTTTTCAGAGGATGACTTCAATACAGACTTCACCTCAGCCATGTTGATCACAGGGAAAAACTTGGCAAACAAGAAGAATAGCGTAAAGAACAAACCAAAAGTGAATAAGTAAACCCCTACATCCGCCCAGGTCGGGTAAAACATCGCCCAAGATGAAGGAAGGTAATCTCGGTGCAAGGAGGTTACGATAATTACAAATCGTTCAAACCACATACCAATATTTACCACCAAAGACAAAATGAAAGTTGCCACAATGGATGTTCTAATTTTTTTGAACCAGAATAGCTGTGGAGAAATTACATTGCACGTCATCATGGACCAATATGCCCACCAGTAAGGACCTGTCGCTCTATTGATAAAAGCATATTGTTCAGCTTCCACTCCAGAATACCAAGCAATGAAAAATTCTGTGATATATGCAATACCTACAATGGAACCCGTAATAATGATGACAATATTCATCAATTCAATATGTCCCAAAGTGATGTAATCTTCCAGCTTAAATACTTTTCTGGTGATGATCATCAAAGTCAAAACCATCGCAAAACCAGAAAAAATCGCTCCTGCAACGAAATAAGGAGGGAAAATTGTGGTATGCCATCCTGGAATCACAGAAGTAGCAAAATCAAAGGATACAATAGTATGTACTGAAAGTACAAGAGGCGTTGCTAGACCTGCAAGAATAAGGGATACTGACTCGTATCGCATCCATGTCTTTGCAGCTCCATCCCATCCAAAGGAAAGCGCACCGTAAATAATTTTTCGAAGTCCTGTAGCCCGATCGCGAATGGTTGCAAAATCAGGTATCAAGCCAATGTACCAGAAAACCAACGATACTGAGAAGTAGGTTGAAATTGCAAATACGTCCCACAACAAGGGAGAGTTAAAGTTTACCCATAGCGAACCGTAGGTATTCGGTAAAGGAAGCGCCCAGTAAGCACCCAACCAAGGTCTACCCATGTGAATAACCGGAAACATGGCTGCACAAATTACCGCGAAAATGGTCATCGCTTCTGCAGCACGGTTGATGGATGTTCTCCACTTTTGTCTAAATAGTAGCAATACAGCGGAAATAAGAGTTCCCGCGTGACCAATACCAACCCACCATACAAAGTTGGTGATGTCCCAAGCCCAACCTACGGTCTTGTTGAGGCCCCACATGCCAATCCCTTCCCAGAGAGTAGCCAAAAGAGCTGTTGATCCTAAAGCCAATACTCCGACAGCTGTAAGGAATGCCATAAACCACAATTTGGTTGGCTTACCTTCTACCTGACGCGATACATCGTGTGTCACATCGTGGTAGGTTTTACCTCCGGTAACTAAGGGCTGGCGTACGGATGAAGTAACCTGCATAGTTTGTTTTAATTATGATTACGCTTCGTTTTTCTCTTTATTTCTGATCTTGGTAAAGTACCAAACATTTGGACTTACATTGATCTCTTCCAATACATGGTAAGCTCTCTCCTCTCCCACTTCTTTGATGGCATTATCCGATTCCTCAATCTTCAAAAGCTTGGATACCTTGCTAGACGGATCGTTCATATCACCAAATACAAGGGCATCTGTAGGACAAGCCACCGCACAGGCTACATTGATTTCTCCATCTACTAAGGCACGCTTCTCACGCTTGGCTGTAAGTTTACCAGCCTGAATACGCTGTACACACATAGAACATTTTTCCATGACTCCACGCACACGAACAGTCACATCAGGATTCAAGACCATTTTACCTAAATCATCATTCTGAGCAACGTTTACGCCTGCGAAGTCCTTGTTATCGTGGTACTTAAACCAGTTAAATCGACGAACCTTATACGGGCAGTTGTTCGCACAATATCTCGTACCGATACATCTGTTGTAAGTCATCTGATTCAGTCCTTCTGAAGAGTGCGTAGTAGCAGCTACTGGGCATACCGTCTCACAAGGTGCATTGTTACACTGCTGACACATCATCGGTTGGAAGGTTACTTCAGGATTTTCTGCAGCTACTTCCATTCCTCTCAAATCATCTGCTGGTGCATCCGAAGAATAATAGCGATCAATACGGATCCAAGCCATTTCTCTTCTATTCAACACTTCCTGCTTTCCGACTACTGCCACATTATTTTCTACCTGGCAAGCTATCGTACATGCTCCACAACCAATACAAGAGTTCATGTCAATGGCAAGACCCCAGTGGTGCTGGCTGTATTTATGTCCACTCCAAAGTGAAATTTTAGAAGGTTTTACAAACTCCCCATCCTTATAAATTTCAGGCTTGTATCTTCCAGCAGAGGCATCTTTTTGGTATTCCGCCAAAGTTGCTTCTTGGATGACATTCTCTCGCCCCATGAAGGTTTGGTGTGTTTGCGTACGTGCAATTTTATAGGTCTCTTCCGTAACCACAACTTCCACCTTAGACGTCAGGTCAAAATTCACAAAACCTTTGGCTGTATCTAACAAGTCATAGGCATTGACTCCTACTCCGTCGGCTACACGCCCTGCTTTTGTACGACCATAGCCAAGCGCAAGACCAAAGGTGCCATATGCTTGACCCGGTTGAATAAGAATTGGAACGAGTATAGACTTACCATTTACGGTCAATTTAGCCTTCTTGGTATTTTCTTCTACCATAGAAACGCCGTTTTCCGTAGCCCATTTTTGAGAAACTGTTACGTAGTTGTCCCAAGTAGCCTTAGTAATTGGATCTGCCATTTCTTGCAACCAAGGGTTGTTAGCAAAAGTACCTGATCCGATACCTATTTTGCTATAAACCACCAACTCATCCCCTGCATTCGCTGAAGAATACGATTTAGCTACTTCAGTAGCAGCTGCTGTTACTTGACCAACAGGTGCTAGGACAGCAGGTACAGTGGATTCACTGACTACCCCATTGAAAAGTGATCTATCCCAGAACTCTTGGAAGGTAACACCTGCACCCAAGGAAGGATACAAAGTAGTGGTCCAATTTGCTTGAATGTAATCGTAGTAGGAAACTGTAGATCCAGCCCAAGTCAAAAATGAGTCTTGAGCTTGACGAGTCTTGAAAAGAGGCGAAATTGTTGGCTGTGCCAAAGAATACTGCCCTTTCTTAGGGTGGAAATCATTCCAAGATTCCAAGAAATGGTGATCAGGAGCTACCACTTGTACCAAAGATGCTGTTTCATCTAGGGTTCCATTAGTTGCAATACTCAATTTTGCTTTTGCAATTCCAGCAGCAACTTCAGCACCACGAGGGTGGTCGTACACTGGATTACAATTGTAGAAGATTACTGCGCCCACAGAACCACCTTTCAAATCGGTGATGAACTGATTCATGCGTGCATCATTTCCTTTTCTAAAGTAAACAGGAGTAGAAAAATCTACAGTAATTCCATTGTTGCCTAACAATTCGTTGATGGCATGAATGATTACCTGAACGTTTGGATCGTTGGAACCAGAAACTACCAAGGAGGCTCCTTTAGATGCCCATAATTCATTGGCAGCTTTGTCCAAGTGTGCCACTTCTACTTTGGATCCTCCTGCTGAAGCCAAACCTGCTTTGGCTGCGATTGCATTGTACAAAGCCAATACTGCTAGCCCAGACTGGGATGCTTTGATCGGTGTGCGGTAATCCGCATTGGCACCAGTTAAAGAAAGGTTGGATTCAAACTGGAAGTGACGAGACATTTCTGTCTTGTCCTTTGCGATTTTTCGAGTTTTAGCATAAGCTCCCGCAAATTCAATTGGGGATATCCATGTTCCTAGGAAATCGGCTCCAAATGAAACAATAGTTTTTGCCTTATCGAAGTGGTAAGAAGGAAGGGTTGCTTTTCCGTAAAAAAGTTCAGAAGCTTTTGTTATCCCGTAATTTGAGATCGAATCGTATACCACTACTTCTGCATTGCCATAGGCAGCACTAAATTCTTGAAGCACCTTTTCAGTAGAAGGAGAAAGCAAGGTATTGGTTACAATCTTAACAGTTCCAGCTGCTGCCAACTTTGACTTTACTTCTTTATCAAGTTTTTCCCAGTCAGTAGCGGCTCCAGCAAGCATTGGGCTGGCAATTCGCTGCTTGTCATAAAGAGAAAGAACAGAAGCTTCTACTAACGCATTTACTTTCCCTTTTGTGATTGGAGACAATTCGTTGCCATCAATTTTAATAGGACGTCCTTCTCTTGTCTTGACTACAATAGCCGCATAGTCTCCTCCAGAAGAGAAGGTAGAAGCATAATAATTTGGGATAGATGGATTGATGTCGATAGGCTTGTTCACATAAGGAATAGCCTTTCTAACTGGAGCTTCACACGCTGCAAGCGATGCAGCGGCGACGCTGAATCCCATCAACTTAAGGAAATCTCGTCGAGATGCATTGCCATCCTCATTCAAGGTGCTTGGCAATTCCGCAAATTCAAGATCTGCATTTTTTACAAACTCCGGATCGTTGCTTAGTTGCTCGAGCCCTTTCCAGTAGGTTTTTTTAGTTTCCTTCATTTTATTTCTAGGAATGAATTTTCAAAAGGATAAGGAATTAATAGTGGCACTTAGCACACTCTAGACCACCGATGTCCTTCACTTTAAGCGCATCTTTTGAAGTAGCGTGAAGTTGAACCAATTTATCGTAATACACATTGCCTTCGGTAGCAATCTCAGTTTGTCTGTGGCAATCAATACACCAGCCCATCGTCAAGGTACTGTGCTGTCCTACCACTTCCATTTCTTGAATTGGTCCGTGGCAAGTCTGGCACTCAACACCTCCAACAGCTACGTGCTGCGCATGGTTGAAATAGGCCAAATCAGGTAAATTGTGAACTCTTACCCATTCAATTGGCTGATTTGTATCTACTGCATTGTAGATTTTTTGAATCTCTGGAGATATCCCTTCTTTTCCACCTACATTTTGAATATGTGTATGGCAATTCATACAAATGTTTGCCGATGGAATATTGGCAGACTTACCAATCTCAACTCCAGTATGGCAATATTGACAAGCGATTTCGTATTGACCAGCGTGAAGTGCATGGGAGAATGCAATGGGTTGTGCAGGAGCATATCCCTGCTGAACCCCTATGGAATACAAACCATCGATTGCAGTTTTAGCTACAAAAGCAACCACCAAGGTGGTTACAATAATCACCACTGCATCACTTTTCAATAACTTACCAAAGTCAATTTTTTGGGAGATATATTCTTTGTCATCCGCATCCATGTCTTGCTTGTAAATGTACTTGGTCAAGACATTCACGATTAGACCCAAAACAATCAGGATGAGAATCAAAATAAAAACCAACACCCCAATGATGATGGTCAAATACTCACTTGGGATTCCGGAAGTAGCAGACCCTACCCCGTCACCACCAGAAGCTAAAGCTGCAGAAGCAGCAGCTGGATCTACTTTGTCTCCGTATTCTATATAAGACAACAAGCCATCCAATTCCGCATCGCTTAAAAAAGCGTAGGAAGGCATGACAGAATTGTTGTATTCTTTGTAGAGTGCAACAGCATACGCATCACCTGAAGCGATAACTGCCTGTGAATTGGCGATCCAGGTTTTTACCCATGCGGCGGAGTTTCTGTCTGTAGCACCTCGAAGGGCAGGACCAATATACTTTTGATCAAGCTTGTGACAGGTCTTGCAATTGGCGTTGAAGACGGCCTTACCTGCTGCAATTGCTTCGTCGCTGTTGACTACGGAGGGATCTGCAGCATAGGCTGAAACTCCCATTGCCATGAAAAACAGCACTGCCAGTGTCTGGAAACTCAATCGAATCCCTACTAACGAGCGGTTGGATAACATAGTGTTGCTATTAAATAATTTAAACGGATCTCAGTAACCCCCGCAAAGGTACTATCGAGGCTTAATTTTTCAAACAAGAATGTAGGAATAAACAAGGAGATAAGGAATCAAGTAAAGAGAAACTAGCTAGCTGTTTTTCAGTGAATTACAGGGGATAATAGAAAGATAATTTTATTTAGAATTAATATAAATAATGGAAATTTCTAAACGGATTTAATCTTTTGAATTCTTTTTATTTTGAAGTCCTGATTTCCACATTTTTTGAAAGTTCGGTCGATACTAAAATTTGCCAGGAAATCTCCTCTAGCAGTTTTGTAGTCGCAAAGATTATCTGTAAATTTGCATTCCAAAATATTGGTCGCGTGGCCGAGTGGCTAGGCAGAGGTCTGCAAAACCTCGTACAGCGGTTCGAATCCGCTCGCGACCTCAAAAAACACCCAGTTGGGTGTTTTTTTTTGTGTTTCAACCTTTTATCGAAGTAGCAAATCCTTTGCTTACGTCTAATAAAGGCAAAAAAAAAACGCCAGCTTTTGCTGGCGTTTTTTTTGTTCAATTTCAGGCTAGTTTACTTCTTGCCCTCCATCTTTTCCTTTAATTCTGCAAGGGCATCAATGTCACCAAAGGTAGACTTCTCACCTTGTGCAGGAAGCTCAGCAGCTTCTTCTTTTTTCTTGGCAGGAGTAGCAGCTTTCTTAGGAGCCTTCACCTCTTCCTTGAACATCGCGGTATGTGAAAGTACAATTCGCTTGTCGTCCTTAGAAAACTCAGCTACTTTGAAGTCGAATGACTCCCCAACTTCTACTTGAGAACCGTCTTCTTTCTCTAAGTTTTTGATGGTCGCAAAGCCTTCCAATCCATAAGGAAGTTCAAGCACTGCTCCCTTATCGTTCTTGGAGTTTACAATACACTTGTGTACAGACCCGATTGGGAACAAGGTTTCGAAGGTATCCCATGGATTCTCTTCCAACTGCTTGTGGCCCAAAGCCAATCTTCTGTTATCTACGTCAAGTTCAAGTACAGCTACATCAAGCTCGTCTCCCACTTTCACGAATTCAGACGGATGTTTGATCTTTTTAGTCCAAGACAAATCAGATACGTGTACCAACCCATCGATTCCCTCTTCCAATTCAAGGAATAAACCGAAATTAGTTAAGTTACGGACCACACCTTTGTGCTTCGTTCCAACTGCATATTTAGAAGACATGTCGCCTTTAGTCCATGGATCTTCAGTCAATTGCTTGATGCCCAAAGACATTTTGCGCTCGTCTTTATCTAATGTCAGTACCACGGCTTCGATTTCCACACCTACTTTTACAAAATCTGCAGGATTTCTTAGGTGCTGAGACCAACTCATTTCAGATACGTGGATCAATCCTTCTACTCCTGGAGCCAGCTCCAAGAATGCACCGTAATCTGCAACGTTTACAATCTTACCTTTAACGCGAGAACCCACCTCTAGGCTTGAAGCCAAAGAATCCCAAGGGTGAGCGCTCAACTGCTTCATACCCAATGAAATTCTACGCTTCTCATCATCAAAGTCAAGTACCACAATCTGAACCTTCTGGTCAAGCTGCAATACTTCCTCTGGATGATTGATACGACCCCAAGAGATATCGGTAATGTGAAGTAGACCATCTACACCTCCCAAATCGATGAATACACCGAAGTTGGTCATGTTTTTGATCACCCCTTCCAAAACCTGTCCTTTTTCTAGGTTGTTGAGGATCTCTGCTTTTTGCTTCTCTAGATCTTTCTCAATCAATACTTTGTGAGAAACAACTACGTTATCATTGGCGTGGTTGATTTTAACCACTTTCACTTCCATTTTCTTACCTACATAGATATCAAAATCTCGAATAGGTTTTACATCAATTTGAGAACCTGGCAAGAAAGCTTCTACCCCATAGATATCTACGATCAAACCACCCTTAGTTCTTCTTTTTACAAGACCTTCAATCACGCTATCGTTTTCCAAGGCAGCCTCAATGTCATGCCATGCACGAACAATTTTTGCTTTCTTACGAGAAAGGATCAATTGACCCAATGCATTTTCTTGCTCTTCGATAAATACATCCACCTCATCGCCTACCTTAATGTCAGCAATGTCACGGAATTCAGAAAGAGGAACTAAGCCATCGGATTTAAATCCAATATTGATGATGACATCCTTGTCATTTATTCCCACGACCACACCTTTGATCACTTCTTTTTCTGTGATCTCACTTAAAGTTCCGGCATACATCGCTTCCATTTGAGCGCGCTGCTCTTTGGAATAACCTTCTCCAAAACCTTTGGTATCGAAGTCATCCCAATTAAAATCTTTTGTACTAGACATAAAATACAACTCTATTGACCCGCCTCCCTAGAGTCATGAGGAAGCGGCTTTTGGGTTAATACTTAGCGCTTGGAAAGTCCAAAATCGCCCCATTCACTCGAACGGATTGCAAAGGTAAAAAATTTATTGAATCGAAAATATATCAAAGGGAAAATTAGCATATACTTCCAATCGTTTCTAACTTGTTAGTGTGTGCGATTCATCCTAAAATTGAATTCAAAATAGTTGACCTCCGCAATCTCACACAATAGATACGGGAAGTTTTATGTGTTGCGGATAATCGCTAACAAAGCACCACCCAATCAAATGAACTACAAAACTTATTTTATTCCGTTGGTAGTGAAAGTGCGGCTAATCCTTTAAAAAAATAAGCCCCGATACGAAATCGGGGCCTGCAAGCAAAGAGTGAAAGATTTTTTACGAACCCAAATCTACTAAGGAAATTTCAATGTTCAAGTTTTTTCAATGGATCTATACCGCCTATGCTGCACTTCTTTTTTTTGTGCTGATGCTCCTCGTGGGCCTTTTTGTTTTGATCCCTCTCCTCATTCATCCACGTGGAGATGTCATATCCTTTGTATTCATTCGTTTCTGGGTTGGCGCCTGGTCATTTTTGACAGGGATTCGGTACGAAGTACACGGTAGAGAGTCTATCAATCTCAACCAAGCCTACATCTACATTTTCAATCACCGCTCCAATCTTGACGCACCATTAATCCCGATGGTTGTTCCACATCGTGTTCGTGCCATCGGAAAAAAAGAGCTGGCTAAAATACCCATCTTTGCAACTGTAGTGGGCAAACTGGCCGTATGGGTAGACAGAACTAATCCCCTTTCAAGACATAAAAGTTTGGAAAAACTAAACCTCTTACTACAAAAAGGTATATCTGTAGTGGTGGCTCCAGAAGGCACACGAAACAATACGGATCAAACGCTTCTTCCCTTTCAAAAGGGCGCCTTTCGATTGGCTATAGAAACTCAAACACCCATCCTCATGATGGCAGTCATTGGTGCAGACCAGTTGATGAAGAGGGGTTCTTGGCTACTCAAACCCGGGAAAATAAGGGTATACTATTCCAAGCCCATGATTCCCCCTGCTGCCTCATCCAAGAATGAAGTGGAAGAATTCACAGAAAAATGTAGGAATCGTTTGGAGGCAATGCTACTTACCCATGAGTAGCGCCTAACTCATCTTCTGAAAAAACCTCTCTGGTCAAGTCTTCAAATACCACATAAAGAACCAAAAAAGTAAGTGGCATAGTTAGCAAAAGCCCGACCCCAACAAGCAACAATCCCAGTAAATTAAACACGAGTAGCACCAAGAGCAAGGCAAAGAATTGCCACCAATTGCGGGTAATTAATTTCCTACTCCATTCCATTGCTGACCAAGGTTCCATCCCTCCAAAAATTCCCATCAACATCGCAAAAAGGTAGCCTACCCCCAAGTAAATCCCCGGTACAATAAAGGCTAGCAACCCAAAAGCAATAAATGCTTGGGTAAGCAAGGAAATTACAGTAGCAGAAGTCCAAAATCGAAAGCCTGCAAAAAAATCTGGATAAATGACTGCTTCCCCTCGACTGATTTTATTAGCTACCAAATAAAATCCCGCATACAATGCTGGAGCCAATAGCGCGCTGTAAATAAGTAGATAAGATTGCACATACAGGACTACCATCCCTTGAATAGAAAAGATGAAAAGCATGTACAGAGAAAAATAAAAGGGCTGAAGCCGATAGAGCTCCCAAGCACGTACAAATGACGCCTTGATGTCAATCTGAACAGGTACCGTAAGCAGGCGATCTACTTTCATTTATTTACTAAAAGCCTCCAAAATATCGTGCTTGGTAATGATGTGGATTTTGTCTTCAGAATCACGCACCAAAACAGCCTTATCTTTTTCAATCATAGAAGAAAGTACGTCCAAAGTAGAATCCAAAGCGACAAACTTCATAGACCCTTCCATAACCTCAGAAACAGGAGCGTCCTTCAATAGCGGATTGTCAATCATTCTCGCAAGTAGTTTATTGTCTGTCAAGCAACCCACTACCTCTTCCCCATCCAAGACAGGAATCTGTGAGATGCTTCTGCCATTCATCAAACTGATAGCTTCTTTGACAGAATCACTTTTCTTAACCGAAAGCAACTGGTACGTACTGCTACGCTCAGTAATGATATCTCGAGCAGTAGCATACGATTTATCTTCCAAAAACCCATGGTTACGCATCCATTCGTCATTGTAAACTTTCCCTAAATAACGGGTACCGTGATCTGGAAGAATGATTACGAGTACATCTCCCTCCTGGAGGTGCTCTTTGGCATATTCCAATGCCCCATGCACCGCTGATCCACATGACCATCCAATAAAAAGACCCTCTTCTCGAGCCAAGCGACGGGTCATCACCGCAGCATCCTTGTCGGTCACCTTGACGAAGTGGTCAATCAAAGAAAAGTCCACATTCTTGGGCAAAATATCCTCTCCAATACCTTCGGTTAGGTAAGGGTAAATTTCCTTCTCATCAAAAATACCCGTTTCCTTATATTTCTTAAATACAGAGCCATAGGTATCTAAACCGATGGTCACCAGGTTCGGATTTTGCTCCTTTAAATACTTAGCAGTACCACACATGGAACCTCCAGTACCTACTCCTGCAGCATAATGCGTAATCCGCCCTTCCGTATCTTTCCAGATCTCTGGTCCCGTAGTTTCGTAATGCGCCTGTGAATTCGACAAATTATCGTACTGATTGGGATAAAATGAATTTGGAATTTCTTTATTCAATTTTCTTGCTACCGAATAATACGACCTTGGGTCCTCAGGACTGACATTGGTAGGACAAACCACCACCTCTGCACCTACTGCCCGAAGAATATCTATTTTTTCCTGGGATTGCTTATCCGCCATAGTAAAAATACACTTGTACCCTTTAGCCACTGCTGCTAAAGCCAAGCCCATGCCTGTATTCCCAGATGTCCCCTCAATTAAAGTTCCCCCTGGCTTCAAAATCCCCGCCTTCTCAGCATCTTCTACCATCTTGATTGCCATCCGGTCTTTCATGGAATTACCTGGATTGAAGTACTCCACTTTAACCAATACCTCCCCCTTTATGCCTTGCGAAAGTTTATTGAGACGAATCATTGGGGTGTTCCCAATTGTTTCAATGATCGAGTTGTAAATCATGGGATGTTATATTTGGATGATCAAAAATAAATGAAATTCTCGGGTCTTACTTGGAATAATCAATCCTCTGAAGAAAAAATCTACCAAATCTTCAATTCTAGCCTTTAAATTTTTTGAATCCCCACAAAAAATCACAACTCCTTAAATTCCAATCGCTTCAAAACATCCAAGGCTACATGCGTCAGTATAGCAGCCAAAAAGCCTAAACCCAACACTGCAGCCCCAAAACCGAAGATAAACTTTCCGGTAATTCCGAATAGTAAGCCAGAAAAAAATAGGGTGGGCACTAGTCCAAAAATAACAATGCCCCCAATCATTAAAGGCTTGATCAGTACACGGTCCCAGCCCTCATCCAAGCCCACTTGAGGAATTAGGTTGACGGCAAGACCAATCACATAGGCGAAAATCAGCCCCAATGGAAAAAGCACAATCAACCAATAATTGTAATCTCCGATTACCACGGAAGGAAGGATCAGTAACAAGGCAAATAGTAGTGTTTGTACCAGATCCAGCTTGATCATATTCCAAAATTTTAAAGACCAACTAGCAGGAATTAAGATAAACCATGGTTTCTTCAGGTCTCCAATAGTGGCCCTTCCAATGCCCGCCATGAAATAAAAGAAAAGCAAAAAGAAAAGATAAAAATAAAGTACCTGATGCGAAAACCAGTCAAAGTGGCCTAGACCAGCAAGAACAATTCCCAATACAGCCATTCCTCCTGTATATAGCCCAATCAGCGGATGGATATCCTGTCTGCTACTTTGCACATAATTCCGCCAATAAAAGGCTTTTGCTCCCAACCCAAATTCAGGAAGTGCCAATTGCTTTTTTGAGTTTAAACTGTAGGCATCTTCGGTCACCTCTTTTGTCCCTTTTGCCTTTTCCAGGCGATCCTCATTGTTTTGTGTTGCATCCAACACATCTTCGTAGTAATGTCCGGAATACTGAATCACTAGTTTTACTACGGCATAATAAGTAAGCCCAAATAGTAGTAAATAGGATGAAGACACCATCAAATTCCCGTTCAAAAAGTAGGACATCATGCCCCTACTCCAGCCCACCACCGGAAACAAATCAAACCAAGGCGAGGTAATCCATGCGAACATTCCCTCCCAAAATTTAGGGGCTAAAAATCCAGGAATCAAAACCAGAGCGCTGATGAGCACTCCTAGCACCAAAACGCCCGCGCGCAAGTGTTCTAAAATCCCAAAGCGGGTATGGAGCGTGTAGATTAAAAATCGGACTGGGGAAATCAGGAAAAAGAAAAGAGCAAACCCCAACAACAAAAATAATCCTCCTAGAAAAGTCAAATCAAATTCACTGGCAAGCTGACCTCCACTGTAGACTAGAAAAATCAAAGACCCACCCAATACAGGTAAAATGGAACGGGCCATGTAATACATCAAAATATTTTCGGGCTTCACTGGCGCAGGAAAAAGCAGGTTTACATCTGCCATCTTGAAGAAAGTAATATTGTTTTTAGTAGCTCGGTACAACTGAAAAATAAAAAACACCAATGCCACCACCGTCAACCCCCCGATGATGTTCTGCTGGGTGATATCTGCCCCAGCTGCAGCATCCAAATTCATTTCAGAGCTGATCCGCTGACTTCCGACAATACCCTTGGAATACATAAAGAAAAAATACCCCGCTCCGATTCCATAGGGAATCAAGCGCAGTGGGTTTCGTAAAATTAGAAGAAGGTTATTGATGAAAATCAAAAAATCCTTTTTTAGGAGTAGGCGAACCTCATGCATCTTTTGTCAATTCTAAAAATAAGTCCTCTAAACTTAGGCCAATTCCCGTTTCTGCTTGTAGCCTCAAATTTGCAATTGTATCATTGCCAATAATTTGGCCCTCCTTCATGATTAAGATGCGATCCGCAATCGACTCAATTCCTTCAATCAAGTGGGTAGAAACGAGAATGGTTTTTCCCTGCTCCTTCAATGTGTTGAACAAGTTCTTGGTGTTTTTGATCGCTTTGGGATCCAAGCCTATCATCGGCTCATCAAAAAATAGGAGTTGCGGATCTGGTAGCAAACCACAGCAAATAGATACCTTTTGTCGCATCCCCTTGGATAAATCCCTACCCAATTTTTTTTGCTTGTCTTCCAACTCGTACAATTCCAAAAGTTCAAGCGCTTTCGCCTTCCAATCCCGCACCCCATAAGCTTGAGCAATAAACTGCATGTGCTCCCAGATAGTCAACAAATCGTAGACATAGGGTGTCTCAGGGATGTAGCAGAATAAGCGCTTAGCCTCCACCGAAAGGTGATCGTGTCCCCCAATCGTTATCTCTCCAGCTGTTTTGCGGATCAAGCCAACAATACACTTCATGGTGGTGCTTTTTCCAGCCCCATTGGGCCCGAGCAGCCCTACCACTTCACCCCCATCAAGGTGGAAACTGACCTCTTTGACGGCGGTTTGCTTGTTGTATACTTTGGTGAGTTGCGTGACGGTTAACATTTCGGAGTAGTTACAATGAGTCTAAACGTTATTTTCAATCCACTATACGTTTGGTTTTGAGCTTATCACTGCTTGGGCAGCGCGATTGGGTCAAAAATCAAATTCCCCAATGCTACTTACTGGTTCTGAATCATTTATTTTTGACCAAACCAAAAAATGTCTTTTTGGTCAGCTTGTAATTCATCCCTTAGAACCAGCCAACAAATACAAGACTGCCATGCGGACGGCAACCCCATTTTCTACCTGATCCAAGATAATCGAATGTGCAGAATCAGCTGCATCCGAGCTCAATTCCACCCCCCTGTTGATCGGTCCTGGGTGCATGATTACAATTTCTTTGTTTAGCCCATCCAACATCTTCTTGTTGATCCCATAGTACAAGGAGTACTCGCGAAGGCTTGGAAAATACTTGATTTGCTGGCGCTCCAACTGTATCCGAAGGACATTGGCCACATCACACCAGTCCAAAATTTTATGAAGGTCCAGCTCCACCTTCACCCCTAAGCTTTCGATGTATTTTGGAATCAAGGTGACAGGCCCACAGACGCGTACCTCCGCCCCCAGTTTTTGCAAACAAAAAATATTGGATAGCGCCACTCTTGAGTGGAGAATGTCGCCGATGATTGCTATTTTTTTTCCAGTCAAATCCCCCAACTTTTCCTGCATGGAAAAGGCATCTAACAGCGCTTGGGTTGGATGCTCATGCGTTCCGTCTCCAGCATTGACCACATTGGCAGGCACATTTTTAGATAGAAAATGAGGTGCTCCAGGGCTCGCATGACGCATGACTACCATATCCACCTTCATGGCCAAAATGTTATTGACCGTATCCACCAGGGTTTCTCCTTTTTTAACCGAACTGTTGGAAGAAGAAAAATTAACCACATCGGCACTCAATCTCTTTTCGGCCAACTCAAAAGAAAGGCGAGTTCTGGTAGAGTTTTCGAAGAAAATATTGGCAATCGTGATATCTCTCAAAGAAGGTACCTTCTTGATGGGGCGATTGATGATTTCCTTAAAATTGACTGCTGTATCCAGTACAAGTCGGATGTCCGCTTCGCTGAGTTCTTTGATCCCTAAAAGGTGCCTGGTGCTGAGTTGAGACATTATTTGCTAGTTACTTTCTCTGTAATCCAGATGGCATCTGCAGGATTTCCCTGAGCCACCCACTCTACCACTACATACTGGCTATCCAGTGTATTTACTTTTATACCATAGTAATCGGGCAAGATCGGATAATCTCTAGTGAGTCTTCGATCTACCAATACCATCAATTCTACCTTTTGAGGTCTACCAAAGGCAATCATTGCATCCATGGCTGCACGAACAGACCTTCCCTTGTAAAGTACATCATCAATGAGCACCACCTTTTTACCTTCTACCAAAAAATCGATTTTTGTTTCGTTGGCCTTTAATGGAAAATCCCTACGTCGAAAATCATCTCTATGAAAGGTGGCATCCAAGTAGCCACTAGGAACCTCAATCCCAGAAATTTCCTTCAAGACTGCGACTATTTTGTCCAGCAACAGGGTTCCTCTAGGTTGCAAACCCAAAAATACCGTGTTCTCGAAATCGTCATGATTTTCAATGAGTTGGTAGCAGAACCGCTTCAAAGTGATTTCAATCTGCTGTTGATCGAGGACGAGCCGTTTTTGCATGGGTTAAATTTGCGGTAAATATAGAAAATAAACTAGTCAGCTACTTCATTTGGAACATACAAATCCCCATCAACCAAAATTTTCTGGATAAAAAACACCTCACTGAGCAAGTCTTGGCCGTTATCGTCTTTCCGGCTTACTTTTTGAAGTCCAGCTAATAGGTAATAGGGACCATACCAATGCAACAAGCGAAGGGTGCCCAAATCGGTGTAATTTATTTTCCCTTGGCTTGGATCAAGTTCTAAAAAAAAGGATTGATTGGTGACAACCGTTTCAGCCCCCTTTAAATAATTTAGTTTGATCTGATCGTTTTCCAAATACAAGTGAAATACCTCCTCTCCCTGTACTGAGAATTCTCCAAAGGGTTCGGGAAAGGTAGTATTCAAATCCTGGTAGCTCACCGCATTGTCCCAAAGAACCTCTCCGGATTTGGCTAAAGAAATGAAATGTGCAGATCGATAGGTGTACTCTGTAATTAGGGTGTACATCGGCATTGACCCATAAATTCCATTGTAGGAATCCATGAAAACAGGATTATACCCCATTCGTACGCCCCGATCGTAGCGGTAACTCGAACCTTGTGGAGGTGGAACTCTTCCTGGACCCCGTGTACTTGTGACTGAAAATTGATCGAAATAGATCACATAGCTGTCTTCGAGCTCCCATACCTTACGAACTGCATAGGTATTTCTTAAGGTGGGGATTTTCCCTTTTTCGCGTTGACCTGTTAAATATGCTTCCTGTTTTTCGCGACGCTTCTCTGGGAGATAGGCATAAAAATTTGAGAAATCTTCTAGGGTGTAGCTCTTGGTCTCAGTTTCTCCAAAAGGGTTTATTATTGTCACAGCCATGCCCTCATAACTATTCCGAACCTCCTTACCAAATGCTCCTATCAAGGTTTGATACCCCTCCTGATTGAGCAAGAGCCCATCCATCAAGTCTTTATCTTCTTTAGCGAGGTCATCCAACTTCACTTCCTGAAGTAGATTTCCTTCAAGATCAAACGTAAGTAAACTAGTATCCCACGTTTTAAAAGGCCCTTTCCTCTTTAAAACTACTTCCATAGCTTCCTCTTGTGGAAGCTTTATTAGCTGCAGCACCTGGGTATCGTTTCCGTAAATACCTTGGACAGTAAATACACTCTTGTCCACTAAAGACACTACTTGAAGCACCGGTCGCGCATCTGCATACCCCAAGAACAGCGCACGGTCCTCTTGCACCAAAAATTCAATTAAGTCCATCGGTACTAAATTAGATGCAGGAAATTCTAGGCCCTCTCGGGTCCGGAGATCTAACTTTAAAATATATTTCTCAGCGGCAGCAGTGGTCCCCTTTGCAAATAAAAAATAAGTTAATTCTTCCGATCCGTCGTACCCAATCAAGTCAAAACCATTCCTAATTTTAAATTGGGCTAGTTCAGAGGCATTCAATAGAGAGTCTACTGTAAAATATTCCAACACCCGATCTGCCACTAAACTCCTTGGTTGAAAAGAACGAAAAGCAAGCATTCCAGTAGGCACGCGCATAAGTTCAAAAGCAGGCTCATAGCCTTTTGCAGGAATTTCCAATCGCTCCCCAAATTGAAGCTGTCCCCAGGCAAATGGAGTACTCGAAATTAAAAAAACAAGGACTAGAAGGCGTTTCATAATGCCAATTTAGAAATGAGTAGAAAGGCTTCTTTGTCTAACGAATGAACCGAAAGGCGGGATTGCTTCACCAAGGAAATTTCCCTTAAACGAGGATCTTCCTGAATCTGCCTCAGCGTAACGGGGGAAGCCAACCTGTAACTGGGAGCGAGAACCACCGCCACCCAAGCCCCATCTTGACCATCAGGAAAAGCTTCCTTTCTCACTTCAGCAAGTCCAACTAGGGCCTTTTCAGCACCTGAATGATAGAAGTAGACTTGATCCCCTACCTGCATTTGCTTTAGAAAATTCCTTGCTTGAAAATTGCGTACCCCATCCCAAACAACTTCCCCTTCATTTTCCAAATCCATCCAAGAATACGCATTGGGCTCTGTTTTTACTATCCAATACATCATAGCAAACAAGATTAAGTTGAATTTCTCCAGGATTACTTAATAAATTCCCTTCACGATTCTACGGAAGTTAGTTCCCAAGCGTTTAAAATGAAACTATATTTGAACACATTTGTGTTAAAACCCACCTAAAATTTAAATTTTGGATCACAAGACGCTATTAAACCGACTCAAACTGTGTATTCAGCTGCTTGAACTTCACGATGAAAATCCATTCAAAATCAGGAGTTATCAAGGAGGATTGAATGCGTTGGAACGGGTGGATCAAGACCTGATGGGCATGAGCTCCCAAGACCTGGCAGCTATCCCAGGGATCGGAAAAAGCATTCTAGAAGCCATTCTATCGCTCAAAGAAACGGGGTCATTTCCCTCCTTGGATGCCCTGATTGGGCAGACCCCTGCCGGTGTGATGGAAATTCTTCAGGTGAAAGGCTTGGGACCTAAGAAAGTTCGTGTAATCTGGCGAGAACTAGACATTACCTCCACACACGAATTGATGGAAGCCTGTCAAAGTGGACAAATCGCTCAGACAAAGGGTTTCGGCGAAAAAACCCAAGAAACTATCCTTCAAAACCTCCTATTCAAAGCCTCTAATGCCGGAAAATGGTTATTTGCTGACATCGAAGCAACGATTGAATCTTTAGCAAATCAACTCCAACAACTACTTTCTAGCACCCAAGTACGTATCGTTGGAGATTTTGCACGACGCCTTGAAATTATTTCCGAAGGAGAATTCTTACTAGCAGCTACCGACATCCTAGCTGTAAAATCCAGTTTATCCCAACTTCCAGGTATCTCCTGGAACAAGGTAATTTCTGGTCCCATGACCTGGAGAGGAACCTTGGAAGAACCCGAACTCCAGCTTCTTGTTCACTTTTGCAGTCCAGAAAATCTCGCTGCAAAAGAACTACTTTTTGTAGCCTCCAAAGCCCATCTCGGTACTTGGGTCAACGAGGAGGAAACCGTCGGAGAATTGATTCGGAAATCAAAATTTGAAAGTGAGGATGAATTTTTTCAACAACATCAACTGCAATTTATCCCTCGAGAAATGCGTGAAGGCATGGGCGAGGTAGCGCTTGCCAAAGCAGGCACACTTCCAGAATTGATTAAAAACAAGGACCTGAAGGGTATTTTACACAACCACTCCACCTACAGCGACGGAAAACACAGCTTGCGGCAGATGGCCGAACATTGCAAAGCTTTGGGTTACGAATATCTCGGGATTTCAGACCACAGCCGCACGGCAAGCTATGCAGGGGGCTTGGAAATTGAAAAGGTGGTCAAGCAACATGCAGAAATTGATGCACTCAATCAAGAATTAGCTCCCTTTCGCATCTTTAAAGGCATCGAATCCGACATACTCCCAGACGGAAACCTAGACTACCCCACAGAGGTGCTCCGTAACTTTGATTTTATTGTCTCCTCTGTACATTCGGTTCTGAGTATGGATCTCAAGCGTGCTACAGACCGCTTACTTACCGCCATCCACAATCCCTACACCACAATTTTAGGCCACCCTACGGGAAGGCTATTGCTCCGTAGGGAAGGCTACCCCATTGACCACAAGGCCATCATCGATGCTTGTGCTATAAAGCAGGTGGTCATCGAAATCAATGCCAATCCCTGGAGATTGGATCTGGATTGGCGATGGATTCGCTATGCAATGGAACAAGGTGTGCAACTTGCTATCAACCCCGATGCCCACGAAATGGATGGCTATGCCGACATGCAGTATGGAGTACTTATCGGCCGAAAGGGTGGATTAACGAAAGAAATGACCCTCAATGCACTTTCTGGAAATGAAATCGCTTCCTATTTCGAAACTAGAAAAGCAAAAATTTAAGAAATACTAGGAATACACGAGAGGTAATTGTGCTTTGCCTTCTTTATTTACCTTTGTTAGCTAATCCTTCACTATGAATTGGTCCTCGCTACCCGAATCCGTATTACTTCAACGATCTTTCCTTTTTGGTATAACGGGTATTTTACTCGGTACAGCTTCTTTACTCAACACCAAACTTCATTTACTAGACGCTCCAATGGGACCTCTCAATGGAACGAGTATTTTCTTGCAATTTTTTGGACTGGGATTAGCGGTACTTGTTCTCCGAAAGAAAAAAATAGTTACCGAGTACAAAGAAAAGTCCCAACTGATGATTCTTATCCTTGCTGTTGCCCTTCTGTTTTTTATTTTTTCACTCTAAATTTCTTTAAAAATGGCCTTTTTTCACTATATTGAAGGGTAGTGGTCGTTTAATTCAAATTCTTTTCCTACTCGTGCAACCATTTGCCTTACTAGGGCATCTACCTTTTTGAAAGTTAAACCAAATGCATTTATCCACCCAATTCTCCACTGAGGAAGAACTGATTTTGGGCTGTCTCGCCGGGAAGCGGAAAGCCCAGCAACAGCTCTACGAGACTTACTCCCGGAGATTTATGGCGATCTGCCTGAGGTACCTCAAGGATCAGGAGCAAGCAGAGGACGTAATGATCCAAAGCTTTATGAAAATCTTTGAAAAGCTTTCTCAATTTCAAGGAACAGGGAGTTTTGAGGGATGGATGAAGCGCATTGTAGTCACACAAGCATTGATGGCCATTCGAAGCAACCGCTCTCTTACCCTGACAATTCCTTTAGAGGATACCCTACACGTAAAAGAGCCTGCTGCCGAAGACTTAACTCAGTTGGAAGTTGCAGAACTGATGGAGTTGGTGCAAAGTTTACCTCTAGGCTACCGAACAGTTTTCAATCTATTTGCGATCGAAGGGTATTCGCATCAAGAAATCGGAGAATTACTTGGTATCACAGAAAGTACCTCCAAATCGCAACTGAACCGCGCACGAAGTGTGCTTAAAGAAAAAATTACGAGTCTCCAACTCACAACCAAAATTACGCATGGCTAAATCAGACGAAGTATTGGATCGGGTTTTTAGAGAAAAACTCGAAAATCATCAGGAGTCCCCTCGCCCAGCAGCCTGGGATAAGCTGGAAGCGCATTTGGATGGAGGGAAGCATCCCAAGGAAAATTACTGGTGGGCAATAGCCGCAGCAATACCTTTGCTACTAGGTTTTGGGTACCTGATCTGGTCCCAAGTCCCCCAATCAAAAAAGGAAAGCCCCATTGCTACTAGTGAAGAGGTAACAACTAGTACTCCTGGACCGGAATCTACTCCAGAAGTCGAAACGGTGGTATCCATGGTAGATCAAAAACCGGTAGCCCTAGCCGAAACAAGTACTCCAAGCAAAAGTACTCTCGCCCAAAAATCAATCCTCCCTCAGGAAAATTCCCCGAAGGCCAATTTGGAATCTATGGTGGCTGAGGCCATTACTTTCCCTAGTCCGCAAGAGGCGGTAGAAGTAACAGGTAATACCGTAACCGATTCCAAGATTTGGGTTAGTTCAGAACCTACTAGAACCAGCACCACAGTAACTAGCTCCCAAGCCAGCTTGGCAGATGCAGAAGAGATAGATGGATACCGAATTCGAATTTTCTCTGATGGATTGAAGAAAGAAGAACCTGCTAACAAAAACTTGATCACCGAACTAGGAAAAACGGTCGGTCAGGTGGAAGGGCTTCTCGATAAACTGGACGTGGGATTTGTAGAAATCCAAGAAAAAAAAGAGCGGTTCTTTTCTTCTCTAACAAGCAGAAGAGCGGCTTCAACCGAAAAACAATAAAACTAAACCAAGTAAATACAAACAGCAGAATCCATGAAAAAAATAGTGTTTCTACTCGCTTTTTTAGGATGTACCTTTCTGGCTCAGGCCAAGACCAATCCTGAAACAACCCTGAAAACATTCATCCCTACCTTAAAAGACTCCGTAGTCATCGAGTTTGGTAAGGCAGGAAGAATTGTCATCCTCGTCGAATCCCTACCCGATTTTGAGAAACTCAAGGGGATGAATATCAACCAAATCATTGCTGAGCTCGGTGTCCAAGAGAACAAGGCTACCGGCGAGGTGACCCTAGTAGAACTTCATAAAAAGGACGGCTCCATCAAAGAAGTGGTTCGAGTGCTTGAAAATGGCGCTGAAACAGAAGTTCGCGTTGGTAGAATGCGCGTCTACGTCGATGAATCGGGACAGGACACGAAGGTGAAATTTGAGACAAACCCAAAAAAAGAAAGAGGTTCACGCTATACAAGTGATTTCTCGGTTGACCTGGGGATCAATAGTTTCCTAAAAGATGGGAGTTTTCCAACCTCTGATCAGCCTTATGCCTCCAAAGGATGGGGGAGCTGGAATGTGGGATTGAACTGGGTAGGTTCTCAGCGCCTAAGCGATGGGCTAAGATGGAATTTTGGATTGGGATTTCAATGGTACAATTTCAAGTTTGAAAATCGAGATTTTCAAGCCGTCCGAGGTCCAAACGAAATCTCCTTTGTAGAGCGTACAGATGTCACAGGAGTAAAGAGCAAGCTTTCCGCATCTTACCTAACTGCCATGACACTTTTGGAAGTCAATTTAGGAAAAAACAAGGAAAAGGGCCTCACTGTGGCAGCAGGACCTTACATCGGCTACCGTCTCGGAGGGAGATCCAAATTTGTTTACGAAGAATCTGGACGCGCAATGGATCGAACAGAAAAAATCAATACCGGACTTTATTTGGAAAACCTCCGGTATGGATTCCGTGGAGAGGTGGGCGTCGGCAAGAACATTACCTTTTTCAGTACCTACGATTTGAACGAACTTTTCCAAGAAGGAAAAGGGCCTTCTTTGAATCCGATCACATTTGGCATCAAACTTCTAAACCACTAAACCTAAGATTATGAAAAATTACACACGTTTAGGTCTAGTTGCCTTGCTCCTACTGGTCTCCACGACTTGGGTTGCGGCACAAAATGTACTGGTAAACACCACCAAAAAATACCCCAACATCAAGCAGATCGAGGTAGAAAGCGGCTGGCTAGAGGTAAGTTACCAGGGTGGTGATGAAATGGAAGTATCCGTAGAAGCGTATTTGGCTTCAAATGTAACTGATCAAGACATCGTATTTGTGACACTAGGAGATGTACTCAAAGTAAGCTACAAGAGAAGCGGTGAAAAGTACAACTGGAATAGTAAAAACAAGGGTTACCTCAAAATCACAGGTCCTAAATCCATGCAAATCAGTGTAAGAGGATCTTCTGGGAAAATCAGCTTGAGCAACCTCGTTGGTAAAAACACCACCTTGCAGCTTACTTCAGGCACGGTCACAGCTAGTCAAATCAAAGGAGATCTCAAGTTGAACTCTACGTCTGGCACTTTACGAGCCTCTGAAATTGACGGCAATGTGGAGGCAAGGCTCACTTCCGGAAATGCTTATTTGGACCGTATCAGCGGAAGAGTCAATTACGAATCCACCAGCGGCTCCTTGGATGCCAAGGATATCGAAGGAGAACTCAACGTGCGACTAACTTCCGGCAATGCACGGATTGAAAATGCCAAGCAGTTGGGCCAATTGTATTTTACTTCTGGAAATATGCGGGCAATAAATTCAGGTTTTGGCCCATCAACTCAATTTTCAGGCACCTCAGGAAATTTTACAGTTCAAACCCAAGTAGATCTCCGATCATACAATTACTCGTTAAAAGCAGGTTCGGGAAATATTCGCGTGGGTAATTCTTCCAGCTCCAGGACGTTAGAGTTAAACAACAATGCCTCCACCTGGATTAAAGGAAATATTACTTCTGGCAACATTACCATTGAAAATTAGGAGCAATTAAAGGTTTCTAAAATTAGTTAGTAGGCCGGGAAATTTCGATAAGAAGTTCCCGGTCTTGTTTTTTCAACTTGAGCAAACGCATCATCCGATCGGGACTAGGCTTACCTAAAGAAAAAAATACCAGTGTAAGTGCAAACAAAACCACAAAACCAGGATTGGAGCTGAAAAGAAGGCCCAAGCTACTTGCTACAGAAACCCCCATCAAAAGAAAAAATCTCTGTTTTGTTGCTGCTAAGTAGGTAACTATTTTTTCGGATAGCTCCTCTTGATGCAATGCAATTTTGATCTGACGATGAAATAGAAAGTAATGAACCAACAAAAGCAATCCCCCTGCTCCGAGTACCGTTACTTGCCCTGAGAAAGACAGCTGTGGCAAACTTCCCCCTAATGTTCCAGATTGCTCGTACAGGTAAATGACCCCAAACAACGGCAATGCAATCAGAAGCAGAAGCAGGGTAAGTTGTTCCGTACGACGATAGGACGCACGTAATTTTTCAAGATTCATGGCACAATTATTCAATAGTCACGTGAATACCCTCCGATGTAGGCCTAGAAACGCAGCATAGCACGTAGCCATCAGCCATCTCCTTTTCGCTCAAGCCAGCATCTTCGTCCATTTTGACCTCGCCGGCACTCAATCGACCACGGCAAGCAGTACAAAGCCCACTTTGACAGCTATAAGGCATGTTTAATCCAGCAGCAAGTCCTGCTTCCAGGATGGTTTTTCCAGGTCCTACGGTCACGAGGTGGGTTTCACCTTCCAATGAAATACTAACGTCTCGTGAAAGGATGCCTGCGATACCTCCTGCTTTGGCATCGGCCTGAGCCTGTGCAGCTGCAGCAGAGTAAAAGCTCTCGCTATGGATTCGCTCTGGGGCCACGGCCAGCTCTTTCAATACCTCCTGGGCCGTCTGCATAAGCCCATCAGGCCCACAGATAAAGTATTCTTCTTGGTAGTCCGGTTCTACTTCAGCCTTGCCAAAAAGATCTTTCAACGTGGCTGCAGTGAGTCTACCTCGAAGTCCTGCCCAGGAGGCAGATGGCTGACTTAAATCGTGGATGACAGTAAGTCGCTCCGGATGGGCTGCCTCCAACTGCTTCAGCTGGTCAGCAAAGATGATTTCCTCTTCGCTACGGCTGCAATAAAGCAGCGTGATGCGGGAAGCGGGCTCGTTGACCAGCACGGACTTCAGGATACCCATGATGGGCGTGATGCCCGATCCACCGGCAATGAGAAAGAAATGGCGGCGGTTTTGGGAGTGAAAAGTCGTGGTAAAAGTGCCCATAGGCTTGAGCACGTTGATGGTTTTGCCTGGAAATACCCGTTCGTTCAAAAAGTTGGAGAATAACCCCTTAGGAACCCGCTTTACCGAGATGCCTGGAAAAGGATCCACGTAGGGAGAGGTACAAAGAGAATAGGAACGACGCTCTTCCTTACCGCCAAACTCCATCACTAGGGTTAAAAACTGCCCCGGCTGGTAGTCTAGGTAGGGTTCGGGCTGCTCAAAATAAATAGTGACTGTATCAGCAGTCTCTTTAACTACCTCGCGCACCTTAAGGGGTAGGTAGGCGTTACTGGGTGCTTCTTCTGTCTTTTTCTTGAAGAAATTGAACATAATCTCGGGTTTGGGTTGGGCAAAAATAATTCCTCGTTAAATAAAATGGGTGTCGGCGGGGTAAATTTGTTAGGGTAACCCAAAAAACTGCGGGTAAGTTTCGGAAGCGAAGAGAAATCCTAGTCTGTAAGCAAAATTTTGGAGGCAATGGATTACCTTTGGCCTATAAAAATAGGACTTTTCCTCTTTTTCGCTTTGCAAAGTTGACCTTATGGAATTAAATGCCCTAACTGCAGTATCCTCCGTGGATGGACGTTATGCAGCTAAAACTGCCCCACTTCGTGCGTATTTCTCTGAATTTGCCTTGATCAAGTATCGGGTACAAGTGGAGGTGGACTATTTTATCTCACTTTGCGAGCTACCGCTCCCTCAACTCTCCACTTTTGATCAGACGCTATTTCCAAAACTTCGAAGCTGGGTGACTGACTTTTCGCTGGAAGATGCAGAATGGATCAAAACCGCAGAGCGCACCACCAACCACGACGTGAAAGCAGTCGAATACTTCTTGAAGGAGAAATTCGATTCCTTGGGACTAGAAGAATACAAGGAATTTATCCACTTTGGACTCACCTCACAGGACATCAACAATACCGCAACGCCCTTGATGCTAAAGCAGGGCTTGGAAAAAGTAATCCTGCCTCAAATTGATGCAATCCTATCACAGTTGGCTACCCTTGCTACCGAATGGGACCATATCCCGATGCTAGCCAAAACCCACGGGCAACCGGCTTCCCCTACTCGATTGGGTAAAGAGATTCAGGTTTTTGTGATTCGTCTTCAAAATCAATTGAACCTTCTTGCACAAGTTCCTTATGCTGCCAAATTTGGTGGAGCAACGGGAAATCTAAATGCGCATCACATAGCCTATCCTCAAATCGATTGGAATGGTTTTGCGAAGCAATTTGTAGAGCATACGCTTGGGCTTACCCGCTCCTATCCTACCACACAGATCGAGCATTACGACCATATGGCTGCTATTTTTGATGGGCTAAAGCGAATCAATACCATCTTGCTTGACCTGTCCAAGGATGTATGGCAATACGTGGCGATGAATTACTTCAAGCAAAAAATCAAAGCCGGAGAAGTGGGTTCCTCCGCCATGCCACACAAGGTCAATCCCATCGATTTTGAAAATGCAGAAGGCAACTTAGGTATCGCCAATGCGCTCTTGGAGCACCTGGCCGCTAAGCTACCCATTTCTAGGCTGCAGCGAGATCTGACCGACAGCACCGTATTGCGAGTTATTGGGGTTCCCTTGGCTCACATGCTGATTTCATTCGAGTCCTTGCAAAAAGGGCTGGGCAAGTTGGAGCTCAACCGGGCTGCAATCGATGCCGACCTCGAGGACAACTGGGCGGTAGTGGCAGAGGCCATACAGACCATTTTGAGAAGAGAAGGCTACCCGAAGCCTTATGAAGCGTTGCGAGACCTTACCCGCACGCATGCCAAAATTACGCAGGCTTCGCTGGCAGAGTTTATCGAGGGATTGCCTATTTCAAATTCACTCCAGGAAGAACTAAAGGCGATTACCCCATTCACCTATACCGGCATTTGAAGAAATTCAATCAATGGAGGTAGACCTGGCTAAACTTCTAAACCAACTTATTTCTTTGGGTAGCGGTAAAGCGTAGGAACAATCCCGTTGCGCTTTTCGCTAATCGTAAAGTAGGCATCCCCTTTTAAATTAAATCCAATAGCCTCTCCTTGAGGCTCTGGCTGGTAAGGCAGTCGGCGAGGAAGAGATTGTAGGGCTTCAGAGATAGACTGATTGGGCAACCTAGTCCAATAGAACACCTCCAAGTAGTTTTTGATTAAAATTTGTCTACCATCTTTTGAAATATCACCCCCTACCGAGCTGGTAAAATTAAATTCCTGTGATTTTTCTAGTAATGCTTCTCCTTTTTCAAAAGCATCTGCAGGTACACGGTACAAGGCATTTTTTTGCTCCCGTTTGGATATAATAAAGAGTTCACCCGAAATCGGATCCACTAGGAAAGTTTCCGCATCCCTTGGTCCACCTTGGTAGTTCAGCTTTGCTGCTTGAATATCCTGACTCACAATTTCTTGGAAGCCTGCTGGCTCTAAAAAGCGATACAAATACACTTCTGGGTATTTTGCATCATTGTCCCCAATATCTGCAAGGTAGATGTAATGAGTCCCATTTGGGCCTGGGCCGATTGCCAGGTCTTCCCAATCCCGATTACTTAGTCCCGCTAAAGCGATCTTTCCGAGTTCATTTCCTAGTGTATCCAAAGCATAGACGGCTGCTTCTCCCCCACTATCTGTTTGGACGTACATCCGATTGGGGTATTGACTAGACACCACTAGCCCACTCACCTCTTCGAGAAGGGGGTTAGTCAATTTACCCTGAGGAATACCCGCTAAAAAAATGGAATCCCCTTTGGATGCATCTTGGGCATTGTCATCTTGAACTTGTGTATTTCCTTCTACACAACTTTGACAAAACAGCGAAAGGAAAATAAAAACGTGTGAGAGGTAAGTTTTCATACCCCAATTTAAGGGGATTATTTTTTAATCTTACGCGCTTGAGTTACTCTAATTTTTAACAGAGTGTTATTAAAAGATCACCGATCTACCTCTGCCAAAAGGGAGGTTTTTGTTTTTAGGATTTTCAAAACTAGGTACAAAAAACCACAGCCCACGCAGAGGATGGTAAGGGTGGTACTCGGCACGTGTGCAGGATTCAAAAAGAGTACCGATGCATCAAACAAAAAGAAAATCAAGAATAAAGCCGATAAACCGTTCTTTTCTTTTTTGAAAACTTTTTTCCAACTGAAAGAGATTTGAGGGGGAGTAAACTTGCGGAGATTGGGTAAAAAAGCAGGAACTTTAGCACTCCAAACTAAGTATTCGTTCCCAAATTTTCTGCGAAGAAACTGTTCCTCAGCGTACATGATACGCTCGTAATACACCCAGTATAGTAGGCAAAAAGAGATGATAAACCAAAGATCTACTGTGACCAATGCGGGACCCAACCACATCAAAAAATTACCCACATAGAGGGGATGCCTAACCAAGGAATAGATCCCTGTTTGATTCAAGGTATCTGCTACCTGTCCTTCTTTGGTATTCCTCCCTGAGGTATTGCGAGGAGAATAGCCTACCGTATATACCCTAACTAACAAACCTAGAAGACCAACCCCAATCCCTACAGCGAAATACATTGACTCAAACTCGGGAAAAAACAAAGGGAATTCTTCGGGATGGAGAATTCGCCTTAAGTACCTAGCCCAGCCGATCAAAATAATAACTAGGGGCAGGTAACTTCGGTACCGAAATAGCCAATTGCCATGAGATTCAAATTCTTCTTGTAATGCCATACTTTAGTATTGAGAAGGTGAATATCCCAAGATTGTAGTGGGTGACTACTTGGGCACAAATCAACGTAAACTAATTGAATCCAATGGGACCATTGGATTAATTCGGCATTTTTACAAACACCGATCCAATACTAGTTAAATTAATTTAGCATTAAAATAAAATTAAATTAATGTTAATGCATTGATGCAAAAAATTTGTTTGCTAGTACAGAACTAGTTAGAAACCACCTATTCCGAATTTTTTCAAAGCGCGCTGCTTCAACTCCCGACTCAATACGAGTTGCCCAGTAAATACATCTGTGAGTACCTCACAAGCCCGCTGACCGTACTTACCCATCAATAAATTTCGTGCGGAAGGCATAAAATAAAAAAAGGAAGCCATCACTTCGCTAAATCGCAATTCCGGAAGTAAGCGCTCTTCTAGGGCTGCATGGTAGGTCTCAGCCGCTTTCTCAGGGTCTTCAAACTGTTGAGCGATGCTTTGTCCGGCAAGAATCCCCGAATAAATAGAATTGGTCAAGCCTTCTGCAGTAAGGGGATCAGCGAACCCAGCAGAATCCCCCGTAAGGAACACTCCTTTTTTAGCAAAGCCGTCCTTTCGAGCACTAACAGGTATTTGAAAGCCATGAGCTTGTTCGAAAGTAGTTGATTCAACACCTAGTTTGTGGAGGTAGGCCTTGTAGTAATCGCGAAGTTGAATTTTCTTGGGAGCAAACAAGCCTACCCCAATGGACAAGTGATTGGCCTTTGGGAAGCACCAGCCATACCCTTGTGGGATGGCATCAATGTCAAAACGTGCTTCTTTGGAGAGGCGTTCAAAAACAGTTGGCTCCACACCTACTTCGTATTCCAAGGCGGGAATCAACTTACGCGTTTCTTTCCATCCTGCGAGTTTGGCGGTAGGACCAAGGACTCCATCGGCAGCCACTACATACCGAGTGGAATAAGTATGGTCTTGAGTTTGGACTTGTATTTCGGATTCAAAGTCAAGATGCTGCAGGGACTGTCCCTCAAGAAGTACTGCCCCAAGTTTGACGGCCTCTTGAATAAGTAAATGATCAAATTGGTCCCGCATAACCATGCTTAGTATGGGGAAATTGCGCTTTGCGGTAAAAGGTTGTGGATGCTTGTCAAAATAAACAGCTAAGGAATCAAACTCTTTCTCGACTGCTGATTGTACAGAGACAGGAAGGAGTTCCCTCCCACGAAAAACCAAGCCTCCACCGCAGGTTTTGTACCTCGGTAAGGTTTCTTTTTCAATAATAGCCACTCTCTTACCTGCTTTTGCAAGTTCGTATGCAGCCATTGCCCCGGCAGGGCCCGAGCCAATTACAATCACTTCCCAGTTGTGGTTTTCCGACATTGAACTTCTTTAAAAACTTTGGCTCAAAATAGGGAAGTAAATTCTGGAAGTAAAAATAAAAGGACAAAGAAAAAACTAGGGAATGACCACCTCAGCTCATGGAATTGAGCTAAAAAAGAAGCAATCGATTAAGCCAAGGGTTTGGTAGAATTATCCTTAAGCAAAAGTCCATTATAAATAGCAGTCACGCCCAGCACAAGTCCACCGGCAATCACTGCCAATAGCACATTGTAATAGGCTGGAGCAGAGATGGTCAAACGAAGAAAGAGTGTTGCTAGGGCAAAGGAAGAATACCGAAACAGGTTGTAGTATTTGCTTGAATAGCGCAAGGAAAATATCAAGATAAAGATATCTGTAAAAATCAACAGTGTGTAAAATGATTGGATACTAAAACTGACCACGCCAGTTTCCCATGCGCGAGTAATGTCTAGTAGGATTATCAAGAAAAACACCAATGCAAGGTAAAGAGATAAAATCTTTTTAACCCCAATGAATTCCGATTGCTCCTCATTGCTCTGCGTGATTTTTTGATGTTTTTGAGTCCGGTAAAAGAGGGCGGTCATTCCAAAAATAAGTACAGCACCAAAGCCATCTGCCACCATCGGCAAGAGTTCAAGTAAGAGTTTTGGATCCCAATTGAGCTCCCCCATGTAGTGGCCAAACTCCTTAAATGCATCCCGAAGGAGAAGCAGGGATATGATTTCAAACTGTTTGCCGATGGAGTCAGCCACCGACTTAGGAAGCAAGAAAATCAGGCCTAAAATCTCAAAAACTAATAAAATGGTGAATGCAATTTCAACGGCAAAAAAAGGAGAAAGAGAAGGGAAAGGAATAGGTATGTTTAAGAAAATAAGTAGGGGCACCACAGAGCCTAGAATAAAAAAAATAACGACCAGATTACTAATCCAGCGCGTACTCCTTGGACTTTCCCAGTGCTGGTCTAGCCAATCGAAGGCACGAAAATGGAAAGAAAGGAGAGAGTTCATATACCTGATAATCATGTAAATGTACCAAGGTTCCTTAAAAATACAAGGATTGTTTGATCGCTATTCAGACCTACTCCTAATCTGAAAAGAGCCGCCACAATGACTACATGAATTAGTAAAATAACTTTTTTCATTTAGGTCGATTATTCTACTAGTACTCCCAAACGAAAGGATCAACAGCCAAAATCAATACTAGAGGAAAGTACAGCTGGAAGGCAGTCCACTTGCACTGCCTGTTAGCATCCAAACCAAATGAATCCGATAGCTAAAATTTAATAAGGGGAGTGTTTTTCCTCTTTGGTGGTAAAATTAAGAGGATTATCCGCAATCATGCCAGTAGCTCAGCTCCCCTATTTAAAACATGCGGATAATCGTTGACAGTCCACAGTCAACGGTCCACAGCTCACCTAATTGAATCTCAAACCTTATTTTATTTGGTTACTGGTGACAAAGGGGATAATCATAAAAATTAATTACCTAGTCCCAACTAATCCCTGGACTGCCTTATATCAAAAAAATCCCCTCAATAACTA
>JANQWS010000031.1 GCA_030729785.1 Algoriphagus sp. | reverse complement strand
AAACTATTCCCTCCAAATTTTTCAATGGGGTCACTCGTTGGATTTCAGGAATTCAGTTGAATGATTTTAACTGTGGACTGAAGGCCTACCGGAATAAGGTGGTGAAAAATATCCACATCTATGGAGAAATGCACCGCTACATTCCCCTTCTGGCCAAATGGAATGGCTTCCCGAAGATTGGGGAGAAGGTAGTAGCACATCGTGCTCGAAAATACGGCTACTCCAAGTTTGGTTTAGAGCGATTCCTTAATGGATTTCTGGATCTAATTTCTGTCTCGTTTGTACACCGATACAAGAAAAAACCCATGCATTTTTTTGGCTTGCTAGGCACGATTTCTTTTCTGAGTGGTATCGGAATCACGGGTTGGCTGATTGCCCAAAAAATCTATGGACTAAGCCAAGGTATCAAGGTAAGGGAAGTGGTAGACCAACCGGCGTTTTTCTTGGCTTTGGTAGCGTTAGTGATCGGTGCCCAATTATTTTTGACCGGATTCATCGCTGAGCTGATGACCTCCAACCAAGCCAAGGAGCCAGAGTATAAAATTGACGAAGAAATCAATCTTGATTTTTAATGTTCTTTTCCTGTATCATTCCTGTTTACAATCGAGCGGGTGAAATCAAGGACTTGCTAAACAGCCTTCTTTCTCAAAGCTACACCCAATTTGAGGTAGTGATCGTGGAAGACGGTTCTACGCTCCGCTGTGAGGAGGTAGTTGCTGCCTTTGGCCATGACCTTTCCATTCGCTATTTCTATCAGGAAAATACTGGCCAAGGTTTTGCACGAAATTTTGGAATGCAGCAGGCCAAAGGAGATTTTTTTGTGATCCTCGATTCGGATGTGCTCTTGCCACCTACCTATTTTGAAGCGCTTGAAAAAGCGATAGCAACACGTTCTCTGGATGCCTTTGGTGGGCCAGATGCGGCAGCAGAAGATTTTTCTCCACTTCAAAAAGCAATGGACTTTGCCATGACTTCCTTTTGGACGACGGGAGGGATTCGGGGTAAGCTCAAGGATACAGCTGCCTATCAGGCGAGGGGATTCAATATGGGCGTGTCAAGGGCTGTGTTTGACCGTTTGGGGGGGTTTGTAGACCCCAACAGGGGAGAAGATATCGAATGGAGTCTGCGCATCAAGAAGGCGGGATTCCGCTTGGAACTGGTGTCTCAGGCTTTTGTCTACCACAAACGAAAAAATACCCTCTGGTCCTTTGCTAAACAGGGTTTTTCCTTTGGGAGAAATCGAGTTAATGTATCTCGCTACCACCCCGAGGCGATCAAGTTAGTACATGCCTTGCCAAGTTTTTTTCTCCTGTTCTTAATTTCTTTAGGGATCAACCTTCTTTTTATTCAACTACTTCTTCTCCCACACCTGCTTATTCTAGGACTCTGGGCGGGCTTAGTGCTTGCACAAAGCAGCTGGGAGCACCGTTCTCTAATCGTAGGAATTCTGTCACTGGGTACTTCCTTGGTTCAGCTATCTGGGTACGGGTTAGGTTTGCTTTTGGAACTCCTCATCAAGTGGAGTAAGGGTTAGTACCCCTTTCGGCAAATGAAGATGACCTCATCTGGTGCAAGTGCATACTGCTTCACTTTTTCAGGAGTAATTTCCTTCACGAATTGATTTTCTTCCATCTGAATTCCTGAGCGGCGAAGTCTATCTGCATAATCCTTTCCAAATTTGCGTACGTGGTCTCGCTGACCAAAAAGGCGTTCGCGCTCGGCAGGATCAGTGATGGTTTTGTCTTCTAGGGTTGCCTCCAATTGATATACGGGAGATTGCAAGATGCCCCAGCCATCCGATTTTAGTACTCGGTTAAACTCTGAACAGGCCAAAAGGTCATCGTTCACATGCTCCAAAACGTGGTTGCAAAAGACCACATCGAAGGTATTGTCTGGAAAAGGGATGGCGTGTACGTCCATCTTCACCTTGGCAAGGGGTGACTCGATGTCTGCAGTGATGTAATCCAAGTTGGGGAGTGCTTCAAAACGCTTGATAAAACAATGCTCAGGGGCGACATGGAGCACTTTTAGGGGTGCTGTAAAAAAGTTAGTTTTCTCTTGTAGGAAAAGCCACATCAGTCGGTGACGTTCTAATGCTAGGCAATTTGGGCAAAGTGCATTTTCTCGTGCGATACGCCCGTAAGGAAGAAATTTTTGGTAAGAATGATCGCAGACTGGGCAGTTCACCTCCTTGCCTCGATTGAGTTGGGAGAGCACCTTCATTGCCAAAGGGCTTATCGTCTGAAGGATAGGCCTAGGAATATATCGGATAACAAAACTGATGATGGATTTCATGGCGTACTAAAAAGCGGCTGCAAGTTACCAAAAGTGAAAGGTCTTCTTTTCTTTTTCACTATAAATCTATAGGAATAAGCGGACTATGTATTGGGATTGGAAGGCGATTCCGGATTGATTTTGGGTAGTCTGCCAGCCTTTTTTAATGCTTCTCGGATGATCCACTCCAGTTGTCCATTGGTGCTGCGAAACTCATCTGCACTCCATTTTTCGAGAGCCTTCATCATCTTTTCGTCCAAACGTAGTACAAATGGTTTTTTAGTTGCCATTGGAACTGGATTTGATTTCCATAAAATAAGAAATGACTTCCTTTACCTTTTCGGGGTGATGGGTTCCTAAAAGGAATTTTTTGGTGGAAGTCCGTACAAGGATCCCCCACTTACCTCCCGTGGTGTAGGACCAACATTCCCCATTCCATTTGATTCCCCAGCCGCCATAGTCGACGAGTCCGTTGTAGGTAATCAACTCCATGGATTCAATAATTGTCCAATCGTATTTTCGTTGACTTAGGAACGGGAAATAGCTGAAAGTCAGTGAAGACGCATCTATTCGAGTG
Organism: Algoriphagus sp.; assembly: GCA_030729785.1. Classification (GTDB taxonomy): domain Bacteria; phylum Bacteroidota; class Bacteroidia; order Cytophagales; family Cyclobacteriaceae; genus Algoriphagus. The sequence goes on along the minus strand of JANQWS010000031.1, from coordinate 3,347 downwards.
GTTAGCCGCATGGAAAAGAAGAGTCCATTGATCAAAAGGAGCAACACAACAGGGAATATTAGTTCTACTAGGGTTGCTTGAGGGTCGTTGAGTAGCTTGTTGACCATTGAGCCCACCACTAAGGCTGTTACTCCCAAGAGGATTGCCCAAATCCAAATCTGTCTAAATCGCTGCGTTTCGTTATAAATTGGTGTGGCCATGCCTTAGGGTTTATTCGTTTGCCAATTGCTGATTACTGCGTCAAATTCTTTGGGTTTTGCTGTGGAAAACACAAGCTTTTTTCCTCCTTGCTCTACTTCGATGACATAATCAGCGAAGAAAATATAGGCTTTGGTTTTGCGTGAAAACCGCATTCCTATGCCACCATAGTCTAGAATACCATCTTTTTTGTGAACGGAAATGGAGTTTATTTGCTCGAGAGGTAGTTGTTTCCAACTACGCTGAAAAGGCAAGTTCCGGTAAGAAAAAGCATGGGTATCAAGGCGGGTTTCCAAGGTGATGCTCATTAAGAGCAGAAAGGTGAGGGGAATCAAGGTGCCAACTACAAGCATTGGAATCCAACCATCTTCCCCGAGTTTGCCCGTGAAATAAAGCACGGAAATGAGGGTCAGGGTTGGGAGTTCCAGTAGGATAATGCCATACATGACGAAGGTTCCCCGAAAGCTTTGCTGCTCTTGTGCGACCATGCTTATTGGTTGAGGGTGCCTACATTAACTACTGGGCTAGCGCTGCGGTCGGAACAGAGCACTACCATCAAGTTGGAGACCATGGCTGCCTTTTTCTCTTGGTCAAACTCGATAATATCTTTCATTTTCAAATCTGCCAAAGCCATTTCGACCATGCCTACCGCCCCTTCTACAATTTTTTGCCTTGCAGCCACAATGGCAGTTGCTTGCTGTCTCTGGAGCATGGCAGAAGCAATTTCAGCGGCATAGGCCAAGTTGGAGATTCGTGCTTCGATTACTTTGATTCCTGCTTGAAGTAGGCGTTCTGCAATTTCTTTTTCCAGAGATTGATTGACTTCTTCAACCCCCGAGCGCAAGGTGACTTCACTGTGGTTGTCGTCAAAATTATCGTAGCAGAAGAGGCCTGCCATTTTCCGTACGGCGGCATCGGTCTGAAGGTGCACGAAATTTTCATAGTCCTCCACCTCGAAACTTGCTTTGAAAGTATTTTCCACTTGCCAAACGACAATGGTTCCAATCATGACTGGATTTCCAATTTTATCGTTGACTTTCAAGGGTTTATTTTCAAAGTTACGTACGCGCAAGGAGATTTTCTTTTTCGTCATAAAAGGATTGACCCAATAAAACCCATTGGCTTTGACTGTCCCCTTGTATTCCCCAAAAAGAAGTAGGACCATGGCTTTATTTGGATCTACAATAAAAAATCCACCCAGTGAGATTAATGAAAGGAGAAGTAGGGCTCCTCCAAAAATAGGTGCTGGGAAGCCCGTAAAAAACAAGAAAATGGCAGCTGCGATGCCGGAAAAGCTCAAGAAAAGCACTAAAAATCCAGAGCTTGGTTTGGTAATTTTTTCCATAAGGTATAGTATTAAAATGATATCATTTCGATATACGTAAATCTAAAAAAATGGTTGAACTTCTGCAAAAAAAAATCCCCCAATTTTGGAGGATTATAGGTTTAGTTCTTTTTAAAGAGGGAGTCTACAAATTCAGTGCGGTTGAAAAGTTGCAGGTCGCTCATCTTTTCACCCACCCCGATAAACTTAACGGGGATTTTGAATTGGTCGGAGATACCGATGACTACGCCGCCTTTGGCAGTTCCATCCAATTTGGTGATGGCTAGAGAGCTTACTTCGGTGGCTTTGGTAAACTCTTTGGCTTGCATAAAAGCGTTTTGACCTGTAGAGCCGTCGAGGACTAGCATGATCTCGTGTGGGGCTTCTGGGATAAATTTTTGCATCACCCGCTTTATCTTGGTCAGCTCATTCATTAGGTTGACTTTGGTATGTAGTCGACCGGCAGTATCGATGATTACGAGATCCGCTTGGGTATCTAAGCCTTGTTTGATGGCATCGTAGGCTACAGCAGCAGGGTCTGTATTCATGCCATGCGATACCACGGGCACGCCTACACGATTTCCCCAAAGGATCAGTTGGTCTACTGCTGCTGCGCGGAAAGTGTCTGCTGCACCGAGTACTACAGACTTGCCTGCATTTTTGAATAGGTGTGCCAATTTGCCGATGGTGGTAGTTTTTCCGACTCCATTGACGCCGACAACTAGGATGACGTAAGGCTTCTTATCTGCAGGTAACTCAAAGTCAAGTAGGTCTTGGGTGTTATTTTCCGAAAGGAGATTGGCAATTTCCTCACGAAGGATCAGATCAAGTTCGGAAGCGTTGAGGTACTTGTCCCGAGCAACGCGCTCTTCAATGCGCTGGATGATTTTGACGGTGGTTTCTACACCTAGGTCGGAACTGATTAACACCTCTTCCAGTTCATCCAACACCTCTTCATCTACCTTGGATTTACCAACTACCGCCTTGCTTAGTTTGGAGAAAATGGATTCACTGGTCTTTTGCAGGCCTTGATCCAAACTTTCTTTTTTCTCTTTTGAGAAGAAACCAAAGATTCCCATGGGTGATGTGGCTAATTTAAAAGTTAAGGTAATGAAAAAGTCCCTGCTGAACTAATCAGAGGGACTTTTAGAACCTACTCAAGGAAGGTAAAATTATTTGTTCAAGATCGCTTGAACTTCAGTCGAAGGGACCATTTCTTCTCTAAAGGTGTATGCGCCAGTCTTAGGAGACTTTACCGCACGAATTACTTTGGCGTAAGATACGCCACCTTCTTTTTTTAGGGTTGCTACTACTTTCTTAGCCATTGCTTTTTGGTTTAGGGGACAGCGTCCCGAGCTAAAATTACTTTATTTCTTTATGAACAGTTACCTTCTTTAGGATTGGGTTGAACTTTTTCAATTCCAATCTTTCGGTAGTGTTTTTTCTATTTTTGGTTGTGATGTATCTAGAAGTACCTGGCATGCCAGAGTTTTTGTGCTCTGTACACTCCATAATCACTTGTACTCGGTTGCCTTTCTTAGCCATCTCTGAATATATTTAAGGGACTGTGACTGGATTATCGGATGACAATCATGCCTTTTTGCTGTGCTTCTTTCAACACGGCAGTGATGCCATTTTTGTTGATTGTCTTTAATGCCTTCGAGCACACTTTCAATGTAATCCAAGCGTCTTCTTCCGGAACGTAGAAACTCTTCTTGTGAAGATTAGGGTAAAATCTACGTTTCGTCTTGTTGTTCGCATGGGACACGTTGTTACCTACTTGAGGTCTTTTGCCTGTAATGTCACAAACTTTTGCCATGATAAT
>JANQWS010000030.1:3090-6318 GCA_030729785.1 Algoriphagus sp. | reverse complement strand
TAAACCAAAAATTGAGTTATAGCCTCTTAGCCTTGATTTTATTTGGGAAATGCGTCTGGATAAACCAGTCCTTAGCCCACAAAATAAGCTTCCAGCTCCTTCAGCATCTCCCCCTTCTCGCGCAAGTCTCGGATCACCTTTCCCTTTTCTAGCAGCACGATTCGGTCACAGATCTCGGTCACATGGTTTAGGTCGTGGCTGGAAATCAAAAAGGTGATTTTAGAAGCTTCCAACTCGGACAAGATCAACTTCTTCAAGCGAATCTGGGAACTCGGGTCCAAGTTTTCAAAAGGCTCATCCAAGAGCACCACCTGCGGGTGACCGAGAAGGGCTGCTGCAATACCTACCTTCTTCAGGTTGCCCTTGGACAAGTCTCGGATGTACTTTTTCTTACCCAGCACCTCTCCATTAAACAGTTCCTCGAACTTGCTCAAATGCACTTCCAAGTCGGCTGTAGAAAGTCCATAGATCTTACGCAGGGTTTCGAAGTACTCGTCCGGAGTCAGGAAGGCCAAGAGCATCTGCTCATCCAGGTAAGCACCCACCTGAGATTTCCAAGCCTCAGTTATACTCACATCCTCCCCTTGGAAAGTCACCTGACCCGATGTAGCGCGCACCAAGTCCAACAGGATGCGGAACAAGGTAGTCTTGCCCGCACCATTGTTACCCACTAGCCCAAAGCATTCTCCTTTGGAGATGAGCAATTCGGGTATGTCCAGCACGACGGCTTCTTTGTATTGTTTTTTGAGTTGAGCGACTTGTATCATAGTTCTTGTCGGAAAGAAGAGGAGATTTCGTAACGGTTGGCTAAGAGCCGATTAATGATAAGTTGTGTAAGTGGGCGGAAAGCGAGAATTCCTGCCAGTCCTGTTACTCCCAAGGCAAGCAAGCCTGCATAGTCGTTGATCAGGTAAGAAAAAGGGAGGTACACCAAATAAGGACCGGCCATCAAGGGGATAATGATCAAAAACTGGGCGGCGCCGACCCCTTCGTAATTAAACATGGCCCCTTTGTTGAGATCCATAGGCTTGGGCTTCCACAGGGCCACATAGACGATGACGTGGATCAAGACCCCAGCATTGAACAAGAACGTAGCCAAGTGCACCAGCAAAATCTCCCAGCCAAAGTACACGTAGGGCACGGATGCCAAAAAGCAAAGTCCAGAAATACTCATAAACAACAGGTATTTGCCTCGAACCAAGGCTTCCAGTCCTCCCTTTCGCTGAACGAAGAAATCAAAGTTGGCCGAGTTCCAGCTCAAAAACAGCTGCCCATACTGAATCATAAAGATGCCCGTGATAAAGACACCGATAAAAATGTAAAAAGGAGAAATCCCCGTTTCACTTTGGTAGGCTGGATTGGTATAGAAAATCAAGCCATACAACAGAAAAAAGGCCGATAGCATCAGGTAGGTACGACTTTTCTTGTGCCGCAAAATCAACTTCCACTCCAGATTGGCCAGCTCCCCTGCCATTCCAAACCGGGAAAAAAGGCCAAAACTTTGCCCCGCTACCCGGTATTCATCCTCTTCCCCGAGTTCCTCCAAGTAGGCATGCGCTACGTAATACCGGTACGAAAGCGTATATACCAATCCAAGGAGCAGAAGTAGACCAAGCAAAGGAAGCACGCTTTGTGTAGCCGCGGTAAAGAAGGGGGCAAGAAGTTCGCCTACATTGAACCAACCTAGGTAGGTAGATCCTCCGGATAGCAGCACCACTACAAACACTACCCCCAAACCAATAAAACTATCCTCAAAGCGCTGCTTAAACCAGAGCATAAACCAGTGCAAGGACCAGCTCAAGCTCAGCAACGTTCCCAACCAGGATACTAAACCCAGTACCCCATATTCCTCCTGCACCGCCTCCACACCAAAGGGAAGAAAGAGTAGCAAGGCAATAACATTGAGTGGGGATAAAAAGGAGCGCAGCAACAGGACGGACACGATTTTCTTTTTCCCGATCGGGAGGTGAAGCAAACTTTCTAGATCCACCACCGGCAGCTTCTGTACGAAGTAGCGGTACATAAACTCCCCTAAGAAAAAGTAAATGAGTAGGGAATTGAGAAAGGCGATGGGTTCTTTGCCCTCGGCCAGCATGTCGATGATCCGCCCCAGGAATAACCCTGCAAAAAAGACGTAACTCAGCAGCAACAGGGCAACAAATACCAAAAATCCAGTGGCGAGGGCGCTTTTTGCAAAACTTGTGGAGCGGATGCTCTTCAGGTATTGCAAGCGAATCAATGTAAAAAACATAGGCAACAGAAGGTTAAATTCTGAAACGTAAACTTCAAAATTTTGGCCATCTTTACCAATCAAAAAAAGTTAAAAGAAACAAATGAGCCAGGAACTGAATTTTTTTGAAGCGGTACAGCAGCGCAGATCTGTGCGCGTATTCGACCAAACCGACAATTTTGACGGTACCATCGTTCAAAAATGCTTGGAAGCGGCTATCCTTTCGCCCAACAGTTCGAACCTGCAATTGTATCAGTTTGTGCGCGTACCGGAGTACTCCACGCTGAAGGATCGCTTGGCGCAACTTTGCATGGGACAAAAAGCAGCCACCTCGGCTCGTGAACTGGTGGTGGTCCTTACCCGACGAGACCGTTGGAAAGCCCATGCCAAAGCCAACTTTGATTTTATCTCCGCTTCGGCATCTGGGGAAGGCGATAAAAAAGTAAAATTGGCCCTCCGCTATTACGGCAAATTGGTGCCCATGCTCTACAATAAATTTCCAGGATGGTCCTTTGTTAAAAAGTTAATTGCCATCACCCAAGGCTACAGTAAACCGATGGTCCGGGAGGTAAGTGAAACTGCCGTGCGCATCTCGGTACACAAGAGTGCATCACTTGCCTGCATGACCTTTATGCTGGGGATGAAGGCTGCGGGCTACGATACCTGCCCGATGGAGGGCTTTGACTCCAAGCGGGTCAAGAAATTGCTGGATCTCCCTGCGGGATCCGAGATCGCGATGATTATCGCCTGCGGAAAAGGGCTTCCCGAAGGTATTTATGGGGAACGATTTCGAGTGCCTACCTCCGAATTGATTTCCATCCTTTGAGGTCTTTTTCAGACCTCGAAGGATTAAATGCTATTCTTTGATTTAGGGATTTTTTTTCCACGCTGATCTAAGGAGAAAAAATACGCAGATTTATTTGCGGAATTTACCTGATCCGCAGCAGCGGATAAGAGAAAAAGTACGCTGATTCAACCCAATAGATCTGCGTTATTTT
>JANQWS010000030.1:0-2990 GCA_030729785.1 Algoriphagus sp. | reverse complement strand
ATCTGCGTTATTTTTCCTTTAGAATCTGCGTGAACCCTTTTTTTACGCTGATCTATCTGCGTGAAATACCTGTGTCATTTGGACTAAAACCTTCGAGGTCTGAAAGACCTCAAAGGTTAATCTTATCGGCTTCGCCAAAGAGTTTGATGGCCTGCTGGTACACCTCATTGATGTCGTTGATCACCTTGTAGAAAGCGCTATCGTCGTAGAGCTGACGTCCCAAATGTGCCTTGATCAGGATTCGAAGGTACTCCTTGGACTTGGCAAAGTCCTTCGCATCAAATTCCACCTTATTTTTCTTTCCAAAGGCGACCAGATCATTGAGCATCGCATCGCTGACCTTAAAATTCTTGTAGTAGTCCTCCACGGAAACCTTGCTGAATTTGCCTTTATTTTTGCTGACATAATCCAACAAATACTCTCGAGAGGTATCCGAAGAGAAGAGTTTATTCACATAAGCACTGTTCATCGTGGTATCCAGCGGCACAAAATAGTCCGGCATGATGCCCCCACCGCCGTAGACAGTACGTCCTTTTTTGGTTTGGTACTTGAGGCTATCGTTAAACTTGATGCTATCCGCTGAAAAATACTCCCCTTGCTCAAAGCGAACCAGCTGGTCGCGCTCGTAGGCTTCGTAACCCTCATCGTAAGGTTTTTGGATGGATCGGCCAGAAGGTGTAAAATAACGGGCAATGGTCAGCCTGAGCTCGGAACCATCGGCAAGGTCTATTGGCATCTGTACCAAGCCCTTGCCAAAAGATCTTCTACCTACAATCAGTCCACGGTCATTGTCTTGAATGGCACCTGCCAAAATCTCCGAGGCAGAGGCAGATCCCTCGTTGATCAAAATGATCACTGCTCCTTCTTCAAACAAGCCCGGCTTGGATGCATACGCTTTGTTGCTGTACTGCGTCACTTTTCCTGTTTGGGAAACAATCAAATCTCTACCACCCAATAATTCGTCTGCCATGTAAATGGCAGCACCCATATAGCCTCCCGGGTTGCCCTGCAAGTCGACAATCAATTTCTTCATTCCTTGAGCCTGCAAGTCTGTTACTGACTTTCGAAACTCCTCGTAGGTAGTGGCCGCAAAGCGAGTTACCTTGATGTACCCAATTTCTTGGTCGACCATGTACGTTGCATTGATACTGTACTGGGGAATTTTGGCACGTGTGATCGAATAATTGATCAAACTTGGCGCATTTTTTCGCTTGATTTCTACATCCACTTTGGACCCACTAGGACCGCGCAGGTAGTCGAAAACGTCACGATTGGTGATTCCTATGCCCGCCACAGTCTTTCCATCTACCGAAATGATTTGATCACCGGATTGGATCCCCAATGCCTCAGAAGGCCCCCCAGTGAGTGGGGCGACCACGTAGATGGTGTCACGAATGATTCCGAACTCCACCCCTATGCCATCAAATTCACCTTCCAATTGAGATTGGGCCAAGGAAGCGTCTTTGGCGGGGATGTAGCTGGAATGAGGATCCAGCTTTTCCAACATTTTGTTGATGCCAAATTCGACCAACTCGTTGGTATCCACACTATCCACGTAGTCTCGATTGATGTAGGTCATGATTTCCTGCAACTTGTAGAGTGCTGCACGCAGGTCATTTTGACTGCCCTTAGGCTCCGCAAAGGTGGCGCCAATCCAAATGCCTCCCGCAATAGACAGCGCAAGTAGCAAGGGAAGACGGATTTGAGAGGAGGTATTTTTTGGTTGGCTCACTGGATTATTCTTTTTCTTTTCGAATTAACTAAACTAAGTTCAAAAAATGGGATTAAAATTTCCGCTTTAGCGTATTTTAACGTGTTTCCCCGCTGGGAAAGTAGATAAAGATGACATTTATTCCCCTTTTTTAGTTCAAAAAAATTAATTTTGTTTTATGCAGAATCAGAAAGCACTTGAGAAAACAGCTGTGGGAGAATTGGTCTCCGAAAACTATGTTTTCGCTGCCGTACTGCACTACTTTGGAATCAGCTTTTACCAATATCCTAGCGACTCCCTCGAGAAGGTATGCCAAAAACACAAGGTAAATCCGCGCCAACTGATTGCCCAACTCGAAAGTTGGGCACTCCAAAAGGAGCCTACCCTGGAAGAACTTTACCTCAATCCCATCGAGCTACTGGTGGCTTACCTTAAAAAAAAGCACTACTACTTCGTCCGTCAAGAACTCCCGTTCTTATCCAATATGATTTCTGGGATCAGCCCGGAACCGGGTTATGAAACCCTACTTTATGACCTCCGAATTCTCTTTCCCTTATTCGTGGAAGACTTTATTCACCACATCCACGAGGAAGAAAGTCGACTTTTTAACCGCATAGCCTTACTTCAGGATATCGAAGCAGGAGCGTTTCGAACGCAAGATGCCCTGACCATTTTGGAACAAGACCCTATCCACTACCTCGCCGAGCACCACGAGATTCACGACGACGAAATGGAGGGAATCCGAAAGCTCACTAGCAATTACAGTTTGGAGGAAGATGCCCCACTCACCATGAAAGTGCTCTACCACGAATTACAAAATTTTGAGAAAGAACTTTCTATCCATGCCCGAATAGAGGACGAATTACTTTTCCCCAAAGCAGTGGAATTGGAAAAAGAAGCCCTCCGAAAGATTCGCAAGCAAATACAAACCAACTGATGCCTAGAGTACTAGCCATAGATCTGGGCACCAAGCGCACTGGCTTAGCCGTGACCGATCCCCTACAAATCACCTGCAATCCCCTTGAAACAATCGAGACAGCCAGGCTAATCCCCTACCTACAAGCCTACTGCGCCAAAGAAGCAGTAGAAGTATTGGTTCTCGGACACCCCACCCGACTCAATGGACAAGCCAACGAAATGACCCCGCTGGTACTTGCCCTAAAAGAAAAGCTTGAACTGACATTTCCAGCACAGAAAGTAGTTCTCATCGATGAGCGCTACACCTCCAAAATGGCCATGCAAACGCTCATCGCCATGGGAAGCAAGAAAAAAGACCGCA
>JANQWS010000029.1 GCA_030729785.1 Algoriphagus sp. | reverse complement strand
GTGACCTCGTCAAGATTCAAACTTGAAACCTCCTGAGCCGTAATCAGGTGCTCTATTCAGTTGAGCTACGAAGCCAGATTGGATTGCAAAAGTACGTATTAATTTTTTCCCTCCAAAAAGTTCTGTGGAAGAATTATTCAAAACAAAAGATTTCCCAACAGCACCTCTCTTAAGAATAATTAAGGTCAACAGGCGGGTAAATCCTCTTAATTTTTATATTTTTGCCCATATTCTCTTGAAAAGAAGCTTCTTTAATGAAAAAAATACTAGCACTTGCCTTCCTTGCATTGGCACTGAACGCACAAGCACAGGATTCGGTTAACGAATCCCCAAAAACACCGATAGGTGGTCGCCCCAATATCCCCAATGACTTGACTGTAGAGTTTGGCTGGACTCAGCTGACCAATCGACCTGCAGACCTCGCAATCAATTTCTTAGGTTCAAGAAGCTTCAATATCTATTACCAAAAGCCATTTCGCCTTTTTGGAGAAAATTCCGGATTTGTACTCAGCCCAGGGCTTGGAATTTCTACTACTAAATTCGCATTTAAAAATGACGAGAATCTATTTCGTAGCCCAACACTTGGTGCGGAATCTTCCGTAATGAAGGACGTTAAAAGTGTCTATGGGACCGACATAGAAGTCAAAACCAATACCCTTGCTACGAATTATGTAGAGGTACCTGTAGACTTACAGTACAACTTCAATAAAAATGACTACAGCAAAAGCTTTCGCCTCAGTATCGGTGCTCGCGTAGGATTCCTATATCAATCCCAAACTAAAATTGGTTTTGATTCACCTAATACCGGGAAAGTTAAAGTCAAGCAAGCAGAAAACTATGGCCTAGAAAAAATGCGTTATGGCTTGCACCTAAAAGCTGGGAGTCCTGGATTTAACGTATGGACTACTTACTACCTCAACCCGATGTGGCAAGCCGATAGAGGCCCTTTCAATAACGAGGCCAGTCAGGTAAGCTTTGGAATTGCAGTAGGATTGTTTTAATCAATCATTAAAAACAAAAAACTCCCTTAGGGGAGTTTTTTTTATGCCTAAGCAAACGAACCATAAATCCAAGAAAATCCAACCCAGCAGGTGATAAACCCTACCAAAAAACCTACATATACCTCCGAAGGACGATGAGCATCCAGGTACAAACGAGACGTGGCAACCAGCCCTCCAAGAACCGTTGAAAAGACTAATAAATAGGCTACAGTCACCGAAGGAAAATAAATTCCAAGAACTCCTGTAATTGCCAAAACACCTCCTATCCCTGTCAAATGGGCAGACATCTTCCAAAAATAAGTTACCACCGTGAGTACCAACACGGCCGAGGTGATCACACCCATCCCCTGCCATAAAATTGGATCCAACTCAGTTTTCTGCTTCAAAAAATACGTCGTCAAAACGTAGAAAGCGGTGACCAATAGGAAAGGATTACGACGATCCTTTCTATCCTCAAAATGCAGGCTCTTTACCAATCCACTCCAACGCAAGCCTAGCACGAGGGCCATGGGAATCAATAAAGTGGAACTCATGATCAAGTAGAATAACCTTGTCTTAAAGGTTTCAGGGATACTAGTCGCCTGTGGCACCCCAAAAAAAAGCAATCCAAAAACTATGGAAGGCATGAGCAATGGCTGAAAGGCAACAGAAATAAGAAGGGCTAATTTACGTATCACTAGAGCTCCTTTCGTAATCTAGCCACTGGGATTTGCAACTGCTCTCGGTACTTGGCTACCGTCCGACGCGCAATCGTATAGCCTTTTTTATTCAACATCTTCACCAATTTATCGTCAGAAAGCGGCTTCTTTTTGTCTTCTGCATCCACCATGCCTTGAAGGACCGACTTTACTTCCCGATTACTAACATCTTCCCCACTATCGGTAGCAATACCCTCCGAAAAAAAGTATTTTAAAGGAAAGACGCCAAATTCAGTTTGAATGGATTTACTATTCGCTACCCTCGAGACAGTAGAAATATCCATGTCTATTTTTTCAGCAATATCTTTCAAAATCATCGGGCGAAGAGCCGCCTCATCTCCATCTACAAAAAAAGGATATTGGTACTGAAGGATCGCATCCATAGTTCGTAGCAAGGTGTTCTGCCGCTGTTTAATGGCATCGATAAACCATTTTGCCGAATCCAGCTTTTGCTTCACAAAAGAAACAGTCTCCTTGAGTTTCTTATCCTTTTTATCGCTCTTGTCATAGGCATCAAAAAGTTCCGCATACGAGCGAGAAATCCGAAGTTCAGGCGCATTTTTTGAGTTTAGCAGGATCTCAAACTTTCCTCCATTGGTCACCAAAATAAAATCAGGAATCACGTATTGGGTCAATACCAAACCATCCGCTACTCCTCCTGGCTTGGGGTTGAGTCGGGTGATCAACTGCACCGCATCCTTTATTTCTTCTTCATTCAGATTGAGCCGCTTTTGAATTTTAGGGTAATGCTTTTTGGTAAACTCCTCAAAGCAATCCTGAATAATGGCCAAGGCATGTTGAACGGTAGGATCATCAGGATGTTCTTTGCGCTCCAACTGGATAATTAAGCACTCCTGCAAGTTTCGAGCAGCAATACCTGCTGGATCGAAGGTCTGAATTTTGCGTAAAATCTCTTCAAGTTCATCGCTGTCAGTTTCTACGTTTTGAGAGAATGCAAGGTCATTGATGATGGAAGTCAATTCACGTCGGATATATCCATCATTCTCGATACTCCCAATCAGCTGCTCTCCAATAAGTCGCTGCCGTTCATTAAGTTTCAAAAAATTCAATTGGGTGATCAATTGTTCGTGAAGGGAACTCGCTACAGAAAAAGGAATTTCTCGGTCTTCATCTTCAGAATTGTAATTGCCATCCCCCTGCATTTTATAGCCACCGTAGTCCTCATCCAAATAATCGTCCACATTGACCTCACTGGAATCGGCCCCATACTCCTCCCCAAAATCCTCCTCAAAATCCTCCTCTCCTGAAGACTCTCCCTCCTCCACCTTCCCCTCTTCAAGGGCTGGATTGATTTCAAGCTCCTCCTCTATCCGAGCATCTAACTCTGCAGTAGGCACTTGCAGCAGCTTGATAAACTGAATCTGCTGCGGGGAAAGTTTTTGGGAGAGTGACTGAGAAAGGCTTAACTTTTGCATTGAAATGATTCAAACCACTTATTTGCGAAAAAAGAGCAGGCTTCCGAAGAAAACAACTCATTCAAATTTAGGAAAAAGCGTCAATTTTTTGATAAAAAGGTGATTTAATCGTTTTTTTGCATTCCACTAAACTCAAAGAGGAAGCTAGAGCCTTCCTCTACCCCAACGCAAATGGCATTTAACAAACGGGTCAAAATCAAGACCATCCTGGAACAAGACCTGATCGGACAAGAACTCACCCTTATGGGCTGGGTACGCACCAAGCGAAGCAACAAGAATGTTTCCTTCATTGCGCTCAATGACGGCTCCATCCTTACTAATTACCAGGTAGTAGCCGACCCCAATGTCATTGCCGAAGATATTCTCAAAAAATGCAGCACGGGTGCCTGCTTAAAAATTACAGGTACCGTGATTGCCTCCCAAGGCGCTGGCCAGCAATCTGAACTAAATGCAACACGCATCGAGATCTTGGGTGAATCAGACCCTGAAAAATACCCCTTGCAGCCTAAGAAGCACTCCCTAGAATTTCTACGTGAAATCGCACACCTCCGCATGCGAACCAACACCTTTGGTGCTGTATTCCGTGTACGCCATGCGCTAGCTTATGCAGTACATACCTATTTCAACACCAAAGGATTTTTCTACATCCACACCCCCATCATCACTGCATCCGATGCAGAAGGGGCGGGAGAAACCTTCAAGGTCACTACCCTAGACCTACTCAATCCTCCAAAAACCGAAGAGGGACAGATTGACTTTAGGCAAGACTTTTTTGAACGGGAAACCAATCTCACCGTTTCCGGACAACTCGAAGGAGAACTCGCCGCCATGGCCTTAGCAGAGGTATATACCTTTGGACCCACCTTCCGCGCAGAAAATTCAAACACCACTCGCCACTTGGCAGAGTTCTGGATGATTGAACCAGAAATGGCTTTTTACGATGCAGAAGACAACCAAAACTTAGCAGAAGACTTTCTCAAATACATCATTCGCTACGCATTGAACCACTGTGCAGAAGACCTGGCCTTTTTGGATCAACGCGCTGCAGAAGAGGAACAAAGCAAGCCGACAGAGCAACGTGCCGAATTAGGCCTTCTCGAAAAGTTGAAGTTTGTGATCGAAAACGACTTTGTGCGTCTTACCTACACCGAGGCGATCGATATCCTACGAAACTCCAACCCTAATAAAAAGAAGAAATTCTCCTACCTCATCGAGGAATGGGGTACAGATTTACAATCCGAACACGAGCGCTACTTGGTAGAAAAGCACTTCAAAAAACCGGTCATCCTCACCGACTACCCGAAAGGCATCAAGGCCTTCTACATGCGTCAAAATGAGGACGGAAAAACAGTAGCTGCCATGGATATCTTGTTTCCCGGCATTGGAGAAATCGTGGGGGGGTCCCAGCGAGAAGAGCGCCTAGACAGGCTTACCCAACGTATGGAGGAAATGCACATCCCAACTGAAGAACTCAGCTGGTACCTAGACACCAGAAGATTTGGTGCTACGCCTCACGCTGGCTTTGGCCTTGGATTTGAACGCATGGTCTTGTTTGTCACGGGCATGAGCAACATCCGCGATGTCATCGCTTTCCCAAGAACACCAGGAAACGCTGAGTTTTAAGCGAAGGAATTTAAGCTGAAATAAATATTCTTTATGATTATCCGTAATTATGCCCGTAGTCCCAACGGAGTACCAAAACTTGCGGATAATCGTCGACAGACCACGGTCTGCAGGCAGACGATAGGCCACGGCCTACAGGCAGTCCAAAGACTACAGCTCATTAAAATAAACTTCAACCCTTGTTTTTATTTGGTGACTGGTGACAAAGTGGATAATCAGAATATTCTTTTTCTACGCTTATTCAACCAAATTAAGGGTTAAGTTCCTTTAACTATAGATAATGTGGTCTGTAGGAGATGATTCAAAGTGGATAACAGCCGATCTGAGCCTGATTTAGGATTTCGGATAGTCACAAGAAAAAACGCCTCCAAAAATTTCGATTTTTGGAGGCGTTTTTTTAGCTGACCACTTTAATTCGCCAAGCCAAGGGTATGCAGATAATGCTGAAAAAAATTGCCAAATAACCCACATAATTGAAATTGGTCAATTGCCCCAATTCGTTCTCTCCAATCATAAATCCTGCTACAAGGGAAGCAAAACCAGCAGCTAGCTGCTGAACGGCAGAATTGAAACTCAAGAAACTTCCTCTATTTTCGGGTTTTGCAGTTCCTGTGACCAAAGCAGCTGCAGGCACATAACGCCCATTGGAGGTGACAAAAAAGAAGGTCGTCACCACGAGTACCAAGGCTACAGGAGTAACCCCCAAATGGGTAATGATTCCAATGGGAATTAAGTTAAGCACCATGAAAATCGTAAAAATCTGCAGTTTCCCGTATTTGTCTGCTAGCTTACCTACCCAAGGTGAAGTAAACATGGTGAAGGCTCCACCAGCCATGTAGACGTAGGTAAGCTGCAATTCCGAAAAGCCCACATTCGCTACGTTGTAGGGACTTAAAAATGGAATAATCATAAACTGTCCCAGCATCATCATGATTGATAGGCTGATTGCACGCATTTGATTGGGATTGCTGGTCACTCTACTGACTACAGCAAAGGGATGAGGGCGCTTCGATTCACTGTGGAGATGTCCAGTGATGGAGGGAATAAACTTGGCTATCATTCCTAAACTCACAATGGATAAAGCTGATAAAATGTAAAAGGGGGTATGCCAATCTGATAAACTAGCCAAAAAGAGACCCAAAGGGACTCCCATCACGGAAGCAAAGGAAAAAGCAGACATGACCAAACCCATCGCCCTACCTCGACGGGCATCAGGCACTACATCTCCAATAATAGCTAAGATCAAAGCAGAAGTAAGCCCTCCAAAAATCCCGGATACTACGCGCGCTAATAGCAGAATAGGATAACTAGGTGACAAGGCACAGGCAAGTGTTCCAAGCGTAAAGCCTACATAAACCCAAATAAGAATTTGTTTTCGGTCAAAACGATCCAAGAAAAAAGCTCCAAAAAAGCTTGAAGCTCCTGCACTAAAGGTGTAAGAAGACACCAAAAATCCAAATTCACTGGGACTGATTTCAAACAATCGCATCAACTGCGGTCCTAGCGGCATCAACATCATAAAATCAACGATGTGAATGAAATTGATGGCTGCCAAGGTCCAGAGTAAGGCTTTTTCTTGCTTCATGGAAAATTTAAAAATAGAAATACAGTGGAAATAAAGGGAAATAAAAT
>JANQWS010000028.1 GCA_030729785.1 Algoriphagus sp. | reverse complement strand
CCGCTGTTTTTTTTTAAAATAACCCTATATGACTTGCTTCAACTTTCCTCCTTCAATGAAAGTGCTTTGAGTAGGAGCTGCCGGCGGTGGTTATAGGTGAAGTAGCGCTCGATACGCGCTCGAGGAGAGGTTAGCTGGGTTTTTCCAGCCATCCAATCTTGAATTAGTGTTTGTAAGGAACCCAACTCTTTTCTTTTAAGGAGCAGTCCGGTATCTCCAATGATCTCTGGAATGGCACCTACCGCTGATCCGATGGGAACGCAGCCACAGGCCATGGCCTCGCCCAAGGCATTGGGGAAGCCTTCCGAACTGGAAAGCTGCAGATAAAATTCATGCCTATTGTACAACTGAACTAAGGAGGCTGGCGTCTCTTTTCCCACTACCTGAATATTGGTTGATTGGGGTTTGTAGTTGGAGTCTCCCACCAAGGTAAACGTCCATTCAGGACGACTTGCCGCCAATTGCTCAATCAAGTCGTATCCCTTGACCCGCGCCCTGGCAGGGGTCGATGTGCTCGTAGCTACCGAGATAAAGCTGTGCTTCACCCGCTCCAATCCCAAATCCTGCCAAAAATCGGTGTCAAAGCCATTCGGAATGACCTGTATGGGGGACTTCAAACCAGGAATCAATTTCAAAAGTCCCTGCTTTGGACTGATCTGGTGGTCATAGGTATAATGCTGGCTTACCAAGGCTTCGGCTACGGGCAAGATCAAACTGCAATGTGTAAATGAGTAGGCAGTAGCCCAAGCCAACGGATTCTTCCGAAAGTTGCCATAGCCAATTTCCGGCATGTTGATGCAGTCCATTCCTCCCGCTTGAATACTGCATTTTTTACCAAAAACGGTTCCAAAAATCACGGGAAGCACAGTATGGTAACCCCCAAAAAAGCAGAGATACTGACTGGTCCTTGGCAGGTACCAAAGCAGTTGAAAAAACTGCAGCACCAAGAAAAAAGGGAGTTTCCAGGGCGTCTGGGTAAATTCCAGCGGCACAATCTGCGCCACAGGACGGATCATCTCCAGGTCACGATCGATAAAGGCGGTGCGAACTGGAAACGAATACAGAATCATAAAATGCCGGAGTCTTGAGGGATAAAACTACAAAAAAAAGAGCGGGATTTCCCCGCTCTTTGCCTAGATCACTGCTGATTAAACAACCAAATTCACGATTTTTCCGGGCACCACAATTACTTTCTTAGGGGCTCCACCTTCCAGCCATTTTTGTACCTGGGCATCCCCAAGCGCAGCTTGTTCGATTTCTGCCGCCGTCAGTGATAGCGGGAGGTCCAACTTGGCACGCAACTTTCCATTGATCATCACCGGATATTCAAAATTACTTTCGACCAAATGTGCTTCCTGAAATTCAGGGAAGCTGGCTTGGGTGATTGAATCGCTATGACCCAAAAGTGCCCATAGTTCCTCAGCGATGTGTGGTGCGTAAGGGGAAACCAAAATAGCCAATGGCTCCAATACTTCCCGCTTGTTGCATCCCAAAGAGGTCAGTTCATTCACACAGATCATAAAGCTGGACACGGAGGTATTGAAGGAGAAGTTGGCCATGTCCTCTTCCATCTTTTTGATGGCTTTGTGGAGGGCTTTCAGTTCTTCCTTGCTCGCCGGTGCATCACTGATCGCAAAGGCGCCGTTTTGTGGATGGTAGAGGTTCCAAAGTTTTCGCAAGAATTTGTACACCCCATCGATGCCGTTGGTATTCCATGGTTTAAACTGTTCCAAAGGCCCCAAAAACATCTCGTACAAACGTAGCGTGTCTGCTCCGTAGCGCTCAATGATGTCGTCAGGGTTGACCACATTGTACTTGGACTTGGACATTTTTTCTACTTCTGCTCCACAATGGTATTTCCCATCTTCGAGGATAAATTCCGCGTTGGCTAGATCAGGTCTCCAGGCTTTGAATTTCTCTAGGTTGAGTTGATCATTGTGCACAATGTTCACATCCACATGCATGGCTGAAGTGTCGTAGGTATCCTTTAATCCAAGGGATACGAAGGTATTGCTCCCTTTGATTCGGTACACAAAGTTGGATCGACCCTGGATCATGCCCTGGTTGATCATTTTTTGGAAAGGCTCATCAATGGAGACTGCTCCGATGTCGTAGAGGAACTTGGTCCAGAATCGGGAATACAAGAGATGTCCAGTGGCATGTTCCGATCCACCGATGTAGAGATCCACGGCTCCCCAGTAATCTGTTTTGTCTTTAGCTGCAAAAGAGTTGGTGTTGCTTGGGTCCATATAACGGAAAAAATACCAGCTTGATCCTGCCCAACCCGGCATGGTCGACAGTTCCAAGGGGTAGGTACCCGTTTCTGTGGTATATGTCCACTCTTTTGCTCGACCAAGCGGTGGCGCCCCATCTTCCGTAGGCAAGTACTTGTCTACCTCAGGCAGTACCAAAGGCAGGTCTTTTTCTTCGATGAGGTAGGGAAGTCCGTCCTTGAAATAGACCGGTAGGGGTTCACCCCAGTAGCGCTGTCTGGTAAAGATGGCATCCCGCATCCGGTACTGCACTTTTCCACGCCCGATCCCCTGCTCCTCCAAAAAGGCGATGCATTGGTTCATCGCTTCCTTCATGGTCAAGCCATTTAGGTTGCCCGAATTCATGATGATCCCGCCTTTTCCTGGAAAAGATCCATTTTCCATAGATCCTTCAATCACCTGTCGGATCTCCAATCCAAAATGCCTTGCAAAATTGTAATCCCGTTCGTCGTGCGCAGGAACTGCCATCACTGCGCCTGTTCCGTAACCGGCAAGCACATAATCCGCTATCCAAACCGGAATTTCTTCTCCATTAAATGGATTGATGGCATAGGAGCCTGTAAATGCACCCGAAATAGTTTTGACATCGCTCATGCGGTCACGCTCGGAACGATTTTTTGCCTGCTGAATGTAGGCTTCGGCTGTGGTTCGCTGGTCCTCAGTAATCAGCTCGGCGGCCAAGTCTGACTCTGGAGCCAAAGCCAGGTAGGTCACTCCATAGATGGTATCCACGCGGGTGGTGAATACTTGAATTTTTTGATTGGAGCCTTTTACGGCAAAAACTACCTCTGCGCCAATGGATTTACCAATCCAATTGCGCTGCATTTCTTTGATGGGTTCAGCCCAAGCCAGTTGATCCAATCCTTTGAGTAAGCGGTCGGCATAGGCGGTGATCCGCATGGACCACTGCATCATTTTCTTACGCTCCACAGGATGTCCACCTCGCTCAGAAAATCCGTCCTTTACCTCATCGTTAGAGAGTACAGTCCCCAAGGCACCACACCAGTTGACGGTGGTCTCTGCTAGGAAGGTCAATCGGTAATGCAAGAGCAACTGTTGCTGCTCATTCGTTGAAAAGGCTTTCCACTGGGCGGCAGTAAAAGCAGGGGTGTCTTCGTCACAAACTGCCTTGACTTGCGCGTTGCCATCTTGTTCAAAGCGAGTAACCAAACTAGAAATCGGTACCGCTTTGTCTGCCTCTAGGTCGTAATAGCTCGAAAAGAGCTGCATAAAAATCCACTGGGTCCACTTGTAGTAGGCTGGTTCAGAAGTACGTACTTCGCGGTCCCAGTCAAAAGCAAAACCGATATTTTTCAATTGCTCGGTATAGCGGCTGATATTTTGTTCAGTGGTAACGGCAGGGTGCTGCCCCGTTTGGATGGCATATTGTTCGGCTGGCAAGCCAAAAGAATCGTATCCCATGGGATGGAGTACGTTGAATCCCTTGAGTAACTTAAAGCGAGAGACGATATCTGAAGCGATGTATCCCAATGGGTGCCCTACATGCAGTCCTGCGCCAGAGGGATAGGGAAACATGTCCAAGGAATAAAATTTGGGACGCTTTGGATCTACCGCTGCTTTGAAGGTTCCTTTTTCCTTCCAAATCTGCTGCCATTTCTGCTCAATTTCCCGAAAGTTGTACTCCGCCATGATTAAATTTTTTATCGCTTTTTTGTAATGCCTGCAAAAATAGAAAAATATAAGGGCTTTATGCATCCCTTTCCCCTTCTATTGGTTGGACTTTAGAACCATTAATCATTTTTTTTGGATTAAAACCTTCTTTTTTTGTAGGTTGAGGTTTCTAAAATCCCCATCCCGATGACAACAAAATTTCTAAGTACACTTGCTCTTCTACTTGGAGTTTCTTTGGTGACAGTTGCTCAAAAGAAATTTTCTCCCAAGCAAATCGAAGCCCTAAAAACGGAGGTAGCCCTGATTGTTGAAGCCAACCACAAGCAAAGCCAAGTGATGGTTGATAAAATCTTCAGTTTTGCGGAGCTGGGCTTCCAAGAAGTTGAATCTTCCAAGTACTTGACCGGTGTTTTGGAAAAGCAAGGTTTCACCATTGAGTATGGAATTTCTGGAATTCCAACGGCCTGGTTTGCGACCTGGTCCAATGGTCCAGGACCTGTCATTGCCCTGGGTTCTGACGTGGATAATATTCCAAAAGCCTCTCAATATCCAGGGGTAGCTTTTCACAAACCCATAGTAGAAGGTGCTCCTGGCCATGGCGAAGGACACAATGCGGGAATTCCTTTGAACATCACTGCGGCGCTTGCTGTAAAGCAAGTCATGGAGCGGGAGCAGATTGGTGGCACGCTCATTCTTTGGCCAGGTATCGCTGAGGAGCTAGTTGCTGCCAAGGCGTGGTTTACTCGTGATGGTCGATTTGATGGGGTGGATTTATGTATTTTTACCCACGTAGCCAATAACCTGGGTGTGAGTTGGGGACAGGCTTCTGGTACTGGTTTAATTTCTGTGGAATATACTTTTTCAGGAGATGCCGCACATTCAGCAGGTGCTCCTTGGCGAGGTAAAAGTGCTGCTGATGCTACAGAATTGATGAATATCGGTTGGAATTACAAAAGAGAACATTTACATCCCTTAAAGCGGTCGCATTCTATCATCACTGACGGGGGAGATCAGCCCAATGTTGTTCCTTCCAAGGCTTCGATTTGGTATTATTTCCGAGACGTTAATTATGCTGGCATCATGGAGATGTATGCTCAGGCCAATGACATCGCCAAAGGTGCAGCCTTGATGACAGGTACGACGATGTCTTCTAAAGTATTGGGAACTGCCTGGCCGCGTCACTTCAACAAGGTGATTGCGGAAAAGATGTACCAAAACATCCAAAAGGTGGGTTTGCCTGCCTGGGATGAGAACGATCTTGCCTTGGCCAAGGCTGTACAGCGTGAACTTGGGGTCAAGGAAGAGGGAATGCCAACGAAGTTGGACGAATTGGGATTACCCGTAAAAGTACCTGTTTCTGGGGGATCTGATGACATTGGCGATGTATCTTGGGTAGTGCCCACCGTGACCTTGCGCTTTCCTTCCAATATTCCAGGGCTTCCTGGTCACCACTGGAGCAATGCGATTGCCATGGCCACGCCGATTGCCCACAAGGGGGTGACCGCAGGTGCAAAAGCAGAGGCAATGACTATTTTGGATTTTCTGCTTCAGCCCGAATTGGTGACTCAGGCTTGGGATTATTTCAAAAATGTGCAAACCAAGGAGGAAACTTACAAGCCCATGATTACCAAGGAAGATGCGCCACCGATTTACTTGAACAGAGACATCATGAATCGTTTCCGCCCTGAATTGGAGAAGTTTTACTACGACGAAACCAAGTATGGATCCTATTTGGAGCAGTTGGGAGTGACGTATCCGACGGTTAAGAAAGACTAATTTAGTTCTTAATACCCTATTTTTAGAATCATCCTTATGGATACAAATTCCCCACTTCAGCTCCGCGAGGCCAGCCTTGCGGAGCTGCTTTGGGTGCACGAACGTATTCCGGAGTTTCCGGAAAAAGCCTCCCTTTCTTTTTACGAGGATCGTTTGCGGCATAGGTTATCACTTGGCTTGGTGGCGCTTTGGGATGGGGAGTTGGCAGGATTCAAAGTGGGCTACCAAAGCGAGCTTCCCGAGACTTTTTATTCCTGGATGGGAGGCGTGATACCTGAGTTTCGGGGAAAGGGAATAGCTACGGCTTTGGCAGAGGAACAGGAGCGTTGGGCCAAAGCCCAGGGATTTACCTCCGTATTTTTTAAAACGCGCAACCGCTTTCCGGCGATGATTCAGTTTGGGATCAAGCGCGGATTTAAGATCGTGGATCTTCATCCCAAAGGAGGAATAGAGGACTACCGAATCGTGATGCACAAGAATTTGTAGCAGATCTACCTCGAAAAAAGCTTGAGGTCTTTGACGATTTCGTACTTCTCCTGCTTCCGACAGGCAGGCCTAGTCTTCGGAATGCAGACTTGATCTTCGGCAGGCAGACCTGTCTGCCGAAGGCAGATACTTGATACTTGGTACTTAGTACTTGATACTTAGTACATCTTTCTTTTTCTTTCAAATTTACCCCTTACCTTTGCCTCTCTACTAGCGGTCGAATCACCCGCTTTACCAAAAATTCA
>JANQWS010000027.1:27860-32799 GCA_030729785.1 Algoriphagus sp. | reverse complement strand
TTTTTTGGGGTTTGCCGTATACTGGTTTTGTAACCCTAGGGCTTCGATTTTTTCTGAAAGTTATTTTTTCACATCATTTTTTAATTCGACACACTGTTTTCCTATCCTACAGCGGGGCATTTGATAGCTGCTTTGTCAGCTACCCCTCCAATCTTTCTTTGGGAATACGTTCTCCATAAGCATTGTCAAGGGAGGGTAGCAAAACGGAAGGATTTGCAGCCAGAGCAACTTTTAATTTTTTAACAATAAAAAAGCAAAAAGTTTTCAAAATGAAAACTTTTTAATATCTTTCACCTTTCAACCGCAAGCCTTGAAAAATATAATTGCATTAAAACATCTAGTCGCGTTTTACAAAAAGCATCCCAACTCAAAATCAAGCCTTCAAACCTGGATTGCCGTAACCAAGCATGTGGATTGGCAAAAACCTTCGGATGTTTTACAAGATTTTCCGGATGCCGATCCAATAAAAAACAACCGGGTGGTGTTCAACATTGCGGGGAATAAGTACCGCTTAATTGTGCAACTGAGTTTCCCAAGGCAGTGGGTGTTTATCAAGTTTATTGGCAGCCATGCTGAATACGATCGAATAGACGCCGCTACGGTGGACAATTTCTAACAGAAAACCTTTAACCTTATGAAGTGGGATAAATTAATTACAACGGAGAAGGAATACGAGCAGGCACTTGCACGACTTACCAAAATTTTCGAAGCAGACCCAGCTAGTTCCGAAGGGATGGAGGCAGCACTGTTGGTGCTCCTAATCGAGCATTACGAAAAGGAGCATTACCCCATCTCGCTACCCGATCCTATTGCAGCCGTCAAGGAGACGATGGAAAGAAAGGGCCTGAAGGACAAGGATCTTATTCCCTTGATCGGTAGTAAAACTACGGTTAGCCTTGTTCTAACGAAGAAAAGAGGAATGACAATTGAAATGATTCGAAATCTTGCGGAGGGCTTGAACTTGCCTGTCGAGCTCCTGATCCAACCGTATCAATTGGATGAGCAACAAAAAACTGAGTTGAAGTCTCGATCAAAAAAAAGGAAGCCGAATGTGGCTTCCCCAATTTTTTAAATAGCAAAGTTCCATCAGTAATTCAGCGTCAGGAGACCTGCTTACTCGGATAGTTTAATCTAAGTTTCTCCCTACGAAAGCAGGGCGTCTGTTTCCATCTCCACGAGGTAGCCGTCACCGATCAGGGTGGCTTGGACTAGGGTATTGGCGGGCTGAATTCCTGCAAAGCGCTGCCCATGGGCTCGGGAAATGGCCTCCCAATCGGATGCGCGCTGCACAAAAATCCGCGTGCGCACCACGTCCTCGAGACTGCCTCCAAGGGATCGAATCGCCCCCTCTACCTTATCAATGATAAAATGCATTTGCGCAGCTGGATCATCTCCTCCCATCTGAACTGATCCATGTGTGGCAGTAGTGCCAGATACCAAAATGTGATTTCCCTTGCGGACGGCCCGGCTGAAGCCTGCGATATCCTCCCAAATGGTGCCACTCAGAGCTTTGGTCCGCCCATCACTTCCCTCTTGGGTGGGATATGGACTTGGCAGGCTGTCGATGTGGTGGCTTAGGTCTCCCGATGCAGTCAGGAAGGGAGCCTTGCGGTACTCATCTCCACAGTCCCCAGGGATTTTTTGGAGGCTACTCATAGCAGTTTGGATGCTGGCACGATCCGCTTCATCCAATTGGATCGAAAACAACCCTTCGTTTTCAGCCAGGTGCTCACTTTTGCCCAAGCGCGCCCCAATGATCACCCCAGCCACAGCAGGTTGAAGGAGCATGTAATGACTCGCCAAGGTGGCAATACCCACCCCATGCTTCTGGGCTATGGGTTGGAGTGTGTGTAGGAGGTTTTGGAAGCGCTCCCATCCTCCGGCAGCATCGATGAATCGTTTGTATTTCATTTGAGACCAGGTGAGCGATTCACTCAAAACCGGCTCTGGTTTATCGAGCCATTTTTCCGAAAGGAATCCTCCTCCCACGGTTCCGAAAGCCAGGAGCTTTACGCCATGTTTCAAGCACAGCTGGGTCATTTCGCCAGCTGCGCGTTGATCTAGCAGGGAATAGCAGACCTGGTTCGAAACCACCTCTATCCCTGAATTGACCACCACCTGGAGGTGGGCCGTATCAAAGTTGGTTAGGCCCAGGTGCCGAATCAGCCCCTCATTTTTTAGTTCCTGCAGCCAGAAAAGGCAATCCACCCAACTGGGATGCGCATATTGCCAGGCATGAAACTGCATGAGGTCGATCTGATCCGTTTTCATTCGAGTCAAGGCGGTTTCCACTGCTTCTCTCACTTGGGGAGCTGTGATTTTTCCCGGGGAGGGAACCCATTTGGTAAAAAATTGCGCAGCATCAGATCCGTAGGTTTGACGGAATACCCCAGTTATCTCCTCCGCTGACCCATAGTGGTCCGCCATGTCAAAAGTGGTAAATCCCGCATCCAGGTAGGCTTTCATGTGCCTCGCGGCTTCCACTGGGTTGACCTTGGTGCCATCACGTTCCAGATCGGCAATCTGCCAAAGCCCAGTAAGTGCTCGGCTGATCGTCAAGCCCGGCGCGAGTTCCGTATATTTTGAAAGGGTCATAGTTTCTTAGGGTAACTTTGAAAATTTTTCGAGTAGGCCGGAATTGGTCTTTTTTAGTTTTGTCCAACGGATAAAAAACAAGCCTGCCGCCATTCCCATCACGATCAACCAGATCCAGGTGGAATGAAAATACCAGGCATCGACCAAGGAAGTTAAATCTTTGTAGGTATGAATTACTAGGAAACAGATTAGAAAAACACTGCCAATTCCGACGATAATCGCCCTTGCTACCTTGTTGGGGAAAATCGTAATCTGCTGCGCCAAAGTTGGATTTCGTTTGGGTAGCCAAGCTACGGAAAGGCACATAAATATGAAATTGACCAGCATGGAGGTGACCATGATATCGATCCCGAGGAAGAAATCTCCTGCAAAGTGGCTGCCCAAAATTCCTAGGGAAGAAACCCCTCCGCTCAAGAGGATGGCTGGCACAGGCGTATGGAACTTGGGATGAATACCTGCCAGGCTTTTGGGGAAAATCCCATCTTCTGCCCAAGCAAATACGAGGCGTGATACAGATAGGATCATTGCTGGCAGGTCGTTGAGCAGGGCAATGGCAGCACCGAGCAGGATGGCGATGCCAATTCCAGCCGGAAGAAGCATGGTCAGCAGGCCGGCTGCGGTCAGGTCTTTGGAAAGCGCCTCCTCAGCCACAAATTGCCACGGGACCGTGTGGTAGACCGCGTAGGTAAAGGAAACGTAAAACAAGCCCACCACCGTAATGGCCAAACCGATGGCTCGGGGAAGGTTGCGAACTGGATTTTTGGCTTCCCCACCGGCCTGAGCAATGGAGTCGAATCCAATAAAACTCGAGAATAAAATGGCGGATGCCGACAAAAAGGTGATCCAGTTGAAAGGGACCTCACTCAGGTCTACAGACCTTCCTTCTTTACTGGCTAGGGCCACCAAAAATTCCTCCTGGGAATAACTCAATCCTCCCCCAATCACCACCAGTCCCAGTACAAACATTAAGACCATCAGCGGAATGAGTATCCGCTCATAAAAGTTCAATCCGAGGATATTGATTCCAATAAAAGACCAAAGAATCACCAAAGCAAGGACCACTCGAACTAGCCCTTGATCCAACCAAGCGGCCACTACCGTCCAGTCCAAAGCAAAGGCAAGATCCCTAAAAAAGGGGATCACCACGTAGGCAATCACGCCGATGACGATGGACAAGCCAAACCATTGGGAAAAGCTCGCAACAAAGCCCCAAAAAGGGTGTAGGGCTCTGCTGGCATACAGGTAGGAACCTCCTGCTCTGGGCATAGCAGAGGATAAAATGGAGTAGGCCAACGCAGCAAAAATTGCTGGAATCGAGGCAAACAAAAATGCAGGGAGCACATAGGGGCCAATGCCGGGCACGTTCCGCTGAATCATAAATGGAACCACATAGATGGAGGCTCCGATCATCGAACAGACACCGGTGGCGGTTAAGCCCACTAGGCCCAAACTTCGGTTGAGGGTGGAGGAGTTGCTGTCCATACGAGGCTAAAGTAAGGAAAAATGGTTTGTCTCCTAGGGGATTTTCTTTGGGGTCCCTTAGCGCTAGCCCTGCCCCGCCCCCCAGCCAATGAATTGGCTGGGTAGGGATGGGTCGTGCTTACAGCACTCCCTCGGTCCTGCCAATAAATTGGCAAGTTACGAATAGGCCGTGCCTTCGGCACTCAAAGAAATGTTGGTTCAGTTTAGACAGCACATATTTTAGTGATTACAATCAACCTACCCACTTCCGAGTCCGCATGGCGGACGGCTCACATTTCACCCATGGTTTTAACCATGGATAAATCACACCAAATCTTCAAAGAGATATTCTGGAGAAAATTCAACTTTAAAGTCAACCAACAGCTTCAGGTACTCTTCCCGAAAATTGACTTTTCGATGGTGGATCTCTTGATTTTTGATGTACTTTATTACTCTGTGGAGATCCGACTCGCTGTAGGAAAAAGCTCCAAATCCCGACTGCCACTCAAATCTGTGCGCTACTAATCCAGAATCATTCACCCACTTAGAAGATTTACCCTTTGCTATCTTCATGATTTCAGAAATCGAATTTTTTGGAAATATCCGGAACAAACAATGGACATGATCCTCCACCCCATTGACTACAATCACTTGGGCTCCGGCTTCATTAATCAGGTTGCCCATCACGGGAAAAAGTTGTTTTTTTAGTTCATCGTGAATCATTGCCTTTCGGTATTTCACAGCAAAAACTGTTTGACAGTAAACTTTGGAATAGGTGTTAGCCATAGTGTTAAAAAAGTTAAAAGGTTAAAAAAAAAGTTTAAAAGTTGGACCGTGCCTACAGCACTCGGGGACTTGTCTTTTGCTTTCTTCTTGGCTCCGC
>JANQWS010000027.1:0-27760 GCA_030729785.1 Algoriphagus sp. | reverse complement strand
GCGGACGGTTCACATTTTGCCCATGGATTTATCCATGGGATTGGGAATGGGGATTGGAATGGTTTTAACCATGGGTGGGTAATCTCTACCACCCTCCCCCTTGTATTCTATTTTGGAATTAGATAATTTTCAGTAATTCATTTCAATTTATGTTCACCAACCGCCTCGCATTACTTTTTTCCGTCTTGATTGGGCTCACCCTCATTGGGTTCTACTTTTTTGGTCCCGAAAAAGAGATGGACTTCAATACCGATATCAAGCCCATCCTCAACAAACATTGCATCTCCTGCCATGGAGGGGTGAAAAAGAATGGAGGATTCAGTCTCCTATTTGAAGAGGAGGCTCTCGCAGCTACCGAATCGGGCCATCCTGCGATTGTCCCGGGTAGTGCATCGGCAAGTGAGCTGATCAAGCGCTTGACGCACGCCGACCCCGAACTTCGGATGCCCTACCAGCGTGCCCAACTCTCAGATGAGGAAATTGACATCCTCAAAAAATGGATTGACCAAGGGGCCAAGTGGGGAAAGCATTGGGCTTACGAACCCGTAAAGGCACCTGAGCTTCCAAGCAACTTCAGCACCGCAGGCTTGGGAGGCAATGACGCCCAAACGCAAGCACCAATTGACTTTTTCGTGCAGGAGCAACTCACCGCCCAAGGACTATCCCCTGCACCTAAAGAAGATCCAATGAGGCTCCTCCGTCGAGTGGCCTTGGATATTACCGGATTGCCTCCAACAGAAACACTAGCCAGAGACTTTTCCACAGGAAAAATAACCTACGAACAAGCCGTAGATCAGCTGCTCAATGCCGAGGCCTATGGCGAAAAATGGGCTACCTGGTGGCTTGACCTCGCACGCTATGCGGATACCAAAGGCTATGAACGAGATGTCTCCCGTACCTTTTGGCCCTACCGGGATTGGGTGATTCGCTCCCTCAATGCCGATATCCCCTTTGATCAGTTTACGGTTGAGCAGCTGGCAGGAGATCTGCTACCCGACCCCACACAGGATCAACTCACTGCCACTGCTTTTCACCGCAACACGATGAATAATGACGAGGGGGGAACCGAAGATGAAGAATTCCGTGTAGCTGCTGTTTTGGATCGGGTCAATACTACCTATGAAGTGTGGCAAAGTACCACCATGGCCTGTGTGCAATGCCACAGCCACCCCTACGACCCCATCCGGCACGAAGAGTACTATCAGTCCCTTTCCTTTTTCAATAATACCCGAGATGAGGATACCCATGACGAGGAACCCAAACTTCGTTTTTACGAAGCAGAGGATAAGGCTAAGGTGGATCAGATTGTAAACTGGGCCAAAGGAAATGAAGGAAATAGGAGTGCCAAGCAACGAGCCAACTTCCTAAAATTCTACGAACCGAAATATGCAGCGCACCTCGCTACGGACTTTCAAAAGGCCGAACTGATTGATACCAAGTGGTTGGGATTGTGGCCAGGAGGATCTGCAGTCTATAAAAACATCAACACCCAGGGCTCCGACCAAGTGCTCCTCAACTACTGGTCTGGGGTAGATGGAACCAAAATGACCATCCGGAAAGATGGCCCTGCCGGAGAAATCTTGGCCAGCTTTGTGATCAACAAAACCCAAGGGGATGTGATCCGCGAAATCCCTTTCAAGCCCCTGCAAGGCAAAGTCAATTTGTACTTTGAAGCCCAAAATCCGCGAGCAGCACCCCAGCAAAATACCTCCTCCATCGTTTGGTTTGCCTTTGTCCCAAGTCTGAAGGGAAAAGAGAAGCCGGGCTTCACCGCAGTCAAAAAATCCTGGGATGAGCTACTTCTGGTGAGAGGCACCCGCCTTCCAATTCTCGTCGAAAATCCAGATTACATGGCCCGTCCCACCTTTGTCTTTGAACGGGGCAACTGGATGGTACCGGGGGAAAAGGTAAGTTCAAAAACACCGAAGGAACTGGGTGCTTGGAAAAAGGAATGGCCAGCCAACCGCTTGGGCTTTGCCTACTGGCTGACGGCTCCCGAAAATCCACTGACTGCCCGCACCCTGGTCAACCGCGTTTGGGATCAACTTTTTGGAAGAGGTTTGACGGCTACCTTGGAGGATATGGGTACCCAGTCCGAACCGCCAACCCATCCGGAGCTGCTGGATTATTTGGCCTGGAAAACAGTGCGGGGCTACGATTGGAGCATCAAATCGCTTATCCGAGAAATCGTCACTTCGGCTACCTACCAGCAATCTTCTTCGATCAGCATAGCAGCCTACCAAAAGGACCCCAACAATCAATGGTTTGCCCGAGGGCCACGATTTCGACTTTCCGCGGAGCAGATCCGTGATCAGGCCTTGGCAAGTAGTGGGCTACTCAGCACCAAAATGTATGGTAAACCAGTCATGCCTACCCAGCCCGAGGGCATCTGGCAGACGGTGTACAATGGAGAATCTTGGAAAGAAAGTGAGGGAGCCGACAAGTACCGCAGAAGCGTGTACACCTTCCTCAAACGAACGAGCCCTTACCCTTCCTTTATTTCCTTTGATGCAGGAAGCCGCGAAGTATGTATCAGCAAGCGCTTGGTAACCAACACCCCTTTGCAAGCCTTGGTGACCCTAAATGATCCCGTGTACTTGGATGCGGCTAAGGCCTTGAGTCAGAAGGTATGGGAAAATTCCGGGAAAAATCCAGTAGCAGCTATCCAAGAAATTTACAAGCAGCTTCTGCTGATTCCGATCTCAGAAGTAAAGAAAAAAAGCATGATGCAGCTCTTTGCCACTGCCAAAACGGGGTTTGATCGAGATCCAAAAGCAAGAGCCGAGTTCTTCCCAGGGGCTGATGCTTCTTTGGCCGCTTTGGCGGTAACAGCGAATGCCATGATGAATTTAGACGAATATTTAACCAAGCCCTGATCCCATGTCACTGGATAAGCTATTGAATGAATTGGTCAGCCAAAAACTGCAAACGCAGACGAGAAGGCATTTTCTGCTCGATTGTGTCAGCAAGATGGGAGGACTTGCCCTAGCTCCCTTGCTTTTCGGTTGTGACCTTGGAAAAAATGGTACGACCAATGGCGGCCTCAAGCTGAGTGATCGGGACCTGAATCCCCTTTCTCCACAGCCAGCTCCATTTCTAGGCAAGGCAAAATCGATCATTTACCTCCACATGGCAGGGGCACCTTCCCAGTTGGAGCTCTTTGACTTCAAACCCGAACTCGCCAAGTACCACGACCAAGACTGTCCCGCTAGCTTGCTCGAAGGGCGGAAGTTTGCCTTTATCCGCGGGGTACCCAAAATGCTGGGCCCGCAGGCCAAGTTTTCCCAACATGGGGAAAGTGGCGCTTGGATTTCGGATTACCTACCCCATTTCTCCAAAGTGGCCGATGAGGTAGCTTTCTTAAAAGCCATGCATACAGACCAGTTTAACCATGGCCCGGCACAGCTATTTATGCAGACCGGTTCGCCGAGACTGGGACGTCCCAGCTTGGGGAGCTGGGTGACCTATGGCCTAGGAACTGAAAATCAAAATTTACCCGGCTTTGTGGTCTTGACTTCCGGAGGAAAGACTCCCGATGCAGGCAAGAGCGTTTGGGGTTCGGGATTTCTCCCTTCCGTCTATCAGGGGGTGCAATGCCGATCCAAAGGCGACCCAGTACTCTACCTTGAGGATCCCCATGGGATGTCCCGAGAACTCAAAAAGCATGTTGTGTCGGCCATCAATCAATCCAACCAAGAAGATTTTCAAAACTTCGGGGACCCCGAAATCCTGGCCCGCATCAATCAGTACGAGATGGCCTACCGCATGCAAATCGAGGTGCCTGAGGTGATGAATATCAACGATGAACCGGCGCATATCCACGAGCTCTACGGCACCCAACCGGGAGAGGAATCCTTTGCCAACAACTGCCTTCTAGCGAGAAAACTGGTGGAAAAGGGAGTTCGTGTAGTCCAACTCTACGACTGGGGATGGGATACGCACGGCACCGACCACGATGGCTCGATCGATATGGGGCTGCGCAACAAGTGCCGTAGCATCGACCGACCGATGACCGCCTTGCTGCTTGACTTGAAGCAGCGGGGGTTATTGGAAGAGACACTGGTCGTTTGGGGTGGGGAATTTGGTCGTACACCCATGCAAGAAAATCGAGAAGGAAAAAAGATGGGATTTATGGGAAGAGATCACCACGTGGATGCGTTCACGATGTGGATGGCCGGTGGAGGCGTTAAAAAAGGGACGAGCTACGGCATCACCGATGATTTTGGCTTTGCTGGGCTAGAGGAGCGGACCTCAGTACATGATCTTCATGCCACGATTTTACACCTGATGGGCTTTGACCACGAGCAGTTTACCTACCAGTTTCAAGGCAGGCCTTTCCGCCTCACGGATGTGCATGGGGAGCTAATCACAAAAATTATGGCCTAAATGAGGTACCTGAACCCCCTTTTTCTGCTGCTTGTCTTGCTCTTGCCGATGCGGATTGCCGCACAGCAAAAAATCCTTTTCTTTCAGACTGACTGGGGGAACACCCTTCCCATGGATGCCTTTTTGGCCAAAGCCAAAGCGGCAGGCTACGATGGGGTAGAGCTGTGGATGCCCGCTGGGGAAGACAAAAAAAGGAGCCTAAAAGAAGGCCTAAAAAAGTACGAGCTCGATGTCATTTTTTTGCATGGCACCGCCAGGAATCTACCTTTTGAGGAAGCCTTGCGCGTGTATGAGGTAGGATTGCAAGAGATCCTGGCTTGGAAGCCTGTCAAAGTCAACAGTCACACCGGAAATGACTTCTGGCCTTTAGAGCAAAATTTAGCGTTTATCGAGCTGGGTGACCGCTATGCAAAGCAAGTCGGTATACCGGTACTGCATGAGACGCACCGAGGGAGATTTTCCTATACCCTGCCAGAAGCGGTGGCCATGCTTCGGAATTTTCCCAACTTGAAATACACCCTAGACGTCAGCCATTGGATGGTGGTTCATGAGCGGCTACTGACCGAAAGCGACCCGCTTCTTCAAGAAATCTTCCCATCCGTGGACCATATTCACGCTAGAGTGGGCTTTGCAGAGGGTCCACAGGTGCCCAATCCAGCAGCTCCGGAATGGAAAAATGAAGTCAAGGCACACCTAGACATCTGGGAAAAAATCATCCGCAGCCAGAAAGGCAAGGTCTTCACGGTGACTACCGAATTTGGTCCGCCTCCCTACATGGCTACGGTTCCCTTTACCAATCAGCCCCTTGCTGATCAATGGGAAGCCAACGTGTGGATAATGAATGCACTAAAATCCCGGTTCCAATGACTGAGTATTTACTACCCTTCTTGGGGAGAATGCATCCGGTCTTGGTCCATCTTCCCATAGGGATTTTGATTTTCGGGATTCTGCTTTGCTTTTTTCCTCAAAAAGAAAAAAATGCACTGCTTCCCTCTATTCGGCTGGCTTTTCTGATTGGGGGCATTGCTGCCTTGGCGGCAGGGGGGTCTGGCTTTCTCCAATATCAGTGGGAAGGCTTTGCCTGGGAAGACGTGCAGCTGCACCTAGTTGGTGGGGTGATTACCGCTGTAGGCAGCTTTGGGATGTATGTGTTGGTAAAAAACGCAGAGATTGTGAGTTCCAAAATCCGCGTGTTTGCACTTGTCCTCGGCTTGATTTTGGGTATCACGGGACATTGGGGTGGAAACCTGACGCATGGAGAAGGCTACTTTACGGAAGTCCTTCCTGCAGATCTTCAATCCTTGTTTGGAGCAGTAGTTCAACCAGAATTGGGGCCACAGTTGACCGAAGAAACTTGGGAAAATGCACAGCTCTATGCAGAGGTGATCCAACCCATTCTCAATAAAAACTGCAAAAGCTGCCACAACCCAAGAAATCGAAAAGGAGAATTGGACCTTTCTTCCTTTGCTGCTTTGAAGAAGGGGGGAGAGGATGGCATGGTGCTGACCGCCGGCGATGCGGTCCACAGCGCGCTTTTTGCTCGGCTACTTTTACCCAAGGAAGATGAAAAGCACATGCCTCCTGCCGAAAAGAAACAACCTTCCAAAGAGGAGATTGCCTTGATAGAAAATTGGATTCAAGGCGGAGCAAAAGAAAGCGGCACCTTGGCAGCCGCAGGAATCTCCAAAAATCAGATTGAGCGTTTTATTCTAAAAAATGAGATTCCATTTTACCCGACTTTGACACTTGCACCCTTGGATGCCGATTCTTTGGCGGGGCTAAAGGCGGCGGGCTTATTTGCTGAGGCAGTGGAATCGGGTTCAGGGCTGTTGAAAGTTACTTGCATCAATTTGCCCAGCTTCCAGGATTCCGATTGGAAGCTATTGGAATCGGTAAAAAGTAGAGTCGCCTATTTGGATTTAAGTGGAACGCAAGTGACAGATGCGGTGGTGGAGCAGCTGGCGGCGTTGTCCACCCTCACCGTACTCAAACTCAATAGCACCGGGATTTCTGGCAATTCCCTGAAAAAACTGGCGCCACTCAACAATTTAAAGTTGCTCTACCTGAACAAAACAGGGGTCAAGCTGAACCAGCTGCAGGCGCTGAGTTCGAGCAAAAGTCTCCAGAAAGTCTTTGCTTTCGATACCCCAGCCTCACTAGAATTGGCCACGTCCGCGAAGGTGACTTTTCCATTTATCCTCGAGGCAGGCAGCTATTCCTTGCCCAAGTTGGCCACGGATTCCATCGTATATTGAGGTGAATCCTCTATCAGGTCAATAGAAGGGCTTTTGCTAAGCAACCGGATAGCATCTTGGTGCTTATTTTTTGTCCAAGTGATAATCAGAATTTCTTTTTTTTACGCGGATTAAAAAGGAAAAATAACGCTGATAAACCCTCGGTGAAAAAAAATCAGTGGGCCTTTTCTCCTGAATCAGCGCAAACTAAGGAGTTTACGTCTTAGCGCGATTTATTTCTTTTCTGATTATCCGCTTTTCACCACTAACCAGAGAAAAAAAAGGTTTTAGGTTCAATTAGGTGAGCTGTGGACTGCCTGCAGACCGTGGTCTGTCAACGATTATCCGCATGTTTTAAATAGGCAAGCTGAGCTACTGGCATGATTGCGGATAATCAAATTAATTAATTCTTCTTAGGGTGATTGAACTAATCTCAAGATCATCTTCTTTTTTCAAGGAGCTTACTTTTAATTTCAATTTCCCTTCTCCTTTATTTAATTCAATTCTTCCAAGTTTCATGGGCAAGAAATCCTTGGTGTAGGATTCAATTCTTAAAACCCGATCATTTTCCCTACCTATAAGCGGCTTTTCATTTGCAGTCATTAGGCTACTGGCTAATGAACTTCCCTCAAATTCAATTCGTATTTCGGATCCAATATTTGCATCACTGCAGGCATAGTATACGTCAATTTCAAATGTCCCGGATTCTTGGACAGAAACAGGCCAACTTATTTCATCTTCTGAATCTCTCCATTGCAAAAAGAAACTACTGTTTGGATGTTTATTGGAGCGAATGACATTTCCTTTTCCAGTGGCTTCCGATGAAGGCAAGATGGTCAGTTCCATTTTAGGATGGCCTATAGGGAAAGGTCTGGTATCCTGTTTAGGTAGTTCATTTAATACGGTGCTTATCCATTCATCTTTCCAGGCAAGTAGTTTTTTATAATCGTCTGGATGCTCCTTACTGGTGTCTCTAGTTTGGGCTGGATCATTTTGCATATCGTATAATTTATGATCACTAGAAAGCCGAAAGCGTTCACTGCGTACACTTGTTTTGCCCGACCAATAGCTGGGTATGATTCTATCGTTTACCGCTGCATCTTGATTTTTTGTCAGTAGATTTTTAAGACTTAACCCATCAAATGGCCTTGCTTGCTCATTTTGAATACCAGCTAATTCTACAAGGGTTGGAAATATATCAAGCACGGACGTGATGTTATTGACTGTTGTTCCTTTTTCTAAATTTCCCTTCCATTGAATGATAAAGGGGGACCTTATCCCTCCTTCATCCGTATTTCCCTTTATGCCCTTCATATTGTCGTTCCATCTATGTCCATTTGGGCCGTTATCTGAGAAATAAATGACAATAGTGTTTTTCATTAAGTTCAGTTCTTCTAATTTCTGAACGATTCTCCCAACATTCCAGTCTAAATTTTCTGTCATTGCCAATGCAGCTTTGGTGTGCACGGAATCTTCTAGTTCAGGGAGTCTACCTTTTTGTGCTAATGGCTTGTTTTCATAACGATCCCAAAATTCATCAGGAACTTGCATCGGGCTATGCGGTGTATTGTAGGGGAAGTAAGCCAAGAAGGGGATTTCCTTATTATTTTCAATAAACCGAATTCCTTGTGAGGTCAAATCATCAATTATGAATCCTTCTCCCTTTATTATTTCTCCGTTGTGCTCCAAAATAGGGTTGAAATAATCCGCCCAATGCCCTGCACAAAATCCATAAAATTCATCAAATCCTCTGGTATTTGGATGATATGGGGCCTGACCTCCATTGTGCCACTTTCCAAAAATCCCAGTACGGTAGCCGTTTTTTTTGAATACCTCTGCGAAGGTCACTTCATCTAGGTCCAGTCTTTCAAATCCGCTGGAAGTACCAGTGACTCCACTACGTACGTGGTATCTTCCTGTCATGAGTTCTGCACGAGTGGGCGAGCACACAGGGCTAACATAAAATCTGTCTAGCACGATTCCTTCCTTTGCTAATTTATCGATATTAGGTGTATTAACTGTTTTATTTCCATTGAAGCCAAGGTCACCCCATCCCTGATCGTCTGCAAGAATGATGACAATATTTGGATGTTTTGTTTGGGCGGTAGTTCCCACAGTGAATGCAAAACAAAATAACAGGGTAACTACAAGGTTAATTCTGGACATTACTTGAATTTTTTTTAACCTAAGCTAACTAATTTATTTCTTTAACCCTACCTAAAACCATCATTTTGAGCTTTTTGGGATGGTTATTTAGGGAGAAGCAAGCACCGAGTATCCTATCAAGACAGGTTTCTTGCATCTTCTATATAGAGTACTTTGTGCCAAGTACAGCCACCTTGAAATTTAGATTCTAAGCTCAGTCACACAGGGGATTGGCTGTCTTCTGTCGACGATTATCCGTAGTAATTCAAAAATTTTTTTAGCTGCTGGTAAGATTACGGATAATGAGAAAATGTAATTCTTTGGCTGGTTGAATTTACTCTTCAACGAATTTCCAGGAGAATCAGCTTCCGCGTGACTTCTGGTTTTTGTTTCTTCCCCAATCTGGCAGATCAATTTTAAGATTGTCAAATGTAGCGGCCATTTGTTGTTTCAATAATTCCCTCATCTGAAGGACTTTTTCGGTATACATCGGATCTTTTGAAAGGTCCGTAATTTCCATTGGGTCTTTTTTAAGGTTGAACAATTGGGTTGTTGTAATGCCGTCTACATTGTACAATATCATTTTGAATCCATCGTCAGTTTTAATACTTCTACTCCAGTGTCCGTAAACATTATATATTGACGACCTCACTTTCCTTGAAGGATCCATAAAAACAGGCATTAAAGATATTCCTTCAACACTTGACGGTCTCTTTATCTGTAAGTAGTCAATAATTGTAGGTGTGATGTCACTAAGATAGGTGAAGCCATCTGTTTGTTTATTGATTGGTACCCCAGGCCCTGATAGGATCATAGGCACTCTAATGCTATGTTCATAGAGATTTTGTTTGCCCAGTAATCCATGCTGACCCATTGCCAAACCATTATCACCCGCAAAAATAATTAAGGTATTTTCCACTAAGCCATTTTTTTCAAGTGCTTCCAAAATCCTCCCCACTTGGGCATCCATTTCACTGACCATCCCATAGTATAGTGCAATGTCTTTTTTTATGGCACCAGGATCACGTGGAACTGGCAGCAATTGTTCATCTCGTACATTCAGGTCGCCATTATCAAAGGGATGTTTTGTAAGGAAATTGGCTGGTAAGGTAATTTTTGTAGGATCATACATCCTTGAAAATGCGGCAGGAGGAGTTCGAGGATCATGAGGTGAAGTAAATGCCACATAACAGAAAAACGGGTTCAATTTAGCCGCCGAACTGCTCAAAAATCGGATGGCATTTTCAGCGTAAAGAGTTGTGCTGTAAGTATCGCTTTTCCTTTTACGCTTTTCATCATAAACTCCTGTGCTATCAAAAAGATAAACAGTAGGATGTTCCTGTCCACCATTCTCAGGGAAGTGCATTCCTCCAAAAAAAATATCACCACCTCCACTGAACATTCTGCTGTGGGATAATTTATCACTATGCCATTTTCCGGTATGGTAGGTGTGGTAGCCTTTTTCTCGTAATAATTCCGGAATACTTACAAGACTATCAGGAATTGTGCTTCCATCACTGGGCAATCTGTTAACGTAACGACCCGTAAGTAGCATTGCTCTGCTTGGAATACAAATAGCACCCTGATGGCCTCCCATAACATGAGCCTGGGTAAACATCAGTCCAGATTTTGCTAATTTATCCAGGTTAGGCGTTGAAATTTCTTTGTTTCCTGCAGCGCCTAATGCATGGTAGCTATGATCATCTGAATAGATAATCAATATATTTTTTGCCCTTTCATTTTGTTTTTGAGCAAAGACTAGGTTTGGAAATACTAGCACAGCTAGAATTAACGAAAGTATTCTCATGGATGAAATCAGGTTTTGTACGTTTGTATTTCAGCAGAACTTACATGAAAAGATAAAGATTTTTGCTCAAGTCAAGGCAGATTTAGTAGTACTTATATTCAGTATAATCTGATTCCAATCGTCCGTGATTTCTCAGCTGAAAATCGGTCATTTTGAAACTGAACAATCTGTAAGCGAATAGTCTCCCAATTTTTTGAAGTGAACTAGGTACTCGCCAAGCCCCTAAATTTTGATTCCAGCTGCCCACTTTGGCACCTGCCGAAGCCGAATTGGGGAGAAGTGGACACCAACTTAAAATCTGAATCACATAAAAAATAAACCCAAAAAGGTCCACAGTTGACGGTCCACAGACTACAGCCAATTGTGTTTAGCACATGAAAAACGTATTTAAATTTGGATTCTCAACTTGATACCAAACGAATCTGCTGTCGACAGTGGACCGTCGACCGTTGGCAATATAAATTTATTTCTTTCCCATAAACTGATTGACATCTAGCCAATGGACAAAGGCATCAAACCAGCGGTTGCTCGTCCGGTTGGGATTGCCGAGGCCAAAACCATGTCCCCCATTTTGGTAGAGGTGGAGTTCCACCGGTCGACCAGCCTTGTGCCAGGACTGAATGATTCCAAATTGCCCTTGGAATAGAAAATCATCTGTTGCAATCACGTTAAACATCGGAGGAGCATCCTTGGGCACTTCCACAGGTCCCATACCTCCATAGATGGGGCCGATAAATGCCAATTTCATCGTGCTCGAGTGAAGTGTCGCATGCATCGTCAATCCAGCGCCTGCGGAGAAGCCGATCATTCCGATTCTGGAAGTATCAATGCCCCATTCTTCTGCATTTTTGATCATCAAGGCATAGGCAGCTTCGGCATCTTCCAATTGATTGGAAAGATCACGTTGAAGGGGAGATGGTGCGGGTGTCGTTGTCGCCGCACTAGGTGCAGGAGGGGCATTGCGGGGTCGATTCATCCAAGCAGAAAAATCTTCCAAGGCAGGAGGGGTAGGATACAATCTGTACTTCAACACAAAGGCGGCGATTCCTTGTTTGGCTAGGGCCTCAGCCACTTCCCAACCTTCATTACCCAAAGAAAGCCAGCTGAATCCCCCTCCAGGAGCAACTAATACTGCGGTTCCATTGGCTTTTCCAGGTTCAGGTAGGAAAGGGGTCAGGGTAGCGGTAGAGATATTGCGAGCCATGGGATCTCCCCATTGCCGAAACCAGGTTTCTGGTGCGGGTTGGTTTTCCACACCACCAGTTCCCAAGAGAATTGCTCGGGGTTCTTTGGGTGTTTCAAGCGGATAGATGGTGCCATCTTGGGAATATGCAGCTCCAGCAAAGAGAATTAAAAAATTGAATAGGCCAGATTTGATTAGGTTCTTCATAGGGATAGGTTTTTTGAGTTTGAATAGATAAGCTCCTGACTTCGGAGTGAAAACCCTAGCGAATTTATACCAATGGAGAATTTGAAGGAAAATAGGGAGCGAATGGGGTTGATTTTAAGGGAATTGAACTAATTCCGAAGATTTTCAAGGATTATTTTATTGCGCCAGCGCCCTTCACAAACTTCCCTTGAGACGCTTATCATTCCAACGAAAGCGGAAACCACTAGCTGCTACCACAAAAAATATAAACCGATTCCTCTCAAATCTGTACCCTTACCTTTAAATAGCTATACCCAGCTCCTTATAAAGTGCTAGGATATTCTTCCGATGCAGCTCCAGACTAAAATATTTCTCTATCCTCTTCCTTGAGCAATCTCCAAATAAGGTAAGGCTTGAAGGATCATTCAGGAAGAGTGCTATTTTGTTGGCAAGGTCTTCTGGATTTTTATTTTCAAACAAATACCCATTTTGTCCATTGGCTATTTGTTCTGTCGTTCCTCCAGCATTCGAGCCAATTACTGGCAGTCCTAAACTCATGGCTTCCATGATCACCCCGCCAAAAGGTTCTGGCTCGCCTGAAGGCAAAACAAATACATCAAATAATTTATAATAGGGAAGCGGATTGGTTAAATGTCCCAGAAAATGGATTCGATCTTCAAGTTGGTATTTTTGAATAAGTGAGGTAATGGTCTCTTTTTGCGATTCATAGCCGGGCACATAATCTCCGATTAAGATTGCCTGAATATTTTTACCCGTTTTTTGAGAAAGCAGCCCAATGGCCTCGATTAAGTATTCCTGTCCTTTCCGAATCAGCCTGATTCTCGAAGTGCAACCCAAGACCAAGTCTGCCTGATTCAAGCTTTGTTGAAGTTCTTCAGAGATGGATACCTCGGTGTTGATCTGAGGAATTTCAAACCCATTGTAAATGGGCAGCACCTTTTTATGCCCATGGAATTGATCCCCCATGGTCTTGGATACACACACCACGTGGTCCGAAAAACGAGTGATAAATGCCGAGTAAAATGGCCAGAACCGTTTAAAATCTCCAAACCATTCTCGGATATGCCAAATGTGTTTTCTCCCTGAAATTTTGGCGGCTATAGCAGGAGCTGGAACTACTCCCGAATTGGTATGAATAATATGAATGCCGTATTTCAGAATTATCTTCCGGATAAAAATCAGGTTGTTGATAAATCGAATAAGGGTGGATAGGAGATAGGTTAATTTGAAAGATTTACGTGTGAAAATGTAAAGATCTTCATTCAAAAGAATCCTGTCGGCAGGTAGTATAGCGGTTAGTTCGGCGGACAAGCTGCCTGACTCTGGCAACAAAACATAGACGGTATACTGCTCATTGAGAATACGAACCAGTTTAAGCAATGATCGGCTTGCGCCATACATATCACCACTGTGACCAACTAACAGTACATGGGTGCCCTTCACTTCAGTCCGAATTTAGTTTCATGTTGTCTGTACCACTCCAAAAAGCAAAAAATATTCCATACCAAGCGGTAATTTGTTCCTGGCATTCGTTTTTTTGAATTATTCCATAAGGTAAGCACCGCATCTGAATTCAGATAGGGATTCTTTTTAAGGTTTTCTTCAGAAAATAAATACGAGGAAAGCTCGCTGAGGCTGGAATTCATCCAGTGAAGCTTGGGAGTTTCAAATCCATGCTTCGGACGGTTTGCGATCAACTCTGAAACAGCTGCTGGCAATTTCTTCTTTAACAACTGTCTCAGGTAGTTTTTTGATTGAAATAAATTGTTGTTAAAATGGGAAGAGGATTTAACTACTTCTTCCACCAACTGATGATCAAGAAATGGGGTGCGGGCTTCCACGCTACAGGCCATCATCATCCGGTCAGTTTTTACGAGTAGGTCGTCTGGCAACCAGGTCAGCAAATCGAGCATCAGACTTGACTCAAGTTTACCGGATGATTTTCCAAATTGCTGGAGAAAGCCATTAAATTGTTCCGAGTAGTCCTCGGTATTTTTATAAGAATCGCTTAGGTAATTGCGACTTAATTCCGGACTCAAAATGGAGGTCCACCGAGAAACACCGGTGTCATAGTTGAAGGACTGAATGCTCCTTAATTTATTCTTAATCCGGTCAAATTTTTTAATTCCCAGGCCCGAAATAAGTGCTAAAAATGCATTCGCCCCACCAAAGGGTAGTTTTCCCAATTGGTAAAAATATTTTTCGTAACGGTAGTGATCGTAGCCATGAAACAGTTCATCTGCGCCTTCTCCTGACAAGACTACTTTGACATGCTGAGAAATTGATTTTGCAATAAGGTAAGTGGGTATAATGGCCGAATCGCCAAGGGGCTGATCTGCATGATAAATGGCATCTGAGAAATCCGCCGCTGTAATATCTCCCAGCCTCAATTGGACAAGATCGAGGTCCAGCGATGTGGCCACTTTTTTTGCAAATACAGATTCATCAATAGATGTATCAGCAAAACCAACCGTAAAGGCCTTTACTTTTTTCCCGGCCAACTGCTGCATGTAGCAGGCTAGGAGGGAGGAATCGATTCCTCCACTAAGGAGCAATCCAATATCGACATTGGCAATCAGTCTGTACTGTATACTTTTTTGGATGAGGCTGTCGACCTCCTCAAGCTCCATGAGTTCTTTTCGCTGACCGACATGGTCGAAGATGCTCCAGTAAGTAACCGTTTCCCCAAGGTTTTTGCCAAGGGCATACCGGTATATATTCCCCGGACTGACTTGCCTAATCTTCTTGTAAATGGTGCTTGGACCAGGAATATATTGAAGGGAAAGGAAATTTAATAGGCTTTCCTCGTCAAGTTCAAGTGCTATAGTATTGAAGGCATGAAAAAACTTAATCTCTGAAGAAAATAGGAGTACCTCTTCATTTTCATAAATAAAAAGCGGCTTTTTGCCTAATCTGTCGCGAGCAAAAACAACCTCCTTCTCCGTGCGATCATAAATGACAAGGGCAAACATCCCTCTAAGGACCTTGCAAAAATCGGCTCCATACTGACTGAATGCTGCCAGGATAACCTCCGTGTCCGTCTCGGTTCTAAAAACATGGCCGAGTTTTTTTAGGTCTGACTTTAGTTCAAGATAATTGAATATCTCCCCATTGAAAACTATCACATACCGTTCACAGGAGGAATGAAATGGCTGATTGCCATCAGCCGAAAGATCGATAATTGACAAGCGGCGATGGCCTAAGCAAATGCCGTCTTCCATCCAGATGCCTTTGTTATCTGGCCCACGGTAGTCCATCTGGTCAAGGGCATGGCTGAGTGGATCAAAATAATCTGAGCGAAAGTTTTGTAGTGCCTTTTTAGAGATTATACCTAGGATGCCACACATAAATTAGCTTATTCTTTAGCGCTTAGGGTCAGTAAGCTATTTACGGCTTTTTATGATTTTTGCTGGAACCCCACCCACTACGCTGTAAGGAGGAACATCTTTAGTGACCACACTTCCTGCTGCAATTACTGATCCACGCCCAATGGTTACACCTGCAAGAATTATGGTGTTGGCCGCAATCCAGCAATCGTCTTCTATTTTCACAAATTCCCGCTTTACTCCCTGTTCTTTTATAGTCAGTTCGGGATGATCAAACAAGTGATTTTCGGCATAAATACTTACTCTTGGCGACATCATCACGTTGTCTCCTATTTCAATGTAACCGGAACATCCGATGTAGGAATAGGGCCCGATGCTTGAGTTGTTTCCGATTTTGAGCCCTTCGCCGATTGCTGATCCATAAATATTCGTTGGTCTGATGATGGCATGTTTGCCGATTGTGACACGGTCACCTGCTACAATGCCACGGTAGGTCATGCAGTTGACCTCAGCATAATCCTCAACTATAAAATCTCTTCCGACACTCAGATGTCTGGCATAACGAATGGATGCTCCTTTACCAACCAATACCCATCCGCTTGAACGTTTGAAAAACAGGCGTTGAATCTTACCGCGGAGGTAAAAGAAAGCCAATCGGTACAGGGTAGTCAGAATATCATAGCCTTTCCATTCTGCTGGGAAACGGTCTACAATGAATTTGTATCTGCGTAAAAATCCTGTCTCTGAGCTCATAGTGTTGAAGCAAAACTAGGATTTAATTTTGAATTGCAGGAAAGAAGCAGCTTAAAAGTAGGTGATGCAACCCTAAGAATCTAAAATGAGGAAAACGGGAATTTAACTAGTACTGGATTTTTCAGCAAACCCGCCGGGTACTCGAGTTTAGAATTTCTGATTAGCTGCTTTTTTCAAAAACCTCCTGAAATAAATCCACATCAAAACTTCAATAAAATCAATTCTGATTATCCGCTTTTTCACCACTAACCAAATAAAATAAGGTTTGAGATTCAATTAGGTGAGCTGTGCTACTGGCATGATTGCGGATAATCATAAAATCAATAATTAATCAGGCATTGCCACTGAATTTCTACCTGAAAATCCTTGTTAAAAGACAAAGCCCTGTAAATGATAAGTTTACAGGGCTAGTTTAATCGAAGTTGTGGAGCTGGCGAGAGTCGAACTCGCGTCCAGATAAGGAAACACCGTACCGTCTACATGCTTAGTCACCGGTTGGGTTTTCGACCATTCTATGCTGGGTGACACACCTGAGCTTGGCTTAGCGATTGATCTTAGACTTGCTTAATCGCATCACAAGCCGCAGCCCGATCAAGTCGACACCCCAAACCCGCGCCGATCAGGCAAAACACGGTGGGATGTGGCTGGGGAATTACTCTCGCAACTCAACCCTTTAAGCGATCTATCCTTTTAGGTTAGATTAAGCAGCCATGGCGTAAGAAGTTTCGCCATTTGTCTTTTGCATGAATTTTTTAAGGCCGTACATACTCCAGCCTGCATGCGAGCCCGATGATTACACCTACTGTCAAAACCGGTCAGCCCCATAAATTAAGTACAAAGGTAGGGGGAAATAAGTTCATTTTAGCATTGTACAAAGTACCAAGTACAATGTACAAAGTAGGAATTCAAGTTGTACCAGGTACCATGTACGAAGTACAAAGTAGAGATTCGAATTAAAATTGAATTCTGCTGTTTAAAGATTATGGTACATTGTACTTCGTACAACTTTTCTAGATACTTGCTACTTCTCCAATATTGAATTTCGAACGCCGAGTGGAAAATTTCGAAGTAGGGATTCAAATTAGGACCGGCATTTTGCTTTTGAAGGATCTTGGTACATTGTACTTGGTACCTGGTACAATGATTACCACCAACTCCTTTCCAAAAGAAAATCTCCATAGTATCCCCAATCCCCTATCCAAGAATAACTACTTTTTTATATCTTGCAGCAATGGAAAATTTCGTTGTTTCGGCAAGAAAATATAGACCTGCAGATTTTAAGAGCGTCGTCGGGCAGCAGCACATTACGACGACCCTTCAAAATGCAATTAAAAATAAGCACCTTGCCCAG
The DNA here is from genome assembly GCA_030729785.1 of Algoriphagus sp. GTDB lineage: Bacteria > Bacteroidota > Bacteroidia > Cytophagales > Cyclobacteriaceae > Algoriphagus. Next base: position 10,368 of record JANQWS010000027.1, on the reverse strand, counting down.
GCATTTCTTTTTTGTGGTCCTCGAGGAGTAGGAAAAACTACCTGCGCACGCATCCTCGCCAAAACCATCAACTGCGAATCCATAACCAAGGAATTTGAAGCTTGTGGGACCTGTGATGCCTGCGTTTCTTTTAAAAACAACGCTTCCTTTAATGTTTACGAACTCGATGCCGCTTCCAACAACTCGGTGGACGATATCCGTAACCTAGTGGAACAAGTACGTTACGCCCCTCAGAAAGGAGAATACAAGGTTTACATCATCGATGAAGTGCACATGCTCTCCACCGCCGCCTTCAATGCTTTTTTGAAGACCTTGGAAGAGCCTCCAAAGTATGCCATCTTCATCTTGGCTACCACAGAAAAGCACAAGATCATCCCGACTATTCTTTCCCGTTGCCAGATATTTGACTTTAACCGAATTCAAATTAAACACATCGCCGAGCACCTCAAATACATTGCTGGCATGGAAGAGGTGGACTACGAAGAAGAAGCACTTCGCCTGATCGCGACCAAAGCTGATGGTGCCCTTCGGGATGCACTATCCATCTTTGACCTGATCGTCACCTATTCTGCAGGGAAGAAGGTAACCTACCAAGAGACCATCGCCAACCTTAATATTTTGGATTACGACTACTACTTTAAGGTAGTAGAGGCACTCCTCGAGGAGAATATTTCCACCACACTCCTGCTATTCGATGAGATCCTTAAAAAGGGCTTTGATGGGCATAATTTTATCGTAGGCTTGAGTGAACACCTTCGCGACCTCTTGGTGGTCAAAGATGAGGCCACCGTAGAATTACTCCAGGTCTCTGAATCTGTGAAGGGGCGCTACCTAGAGCAAACAAGTAAGGCTTCTGTTTCTTTCCTCCTTTCAGCTTTAAATCTGGCCAACCAATGTGACATCCACTACAAGACTAGCAAAAACCAGCGCTTACACGTGGAATTGACGTTAATGAAGGTGGCTAAACTAAACCAAGCATTTCGTCTTGCCACTCTAGCTGAGGTGGATGCAAAAAAAAAAGCCTGATTGAAGGGCCTACTTCTACAGATACCCCTCCTTTAATTTCCAAGTCCGTAGAGACGGATAAACCTCTAGTAAATCCTTCCATAGGTCCTGGACCTAGTCCCGTTTCTTCTCCGGTAGTGTCCAGCACACTTCGATCTACCTTCACCATTCCAAGTAGTTTTAGCCAAACTAAGAAGGTGGGAGAGGCAAAAGTAGAAGAAGAATTTCTTGTGGAAGAGGAGTTTAAAAAAGACCCAATAGAAACCGTCTCAGAGTCTGTACCGGCGCTTGTGTTGACGCAAGAGTTGCTAGACCAATCCATTTTTTCCATTCAAGAAGTTTACCGAACTGCTCAAAAAAATCTAGAACTGGCGATTCTAGACCAAAAGATTAAAGTTCAGGAAGGAGAGCTTATCTTGAAGGTAAACGGCTCTATTCAAGAGGATATTGCCTTAAAAATGAAGCCTGAACTGGTTAGTTTGGTCCGGAAATTTACTGGTACAAGTACCTTTACCATCACGGTAATTCAACAGGAGGAAGCTCCAAATGAAAATGGTAAATTGTATACTAGTACGGATAAATTGAAGTTTTTACGAGAGAAACACCCCGCCCTGGTGGAGCTACAGCGGAAGTTTGATTTGGATGTGGATTTTTAAAAATCTACCGAAATTCCAAAATTGATTAAGTTTTGAAATTGTACAGCCTGCTTGCTGCTGCCATCGTCCTGTTTAATAAGTACCTCTTCGTCGTAAATAAGGACGGTTTCAATGCGAGTTGAAATGTATTTATTGACCTTCATTCGAATCAGCGAGTTGAAGTTGACCACCAGGTTACCAAATCGTTCGTAGTTTGAAAATAAGTTGAGATCTGATTTCCAAGTGACATTTTCGAGTAAGTTGACATCGACTCCGCCTATTGCCACCGACATTCCCGCTTCTGCACGAACAGTCTCTCCAGGGAGGACCCCAAAAGCGCCTGCTTGGCTTAGAGAATCATTCAATACGAGCGTAAATCGTCCTGTAAATGGAGATAAAATAATGGAGAGGCGACTCTTGTCAGCAAAAGTTTTTTTGTAGTTGATTCCTGTGGAGGATTGTAAATAGCCTGGAGCAAGTAAATCAGAGATTTTAGTACGTATCTCTTGATCAGCACCTGCGGGCTTGGAATATTTATAGCCTGCTGCCAATTGGGTTCGGGCATCCAATTGGGTTGTTAAAAAATATTTTTCAGACAGCTGCCTACCGTAATTGCTGACGAAAATAAAATTATCGTTGGTTTTACGGGTTTTGAAAGTCCGTTCATTTTGCCGGTTAAAGCCCAAGTTAATAGTCAATTGAGTGTCCCAAACCTTGCTATCTTTTTTATAGTTGGCAAAGAGCGTAGTCCCAGTATTTAAGGCAAAAGAGCCTGTTCCCCCTGCTGCCCAATTACTTAACGTGACTTGTTGCACGTTTAGGGTATATGTTCCCCCAGTTTTCCAAAAGGTTTCTTTTACTGGCCGTTGGATCAAAAGAGAGTCTCCCAATAGTACAAGTGTATCTCGTTCAATAATCACCGTATCGGGCACGATTTTTTGATCCTGTGCCCATAAAGGAGCCCATGGAAGGCAAAATAAGAGTCCGGTAAGGAAAATAAAAGCACGCATAGGGTAGCTATTCGCTTCAGCGAATCAAAATACGTAATTTTTGACCGACTGTGATTAAATTATGGGATCCAATACTATTTAGCTGTTTGAGTTCATCCACAGAAAGTCCGTATTTTTTTGAAATTGAAAATAGGGTTTCTCCTGCACGCACGGTATGAACAAGCTCTCGTGTACTTGGTGGAACTTGTTCGGTAGATCCAACAGGAGTAGATTCCACTGGGCTGGAAGTAGTACTGGGAGAAAGGGCGGTAGGAATTGGCTCCGTATATAGCGGGATAGCTTCGCCTCTTTTTCTGGCTTCCTGCAAATTCAGGATCATGCCTGGACGAAGATCTGCTTCTTTTCGAATTCTATTTTTTGATTTCAAGGAAGCCAATCGAATGCCGTACTTTTGTGAGATGGACCAAAGGGTTTCACCAGCTGCTACGGTATGGGTGGCAACGGCTGCACTAGAGCGCTTTTTTTCGGTGTAGTAATACCCACCTTCTTGCACTACCTCTGATTCTTGCAGGTCATTAAACTTTAGAAATCGTTTTTGACGGAGACCGATTTCTTCGGAAAATTCGCTTGCTGGTAACTGAGATGATGCTTGAACTCCTTCCAAATTGTTCACAAGTATTTGATTGGGCTGAGTGGCCTTAGTCGTGTTTCCGGTAATTTTTGGAAAGGAGTTTTTCGGTTTGTAGGTTGGAGTATTCTTTGAACTAGCAGTTGCTTGCCTAGGCTGATTTTGGCTAGGCACTGGCCCCTCCAGGAGTCCCGTGCCTTTGAGTAAAAATAAGGTATGGCTCCCGGTGGGAATCTTCCCATTTACTGCCCACTTATTGAATTCGATTAATTGAGCTTCTGGTACTCCGAAACGTTTTGAAAGGGCAGTAAAGGTAGTTGGACCTTGGATTTGCACTTCGGTTAAGCGGGGAGTAGTGGAGGTAAGGGATATTCTAGCAGCTTCAAAAGCTACTTTATGCGCTAGAAATTTTTTAAAGTACCAATGGGTATTTCGATCCACAACCACTAGTTTTTGTCCTGCATATTGATTCCCAAAATAGGCTTTTGCACCACCAAGGCCCATTTGGTAGGAGACTAAGGCTGCCATCCAATTATTGAGAATGTTTTGGTGTTTTTTGAGGTATATAGCTGCTCCTCGAGTTGCTTTTGCAATATTTTTTCGCTCGTCAATTTGACTGTCTACCCGAAGGCCTACTTCTTCTGCAGTACCTTGTTTAAACTGCCAGAATCCAACTGCATTGGAAGTAGAAACGGCGTCTGGGACTAGTCCACTTTCTTGAATGACAAGGTATTTGATTTCATCGGGTACCTCTTGATTCCTAAGTTCTCGCTCAAGGATAGGGAGATATAAATTAAACCGATCTGCTTTGAGGTTAAAATAGGTTTGATTCCGGTAGAGGGCATCCACATCTAGTTGAATTTCCCGTTGCGCTTGGGGATGAATGCGTAGCGTTAAATCTGCAAATTGCATCTCCAAGGGTACTTGTGGTACTTGTGCTTGGAGACCAAAGTGGATTAAAAAAAGAGAAGCGGTAAGAAGGCAGAAACGAAAAGTGGGGTTCATTCAATGTAGGTTGGTTTAGCACTGGTTAAATGAAAGCAAAAATGATTCCCAATTTTAAAATCTACTTTTTCCTCGCCATTAGAATTCCATCGCGGATGGGTAGTAGGAGTGTTTCTACCCGCGGGTCTTGGGCAAGTTGCCGGTTAAAGTCCAGTAAGGCTTGGGTATCTTTATCTATTTTTTGGCCCTCTTGCACAAGTATTTTTCCGGACCACAGGACATTGTCAGCAAGGATAAGCCCTCCAGGTCGTAGTTTGTCGATGACCAACTCGTAGTAAGTGCTATAAAAAAATTTATCTGCATCAATAAAAATTAAATCAAAGGGTCCAGAAATAGTAGGCAGGAGTTCCCGGGCATTTCCCAGCCGGTAATCGATTTGGGAGGCTAACCCACTTTCCTCAAAAAATCCACGGACCATCATTTCCAGTTCGTCGTTGATGTCCAAGGTGAGAAGTTTCCCACCTGGAGCAAGGCCTCGAGCAAGGCAGATGGCAGAATACCCGGTAAACGTTCCGATTTCTAAGATAGCGGTTGGCTGCAGCATTTTGGCGAAGAACTCCAAAGTTTTCCCTTGCAAGTGTCCGGAGAGCATCCGTGGAAGTAAGACTTTTGCCTGGGTTTCTCGAGTAATTTTTAGGAGCAGAGGATCCTCCTCTTGGGTATGCGCCTCACAATAAGCCAGCAGTTCGGGTGAAATAAATTCCATATCAGACAGGGGTATAAATAAGCTGGGTAAGTTGGTCTACCTGGAAAATCTCCTGAGCGATTTCTAGAAGTTCTTCTGCAGTTGTGCTTCGAATTTGATCAAAAATATGGTCTAAGGGATCAATTTTCCCATGGTCAAGTAGGCTTTTTCCATAGACAAGCATCAAACTGGAGTAATTTTCCTCGGACATGGCCATTTGTCCGATGGCTTGTACTTTGGCAGTATGGAGTTGGAGACTTCCTAATTTTTTAGAGCGGAGTTTTTCCAGTTCTCGGTGTACGATACTTAGGCTCTTTTTGAGGGTTTTTTCTTCAGTTCCAAAATAGATTCCAAAAAAACCAGTATCTGAAAAAGGCTGGTAGGAAGATTCCACGCTATAGACATAGCCGTAATTTTCGCGTAAGGAGAGGTTTAAGCGGCTGTTCATGCTAGGTCCCCCAAGGATATTATTTAGCAAAAAGAGTTTGTATCGTTTGGGATCATGTAGGGAATAAGCAGGTCTGCCGATAGCACAGAGCGATTGAGAAATTTCGCGTTTGCTAGTTTTATGTAGGGGTTGATAGGTATGAAAACCACTTCGGGTATATAGGGTGCGCTTGGTTGGAATTTCGCGTAAGGGTCCTTCGATTTGCCGTAGCGCTTTTTCAAAAGAAATATTGCCTACAATAGAAAAAACTAGTTGTGAAGTGTCCAGCCTTTCTGAAATAAATTGAATAAAGTCGTGGTGCTGAAAGTTGCCTACTGTTTCTTCTGTACCTAGGATGTTCCTTCCTAAGGAGTGATTTTCAAATACTAACGCATCCAATTCATCTTGAATGGCATCGTCGGGAGAATCACGGTACATGGCCATTTCTTCCAGGATAACCTGCCGTTCTCGTTCGATTTGCTTTTCAGGGAAAGTAGAGTGAAAGGTAATGTCGTAGAGGAGTTCAGCCGCCTTGGCATAGTGTTCTTTGAGCACCGATGCATAAAAACAGACCTTTTCTTTGGTGGTATATGCATTTAGTTCACCCCCCAAGGATTCAAGTCGGTTGAGGATATGAAACGTTTTTCGCTTTTGGGTACCTTTAAAGGCCATGTGTTCCCAAAAATGAGCAAGTCCTTCTTGTTCTTGGTTTTCGTCACGGCTACCAATATTGAGGATGAAGCCACAATGCACCAATCGGGTGTGTGGAATCTCCTGATGGACAATCCGAATCCCGTTGGGAAGCTCTTTACTAGTCAATTGCATACGAGGTGTCACCAAGTTTGGAAAAATGGGGGTTTACTTTTTAGTGCGGATCTAGGAATTTACATTCAAAGAAATGCCCTATTTTACTATCTTGGCAAGATAAATTTTCTGTCATGAAATACACTCCCTTACTGAAAGAATTGTACCAACGAAATCGAGCCAAGTTTACCGCAAAAATGGCGAAAAACGGGGTAGCAATTTTCAATGCGAACGATATTTTGCCAACCAATGCCGATGGAACAATGAAGTTTAGGCAAAATAACGATTTATTTTACCTATGTGGTATCGATCAGGAGGAAACCATTTTGTTGTTGGCGCCAGATTGCCCGAATCCAGCTTGGCGTGAGGTTTTGTTTCTCCGAGAAACGAATGCACATATTGCTGTATGGGAAGGGCATAAGTATACCAAGGAGGAGGCTTTTGTAGCTTCTGGAATCGAGACGATACTTTGGCTTTCCGATTTTGAATTGGTGTTCAATTCAGTGGTCAATCTATCCGAATCGATTTACCTCAATACCAACGAGCACCTGCGTGCAGGAGTAGTAGTAGAAACTCGAGATGCCCGATTTATTCAAGTTGTAAAAGAGCGATATCCACTTCATCGATTGGAGCGGGTGGCACCGATCCTTCATGCTTTGCGTGCGGTGAAGGAGTCCGAAGAGATTCAGCAACTGCAAATCGCCTGTGACATCACCGAGAAAGGTTTTCGACGGGTATTGGAAATGGTACAACCAGGGGTAACCGAATACGAAATCGAAGCGGAGTTTATCCATGAGTTTGTTCGCAATAGAAGCAAAGGTTTTGCTTACGAGCCCATCATTGCTTCCGGACCTTCGGCCTGTGTACTGCACTACATTGAAAATAACAAAGCCTGCTTGGATGGGGAACTGTTGTTATTGGATGTGGCAGCTGAATACGGCAATTACAATGCAGACATGACCCGGACTATTCCCGTCAATGGTCGCTACACTCAGCGGCAGCGTCAGGTATACGATGCAGTCTTGCGGGTAGAGCGAGAGGCTGCAAGCATGCTACGTCCTGGGGTGACTATTCAGGATTACCACCGTGAGGTGGGGTTGGTGATGCAAAGCGAGTTAGTAGGCTTGGGATTAATCGATCAAACAGATATCAAAAATCAGGATCCGAAATGGCCTGCTTATAAAAAGTATTTCATGCATGGCACCTCCCACCATTTGGGTTTGGATGTACACGATGTGGGCACGATGCATTACCCGATTTCTGCGGGAATGGTGTTTACGGTAGAACCAGGAATCTATATACCGGACGAGGGATTTGCAGTTCGTATCGAAAATAATATTGTAGTGCAAGAGCAGGGCTACTTGGATTTGATGCAGAACATTCCGATTGAAGCGGAGGAGATTGAATCCTTGATGAACCGCTAGGTTGAAAGAAAACAAAAAGCCCGTCCCGAAATTCTTCGGGACGGGCTTTTTAAAATAGGCTTTTTCTGATTAACTACCGAAAATTAACCGATAGAGATACGCTTAAATACGTTGACAGTCATGCCTTTGCTCACACCATCCAGGTACTGGGTGATGGTTTTGGAATTGTCTTTCACAAACTGCTGGCTTAACAAGGTGTTTTCCTTGTAGAACTTTTGAAGTTTCCCTTGTGCAATTTTCTCTAACATTTCTTCAGGCTTTCCTTCAGCTCTCGCTTGCTCTTTACCAATTTCGATTTCTCGTTCGATTGTGGATGCATCCACACCGTCTTTATCTACAGCTACAGGGTTCATCGCAGCAATTTGCATGGCAACGTCCTTGCCAGCTTCTTCTGCATTGATGCCAGAAGTGTTTACCAATCCTACAAGCACGCCCAATTTTCCGTTAGAGTGCACATAGGAAACTACCTGATCGGCATTGACTACTTCAAAGTGAGAGATTTCAAGTTTCTCACCAATTTTTCCAGTCATTTCAATGATTTTTTCTGCTACAGTGATTCCATCCATAGTTAAGGCAAGTAATTCAGCGGAGCTAGTGGAGCCATTGCTTACCGCCAAATCAATTAGGGAGTTCGCGAAATCGCCAAACCCTTCGTTTTTAGCAACGAAGTCGGTTTCACAGGTTAGGGACATCAGGGTACCTGATGCATTGCCATTGGTCAAGCGAGTGACTACAAGGCCTTCTTTTGTTTCACGGTCAGCTCTAGAAGCAGATACTTTCTGACCTTTTTTTCTGAGGATGTCCACTGCCTTTTCAAAGTCGCCATCGGCTTCGGTAAGCGCTTTCTTGCAGTCCATCATGCCTGCTCCGGTCATTTGTCTCAGTTTGTTTACGTCTTGTGCAGTAATTGCCATGGTAAGTTTCGTTTAGATAGTTCGTATAGATCAGATACCTTCTAAATGGGTATCGGTTGTACTTTTGGGGAGGCGCAAGCGCCGAGATAAAACAAAAATTGAACATCGACTGTCGCCGGATGTTCAATTTTTATTAGCAATACATAATGTGGATTAGTCTTGTTTTTCGGCGTCCACGGCTCTTTTAGCCTCTTCCTCTTCAGAAAGTTTGGCATCGTCTTTATCCTTTTTACGCTCAGATAAGCCTTCTTCGATGGCTGCTCCAAATGCTTTTACTAAAAGGGATACGGACTTGAATGCATCGTCATTTGCTGGTATTGGGAAGTCCACCTCGTTTGGATTGGAGTTGGTATCCACCAAAGCAAAAACAGGAATTCCTAATTTTTGCGCTTCAGCGATGGCAATGTGTTCTCTTTTGATATCTACTACAAATAGCGCTGCAGGAAGTCTGCTTAGGTCAGCAATACCGCCTAGGATTATTTCCAATTTGTCTTTTTGACGGCTAACCATCAAGCGCTCTTTTTTAGCCAAGTTTTTGTAGGCATCTTCCTTCATCAAACGCTCTAAAGAAGACATTTTCTTTAGTGACTTTCGAATGGTAGCGAAGTTGGTCAACATACCGCCCAACCATCTTTCGGTCACGTAAGGCATGTTGAGACGCTGTGCTTCTGCAGCTACTAGATCTTTAGCTTGTTTTTTTGTAGCGACAAACATGATTTTTTTGCCGGAACGTACAATTTGCTTGATTGCGTTGGATGCTTCTTCGAGGCAAGCAAGCGTTTTGTTGAGGTCGATAATATGGATACCGTTCTTCTCCATAAAGATATATGGAGACATTCTTGGATCCCACTTTCTCGTCAAGTGTCCGAAGTGAACACCAGCATCCAGTAAGTCTTTGTATTCTATTTTTGACATGAATGAAATTGTTTTCTATGATGTGAAGAGAGTTCCTATTAACGCTTAGAGAACTGGAATCTTCTTCTTGCTTTTCTACGTCCTGGCTTCTTACGTTCTACCATTCTTGGATCACGGGTCAAGAAACCTTCTTTTTTCAATGGCGGTCTGTGTGTCTCATCTGCTTCACACAGTGCTCTAGAGATGGCCATACGGGCAGCTTCTGCCTGTCCCTTGATACCACCACCGTCTACATTGATTTGTAAGTCATAACTTCCTTCAACCCCAACAAGGGTCAATGGCTGCTTCACTACAATTTGGTGTAGCTCAAATGGAAAATACACTTCAATTGATTTATTGTTCACGGTAATTTTACCGTTCCCTGGCGTCATGTATATTCGGGCTACTGAAGTTTTTCTTCTACCGATTGTATTGATTGTGTCCATGCGTCAGCAATTAAAGAGTGATGGCTTTTGGCTGTTGTGCCGCATGAGGATGCTCCGCACCTTCGTATACGTACAAGTTGCCGTACAACTTACTTCCTAGTCTGTTTTTAGGCAACATGCCTTTCACAGCTTTCTCTATCAAGATGGTTGAAGATTTTTGCTTCAACAATCTAGGCGTAGAGATTCGCTGTCCACCTGGGTATCCAGTATGACGCACATATACTTTTGCGTCCCACTTGTCACCCGTCAATCGAACCTTGTCTGCGTTGATTACGATGACATTGTCACCACAATCTACGTTAGGAGTGAAGCTAGGCTTCGTCTTTCCTCTCAAGATTTTCGCAACATCACTAGCCAAGCGTCCTAGAATCGCAGATTGGGCATCTACAATCACCCACTGCTTTTCTACGGTGGAGCTGTTGGCTGAGATGGTCTTATAGCTCAGAGTATCCACTTTGTAACTGTTTAATTTTTAGCTTATTAATTAATTATCGACCCCAAAAAGGGACACAAAGATAGGAGCATTTATTTTTCTATGCAAACTATTTGCA
>JANQWS010000026.1:30145-32965 GCA_030729785.1 Algoriphagus sp. | reverse complement strand
GCGCAAAGGGGTATTTTCTTTGCAAGAATCATTTTTTAGAGAAAACTTATAAATCATTCACTATGCGAGCAATTCCGTTTTTGATCAGCGCCTCGTTGAAATTAATGAGAAGCCCTAATTTGAACCCAGTTAGTTTCAAATAGGTCAACACCTGCTTTTTGTGAACGGGTTCAAGAGCCTTCACCGACTTTAACTCAATTAATACGAGGTCTTCCACGATCAAATCTGCGCGGAAACCTAGATCCATTTCTGTATTGTCCCAAATGACAGGAATTGGATGTTGACGCTTTACCAAAAACCCTTGCTTACACAATTCATAATTCAAAACTTCTTCATATAGGGATTCAAATAACCCCGGACCAAGTTTAACATGAATGTGAAAACAGGCGTCTACAATAGCCTTTGCGAGGTAATTTTCCATAGTTTAAAAAAATGAAGGATTAAAAAAATATAACTATTCTTGAATTTAGGCCTTTTATCGGTATTTCAAACCCTGCCCTTCAAATAGTCTTGCCTCAATTCTTCCGGGAATCTTTCGATGGCGTAACGGAGTAGGGTTCGAGGAAGGGTGCGGTAGTGTTTGCTTAAAAACTCGTTTGCAACCTCAAAATTTCGGTTTCCAACCTCTCTCAGCATCCAGCCCACAGCCTTGTGCATCAGGTCATGGGGATGGTTTTTGAGTTTATCTGCAAGTGCCAGGGCATCAGTAAACTCACCTTTCCGAATCCAATAAAATGAACTAATCATGGCAATGCGCTGACTCCAGAGGTGAGTAGATTCGGCTAGGGAGAAAAAGAGGGATTTTTCCTTTTTCCAGTAGAATGACCCCAGAACTTGGGAACAGGAAGTGTCCACCAAATCCCAGTTGTTAATGTAGTCCAAGTGCTTCAGGTAGAAATCAACCAATAACTTCCGATCTGCTTCCGGCTTCGTTTTTTCAAATTGATACACCAGAGCCAATAGTCCCGTCAACCGCATTTCATGGTACCGGTGTTGTATCAGTTCTGAAAGTTGTGGCAAAGTGGCATCTTTAGAAATTACCTTGGCGATTTTTCGCTGCTGGGGAACCGTTACTCCTAAAAACAAATCCCCTTCCCCATATTCTCCGGGTCCTGTTTTAAAGAAGCCCTGTAAGAATGCTGCTTTTTCCGAGTTTCCAACATCTTTCAGCCATAAAAACACAGCTTCCGCTTCTGGGCTCATGGGCAAAAGGTAGTTAAAGCAAGTTGAATGGCTTTGGATACGGTTGCCTCGCCTGCTGAATCAAATTTTTTCAAAGGGCGATTGGCGAGGATGGCATTGAGGCTGAGTACTTCATGCCCGAGAAGCTCCCCGAGGGCATAGTAGCCTGCCGTTTCCATTTCAAAGTTGGTCAAAGAGCGGCCTTTGATTTGAAGGGCTGCAAGGCGCTCAATGAGTTGATCAAAACGAGGCTTTAGTCGTACTTCTCTTCCCTGCGGGGCATAAAATCCAGGGCAGGTAAGCGTCACGCCTCGCGTGATTGCGGAATCTAGCTTCGCTAAAAGTTTGGGCGATGCGGAAGCTTGGTAGGGGCGAAAAGAAAGTCCCAGCTCCTGCTGAATGGCTTCGGCGAAGTCCTGGGTACCGGAGAGTGCTGGGTAGTAGGCCATCAAGGAGTCCATGCCGATGGCTATTTCCGAGGCGAGCAGCGTACCGACAGAAATATCGGTTTGCAGGCTTCCAGAAGTGCCGATACGAATAATCGGAAGGCTGGTTTTTTTCTCCTTCACTTGGCGTGTTTGCAGGTCTACATTGACTAGGGCATCTAGTTCGGTCATCAAAATCTCCACGTTATCCGTACCCATACCCGTGCTGATGACAGACACCCGATGCCCATTTTTCCAACCTGTATGCGTGATAAACTCTCGGTTTTGGAGTTGGAAGTCTAGCTGATCCAGGTGCTGGGATACGGTGGCCACACGGTCAGGATCACCTACGGTAAAAATTGTCCTTCCCAGGTGCTCGGGTTTCAAGCACAGGTGGTAAACACTCCCGTCGGGATGAAGAATCAGTTCTGTCTCAGGAATTTGCCTACTCTCCATGCGATGTAGTCTGTTTGGAGGGGTTACGGTAAATGCCTTTGTAGGGATTGTAGCCGTTGGAGTGCTTTTGGTAATACCCTGTGCCGTCGTAAGGGCGCTTATCAGGATTTTCCTTGCAGGTAGTGGAACAAGCCCCTTCCAGTTCCCATCCGCAGGATTCACAGATGGCAAGGTGCTCGTTGCAAGTTGGATTGGCACAGTTGACCATGCGGTCTGAAGCGGTTCCGCAAACATGACAGGAGGAGACGATAGTTGGATTAACCGTATTTACCTCCACTGCGATGCGGTTGTCAAAGACGTAGCATTTGCCCTCGAAGTCTTCGCCTCCTGCTTCCATGCCGTACTTGATGATGCCTCCGTGAAGCTGGTACACATCTTCAAATCCTTGTTCCAGCAGGTAGGCAGATGCTTTTTCGCACTTGATCCCTCCGGTGCAGTAGGTGAGGACTTTTTTGTTTTTGAGGTGTGCAAGTTCCTTCACCTTTTCTGGAAAATCCCGGAAGTTGTCGATGTCTAAAGTAATCGCATTTTTGAATCGACCGAGTTCGTGCTCGTAGTTGGAGCGGACATCCAGGATGACTACATCTTCTTGGTCTTTCAGCTGCTTGAATTCCTCTGGTTCCAGGTGCTTGCCTGTTTTTACGTTAGGGTCTAGGTGTCGCAGGGAAGAATGCACGATTTCAGGCTTGTATCGCACGTGAATTTTGGCGAAAGCATGCGTTTCGTGGGTGTCGATTTTGAACGCTGTCTTCGCAAA
>JANQWS010000026.1:24043-30045 GCA_030729785.1 Algoriphagus sp. | reverse complement strand
ATTTCACTTTCCCCGCCGGATTCCCAAATACCGTCTCATTTTTTCCTACCGAGGAGATCACCACGGATCCAGCACCTACACGGGCCCCTTTGCCGATGGTTACGCCAGAGACGATGGTCACACCCGAACCGATAAACGCCCCTTCTTCCAAGACCACATCGGCATTCACGATAGACCCTGCACCCACTTGAACGTAGTCTTCTACAGTCACTTTGTGGTCGATAATCGCTCCCGTATGGAAGATGCAGTGACTTCCAACCTTTGCTCCCGCCCCTACCGTCACCTGTGCATTTATAAAGTTGCCATGCCCTAGTACCGCATCTGTGGAAATGTAAGCGCGTTCATGGATGGCGTTGATGGGTTGCATTTTTCGGTCTTCCAGCAGAAGTTCCACCAGAAATTTGCGGTATTTGGTATCGTCTACAGCGACAAATGCCTCTGTTTTTTTACCGATCAACTTCAAGAAACCCTCGTCTTCGGTGCCGCCGAGCACGGGAACGTTATTGATTTCGGTGCCATGAAGGCTGCTGTCCTCATCTAGCAATCCATACACAATCACTTGATTGCTATTGAAAATTTCTAGCGCAGGATGGGCGATGCCTTTCGCGCCGAGGATGATGACAGGTTTGTCCATGGGTATTTTGAAGTAATCAATGCAAAAATACAGGAATTGTGGGGTTTGTCCAACCGTTCATTTGGAAGGGCTTCGAACTAGGCTTTGGCCGATTTTGCAAGACAAGCATTTTTGGGTGCTGCAATACCTCCGGTACAATTCCAACATGCCTTGGGAATCAAAGGCCGTACTCGGTTTCCAAGCATGGTGCACAAACTTTCGAAGCACATAATTTTGCTCAGCAGGGAGGCTTTGAAGCAGGGAAAAGCAACGTTCTTTCCACTCTTCCTGGTCGTGAAATTCCCCATAGGCAAACCAGATAGGCAGTACAAAATTGATCAATAAAAGGTGCATGCTTTGCTCTGAAAGGCCATTGGAGGTGGTTTTGCTGCTTGGCTTGCCAAAGGTATAGTGCTGTCGCCAATAGGGAGATGGTGGGCTTTGGACCATTTTCCGGAACGTTCCCAAGTCTCCGGATTCGTCTAAAATTGTGGAGAACAAATGCGGGGATTTTGCTAGAATACTTGCAAGTTGTGCCAGCCGCAGGGTAGGGAAGTTGGCCGGTCGAGCTCCCAGAAAAGTCCAATGTTGCCGTGAAAGCCGCGTAGACCAGCCGTATTTTTTCTGATAAAAATCATGGTCTTTTTTGAGTTGCTGCACATAGGGATCTTCCGAATCCTCAGGCAGTAAGCCTGCTTGCCCCAAGAGCATGGCCTCCAGGTGCTGCAGTTGCTCTCGGTGTCTTTTGAGCAAGGTGTAGGGAAGCAATTGCCCCAGTTCTTCCATGGGTAGACGGTTGGTATGGTAGCCAAAGCATCGAAATAGCCAACGATAGGCTGTTTCTTCCCAGTCCCCTTTTGTGGCCTGAAGCACCGCAAGTACTTCTTGGGATTTTTCGTGCAGGCGTTCGACCAAGGCCTTTTCGGAAGCGGAAAAGCGTAGGATTTCAGGAACAGTAGCCATTGCATGGGCGCAGGGTAGGTTTAGTTGAAAATTGAGGAGCTGTTGGTAATTTCTCCAAATGTCCAGGTAGATCTTTCCTTTCAACTCTACTGTGGGCATGGGGGTACCATCCTGCCGGTACACTTGCCGATCATTTTCCCAAACCAAGTGTAGGACGACGGGATTGTAAGCGGGATCGGCATCGTGGGCATGCTGCTTCCACTCAGAAGCCTTCCGATGCACTTCCACATGTCCGTGAAAGGCGATGCCTCCAATGGCTACCGATGCATTTCGAAAATCGGGACCTTCTAACGCATTGGAATGACCGGCTTGAAGGATTTCGAGGGCTTGCCCATCTGTAGTTGTTAGATTTTTGCGGTCAAAGTACTGGTATTTCCATACCAACTGTAAAAAGTCTTCTTTAAAGTCCATAAAAAAATAAGGTTAAAAAGTAACTGTAATCTAATCAAAATCCTTCAATAAAACAAGGAATTTCATTGATTAAGAGGCTATTAGAGATCTGATCTTGGCGATTTTACTTCAAATAGCGCTCAAGTAGTTCGCGCATTTCTTCCTGAAGTTTTTGAGCTTCTTTACGCGCTACTATTGCAAAATCCTTTTCCTTGGAAGCATAGATGATTCCTCGGCTGGAGTTGACAAGTAGACCGCAATGGGAGTTCATTCCAAAGCGAGCCACATCGGCCAAGCTACCGCCTTGAGCGCCTACTCCAGGCACCAAGAAGAAATGCTCGGGTACCTGCTTGCGCACTTCCCCAATGAGCTCGCCTCGGGTGGCACCCACCACATACATCAGGTTTTCGGGGCTTCCCCATTCCTGACTTTTCTCCAATACGGTCTGGTAAAGCGCTTTGCCTGAAGCGTCTTGAAGGAGTTGAAAATCCAAGGATCCTGGGTTGGAAGTAAGCGCGAGAAGAATGACCCACTTGTCCTCAAATTCCAAAAAAGGACTGACCGAATCCTTGCCCATGTAGGGGGCTACCGTGATGGAGTCGAAGTTCATATTTTTAAAAAATGCTTCAGCGTAACGTGTGGCGGTATTGCCAATGTCGCCGCGCTTGGCATCTGCAATCGAAAAGATGTGCTTTGGAATTAGCGCTTCTACTTTGGCGAGTGTTTCCCAGCCTTTCGCTCCTTGTGCTTCAAAAAAAGCCGTGTTGGGCTTGTAGGCAACGGCAAAGTCTGCCGTTTCTTCAATGATTTGCTGACAGAAGGAGAAAATCGGATCAGGCTCACTGTGTAGGTGTGCAGGGATTTTTTCCAAGTCTGGATCCAATCCTACACAGAGAAAGGAAGATTTTTGTTGGATTTGGGCAAAAAGTTCTGCTCTAGTCATCGGATGTTCGGTCGCTACAAAGGTATAAAATATTCTTTTTAAAGGAGGGGAATTCCTGCCAACCAACGTGCTCGATTCGAATAAGCTGCCTAGGCTTTGGGTGCGGGAGTTTGCTTTACAAAGGCTCCTACCAAAGAAGTGCCTGCCGTAATCAAGAAAAAGAGTAGGCTAAAAGCCACAGCAACGCTTTCTTCGACCCCTGCATAGCCATGGGCGTAGACCATTACGAGCTCTCGGGCCCCCACCCCTCCGATCGTCAGAGGCAATACTGCCACCAGGGAGGAAAGGAGAAACACGCCTTGGTAGGCCAGTAGCTTATCCTGCACCCCAAGGGCCAGTAGCAAGCAGATCACAGCAGCCATTTGTGCCAATTGACCTAGTAGGGACCAGAAGATTCCCTGCCAAAAGGAAGAGAGAAATTTGGAGAAAAACCATTTTTGAAGCAGCCAAAATCCAGGGATAATGCCTAACATTCCTGCAAGGGGCAGCACTTTTCCTACCCTAGGATTGCTAAGTGGAAACGGGATTTCGACCAGAAAAAGAATCCCAAAAAGCAACCCAAGAATGGCAATCAGCCCGCCAAGTCTATCCAGTAGGCTGGCCTTTAGCAGTTCTTTGATTGGGGTTTTAAATTCTTTATTTAAGAGGTATACCTTGTATCCGTCTCCACCAATCCCGCCCGGGAGGAATAGGTTGTAAAACATACCGATAAGGTAAAGTCGCCAGTTTTCCCAGAAACTGAGGGAGACCTGAATATTTCCAAAATAATAATTGAGCCGGATGGCAGTAGCTACCTTGCTCCCCACAAAGAGGGCGATGGCTGGAAGCAGCCAGGGCCAGGACAAATTTTTGGAAAGTTCAAAAAGTTGAGCCGGATCGATTTTTTGAAAAACCAGAACTAACGCCCCTCCGGTAAGGAGAATTTTTAGGGCAGTTTTTAGCTTGGTTTTGAGTGGGGACATTGAACGCTTAGTTGGAGGGATCTACTTCCTGCTCCCCGGTATAGAGGCCTTTGATGCGGTAGGTTTTCTTGTCCTGGGATTCAAAATAAGTGCGCACGATAATCTCCGCAATGATTCCTGTAGTGATCAGTTGGATACCTGCCAGGATCAACATGAATCCAAGAATTAGAATGGGACGGCCCCAGATGTCCTCACCCATGATTTTAAGCACCAAGAGGTACACATTGATCATCCCACCTAGAAGGAAGGAAAGGAGTCCAAGTCCACCAAAGAGGTGGATGGGGCGCTGAAAGTATTTTTGAAAAAACAGCATGAGGATCAAGTCGGCCATCACTTTAAAGGTGCGACTGAGCCCATATTTGGAGGTGCCGTGAATGCGAGGGTGGTGCTTGACATCCACTTCGGTCATTTTGGCTCCCTGCTGTTTGGCAAGAACCGGGATAAAGCGGTGGAGCTCCCCATAGAGTCCCATATTTTGAGCGATGTCGGCTTTGTACACGCGAAGGGTGCAGCCATAGTCCTTGAGGTGGACGTTTGTCGAATTTCTAATGATCCAGTTGGCAATTTTGGAAGGGATTTTTCTAAGAATGAATCCATCCTTCCGGTTGGCCCTACGGCCTGCTACCACATCCCATTCCTCGTCGATTGCTTTTTGAAGCATTCCAGGAATATCGGTTGGATCATTTTGCAAATCCCCATCCATGGTGGCAATGTACTGGCCTATTGCTTGGTCAATACCCGCAGCCAAGGCGGTGGTTTGGCCGTAATTGCGGTTAAAAATCACCAGCTTGGTTCGGGTATTCGCATATTTTTTTACCTCCGCCACCGTGCGGTCGGTGCTTCCATCCTCTACCAAAATGACCTCATAGTCTATCCCTGCTAGCGCGGCATAGGTGGCTTGGAGTAGGGGTTGAATGTTATCTTCTTCGTTGTAGACGGTAATGACGACAGATAAAATAGGCTGGTTCATGGGAGCATAGGAATCCTCAAAAGTACCTCTTTAACGGCATTTGGTCAAAATGCTTCCTGCTTTTGAAGTAAAAACCCTCCAAAAAATTCAGCACTCTGCCGTATCTTTGGAAATGCGCACTACTTCTCCTTCCAATGTGATTTTTAATCCCTGGGTGCTGCTACTTCTTTTTTGTGGCTTTGTGGGACCTTTTGCCTTAGATTTTCACCTGCATTACCCCGACGAAATCTACTACCGGGATGCTGCGGTCAAGATGCTGCAAAATGGCGATTACCTGACTACCTACTTGGGTTCAGGGGAACTGCGCTTCAAGAAACCAATCTTACCCTATTGGGCGGTACTTGCAGGATTCAAACTCTTTGGAGTACATGCCTTCGGTTCACGCTTCTTTTTTTTGCTGGCAGGAGCCGCCACCGTTGGGCTAACTTACCTTCTTGGAAAAACGGTATTTGGGGATCGCAGGATTGCAGGAACTGCAGCCTTGATCTCTGCGTCCAATCCCATTCTAATTTTTGCTGCTACGCGCTCCATACCAGATGTGCTCTTGGTGCTGACCCTTACAGGCAGTGCTCTTGGCTTTGCTGGCCTTCTTCGAGATGGGGAGCTGGCAAAGAAAAAGTTCCTGTGGCTGCTGTACCTTGGACTAGCTTTGGCCTTCGAAGTGAAAGGGCTTCCAGCCGTGGCTTTGGGCGGCATAGGCATCTTGTATTTACGCTTCAATCCTTGGCAGCGGATTTCTTGGAAAAAACTGCTGCACCTCCCCGCCCTGCTTGTGGCTATAGGAATAGCTTTGTTTTGGTTTGTCGCTATGTGGCAACTCCATGGCCCTGTCTTTCTCACTGGTTTTTTAGAAGATCAGGTGGGAACTCGTGTGACATCTCGTGTAGTATTGGTGCTTCAAAATGGAATAGTAGCTTCCCTGCTCCTAGTAGGCATGTTTCTCCCTTGGGTAGCCTTGGCCATCCCAAAACTGAAAAGCGCATTGGTGACTGCCTGGAAGGAAAATCCGCAATTTTTTGTTTTTGCGCTCCTCTGGGGATTGGCAATTGTGGGTATGGGCGCGCTTACGAGCAAATTTTACGAGCGCTACTTGCTGCCTGTGGCACCTGTTTTGGCACTCTGGCTTGCTTGGATTCTGGTTCGTGGAGGTGGAATAGATCG
>JANQWS010000026.1:0-23943 GCA_030729785.1 Algoriphagus sp. | reverse complement strand
CTGTTTTGGCACTCTGGCTTGCTTGGATTCTGGTTCGTGGAGGTGGAATAGATCGGGCAAAAGGGCTGAAGGTGGCGGCCTTGTTGCTCCTTTCTTTGGTGGCGCTTGTAGTTGGAGTGAATGCTTGGATTTTAGTTACTGGGTCAAGTATTCTGATAAAGAGCTTTGTTTTTTCAGATATTAATTGGGTTTTCCTAACTGGATCAAGCGGAGGATTGGAGGTTGTCTATGTTGGTTTGGGAGTCCTATTTCTAGGTTATGGTCTGAGGACATTGCTTCGCTCTGCTGTCCTGCCTCCAAAGCTGCTGGCGCTTTCCATCTTGTTTCTATTCTTTCAGGTGACAGGGATTACGCGCTTGATTTCTTTGCCTCATCAAGGAAGCCAAGTGGCAAAGGCTGTAGAGGATATTGGTATAGATGGGGCCATTGGCTTTGCGGGCAACTTGCATGAGGGGTCAAAGATTCGGATGAGTTTGGGAACCTCCTATGATTTGGTAGACTTATCCAGGGAGGGATGGAAGGAGGAAGCCAAAAACTACAACTATTTGATTATGGAGGACCGACTGCTTTCCGAATGGGATACCGTGGGCTATAGGGTGCGCGTCGCAAGTACCCACTTGGACTCCAAAGCAATTCCTGACTTTATTCGGGCAAGCAGTTCAGCGGAGCGGGAGGAACTTCGGGAAGAGCATGGAAAAAGGTATTTTTTCCTTCAAAAAAAATAATTCTACCTCCGAGTTTTTGAAAATTTAAACGGCGGAAGTAGTGCATAATTTTTTTTAACGATGTATTTTGTTTTTATGTATACCCCGTCTCCTATTGTCTTCCTTCATTTATTGGTAGTGCTGCCCTGTTTTTTATTAGGCACCTATTTGGTCTTTGCCAAGAAGGGTAGCGCGTTTCATTCTCGTGCGGGTAAGGTGTACATGATCTTGATGTTTTTTACCGGAGGGCTAACCTTGTTTATCCCAGCACAGGTGGGTGCGCGGGTGCTAAATCACTTTGGACTTCTTCACCTACTCAGTTTACTGACTTTATGGGCGGTGCCACGGGCTTGGTTTGCCATCAAAAGAGGTGACGTGAAAACCCACAAGTGGGCCATGATTCGCCTTTATGTCGGGGGCTTACTCCTTGCCGGAGGATTTGCAATTTTGGCCAAAGGGCGGTATTTAAACACGCTCCTTTTTAACTAAGGGATCATTACTACAAGAAAAGACCAGTCCAGCGTAAAGACCTAAAATTAAAACAGCCGCCCTCATTTAGAAGGCGGCTGTTTTAATTGAGCGGAGGCTAGTGGTTGGGCAGCACAATTTTCTCCTTAAACTTTTTGAGTTGTCTTCGTAGCCCTTCTACGGCTTCGTCAGTTGCTGCTTCGAAGGAATCGTCTTGGTGCTTTGCAAAAAATTGTTTCCCAGGCACATTTAATTTGATTTCCACCAGCTTGTTTTGATTTTTTTCGTTTTTATCTAGCCTCAAAAACACCTCTCCATCCAAAATACTATCGTAAAAGGTGTCCAATTTTTCGGTCTTCTTCTGAATAAAATTGATCAGTTTCTGATCGGCGTCGAAGTGAATGGAATGCATCTGTAGTTTCATCGCATTAGGAGTTAAAGGTTAAACATGGGATTACTTATGCTTTGGGGTGTGCTTGTTCAAACACAGCCTTGAGTTTTTCCATAGAGTTGTGGGTATACACTTGGGTAGCGGCGAGATTGGCATGGCCTAATAAATCCTTAACAGCATTCAAGTCTGCCCCTTTATTCAATAGGTGAGTTGCAAAGGTATGACGTAACAAGTGGGGGCTTCGTTTCGAATTTTGAGCAAAAAGATCGAGGTACTGCTTTACAATGCGATAGATTAGCATGGAATAAGCCTTCTCTCCTTTATTACTTCTGATAAAGTAATCTTCACCGTCAAGAGTGATAAAATGTGCCTCCACTATATTTTTGTAGTCTGCAATGTGGTTGATCAAAGACTTGGTGAGTGGGATGATTCTTTCCTTTTGTCTTTTTCCGAGTACTTTGACCTGTTCGTCAAAGAGTTGAATGTCTTTCCATTTCAAGGCGGTGAGCTCGGAAAGACGTACCCCAGTGAGGTAGAGAAATTCCAGTACCATCCGATCTCGTTGCCCTTCAAAGGTGGGCGCATAGACCTCTTCCTCTAGTACGGATTCGATGGTGGTTTCTTGCAAAAACTCCGGAAGCTTTTTTGGGGTTTTCAGCGATTTCAATTTGTAAGTAGGATCCTTGAGAATGATTTTTGAGCGCATCAAAAACTTGTAGTAGGAGCGCAGGGTTGCCAACTTACGGTTGACGGTGGTCTGGCTCAAGCCTTGCTCCACGAGGTCGATGATCCAAGCTCGTAGGTCGGGATGTGTGCATTGGGAGAGGTCCTCGATGGAAAAGGAAAGTTGGACAAACTCCTGCGCTTGTTCCAAATCCTTGCGGTAGGCGAGCACCGTATGCCCACTGCTCCTTTTTTCGTATTCGAGGTAGTTGATAAATGAATCAATCATGGAACCAATTTGCTACTTAAGATAAGAAATCCATTGGACTTTCAAGGTGATAAAAGTCTTTTCTGCCACTTAAACTTTCTTGGTCCGAATTGAAAGCAAAAAAAAACACCAACTGAAAGTTGGTGTTTTATAACTATAGGCGGGATTCGCTTACTTCATGAATTCATTCTGAAGCTTCTGCTTATACGCAGCCTTGATTACTTGATCTCTTCTCTTTACAGAAGGCTTAGTAAATGCCTGACGGGCTCTCAATTCACGAACCGCACCGGTTTTGTCAAACTTCTTCTTAAAACGCTTAAGCGCCTTATCGATAGATTCGTTTTCTTTAATGTTGATTATGATCATAGCTGTACACCTCCTTTCGGATTGCAAATGTACAGGTTATCTTCTTAATTCCAAGGCGAAATCAAAAAAGAGATGGATTGTCAAAATGTCAACGGCTAACGGTCTACAGCTCATGAAATTGGACCCCAACTCCTATTTTCTGTGATAGGATTATCAAAAAAAGAGGCTGTCTCTTTTCGGGACAGCCTCTTAAAATTACATGTATTTCGGTGAATCTATATGCTAGCATCAAAGTAGATGCCTGAAGTCCGCCACAATCTGCCGTGGACTGTGGTCCGTTGACTAATTAATCAACAACTTTTTCAGCCAAGACCACGATGGTATTTTGTTTCACTTCCACCACGCCTCCTTCTACCTGGAAAGACTGCTTGCCTTCAGTAGTGGTGAAGGAAACAGGGCCTTTGGCCAAGGCAGAGACAATCGGTGCGTGATTGGTCAGAACTTGAAACGCGCCCAAAGCTCCAGGAAAGGTAGCTTCACTCACTTCTCCCTGAAAAACTTTTTTGTCTGGCGTAACGATCTCTAAGTGCATGGTGTATTCGATCTTCTGTAAATGGTATTCTCATCTTCCAAGACTCGCATGTAGCTCATCTAGGGCTTGAGTAGAGTAAATTTAGCTTACTTCTACAAGCAACTTCTCTCCTTTAGCAATGGCATCTTCGATGCTTCCTACCAAGTTGAAGGCTGCCTCTGGGAGGTGGTCCAACTCACCATCTAGAATCATGTTGAATCCTTTGATGGTATCCTTGATGTCTACCAATACTCCTTTAAGACCGGTAAACTGCTCGGCGACGTGGAAAGGCTGAGACAAGAAACGCTGTACACGACGTGCACGATGCACCACCTGCTTATCTTCTTCCGAAAGTTCTTCCATACCCAAGATGGCAATGATATCCTGAAGTTCCTTGTAGCGCTGAAGTGTTTCTTTCACGCGTTGCGCACAATTGTAGTGATCGTCTCCCAAAATATCTGGAGAGAGGATTCGTGAAGTAGAATCTAATGGATCCACGGCAGGATAGATACCCAATTCCGCAATCTTACGAGACAATACGGTAGTCGCATCCAAGTGCGCAAAAGTCGTCGCTGGAGCTGGGTCAGTCAAGTCATCCGCAGGTACGTAAACGGCTTGTACGGAAGTGATCGATCCATTTTTAGTAGAGGTGATTCGTTCCTGCATGGCACCCATTTCGGTAGCTAGGGTTGGTTGGTAACCTACTGCAGAAGGCATACGTCCAAGAAGTGCGGACACTTCAGAACCTGCCTGTGTGAATCGGAAAATGTTGTCGATGAAGAACAAGATGTCTTTTCCTTGACCCGTTCCGTCACCATCACGGTAGTATTCCGCTAGGGTAAGACCGGTAAGGGCCACTCGAGCACGTGCTCCAGGAGGCTCGTTCATCTGTCCAAATACGAAGGTTGCTTTGGAGTCTTCCAACTTCTTTAGATCTACTTTGGATAGATCCCATCCGCCTTCAGTTTCCAAGCTATGGATAAAGTCATCCCCGTAGGTTACGATGCCTGACTCGATCATTTCTCTCAAAAGGTCATTTCCCTCACGGGTTCTTTCTCCTACCCCTGCAAATACGGACAAGCCAGAATAGGCTTTGGCAATGTTGTTGATCAATTCCTGGATCAATACCGTCTTGCCTACCCCTGCACCACCAAAGAGACCAATTTTACCTCCTTTGGCATACGGTTCGATCAAGTCGATTACCTTGATACCGGTAAACAATACTTCTGTAGAAGTAGAAAGATCTTCAAATCTTGGAGCAGAGCGGTGGATTGGAAGACGCTTGCCAGCAGGTACTTGAGGTAACCCGTCGATGGCTTCACCCACTACATTGAAAAGTCGGCCTTTGATGCCTTCGCCAGTAGGAACAGAGATGGGCTGACCCAAATCTCGCACTTCCATGCCACGAACCATCCCCTCGGAAGAATCCATTGCGATGGTTCTTACTCGGTCTTCACCTAAATGCTGCTGTACCTCCAACACGACCTTTTGACCGTTGTCTTTGGTGAGTTCCAACGCATCTAAAATGTTAGGTAGTTTTCCGCCTTCAAAGGATACGTCCACCACCGGACCGATTACCTGAGTTATCTTGCCAATATTTGCCATTTGATTTGATGAAAGGTAAAAAGAGACTCTTCTTTAATTTGTGCGCAAAATTAGTGAGAAAAGTCTTAAACCAAAGGATATTTGGAAAAATTAATCTTGATTGAATGAAGAGATGGCAGAGTGCCTTTGATTTTAGGACTTCATGGCCAGTTACTTTGTCTCTAACCGCTTTGCAAATAGAAATGCTTTAACCCAATAGGAGTTGCTCAAATAGTCTTCGGTAACACCTAGAGAGGTAGAAGCATGGATAAAGCGGAGGCTATTCTTTTGTGCCTCTGTAACAATTCCAGTATGCGTAACTTCTTTTTTCTTTTTTCCCGTAGCAAAAAATAAAACGTCTCCAGGGCGAGCTTTTTTTACTGGAATTTTTTTCCCGAGCTTACTTTGTTCCGTGGAGGTTCTAGGGAGTTTTACACCTGCAGCAGCGAAGGAATGATAGACCAGGGCCGAACAGTCAATACCTGATCGTGTGGTGCCTCCATAGCGATAGGGCGTACCACGGTAGGACTTGGCTGTTTGGATGATGGTAAACTCGGGGGATGACTTGGAAACCCTTCGGCTGCTATTGCACCCTGAAGCCAAGAAAATGACAACTATTCCTGTCAAAAAGTACGTCGCAGCAGTAAAATAAATTCGTTTCAAGGGAATTTGTTTATTCAATATCAAGTTTACCCTTCAAACGGATAAATTCAAAAGAATCTTCCTATTAAATAAATCTATTGCGAAAAACGCTATAACCATCCTTCTTGAGATCGTATCTTTAGTTAAATTCTAAATCAAACTTGTTTCCATGCACATTCAGCAATTTTACGACGAAGGCCTAGCCCATGCCAGCTATGCGATACTAAGCCAAGGAAAAATTGCCTTGGTAGATCCAGGACGAAATCCACAACCCTATCGAGACTTTGCTGAGGCACACACAGGACAGATTGTTGCAGTTATTGAAACTCACCCCCACGCAGATTTTGTGAGTTCCCATCTGGAATTTCACACCCACGAAGGAGCTACAATTTATGTGTCCAAATTGGTGGGCGCTACCTATCCCCACCAATCGTTTGATCAAGGCGATATACTTCCCCTAGGCGCTATCTCCTTGGGTGCATTGCATACCCCTGGACACTCTCCAGATTCCATTAGCATTCTACTTCGTGACGAGCAAGGCAAAGACCATGCTTTGTTTTCAGGAGATACCCTTTTTATTGGTGATGTGGGCCGTCCAGACCTCCGTGAGAAGGCAGGTAACCTCACGGCACAGCGAGAAGAATTGGCAAAAATGATGTACCATACGGTGCAGCAACAATTGAAACCTTTGGCAGATGACGTATTGGTTTTTCCTGCGCATGGAGCAGGCTCCCTTTGTGGTAAAAATCTGAGCGACGCCCGACAATCGACCATTGGAGAGCAGCGCGCTACCAACTGGGCCTTTGCTGACCAAGACGAGACCACATTTGTAGACAACCTGCTTCAAGGACAACCCTATATTCCAAAGTATTTTGGCTTCGATGTGGACCTCAACAAACAAGGTGCGCCTGCCTATCAGCGGTCCATTTCTGGAGTGTCTATCTGGCCAGAAGGAGCTACCCTGCCTTCGGATACTTTGGTGATCGACACGCGAAAGCAATCCGAGTTTGCTGCAGGGCATATTCCCGGAGCTATTAATATCATGAATGGAGGCAAGTTTGAAACTTGGCTAGGTTCCATTGTGGGACCTGAAGAGAAATTCTTTTTGGTAGCGGATACGGCGGCTGAACTAGAAATCTTAATTCACAAAACAGCAAAAATTGGCTACGAAGCAGGCATTGCTGGTGCCGTAGTCAATCCTGCTGGGATGACGGCTACCGGAACAAGCTTTGACCTTGGTGCATTTCAAAATAATCCAGGCGCATTTACCTTGGTGGATATTCGTAGTCGCGACGAGCATGCCGGAAGTCCTATTTTTGAAGCAGCTTTGAATATTCCGCTACCCGAACTTCGAGAGCGTGTCCATGAAATACCACTGGACAAACCTATATTGGTTCACTGTGCAGGTGGCTACCGCTCAGCAGCAGGGGTTAGCATCGTGGCTGGTCAACTGGAGCAGGTGCCCGTGTTTGATTTTAGCGAGGCGATTAAAGACTTCGAAACAGCGGTACATTAAAAATCGTCCACAGACGACAGTCCACGGTCCACAGCCTTCATTCTTAAGCTTCAAACCTAGTTCGCTTGCATTAAAGCGAAAAATCAAGGTGAAAAGAATAAAAAAGCTTGAAGTTCAATTAAGTGAGCTGTGGTCCGCCTGTGAACCGTGGTTTATGGACAGTCGGCTGTGAACAACTACAATTTTATCTGATCCAAATAGAACTTCATCCGACTATGATTTCTGGCTAAGAATTCAATCTTCTCAATTTGATCGAGCTTGTGGTTGTAGAATACCTCCACATACTCGTCCCCAAGTAAGTATAGATTGACTTTGTGTCGGTAGTAACGGATAGCCACCACAAAGCTGCCCTCTAAGTAGAGGGTCTTGATCTTTTGTGAAATCGAAAGGCGGCTAAACTCTTCTTTACGCATCGTTACTGGAAACTACAGGATTAAATTTAAGCATTATCGAGAGATTTGTGAATGAAAACCTATCCGTATTAATCAAAAACGCCCTCAAGTGGAGGGCGTTTTTTTTATTACTTCAGTCCCCGCTTTTTACAAATAGCCAAGAAAACAAGGTTTGAGGTTCAAGAAGGTGGGCAGTCGACTGTGGACTGTCGTCTGTCGACGATCCGCAGTAATCCACACAGATTTTGAACCAAGTGAGGATAGTGGATCATCCCAATTTACAACTTTCGCTTCAAGAAGTCGGTCATCTGCGTGTACAGGTGCCAGGTGGTGTTCCCACCATAAATCCCATGGTTGCGGTTGGGGTAGTAAAAGGTTTCAAACTGCTTGTCCGCTGCAATGAGGGCGTTGACCAAGTCTACCGCATTTTGGAAGTGGACATTGTCATCTCCCGTACCGTGAATCAGCAAAAAGTTTCCTTTTAGTTTATTCACATGCGTGATGGGCGAGTTGTCATCGTAGCCTGCAGGATTTAATTGGGGCGTCTGCAAGTAGCGTTCGGTATAGACCGTATCGTAGTACCTCCAGGTAGTCACTGGGGCCACTGCAATGGCCGCCTTAAATACCTCGTGGCCAATCATCAAGGAGAGGGAGGACATGTAGCCCCCATAGGACCAGCCCCAAATTCCTATTCGAGAAGAATCTACAAAAGGCATTTTGGCCAAGTACTTGGCCCCCTCGATCTGATCGATGGTCTCCAGCTTGCCCAAGTTGGCATAGGTGGAATGCTTGAAATCACGACCTCGAGCGCCCGTACCCCGGTTGTCAATACTGGCGATAAGGTAGCCTTCTGCCGCCAGGTGCTGGTGCCAAAAGTCCCGCGTACCGCCCCAGGAGTTGAGTACATTTTGAGAGCCAGGACCTCCATACACGTATAGGAGCACCGGATATTTTTTGTTGGGATCAAAGTCTGCAGGTTTGATCAAATACCCGTTTAAGGGGGTGCCATCCACTGTTGGGAAGGAGAAAAACTCTTTTTTTCCAAGAGAAAAGCTGGCCATTCGGTCTTTCAAGGCCTGATTGTCTTCAAGCACCTTCAGGGTCTTTCCGCCAGCTTCGTTGAGGGTCACGGTCACCGGGTTAGCGGCATCAGTATAGTAGGCAATAAAAAACTGGTGATCTGGGCTCATATTGATGCTGTAGGTACCAGCAAGGGGGCTGAGCAATTTCTTGCCCTTGCCATCCAATTGGACCACATAGAGATGTCGCTCCATAGGGGATTTTTCTGTGGAAAGGTAGTAGAGTTTTTTTCGCTCCTCGTCCACTCCCACCAAGGAACTCACTTCCCAAGGACCTGTAGTCAGCTGACGGATCAAGGTGCCATCCAACTGGTGGTGGTAGATGTGCTTGTAGCCGTCCTGCTCAGAGGTACGGATAAAGGTTTTTCCATCACTGAGGTACTGCAGGTCATCGTTGTAGTCCAAGTCCACATAGGTGGCAGAGGTCTCGGATAGGATGAGTTTGCTCTCTCCCGTGCTCGCATTGGCCTGCAAGAGGTCCAATTGATTTTGAAGTCGATTCAGGCGGATAAAGGCCAGCTGGTTTGGATCTTGGGTCCAGTACAAACGGGGTAGGTATTGGTCTGTCTCCGGTCCCGCATCCATTTGTTGTATTTTTTTGGAGGCAAGGTCTACCACATGAATGGAAACCAATGCATTTTTTTCACCTGCTTTGGGGTATTTAAACTTGTAGTCTTGTGGATAGAGCGGCCCCCAAGTTTGCATGTTGAACTCAGGCACCTCGCTTTCGTCAAATCGGATAAAGGCAATTTTCTTTCCATCTGGGGACCATTTGAATGCTTGAGCCATGGAAAATTCCTCCTCATACACCCAGTCTGCAGCCCCGTTGATGATGCGGTTACCTTCCCCATCAAAGGTAAGTTGGGTCGTAGTGTTGGTGGCAAGATCGGTTACGTACAGGTTGTTGTCCTTGACAAAGGCTACCTGATTGTTGTCTGGGGAAAGGGTGGCGTAGGAGATTTTTTCGCCTCCCATGAGTTGCTGCTTTTGTCCAGAGGCCAGGTCTACTACATAAAAAATCCCTTTGGAGGAACGGCGGTAGATAGACTCCACATCCGTAGCCAAAAGGGCTTTGGATTCATCAGCATTGAAACTGTAATCCGAAAATGCGATGCCTAAGGCCTGCCCATTGAGTAGGACGCCGACCTCTTCTCCAGTTGAGACCTTGATTTTTACTACGGCTGGGGCACCATTTCGCTGAACCAAGGAACTGTAATAGTTGCCGTCTTTCATCCAGTTGATGCCATAAACCGACTTTTGGGAGAAGGTTCCTTTTTTGAAGACGTCCTCCAAACTTACTTTTTTAGGAGTTTGGGCCTGAAGTGAAAAGCTTAATGCAGCTAATGCGCAGCAAAGCAGCACAGAGAATTGCCAATTCTTACTCATATTTTTTTATTTTTGGATACGTATCAAGTGAATAGTAAGGCCTAAAGATATAAAATGGCTTAGGGATTCTAAACCTTTGGAGCGTAAACAGAAAATAAGCTATTTCGTAGCGTAAATTTTTCCCCCATGAAGAAGAAAATTGCCTTGGTCACCGGAGGCTTTACAGGTGAGTCAGTGATCTCCTTAAAAAGTGCCGCCGTAGTCGAGAAGACCATTGACCGAGCGCGCTATGAGGTATTTACGATCTACATCTATCCGGGAAATTGGCATTATTTGACTCCTTCAGGGGAGAAGATCGCCGTGGATCTCAATGATTTTAGCCTTCAGTTGGGGGAAAAGAAAATCACATTTGACGGGGTGTTTACCATCTTACATGGATCTCCTGGTGAGGATGGCAAACTAGCAGGATATTTTGATCTACTCGGTATACCTTACACCACCTGTGACCAGCTTACTTCTGCGATTACGATGAACAAAGGCTATACCAAAGCCATTGTACAGACCATTCCCGAATTGCAGGTAGCCCGTTCGATGCAGCTTTTTGAGCAGGAGGTAATTGCCGCAAGCAGAATTCAGGAGGAACTTCAATTGCCCTTATTTATCAAGCCTAACAATGGAGGAAGCTCCATTGGTATGAGCAAGGTAAAAACTTGGGAGGAACTGCCAGAAGCCTTGGATAAGGCCTTTGCAGAAGATTCCCAGGTGCTTGTGGAGGAGTTTGTGTCTGGCAGGGAGTTTTCGGTGGGGATATTTAAGGAAAATGGAATGATTACCGTGTTGCCGGCTACAGAAATTGTCAGCAGCAGGGAGTTTTTTGATTACGAAGCCAAATATGTACCTGGCGTCTGTGAGGAAATTACGCCAGGACGAATGAATTCTGAGGAAGTAGCTCGCGTTGAGCGTATCGCAAAAAAGGTATATGCGGTACTCAACTGCAAAGGCGCAGTACGTATCGACTACTTTCTTCAAGAAGAAACAGGGGCCTTCTATTTTATTGAAATCAATACGGTGCCGGGGCAAACTGAAACCAGCTTAATTTCACAGCAGGTGCGGGCCATGGGTATGGATGTGTCCCATTTTTACACCCTCCTCATCGAAGAGATGTTTGCTGCAGCCAGCAAGAAGTAAGTGGAATATGATTTGCTTTTCCTTCCAGGAAATGAGACATTTTTTGCAATTAGTACTAATTTTGTGTAAGAAAGCGTTCGCTAATGATTCAAAAACTATTTCCTCTGGACAAAAACTACATCCTTCGTCAGGCCCAATCGGTCCTGGAAGAGGAGTTATTGGATCAGATGGTCGTTGAATTAAAAGCATCGTACACGCAACTGTACAATCCTCTGCAGTTGATGGACGCTACTTACCGTTCAATTTTGGATAGAAATGAATTTCCTCGCGAACGAATTCGGGTCATTTATAGACAGCTTTGTGGTATCTACAGATTCCGGCATGGAGACAATCAGCTCGAACTTTTATTTGACGGGCGCACACACTTCGAAAAGTTCCAAGAGGATTGGACCACTTGTTTATTGGCCTATGTGCGGCAGTTAGGGGCGAACGAGCCCTACGTGAAAACACTACTTCGAATGACCTTGCTTTACGACACGGAATCTCGGGCGGAGTGGGCAGAGAATCATTGCAAGGGGTTTATCAACCAGTTTTTTGATCTAAAAGTAATCAAACGACAAGGCGAACTTCGTCTAAGAGTATCTTGAACCTAGGGGATAGGTTGATTAGCTCTTAGAAATTAGGACTTAGCAGGTATTTGCTGTAGAATTCATCGATCACCTTGACGGCTTCCGTGGCGGTATCTACTACACAAAATAAGTCTAAATCCTCTTTACTGATGTAGTGTAGGCCGTCTTGAAGTAGTCTACTTTTTATCCAATCAACCAGTCCTGCCCAGTATTCTTTGCCTACTAATACAATCGGGAACCGGCCGATCTTGTTGGTTTGGATAAGGGTGAGTGCTTCAAAAAACTCATCTAGCGTACCAAACCCACCAGGGAGGACAACAAAGCCCTGGGAATAACGAACAAACATGACTTTTCGCACAAAGAAATAATCAAAGTTGAGCAGCTTGTCTCGATCGATGTAGAGGTTGTTAAACTGTTCGAATGGGAGCTGGATGTTAAGTCCTACTGACTTTCCTCCCTCTGAGTGCGCGCCCTTATTTCCTGCTTCCATGATGCCTGGACCGCCGCCCGTGATTACACCATAGCCATGGCGAACGAGTTTAGCCGCAATTTCCTCAGCAGTTTTATAGTATTCATGTTCACGAGGAGTACGTGCAGAACCAAAAATGGTGACGCAGGGGCCTATTTTTGCGAGCTTATCAAAGCCCTCCACAAATTCAGCCATCACTTTGAAGATGGCCCAGGAGTCGGCGCTCTTTATTTCGTTCCAGTCTCGTTCCTTAAAGGCTTTTCGGATGCGTTCTTCTGAATTAGTACTTTCTGACTCACTCATGATATTCCTTATTTTGGTTTAAGGATACGATTCTTAGATAGTAAAGATGGGAAATTTTAAAAAAATCAATACAAGTGACTGATACAGAGCGGAAAAAAATCAATGGGATTATCCGTAATCTGGTCCCATGGCTGAATGGGAGAGTTAATCCTTGCGGATAAACCGACCACGGGTCACAGCTCACTAAAATGATCCTCAACTAGTATTTCCTAGGCTTGTGGGTACATAAATAGATATTCATAAAAATCCAGCTGCTTTCTAGGACAAATACCCAAAAGGCCTGCTAATTTTGTCTGATAATTAACTAGAGATGAATCTTATTGAAAAGGCGCAGGCGGTAGAAGGGCTCTTTGTGAAGTTGGAGGAGCAATCCAAACAATTTCATAAAGAAGCGGGTATGGGGTGTATTTCTGGATGTGGCTTTTGTTGCTCCAATCCAGAGGTACCTGCATCTGCCTTAGAGTTTTTGCCTCTAGCTTTTGATTTGTATGAAAAGGGAATTGCAGAGGAGCTTGCTGCCCAGCTTGCTGAAGGCAAATCCAAAGGGGTTTGTGTGGTGTATCGAGCACAGTCTGCTGATTTGAGTAAGGGTTTTTGTGGCAACTATGCCAATAGGGGAATGATTTGCCGGGTATTTGGGGCCTCTGCTCGAAAAAATAACAAGACTAATTTGAAAGAATTGATCACCTGTAAATTGCTCAAAGCAGAACGACCAGAGGCATTTCAGGAAGTAACTGCGCGTATTAACACCGATTTAGACATTCCTTTGGCACCTGCTTACTACACGCAACTCAAAGATATTGACGAGGTATTGAGTGAACTACACCCGGTTAATGAAGCAATCTTACTCGCCTTGGAACTAGTATTGCGTTTTCATTACTACGAAACCGAAGGGACGCTAAGCTAAGTTGTTTTTTTGATCGTTGTATTTTGAGTATATTCGATCATTCATAGCAAGGGCTTTCCTTACAAAAATAGTTCGTATGTTGAATTTTACTGAGCTCATTCAGACCTTCAAATCTCTTATTGAAACTAGGATTGAACTTGTCAAATCAGATATTCAAGACCAGTTGGTAGGGATTCTTTCCCGGCTGATTTTACTGATATTGATAGGGTCAATCTTATTGGTGGCAGGTTTATTTCTTTCCTTATCTCTTGCTTTTTACATTAGCCAGGTAACGCAAAGTCCTTACCTTGGATTTTTGGTTGTTGCGGTTTGCTATTTGCTTGTAGTCGTACTTCTCTACCTGACTAAAGATACCCGTGGATTTCAGCAGCAGGGCAATATATTTTTGAAGAAATTTATTTTTGATTCAACTAAAGGAAAGGACACCGATGAGCAAGGAACTTGAACAGAAATCCGCCGCGCTGGAGGAAGCTTTAGCAAAGCAGTTGAATGAGATAAAAAAAGGCTCTGAAGATTGGGTTAAAGTAGGAGCAGTAGTAGGTGTAGGTGCATTAGTAGTCTATGGACTATCTCGGCTAAGTTCAAAAAAAGAGGAAAAAACTACCGATAAAGCGTTAGCAGTATTGGAGCGAGAAGGCCTGCTGAATCCAGATATTAGAGAGCGACTTACCCAGGCCAAAACTTCTTCCCTATGGACTGGACTGGCGCAAAAAATTCTTTTTTTGGGCCTTGCGCTTGCAAAGGACAAGCTGTACGAACAATTTTTTGCAGGGGAAGAGAAACCGGTAGAGAAGAAGGATAACCTTTGAGGTTTACTCAACCTTTGAGGTTTTACAAACCTCGAAGGTTTAAAAACCCTCGATTTTTTTAATTCAAAACGAAATGATTTTTAAGCTATAAAACCTTCGAGGTCTTGGAGACCTCAAAGGTTGAGTTACACGTTAATCAGCGACTCTCGTCGGCGCATTTTTCCAGCAGGTACTCCATACATCATCTTAAATCTTCGGCAGAAATAGGCCGTATCCTTGTATCCTACTTCTTTGCCGATAGTGCGGATAGATTTTTTGGTGGTACGCAGCAAATCCACGGCTGCTTCAAGACGCTGGTATTCGATGTAATCCTGTGGATTGATGCCAGTAAGCATTTTGAAGTATTGCCCCACATAATCCTCCGATACATTTGCGACTTTGGCGAGCACCTTGTTGGAAAGATCTCCACTAATATTGCTCTTGATATAGGTGAACAAATCAATCAATCGGGGGTCTTTGAAATAGGTTGCATTGGTCGATAATTCCTCCGTGAAAAGTCGGTTTTTAAGGATATGCCGTAGCAGTTCAATCACCAAGACCTCTGTGAGGGACTTTAAACATCGTTCCTTGCCTACACCCGTATTTTCGATTTCTTTCATCAGATCTTCCACTAGGGTAGTAATCCGATCATTGAATCGGATGATAAATGGGGGAATATCTAAGGAATTAAAAAAGTTGACTACGTCAAAGACTTTAGATTCAAATTGAAAAACCGAAATACAATCTTCTTCTGAAGATTTGATGTCTTTGTAACTGATACTTTGCAGATGCTTTCTTTTGGTTTCTGCAAATTGATCTCCTGAAGTTTCTTGTTTGGAAGTTTTTGTTCCAAAAGTGAGTGTAGTCTTTTGATCCTTTGGGAGAAAAATTACCTCTCCTTCGTTCACCAGCTCTTGGTCTTCACTAAACTTTAAACTCCCATGATGGAGCAAAACGAGGGTGTTTTCGTTTTCTTGGTAATTAATTACCGTAATAGGCTTTTCTATTTTATAATTACTCCCCTTGAGAAAACGAACTTGTACCGACTCAATTACTTTGTTGTAATATTCCATGGCCTTCTAAAAATTTTGGGTTAATGTCACCTGATTCACCTTGCGAGTACACAAAAACGACGATAGGATAGTGATCGCTTTTCGTTGATAGATTACGATTCACTTAGTAAGGCCCTGATTACGCAAGGTTTAAACTAAAGTTCTTTGGTTACTGCAATCAAGGGGAAATTAAACTTAAAAATATGATTTTTCCAATTACAAAACTGCATTTTATAATTAAAAAATTAAGCACACTAAAAAAAAAGGAGTAATTTTTGTCTAATTACCCCTTATGCATGGATGGAAGTAGCTTATTTCAAGATACCTCTTGAAATAACAATCCGTTGAATTTCAGAAGTTCCTTCATAAATCTGTGTGATTTTAGCATCTCGCATCAATCGTTCCACATGGTATTCCTTGACATATCCGTAGCCACCATGTACTTGAACAGCCTCTACAGTCACGTTCATGGCTACTTCGGAGGCATATAATTTGGCCATGGCAGAAGCCTGTGCATACTCTTTGCCTTGATCTTTTAGCCAAGCTGATTTGTAAACCAAGAGGCGAGCAGCTTCGATTTGGGTGGCCATATCGGCCAATTTGAATTGAATAGCCTGATGCTGGCTGATGGGCTTGCCAAAGGTTTTTCGTTCCTTAGAGTAGGCCAGGGCAAGTTCGTAGGCACCTGAGGCGATTCCAAGGGCTTGTGCTGCAATGCCTATACGCCCTCCGTTAAGTGTTTCCATGGCAAAAGTGAAGCCAAATCCTTCTGCTCCAATACGATTTTTGACAGGGACCTTTACATCTGTAAACAAAAGCGAGTGGGTATCTGATCCGCGGATCCCTAATTTATCTTCCTTTTTACCTACTACAAACCCGTCCATCCCTTTTTCTACAATGAAGGCAGAAATACCTTTATGGCCTTTGCTTGGATCTGTTTGGGCAATGACAAGGTAAATCGATGCAGAAGAACCGTTTGTAATCCAGTTTTTGGTACCATTCAACAAGTAGTAATCCCCTTGCAGTACAGCAGTGGTTTGTTGAGAGGTAGCATCCGATCCTGCTTCGGGTTCGGAAAGGCAAAATGCCCCCAAAACTTCTCCAGTAGCTAGTTTAGTTAAGTAAGTTTGCTTTTGTGCTTCGGTTCCATATTTCTCAAGGCCCCAGCAGACCAAGGAGTTGTTGACGGACATGGATACGGATGCAGAGGCATCAATTTTGGAAAGCTCCTCCATCGCAATCACATAGGAAATGGTATCCATTCCTCCACCTCCAAAGTTGGGATCCACCATCATGCCCATAAATCCGAGTGCCCCCATTTTTTGGATTTGTTCGGTAGGAAATCTAGCCTCGGTATCTCGATCGATTACGCCAGGTAGCAATTCACTTTGGGCAAAATCTCGAGCGGCTTCTTGTACGGCGAGCTGCTCTTCGGACAATTGAAAATTTAGCATTGCAAATTGGGTTTATAACTGTTCAAACGGTTGGAAAAAATAAAAGGGACATTCGTCCCTTTTCAAAATGATGCATGGTTCATTAGTCTCTGTTTCCAAAGAAAATAAATATGTAGTAGGCTAGTGTGACCAAGGAGGCCATGGCGGCTACTAAATAGGTGCGCGCAGCCCAATTCAATGCATCTTTAGCCATAGCATATTCGGAAGAAGTCACCACGTTTCGATTTTGTACCCAAGCCAATGCACGGTTGGAAGCGTCAAATTCTACAGGCAGGGTCACTAAAGTGAAGAGAGTCATGACAGCATAGGAGCCTACCACCAAATAGCCGATGAATTCGTACGGTAGTCCCAATGCAAATCCACCAAATAAAGAAGCAAGCAGCACGAAATTTAGAACTTTACTGGAGATATTTTGAATAGGAACCATAGCAGAACGCATGGTCAACCAGGAATAAGCAGTGGCATGTTGTACCGCGTGACCACATTCGTGAGCAGCTACCGCCGTTGCTGCTGCATTTCTGCCATAGAAAACATCAGGCGAAAGGTTGACCGTCTTGTCTGCGGGATTGTAGTGGTCCGTAAGCTGTCCCTCAACGCAAGTCACACGCACATCATGGATGTTGTGATCGGCAAGCATGAGTTTGGCGATTTCTTCCCCAGAAAGATTGGCCTGTAGTGGGGTTTGGGAATACAATTTAAATTTGCTTTTCAGCTTATTGCTAACTACAAATCCAAGGATAGCAAATACAATTACGATTAGGATAATCATCTTATTTATTTTTAACTGGGTGTAACTACGAATTTAAGGAGTTAAAGGTTTTTTCCAAGCGGGGGTTTTCAACAAAAGAATCCAACTGATGAGCCCTAGGCCTAGAACCAATAACATTTGGGTGCCATGAATAATTGCTGCAAATATTTTGCCATCGGCTTCAGGAACTCCAAATACCATTAAAATGTAGGCCACCAAGGCATGAAAAGTGCCAATACCTCCTTGAACAGGTGCAATCATGCCAATAGTTCCCATCACCACCACCAATAAAACTTGACTTCCCGACAAATTGGCAGCTGCCTCGATGCCTTGAGATACGGTATACATGGTTAAGAAGTAGATGATCCAAATTGCCACCGAACTCAACCAAAAGCCAGCTGGATTTTTTAAGTGGCCAATGGCACGAACTCCTGAAAGCAATTGCCGGATAAATAATTGCATTTTATTGATGAAGCTATGGCTCCGATACTTCCTACCTAGGAGGTATAGTACGAATACAAAAACAATTCCACCGCCAAGTAATAGTGGGCCTTTCTCAAGAAGGCTAGTTGAAATAGCAGAAAGATTTATGAGTTCGCCAGCCAAGGCAATAAATAATTGGCTTTCAAGTAAGAAGGCAATAAAAATAGTACCTGCCAAAAAAAGGAGGTCTACGCTTCGTTCGACGAGCACCGTACCGATAGCCTGGCCGATGGGAACGCCGTTGTTTCGCGTTAACACGGAGCATCGGGCAACTTCTCCTGCTCTAGGAATCAGCAGATTGACCAAGTAGCCTACCATGACTGCATGGTAGGCACGGTTGGAGGTAACAGGTAATTGCTCTGCTTCTTGACGAAAGAGTAATGCCCAGCGCCAGCCTCGAAGCCAATACCCTGCCCAGGCGATTCCTAGGGAAAGCAGGATCCAAAACCAGTTGCTTGAAGCGAGCTGCGCTTGGAGTTGGGCAAATTCTAGATCTCGGTACAAAAACCAAAAAATCCACAGGGCTATTCCCAGTGAGAGCGCCACTTGAAGGACTTGTTTGATTTTTGGATGAAGCATCAAATTACTTGGTTTTTATCGTCTGGGAATACGAGAATAGGCTGGTGGGTTTTTGCTTCTTCTGGGCTCATGCCCGCATAGGCAATGACAATAACCACGTCTCCTACTGCTGCTTTTCTGGCTGCAGGACCGTTGAGGCATACGGTTCCAGACCCCCTCTGTCCTTTGATGACATAGGTTTCTAGACGCTCCCCATTGTTGATGTTGACTACCTGCACTTTTTCATTTTCAAAAAGCTGGGCGGCATCCATCAGGTTTTCATCTAGCGTGATGGAGCCTACATAATGTAATTCTGCTTGGGTAATTTTTACCCGGTGAATTTTTGATTTTAAGAGTTGGAGTTGCATGTGGTTTAGTTTTCGCAGGGCAAAATTAGGGAATAATGGGCAAGTTATCGATCAATCTCACCTGACCCACATAAGCAGCAATGCAAATAGATCTTGGGCCATCTTGCGTAAACGAGTCAAAAATTTCAAATGTTTCGGGATGTACAAGTGCAACATATTCCAACTGACAATTTGCAACCTTAGAAAAGGCTTCTTCGATAGTTGCTTGTACCTTAGCCCAAAGAACTCCTGTCAACAGATCTTTTTTTGCTTGAGCAAGTTGGGCATACAAAAGTAGCGCTTGCTGACGCTCTTCTTGATTTAGGCGCATGTTTCGTGAAGACATGGCTAGGCCGTCTTTTTCCCTGCGGGTGGGCACTACTTCGATGCTGAGCGTAAAGGAAAGGTCCTGAACTAGGCGCTTGATTACGGCCACTTGTTGTAAATCTTTCTGACCAAAAAAAGCCCGATGTGGTTGAAGTAGATGAAAAAGTTTGGCAACGACTAGTCCTACGCCATTGAAGTGCCCCGGACGAAACTTTCCTTCCAATACCTGCTCTAGAGCTCCAAAATCGAAGCGTAAGCGAGTAGGCTGTGGATATAGGGTAGTTACCGAAGGTACAAAAACATAGGCTACTCCAGCTGCCTCGAGTTGGGCAAGATCTGACTCTAATGTTTGTGGGTATTTTTTAAAATCGTCGCTGGAATTAAACTGTGTAGGATTTACAAAAATGGATACTAGCGTAATGTCCATGGAGGCAGTACTTTTTGCAACTAGATCTAGGTGACCTTGGTGAAGTGCGCCCATGGTTGGTACGAATCCAATCTTCTTATTTTCTTTGAAAATAAATGCCCAAATGGGTCTCCATTCTGCTTCCGTGTGGAATACCTTCATGTAAAGGGATTTTTTGGCTAAATGGAGTAAAACTAGATTAATATCCACAAATCCAATGCTTTTAGGCTTTTTTTATTTACCTTTGTGCCCGTTGTTTATCACGATACTAAAATCCCCATAGCATGTCCAAACTACGTATTCTCTACGTTGCTAGTGAAATCAACCCCTTTTTACAAACATCCAAGGTAGCTACATTCTTACGATCACTTCCCCAGGCAATGCAGGAGCGAGGGATGGAGATCCGAATTTTGGTACCTCGATTTGGTTTGATTAATGAGCGGAAAAATAGACTGCACGAGGTGGTTCGATTATCAGGCATCAACATTACTGTTGGAGAGGAAGAAAAGCCTTTGATTATCAAAGTAGCATCGATTCCCAATGCCAAACTTCAGGTGTATTTTATTGACAATGAAGATTATTTTCAACGGAAGTATGTCTTTCATGATAAGCAGCAGCGTTTTTACGAAGACAATGACGAGCGTGCTATTTTCTTTTGCAAGGGAGTCATTGAGACAGTAAAAAAATTAGGATGGGCTCCAGATATCGTGCACTGTAACGATTGGATGACCTCTCTAATTCCTATGTATTTGAAGACCACCTATAAAAACGAACCTCTGTTTAAGGATACCAAATCAGTATTTGGAATTTATACAGAGGGATTTACCCATACTTTTGGCGATGATTTGTTAAACAAGGTTAAGATGGTAGATGTCGATGATACTATTTTAGCACCTTTGACGAGCAAAGATTTTTCGGGCTTCATCAAGATGGGCATAGCCTACGCCGATCAGGTGGTTCAAGGCTCGGAAGTTTCGGCTGACTTGAGTCAACTAATTGGAGATTTTTCAAAAAATCAGAAATTTGAAATCAGTTTTGAAGAAGAGCAACAAGCTCATGAAGAGTTGTATGGAATGTACACCAGCCTTGCGGGCTAAGTTTTCCGTTTTTGCGTTTTTTCTGCTTTTGATTCTGGGGGGATGTAGTGATCCTGCTACCCTCGGTCTTGAGCTTGCGCCTGGAAACAACCAGATTGGGGTTTTCTACAAGGAAATTCCTTTGGATGCGCAGGTTGTCCTATTGGACTCATTTAACACCACCAATGCTGGTATTTTAATTGTAGGACACGAGGAAGACCCCTATTTCGGGATGACCAAAAGTACGGCTTACACTCGTTTGCACATTGAACAAGGAACAGAGCGGCCAGGGCCTTTGGCGGTATTGGATTCCACCTTTTTTACCTTGGCCACTGTCAGTGTGAATGGAGCTGAGTTAGACGAGGAAAAAAAGTATTCGGTTCATTTATTGGATGAGCCTCTTTTGGATACCTTATATTACAATTTCAGTAAGCTTTCCTACCAACCTACTCCTTTTGCATCTGTGGAGGTTGCATTTAAGGATACTAAAGATACTTTACTCAAGGCGCCGATCAATCCAACATTTGCAGATGAAATTTTCGGTAAACTTGTACGAGGGTTAGAATTCAACAATTTGTTTTCTTTCAGAAGGTATTTGCCTGGTGTAGCAATTGTACCACGAGCAGGAGATAATACCACAGCAGGGTTTTCATTAGGAGGCAATACCGGAATCACATTTCACTACCACAATTTGGGTGATACTACGGCCTTGAAATACACCATCACCACGTTTTCTTCGAGAAGCTTTAATGGGATAGAATCTGATCGCAGAGGCACTCCTACTGAGGTAGTTCAGGAAAATCAACAATCGTATGGGACCGGTACTATCGTAGGGATGAAGTCAGGTTTGGGTCTCGCTATCCGATTAAATACTAGTCCCCTGGACGCATTTTTAGACACCCTACAAGGCGTGGTTTTTAACCAAGTAGTATTGAGGATGGGGCCTATTGAAGATCAAGGAGACGATCAAACACCCATTACGGGGATGGTTATGAAATTTGTTGACTCTCAAAATCAAGTACTTTTAAGTTCGATCAATAAAGCAGAGTTGCACCTTCAAGGAGATGGTCAACTTCAAGTAATCGAGGATGAGAATGGGAATCTAGTTCCGAACAACTTTTTTCCTTCTTCAGCGGTCATAGGGTACGATCCAACAGAAAAGGTGCTATTAGGAGGAGTAAGTTCCTACTTAAATGCACTTTACAAAAAAGAATTACAGCGAAAAGATGTGCTTCTTTATGCGATTACGCCCAATACAGGGGATGATTTCAAACGTTCTTTGAGACAATTTAAAGTTGCCAAGGACAAAGTGAAGCTGACCGTAATCTATTCCAAAACCAAGTGATAAAAAATTTAAGGAAGTAACTATTAGTCCCCTTTTGAATTATTGAAAGGGGATTATTTTTTTTGGCACAATTCCTGTTTCTTTGCTTTACCAAAACCAACTTTTATAAATTTTTAGTTATGTGCGGAATAGTCGCTTATGTGGGGCATCAAGAAGCCCTTCCCATCATTCTTAAGGGATTAAAAAGGCTTGAATACAGAGGGTATGATTCCGCGGGAGTTGCTCTGATTGACCAAAAGGGTTTAAGTATTTACAAAAAGAAAGGCAAGGTAGCCGAGCTTGAAAACCACTTGAATGAAAGTGGGTTAATACAGGCAACTGTAGGTATCGGTCACACACGTTGGGCTACGCATGGAGAGCCCAATGATGTCAATGCCCATCCTCATTACTCTTCTTCCGAGCGATTTGCCATGATTCACAACGGCATTATCGAAAACTATGAAGTTCTTAAAACTGATTTGAAGCAGAAGGGCTACACCTTTCAAAGTGAGACGGATACGGAAGTTTTTGTCAAATTTATTGAAGACATCTACTTGCACAATACCTGTTCTTTGGAAGAAGCGTTGCGTTTGGCATTGCACAAGGTGGTAGGAGCTTATGCGATTGTATTGATCAATTTGGAAGAACCAAATACCTTGATTGCTGCCCGCAAAGGTTCTCCTCTTGTGATTGGGGTAGGACAAAATGAGTATTTTCTGGCGTCAGATGCGACACCAATTATTGAGTACACCAATAAGGTAGTGTACTTGGACGATTACGAAATTGCAGTCATCCATGAAGGAGTCCTTCAGGTGAAGACGATTGAGAATGTGGCAACCAATCCTTACATCAATCAGTTGGAAATGGAATTGGAAGCCATTGAGAAGGGAGGATATGCACACTTCATGCTCAAAGAAATTTACGAGCAGCCCAAGTCCATTTCGGATTGTTTGAGAGGGCGTCTGGATGCTGGTTCGGGTAGACTAGTGCTGGGTGGATTGCGAGAGTACATGAATAAGTTTCAAAACGCCGAACGCATTATCATTACGGCTTGTGGTACTTCTTGGCATGCCGGACTAGTTGCTGAATACTTATTTGAAGAGTTTGCCCGTATCCCTGTGGAGGTGGAGTATGCTTCCGAATTCCGTTACCGTAATCCGGTAGTCAATGAAAAAGATTTTGTGATTGCCATCTCCCAATCCGGAGAAACTGCAGATACCTTGGCAGCTATTGAGCTCGCTAAATCACGAGGAGCTACTATTTTTGGGGTATGTAATGTGGTGGGTTCTTCCATCCCTCGTACCACCCATGCAGGATCTTATACGCATGCGGGACCGGAAATAGGGGTGGCTTCCACCAAAGCATTTACTGCTCAAATTTCAGTTTTGGCGATGATGGCCCTCAAATTAGGCTATCAAAGAGGAACGCTTCCGGAGAGCACCTACATCCAATTACTACACGAGCTAGCGGCCATCCCTGCCAAAGTAGAAAAAGCATTGGAGTCAAATGCGCTGATCGAGCAAATTGCTGCGGCATACAAGGATGCACGCAACATGCTCTATTTGG
This sequence comes from Algoriphagus sp., assembly GCA_030729785.1. GTDB lineage: Bacteria > Bacteroidota > Bacteroidia > Cytophagales > Cyclobacteriaceae > Algoriphagus. The sequence continues at coordinate 468 of JANQWS010000026.1, read as the reverse complement.
GTAGGGGCTACAACTTCCCTGTGGCTTTGGAAGGAGCTTTGAAGCTGAAAGAAATTTCTTACATCCATGCGGAGGGCTATCCTGCTGCTGAGATGAAGCATGGACCGATTGCTTTGATTGACGAGGAGATGCCGGTGATTTTCATTGCCACCAAGGATAGTTCCTATGAGAAAGTGGTCAGCAACATTCAGGAAGTGAAGGCCCGTAAGGGCAAGATTGTGGCGGTTGTTACCGAGGGAGATACCCAGGTAAAGGCCTTGGCGGATCACGTGATTGAAATTCCCGCTACCCACGAGGCTTTTGCACCCTTGGTGTCGGTAGTGCCCTTGCAGCTCTTCTCTTACCATATCGCGGTGATGCGCGGCTGTAATGTCGACCAACCTCGAAATTTGGCCAAGTCGGTTACGGTGGAGTAGGTAACAAAGTTTTTTTACGTAACACCCTAAAACTCTTTATTACTATTGATAT
>JANQWS010000025.1 GCA_030729785.1 Algoriphagus sp. | reverse complement strand
TACCCATTGTAATCTTAGCAATTACCTGCGTTCTTTGTAGAAGCAAGCATATTCCTACACACCATGTCCCAAGCCACCCTCATTCAGCAAGTATCCCTCGTCAACGAAGGCAAAATCCAAGTTGCCGATGTCCTCATCCAAGGGGAACGCATCCATAAAATCGGTTCCATCCCTGCACAAGACGACTACCACCTCGTAGATGGCCGCGGCAAATACTTGCTTCCTGGGGTGATCGACGGACAGGTACACTTTCGTGATCCCGGACTGACGCACAAGGCCGACTTGACGAGCGAAAGCAAGGCCGCCATCGCCGGTGGAGTCACCTCCTTTATCGAGATGCCCAACACCCGTCCTAACACACTGACCCTCGAACTCTGGGCCGACAAATACGAACTGGCCTCCACAAAATCCTTGGCCAACTATGGCTTCTTGCTAGGCATCACTGCCGACAACCTGGATGAGGTCATCCAATGGGATACCTCCAAGCACCTGGCCATCACGGACGATGGACTGTATTTTACAGGAAAAGGGAATATCCTCGCAGACCAGCCTGCCATGTTGGAGAAACTGTTTGCAGCGCACAAAGGATTGATTGCCATCCACTCCGAGAAAGAAGAGATCATTGAGAAAAACGAGGAACTCTACCGTGAAAAATACGGAGAAAATGTACCCATCGCCTGCCACCCCCTAATCCGAAGTGAACAAGCCTGCTACGAGGCAACGGAACGAGCCATCGGCCTTGCCGAAAAACATGGGGCCAGATTGCATATCCTTCACCTGAGTACGGCCAAGGAAACAGATCTTTTCCGCAACGACATTCCGCTGGAAGCGAAAAATATCACCACGGAAGTATCGGTTCACCACCTCTGGTTTACGGACCAGGACTACGAGCGACTAGGTGTCTTAATCAAGTGGAACCCCGCCATCAAAAGTCAAAAAGACAAGGATGGCCTACTTGCTGCGCTCCTTGATGATCGCATTGATTTGATCACTACCGACCATGCACCACATACGTTGGAAGAAAAGCAAAAGCCCTACTTCCAGTCCATGTCGGGCGCTCCTCTGGTGCAGCATTCCCTCAACTGCCTCCTTGAATTCTACGCGCAAGGCAAAATCAGTCTCGAAAAAATCGTAGAGAAAATGTGCCACAACCCCGCCATCCTTTACCGCATCAAGGAACGCGGCTACATCCGTGAAGGCTACTTCGCTGACTTGACCTTGGTGGATCTCAATAGCGAGTGGACCGTAAGCAAGGAAAATATCCTCTACAAATGCGGGTGGTCTCCTCTGGAAGGCACTACTTTCCACAGCAAGGTGCTCAACACTTGGGTAAATGGCCACTTGGCCTACGCAAATGGGGTATTTCACGAGGAAATCAAAGGCAAGGCACTGGAAGTTCAATCCAACTAAGCACCCATGGCTGGATTTTTTGAAGGGAGGCAACTCGTCATCGCCAGCATGCACCAAAAGGAGCAGGTACTTAAGCCCCTCTTAGAAGCGAGCTTGAAGGTAAAGGTAGCTGTAGCTGACGGTCTAAATACCGACTTGCTAGGCACCTTCTCTGGAGAGGTCGCACGGATAGCAGATCCATTGTCCACGGCGCGTAAAAAATGTGAGTTGGCCCTAGAACTTACCGGTTGCGATCTCGTTCTCGCCAGCGAAGGCTCATTCGGGGCACATCCATCCGCATTTTTTCTGTCCGCAAACGAGGAATGGCTCTTGCTGCTCGACCGAAAAAATGGACTTGAAATCCATGCCCGCCACCTCAGCACTGTCACTAATTTTGCAGGGCAAGCCTTTTCAAGGTTGGAGGAACTGGAGGCTTTTGCAAGCAAGGTAGGCTTTCCTAGCCATGGACTCATCCTACGACGAAGCAAGGACAATCTGGAAGGCATCTTGAAAGGAATCACAGACCCAAATCAACTGCGAGCAGCAGCATTACAGCTACTAGAAACGCAAGGATCAGGGTTTGTTGAAACCGACATGCGGGCCATGTTCAACCCCAGTAGAATGCAGGTCATTGGAGAAACAGCCCAACTTCTGATTCAAAAGCTGAACTCCTACTGCCCCTCCTGCCAGCTGCCTGGTTTTGCTGTTACGGCAGCGGAGCCTGGCCTTCCCTGCAGCCTCTGCGGCACCCCTAGCAGCGCTGCTTTGGCCCATCTGCTCGTTTGCAGTCATTGCCAACACCAAGAAAAAGTCTTGTTCCCGCAAGGAAAAAAAACGGAAGACCCCCAGTATTGCCAGGTTTGCAATCCTTGAGCGTTCTTACTTGTTCAACTCAATACCTTCAATTTTAATCCTAAATAAAAGAAAGTGCTTACTGCGCCCAGCATTTTATTTTCCTAATTGGATTCGTTACATTCACTTAGATTATTTCATTTAAGTGGTCGAATATATCCAATAGCAATGTATTCTTTGGCTAAACACCTGACTTACCTTTCTAAACCTCCTTCGAGTTTGCAGTATCACTAAATTCTTTATTCTGTCCCATTTCCCCGCTATGTTTATCATTGAAACTTACACCACTGCGGTTTTATTTAGTGCCATCACCATGATTTGCTGGGGCTCTTGGGCCAACACTCAGAAGCTTGCTTCCTCGAGTTGGCGCTTTGAACTCTTTTACTGGGATTATGTAATTGGAATAGTGCTACTTTCTCTAATTTTTGCATTCACTTTAGGTAGTTCTGGAGCACAAGGGAGAAGTTTTATAGCTGACCTTCAACAAGCAGATCTTAGCTCATTAAGCTCCGCTTTTTGGGGGGGGATTGTATTCAATGCCGCCAATATTCTCCTTGGGGCGGCGATTTCTATCTCGGGAATGGCAGTAGCATTTCCCGTGGGCATTGGTCTAGCTTTGGTCATAGGAGTAGCAGTTAATTATGCTCAAAATCCTATTGGAGATGTAGGACTTTTGTTTGGGGGTGTAGCCCTAGTCATCCTTGCCATTTTACTCAATGCAAGTGCCTACCGAAGCCTACCTAAAGACCAAACCAAGAGCCCTACTAAAGGCTTGATTCTATCTATTGTAGCGGGCATCCTAATGGGTTTTTTTTATAAATATGTAGCTGATGCTATGTTTCTAGATTTCACCCAACCGCTTCCAGGTAAGTTAAGTCCTTATTCGGCGGTAGTGCTTTTCTCATTGGGTATTTTTGGAAGCAACTTCCTGTTCAACACCTTGCTGATGCGCCGACCATTTGTTGGAACGCCAGTAAGCTATTCAGATTATTTTCAAGGGAGCTTTAAAACCCATTTGACGGGTATTTTAGGCGGGATAATTTGGTGTGTAGGAATGGCTTTCAGTATTATTGCCTCGGATATGGCCGGCCCAGCAATCTCTTATGGATTGGGTCAGGGAGCCACTATGGTAGCCGCATTTTGGGGAGTGTATGTATGGAAAGAATTCAAGGCCTTACCCGCCTCTAAACATATCTTATTAAAAATGATGTTTATCTTATTTTTATTGGGAATAGGATTAATCGTGTATTCCAAACTAGTCTAATCCTCCTTGCTTTTGTCATGGCACATGTAGTTGTAGTTGGTAGTTCAAACACCGATCTAGTCGTAAAAACCGAACGTTTCCCCAAACCAGGTGAAACCTTGGTCGGAGGCGATTTTTTTCTTTTTCAAGGAGGAAAAGGCGCCAACCAAGCTGTTGCTGCTGCTAGAATGGGAGCGGAGGTCACCTTCATTAGCAAGGTGGGGAAAGACCTTTTTGGAAAACAAACCCGAGAAGGCCTAGAAAAGGAAGGTGTTTCAACCCGCTTGGTACTTGAAGATAGAGAAATGGCCTCTGGAATCGCGCTCATTACTGTCAATGAACTGGGAGAAAATACCATTGTAGTTGCCCCAGGCGCAAACGCTAAGCTAAGTCCATCTGATGTTCAAACAGCCCTACAAGACATTCCCAGCCATGCCTTTATTCTTTGCCAGCTTGAAATTCCCATCGATACCATTTCCTTCCTTGCAAGCTACGCCCAGAAGGAGAATATAAATCTAATTTTAAATCCTGCTCCAGCTCAAAAACTTCCTGAATCTATCTACGATCAGCTTTTTTTAATTACACCCAACGAAACTGAAGCCTCCCTACTTACTGGAATGCCCTGTGATTCCGATTCGGACTATCCAAAAATTGCCCATTGGTTTCGTAATAAGGGAGTAAAACAAGTACTCCTAACTCTTGGTGAGAAGGGGACTTACTTTCAGAATTCAACTCAAGAATACCAGATACCTGCACAGAAAGTAAACGCATTAGATACCACCGCTGCGGGAGACGTGTTTAATGGAAGCCTAGCTCTAGGACTTGCTGAGGGAATGTCATGGAAAGATGCCATTACCCTAGCCACCAAAGCGGCATCGATTTCCGTAACTCGTATGGGTGCCCAAGCCTCAGCCCCTTTCCGATCTGAACTAGCCTAAAATTTCAAGTTTCTAAATACTTTCCAACAAATGACCATACTCCGAACCATTTTCACCAGTCTACTTTTTTTTCTTAGTTTGACAGGGATTCACTCCCAGCAGTTAGTAGACAAAAATCCAACGCTAAACTATCAGTCCTACAACCCTAAGCCCACTGACCTAAAAATCAATCGGGCAGCTTATTCCGAAAAGCTAGAAGGATTTTGGTTGGCCACCTGCATCGCCAACTGGACTGGACTCGTAACGGAAATGGATAAAATCGGGAATATCGGTGACATCAAAACGGGGCCTTTTTATACACGCGCTAATTGGGGCAAGGCCGACCAACCCAATATTTGGGTAGGAAATGCACCAAGTACCATTTCTCCAACCATTGATTTTGTATTTGCAGACGAAGACACGCTTTGGGGTGCGGATGACGACACGGACATCGAGTACATCTACCAGGAACTCCTCCTCCAAAACCAAACTTCCTTCCTTACCGGCGAGCAAATTCGCAACGGATGGATGAAACACATCAAAGGGGAAGAAGAAAACTACCTCTGGGTGTCCAATCAAAAAGCTCTGGATCTGATGAAGTCCGGGCTAGTTCCTCCAGCCACTGGAGACCCGCTACACAACCCAGAGTATGAGATGATTGATGCCCAACTCACGACAGAGATCTTTGGTCTTTACGCCCCTGGAAGGCCCGACATGGCCGTCAAGATGGCTACTCTCCCCATCCAAACTACCGCTCGCGAGGAAAGTGAGTGGATCTCCGCTTTTTATGTTCGGCTATTTTCTCTTGCTACCACCCTAGATTCTTCCTTACCCATCAAAGAGCAACTTTTCCAATTTGCTGAACAGGCTGCAGGAGATTTCCCCGAAACCTCCTACTCCAAAGCCATGTACCGCTTTGTAAAGAGTTTGTATGCTTCCGGAATTCCATGGGAGCAAGCGCGTGACTCAGTTTACCAACGCTACCAAGTTGAACAGAAAGACGGCTACACGATGACCAGCAAAAATCTGTATTGCAACGGCTGCTATGCTGCAGGCATCAACTTTGCAGCAAGCCTTGTGAGTTTATTCTACGGAGAAGGTGACCTAAAAGAAACCATCAAAATCGGCGCCTTAGCCGGATGGGATTCTGACAATCCTACCGCCACTTGGGGTGGATTACTTGGATTTATACTGGGTAAAGAGGGAGTAGAAAAGGCCTTTGGACGTAAATTCTCCAACAAATTTCATATTCACCGCACACGAGTAGGCTTCCCCAATGAGGGGATAGATACCTTTGGGTCCATGGCCCAAAAAGGCCTGTGGATCATTGACCGCGTGGTGCAAGAAGAACTTAAGGGAGGAATTGATCTAAGCAGCAATAGCTGGTATATCCCTAAAAAATAAGTTGCCTACCTTCTTTATAGATTGTGCTTTTCACGCATCTCGGTGATAAGTTGGTAGCCCTGCTCAGCCATTTCCCAAGGATCAGAAAACTCGCGCCAAACCCCAATCGCATTTGCAAAGTCCGGGTCATTCCGCGAAAACCCTTCTATGGTCAACCAGCCAGAATAGCCCACCTTTTTCAAGGTAGCGAAGGTCTCGTCAAAGTCTACATGCCCAGATCCTGGTGTACCTCTATCATTTTCTGAGATGTGTACATGACGCAATCGCGGTCCAATCTGTTCGATAGCAAGCCCTAGTTTTTTCTCCTCCATATTTGCATGATGCGTATCAAACATGCCTTGGACAGTCGGATGATTGACTAGTGCCAGCAAGTGATTGAGTTGCTCCATGGTATTGGCTAAGTAGCATTCAAATCGATTGAGTGCCTCGGGAGTAAGTAGTATCCCCAAGCCTTGCGCATAGGCTCCTGCCTCACGCAGAACCTCCGCCGACCATTTGTATTCCTCCGACAAAGGTGCACGAGCAGCGAAGGTGGCAAAGGCAGAATGAAAAGGACCACATAGCACCTGTGCACCCAAATCTGCTGCCCGATCAATGACCCAGCAAAGTTTTTCCTTCCCTTTTTGCCGAACAAGGGGGTCTGGAGAAATGGGATTTTCTGCTGCACTCATGACGGTTACTGCTGTTACTTCTAAGCCTATTTTCTTGCAATAATCCCCCACCAAACGGCAAGAAGCAGCATCCGTATCCCCAATAAAAAATTCTGCCCCATCGTAACCAATGGCCTTCAGGCGATCTAAAATCGGGAAAAGCTTTGGAGAAATTTCTGCCGACCAGGCGAGTACGTTGAAACCTATTTTAGTCATGAGTAACGGATTAGGAATGGAAAATTAAGTTATTAATTGTACGAAGTACCAAGTACGAAGTACAAAGTAGAGATAC
>JANQWS010000024.1:26883-33726 GCA_030729785.1 Algoriphagus sp. | reverse complement strand
GAAATTAAATCCATGATGGAACGAAGCACCCGCTTCCTCTCCTTGAGTGGACTCTCCGGAATCCTAGCTGGGATCTATGCACTTGCCGCAGCAAGCATGGCCTGGTACTGGATCTATTATTCAAGCAGCCCTTGGGGTACAGGAGCCGAATCCCTTTCCTTCCGAGACCTATTAAATCGACTGCTCTTGCTGGGCTTGGCCACCTTACTTGCCGCAGTAAGCACGGCCTATGCCTTAAGCAAAAAGAAAGGTGCTGCTGCTCCTACCCAACCCTTTTGGTCCCCAGCAAGCAAGCGCTTCTTACAATCCTTATTTCTTCCCGTAGCGCTAGGTGGCTTCTTTTGCTTTGCCTTGTTGCACGAAAATGCCTTTGAATTGATTCCTGCAGCCATGCTACTCTTCTACGGCATAGGCTTGGTGCAATCTGCTCAATTCACCCTCGGAGAAATCAAAAACCTGGGATTTACCCAACTTGCCTTAGGCCTACTTGCTGCCTTCTTTCCTGCTTTTGGATTGCTTTGCTGGGCAATGGGCTTTGGGGCATTCCACTTGATTTATGGAACGCTGATGTACTTCCGTCATGAGCGTTGATATTCAGGAAGGCTATAATAAGGCCTTTGACAACGTCCTTCGACTTCGGATCATGTCCATTCTGATGGTCAATGACAGGTACGACTTCAATTCCTTTAAAGCATTGCTGCAGGTGACCGATGGGAACCTTGCTTCTCACCTCAAGCACTTGGAGCAGGCTGAATTTCTCTTGGTAGAAAAGTCATTTGCCGGTCGAAAGCCCTTGACTATGTATGGAGCTACAGAAAACGGTAGAAAAGCCTTTCAGGCCCATTTAGCTTTTCTCGAACAACTTATCCGTCAAAACAAGGAGGCTTAACCTCAGCACCTAATTCATTTTTTCCATCAAATCAATCCGCAACCCATGAACGAATCCCTTCAGACCCTACTCGAGCAGCCAGCCGAACTGGAAAAACGCTACCGAAAAAATAAACGCGCTTTTACCAAAGCTTTTAATGAACTGTATCCCAGCATCCAAGGTGCCCCCCTAGCGGATGCATGGAACGAACGATTAAATTACGAGTCGGATGGAGTCCAATGGGGGACCAAGGCGGATTGGCTTTTTATTCTGATCGCAGGCGCAATCGCAGGAACGCTAGCCAAAATGCCCGCTTTTTTCACGCTTCAAGAAGATGAATTCTACGCCCGCAACTTAGGGCTTTTAGTATTCCCCTTCCTCAGTGCCTATTTTATTCGAAAAAGTAGTCTATCTAGAACCAACTTTCTTTTCCCCCTTGCTAGCCTCCTCCTTTCCGCGGTGTATATCAACCTACTTCCTAGCCAAACGGATAGCGACACGGTGGTTTTGGCCTGCATCCACCTTCCCTTATTTCTCTGGGGCATGCTCGGACTGGTCTTTTCCGGATCTGATCCCAAAAACCTAAGTAAGCGCCTAGCCTACCTACAATACAATGGGGAAACCATCATCGTAGGCGGAATTTTACTCCTTGCCGGCGGACTCCTTACAGGCATTACCATTGGTCTTTTTGGTCTTATAGGACTAAATATTGAAGAAATTTACTTCCAATACATCGCCGTGTATGGCCTGGCGGCGGCTCCACTTTTAGCCACCCTCATTACCCAAAGCAACCCAGAATTGGTCAACAAGGTCCCTCCCATTGTGGCAAAAATTTTTAGCCCATTAGTCTTAATCATGCTAACCAGCTACTTAGCAGCCATCGCCTATGCAGGCAAAGATCCTTACAGCGATCGCGATTTTTTACTGCTGTTTAACCTGCTGCTCCTCGGTGTGATGGCCCTGATCTTTTTCTCGGTAGTCGAATCTGTCGAAGAAAAAAAAGTGGGCTTGATGACCTGGGTACTGGCTTCCCTTTCACTCATCACACTCGTAGTCAATGGAATCGCACTCTCTGCCATCGCCTTCCGGATATCCGAATGGGGCATTACGCCCAATCGACTCGCAGTGCTTGGAGTCAACTTACTGATGCTCGTGCACCTGTTGTTGGTATTGCGACAATTGATTCAGACTGTACGTAAAAAAAGTAAACTAGAACAAGTAGGATTTACCCTAGTGCGCTACCTGCCCATTTACCTCCTATGGACAGCCATTGTCACTTTCCTTTTTCCTATACTCTTCAACTTTGACTAAGACCAATCTCGAAGGAGTGGATGCCGCTCCCGAAAAGTGAGATTCTAATTGTCGTTGAAACCAATATATTGCAGGCGATTTAATCCCATTCTTATGAAAAAAATAATTCATTCTCTCTCCATTTTTCTTGCTCTAGCACTTGGATTCCTTTCTTGCAGTCCAGCCACTACTTCAGAAGAAAACGTCTTAGAAACCAACAATCAAATTGGTGGATTGGCCTTGTATACGCTCCGTGATTCCATGGCCATTAATCCCAAAGCGACCCTAAAGGTGGTTGCGGATGCGGGCTATGCTTACGTAGAGTCAGCGGACTATGCCGAAGGCAAATTTTACGGCATGACTCCAGCCGAATTCAAATCCACACTCGATTCACTCGGTCTCACAGCCATCTCTGCGCACATGGGTATGGTGACTTTGGAAAATGCAGACCAACTCATTGCAGATGTGAAAGCAGCAGGCATTACCTATTTTGTGATTCCTGTGCCTCCTATGGGTATGTTTACCTTCGATCCCGCTACGCAAATGCTGGGTATGAATGGTACTGCTGACGAACTGGTAAGCATCATGAATGCAATCGGTGAAAAATGCCATCAAGCTGGATTGAAGCTATTGTACCACAACCATGATTTTGAATTTAAGCCACTCGCTGACGGTACTGTCATTGAGGAAGTGCTGCTCGAGAAATGCAATCCAGAGTGGGTCAACTTTCAGATGGACCTCTATTGGGTGACTAAAGCTGAAGCCAATGCTTTGACCTATTTTGAAAAATACCCAGGTAGATTTAAGGCTTGGCACGTGAAAGACATGGATCAGGAAGGGAAGTTTGCCCCCGTAGGAACAGGTACCATCGACTTCAAATCAATTCTTGCCCAGAAAGAAAAGTCTGGCATGGAATTTTACTTGGTGGAGCAAGACCAAACCTTCGGTCTGGACCCCATGGAAGCGATCAAAATAAGTCACAAAGGCTTGATTGATTTGGGGTTTGACTAATCAGTAAGGCCCAAAAAGAAACACAAAGCGCCCTGAGTTTTCGGGGCGTTTTTTTTGTTTGTAACAATGATTAATTTTTGATGAAGTTTGCCCCCATTTCCCAGAGCTCTTAAGATTTTTAGTACATTTAAACTTACAATTATGTTCTTTTCGCCCATGCAAAAAATCATCCTCTCCCTTCTTTTGATGACCTTTTTCTCACAAGCTGTCATAGCTCAATCTACCTTTAACCAAAATAAAATCATTGCGCACCGCGGAGCTTGGAAAGCAAAAGAATTACCACAAAACTCAATCGCCTCACTTCGAGAAGCTATCCGTTTAGGGTGCGAAGGCAGTGAATTTGATGTTTGGATGACTGCCGATGAAGTATTGGTTGTCAATCACGACCACGACTTCCAAGGCATGGATATCGAAACCTCCACCTATGCCCAGCTACTAACCAAGACCCTCGCCAACGGCGAAAAAATACCCACACTCAAGGCCTACCTCAGCGAAGGCATGACCCAAAAAAGCACCAAACTGATTCTGGAATTTAAACCCTCAAGGATCAGCATGGCTCGAAGTGAGCGCGTAGGTGAATTGGCAGTGAAAACAGTGCAGGAACTTGGTGCGCAAGCCTGGGTAGACTACATCACCTTTAGCTACGAGGGGGGAGTTAAAGCCATCGCAACTGACCCCAAAGCGAATGTGGCCTACCTGAATGGAGATAAATCTCCTCTTGAACTAAAAGAGGCCGGGTTTTTTGGGTTTGATTACCATATCTCACTCCTGCGTCGCAAATCGCAGTGGATAGCCGAAGCAAAGGCTCTCGAGCTGACCACCACCTCTTGGACCATCAACAAAGAGGAAGACATGAGTTGGCTACTGAGTCAAGGAGTGAATTTTATAACTACGGACGAACCAGAAAAATTAGCCACTTTACTCCAATCCAAAAAATAAAAATAGATTTCCTTGATTTTGAAGATTTATTCACCTACCACCTACTAGTCGCTATGAGGATTTCAATCAAGTTGCTAGGCACCCCCAATTCCCTTTAACCCATGAAGAAAATCAGTTACTACTTACTCAGCTTTCTGCTATTCTCAGCAAATGTTTTGCCTGGAGTAGCACAGGAAAAATCCATACTCGTTCTGCTTGACGAAGTTGCCATCATTGACCAAAAAGTGATGGTACCCATGCGGGATGGAACCCGACTTGCCACAGACATCTATCGGCCAAAGGGGGATCAACTTGTACCCATCGTTTTTTCTAGAACTCCGTACAACTTCAATACGTACGGCAATGGGGAACTCAATACCCGCACCATGCAAACAGCCTTGGAATGGGTCAAGAAAGGTTATGCTTATGTAGTTCAAAACGAGCGGGGACGCTTTTTTTCCGAAGGCAACTGGGATATCCTAGGATTGCCCCTCACGGATAGTTACGATGCCTTTGACTGGATGAGCAAGCAGGCTTGGAGTAATGGCAAAATTGGTTTGCTCGGCTGCTCCTCCACTGCCGAATGGCAAATGGCCGCCGCCTCCCTGCAGCACCCAGCACTCGCTGCCTTGGTCCCGCAAGCCTATGGCGCAGGTGTGGGTAGAATTGGCAAGTTTACCGAGCAAGGAAATTGGTACCGAGGAGGTGCTGGACAGATGCTCTTTACCTCTTGGCTATACAGTACCCAGCACGACCCCCTAGCCCCTAGACTTCAAGCGGGAATTGGGCAAGAAGATTTGCTTCGCGTGCAGCGCTTCTACGACATGGCACCAGAATATCCAAGAGTAGACTGGAAAGCAGCTTTAGCTCACCTGCCTGTTCAAGACATTATCAAAAATGTAAATGGCCCAAAGGGAATCTATGAGGAAATGATCACCCGCAAGCCAAATGATCCACGCTGGTACCAAGGGGGACTTTACCACGACGATATGCCTTTTGATACCCCAAGCATGTGGTTTGTGTCCTGGTACGACGTTTCCTCCTCACCCAACATTGCGCTGTACAACCATGCCCGTACCAATGCCATCAGCCAGATGGCTCGGGACAACCAGTACTTAGTCATCGCTCCTGTGCTGCATTGCTCTTTTACGCGAGCTACCGAAAATACACTAATAGGACAGCGCAGTGTGGGAGATGCACGCTGGAACTATGATGAAGTGATTACGGCCTGGTTTGACCGCTGGCTAAAGGGGAAAGACAACGAGACCATCGCCAAGCTTCCCAAAGTCACTTACTACACGATGGGTAAAAATGTATGGCAATCTTCAGATGTTTGGCCACCAAAAGAAGCCGTGATGACGCCCTTCTTCTTGGATTCCAAAGGCGCAGCCAATACCAGAAATGGGGATGGCAAGTTGGTAGGGAAGCTTCCAAAAGCGAGTGCCCAGGATAACTACCGCTACGATCCCATAAATCCCGTGACCTCCAATGGAGGAAATGTCTGCTGTACTGGCAATGCCGTTCAGGGTGGAGCCATGGACCAGCAGGAGATCGAACTTCGTGAAGATATCTTGGTATACACCACAGATCCATTGGAAGCCGGTGTGGAAGTTTCTGGCTTTATTGAAAGTTACTTGTACCTCTCATCTGACGTAAAGGACACGGACGTAACCATCAAACTGATCGATGTATACCCAGACGGTACTGCCTACAATCTAGACGAAACCATCCAAAGGGTACGTTACCGAGATGGGTACGAGAAGGAAGTATGGATGGAAAAAGGCCAGGTCTATGAAATCCAATTGACCCCCATGAGTACCTCCAACTACTTTGAAAAAGGACACCGCATCCGCATCGAGGTGAGTAGCTCCAACTTCCCACGCTTTGACCGCAACATGAATACAGGAGGTAACAATTACGACGAAACTAAGGGGATTGTGGCCAATAACTCCATCCACCATGGGGGCAAATTCCAAAGCCGAATTGTATTGCCGATTGTTAAAAAATAAAATTTGCTAACGGTCGACGGTCCACTGTCGACAGCCGATTTTTAGTGGAACTTCAACCCTTAATTCCTTTAAGAATTATAAAAAACTGAATAAAAAACTAGTCAATTTAAAGCCGGGGAATCCCCGGCTTTTTTTGTGTACTAGGGTTCCAAAATCCTTTGGTTTTGGGTATTCAAACCAAGATCACTACCCAATCCTCCTTTTTCTTTCCTTTCTGGCTCCCGCCCCCAAACTTTTTCTGCTATTTTTGCAACTTAAGAACTCAGTACCTATGTCTATTGCCAGCAAATACGAACCGGCATCCGCCGAGGCCAAGTGGTACGCATATTGGATGGAACACAAGTTGTTTTCCTCCAGCGTAGATCCCAATAAGGAACCCTACACCATCGTCATCCCTCCGCCCAACGTCACCGGCGTGCTCCACATGGGGCACATGCTCAACAATACCATCCAAGACGTACTCATTCGCCGTGCCCGAATGCAAGGCAAAAATGCCTGCTGGGTACCCGGTACTGACCATGCCTCTATCGCTACCGAAACCAAGGTAGTTCAACTCCTGAAAGAAAAAGGCATAGCTAAAAAAGACCTTACCCGAGAGCAATTCCTCACTCATGCTTGGGAATGGAAAGAAAAATACGGAGGCATCATCCTGGAGCAATTGAAGAAATTAGGAGCTTCTTGCGATTGGGATCGGACCGCCTTCACCATGGATCCAGGACTCAGCGATGCCGTCCTTTCCGTATTTGT
>JANQWS010000024.1:0-26783 GCA_030729785.1 Algoriphagus sp. | reverse complement strand
GGACCGCCTTCACCATGGATCCAGGACTCAGCGATGCCGTCCTTTCCGTATTTGTAGACCTCCACCAAAAAGGAAAAATCTACCGCGGCATCCGCATGGTCAATTGGGATCCAAAGGGGCAAACAGCCCTTTCGGATGATGAAGTGATCATGAAAGAGGTGGCATCGAAGTTGTATTACATCAACTACGCCATCGAAGGAACTACAGATCAATTCCTAACCATCGCCACCACTCGCCCAGAAACCATCATGGCTGATGTGGCGATTTGCATCAATCCTGAAGATCCAAGATTCGCCCACCTGAAAGGAAAGCGTGCGATCATTCCATTGATCAACCGAAGTATCCCAATCATCGAAGACAGCTACGTGGACATGGAATTTGGCACAGGCTGCCTCAAAGTGACTCCTGCACACGACCTCAACGATTACGAACTCGGTGTCAAGCACAAGCTAGAAGTCATTGACATACTCAACGACAACGGTACCCTCAATGAAAAAGCAAAGTTGCTCGTAGGGGAAGATCGATTTGTTGCGCGTAAGAAAATCGGAAAACTACTTGAAGAAGTAGGACAGCTTCAGAAAGTGGAAGAATACACCTCCAATGTGGGGCACTCCGAGCGGAGCGATGCAGTCATCGAACCGAAGCTATCCATGCAATGGTTCTTGAAAATGGATGAAATCACCCAGCCTGCTTTCAAGGCAGTGATGGAGGACATCATCCAGTTGCACCCGCCCAAATTCAAAAACATGTACCGGGTTTGGATGGAGAATGTCCGCGACTGGTGCATATCGCGTCAACTCTGGTGGGGACACCAAATTCCCGCCTACTACCTCCCCAACGGAGAATATGTAGTTGCCAAAACTGCGGAAGAAGCACTGGCACTGGCCAACAGCAACTTCAACACCCAGTACACCCTCGCTGACCTCCGTCAGGATGAGGACGTGCTCGATACTTGGTTTAGTTCCTGGCTTTGGCCTATTTCCGTATTTGATACGGACGTATTCACCACAGGCAAGCCCAACCAAG
Organism: Algoriphagus sp.; assembly: GCA_030729785.1. Classification (GTDB taxonomy): domain Bacteria; phylum Bacteroidota; class Bacteroidia; order Cytophagales; family Cyclobacteriaceae; genus Algoriphagus. Next base: position 25,757 of record JANQWS010000024.1, on the reverse strand, counting down.
AACTCAGCTACTACTACCCCACCAACGACCTAGTCACTGCACCGGAGATTTTATTCTTTTGGGTGGCACGTATGGTCATTGCTGGATACGAATACATGGGCGAGAAGCCCTTCAAAAACGTGTACCTCACGGGTATCGTGCGTGACAAGCTCGGCCGAAAGATGTCCAAGTCCTTGGGCAACTCCCCAGATCCCCTTGAGCTTATCGCTCAGTATGGTGCCGATGGCGTACGTACAGGCATGCTTTTCTCTTCCCCTGCGGGAAATGACCTCCCTTACGACGACAAGTTGGTGGAGCAAGGAAGAAACTTCGCCAACAAAATCTGGAATGCCTTCCGTCTGGTCAAAGGCTGGGAAATCGATCCAAGCCTCGATGGCGCTGCCAATGCAGCTAGCATTGAATGGTTTGAACAGCGATTCCAGCAAAGTTTGAGCGAAATCAACGAGCATTTTGATAAATTCCGGATTTCAGATGCCTTGATGGCTACTTACAAGTTGGTCTGGGACGACTTCTGCGCCTGGTACTTGGAAATGATCAAACCTGCCTACCAGCAGCCCATCGATCAAGCCACCTACGACAAGACCTTGGAGATCTTTGAAAATATCTTGAAGATCCTTCATCCTTTCATGCCCTTCATTACGGAGGAATTGTGGCACCAGATCAGCGAACGTTCTGTTGAAAATTCCTTAATCCTTGCGGCTTGGCCAGAAACCAAATCCTACGACACAAAGATTACCGAGGATGCCGCACAAGTTTTTGAGGTGGTATCTCAAATCAGAAATCTCCGTGCTTCCAAAGGAATGTCTCCAAAAGAAGCGCTTGACTTGACCATCCGCACCCAGAACCCCGATTTGTACAGCAGATTTGAATCCGTGTTGATTAAGCTGGCCAACCTTTCTTCGCTGCAGTTTGGCGATAAAGTGGAGCAGGCCATGAGCTTTGTGGTGAAAGCAGACGAATGCTTTATTCCTATGGGTGACTCCATCGATGTGGAAGCGGAAAGAGCCGCCATCCAGAAGGAACTGGATTATACAAAAGGCTTCTTGGCTGGGGTAGAGAAAAAATTAAGCAACGAACGCTTTGTGGCTGGTGCTCCTGCACAAGTATTGGAAATGGAGCGAAAGAAGCAGGCCGATGCGGAAGCAAAAATCAAGGCCCTGGAAGCAAGTTTAGCCCAATTGGGTTAATGTAGCTCTCCCGATTCTTGAAAGTTCAGGAATCGGGAGGTTTACTTCAATTCCCGAATTTTTAGGTTGCGAAAAAGCACTCCCTGTCCTTCACTTTGCAGGCCGATGTAGCCTGAACGCAGGGGAGTTCCATCGACTTTGAGGGTTGGATTGTAACGATTCGCTACTCCACCTCCGATTTGAGGCAACGAATAGGTCAATACCGTATCGCCATTTACCAGATGGTGTACGATGGAGTCACCATAGACGATCAACTCCGCTTTTACCCACTCGTCCCAAGCAAAGGTGGGAGAGGAAGAGTTGATGCAGTGTCGAGGATCAATTTTTCCTTCAAAGACAATATCGGTTCCTGGGGAGCACATATTTCCTGTAGGTCGAGGTTCTCCTTCCTTTTCTCTGGCAAGCATCTGGTATTCCACCGAAATCGGCCAATCCTGTTCCTTCAAGATGCTTTCTGGCGCCTGCGAGTGAAACATCACCCCTGAATTTCGGTAGGTGTAACTGGGTGCAGTGGGCACAAACTGATCCGTGAACCTGTACTCCCAAACCAAGTGGAAGTTCGAGAAGGGCTTTTCGTAAAATAGATGTCCAAAACGATCCTCAAACTCCCCATAGCTGTCGTAATTGACCGCTATGGCTCCATCCTGTACCCGGAAGGTATTGGCGTAGTTGTCCCCTACTTCGTGGTGGTGAATTTTGGGCACCCAGCCCTTCAAGTCCTTGCCGTTAAAAAGCACTTGCCAGTCGGAAGTTTCCGGCTGAACTTGGGTACCGCTCTGAATCGTGGTATCAAAAACAGAAATCCCAAGCGTCAGGAAATAAAGGATAAATGCGAGGATGGACATAGCTAGTTGCAATTAGGTCAAATCACTTAATTAGTCCCAAGAAGGTTCTCCCTTGTCGGTATTTAATGACTCCAGTCGTAAGAATCCAGTTGCTCAAGGCAGGCCACCAGTAAAGCGATGGAATCGGCAATATCCTTCTTGTGTGCCATTTCGATCACTTGATGCAAGTGGCGCGTCGGGATGGATATCGCTCCTGCAATGGCACCTTGCTTGCCCATGCGCTGTACGCCAGCGGTATCTGTACCACCTGCAGTCAATAGTTCCGGCTGCCAAGAGATTGATTTTTCCCCCGCTACCTGCTTCATAAAGGCTACCATGCGGTAGTCACAGATGGTCATCGCGTCCATGATCTTGATGGCCGTACCCTTTCCAAGTTCGGTCACCTTCTCATGTGCCGCTGCTCCTGGCACATCAAAGGCAATGGTGGTATCCAGTGCAATGCCAAAGTCTGGATTGATTTGGTGTGCCGCCACGTTCGCCCCACGGATGCCCACTTCTTCCTGTACAGTAAAGGTAGCATACACATCGTAGGCTGGATTTTTGAGCTGCTTCATCGCCTCAATGACAATAAAGACCGCTACACGGTTGTCGATAGACTTGCAATTGACACAATCGCCCATCTCGATCAGTTCCCGATCGCGGGTGACGGGGTCGCCGATGGTGATGTACTTCTCCACCTCTTCCTTAGGCATGCCCAGATCGATGAAAAAGTCGGTAGTCTTGGGAAGTTTGGTTTTCTCCTCGGGCGTCATCACGTGGATGGGCTTGCTACCCATCACACCGATCAGGTCTTTTTTGCCGTGTACGATCACCCGCTGTGCAGTGAGGGTTTTTGGATCAAACCCTCCGAGGGTATTAAATCTTAAGAATCCTTGTTCGTCGATATGGGAAACGATAAATCCAATTTCATCCAAGTGAGCAGCGAGCATAACGCGCTTTCCATCGGGATTGCGTGTTCCCTTTTTGAGGGCGATCACGTTGCCAATATTGTCGATGCGTACTTCATCCACATGTGGGGTCACCAGGGATACGACTAGGTCACGAACAGGTTTTTCAAAACCAGGGGCACCTGGGATTTCACAAATTTGCTTGAGTAGGGAAACGTCGATCATTTTGCTGATTTTAGCATTGGCTTTTAGGAAATAGCTTTTAAGGTGTGTAGAGAATTGAAAATAATCAATTCCCAATCACCCAAAAATATCGTGTAAACTAAACAGGTATTAATACGACCGCACCGTCTTTCCTTCCATGTAATTCACAAAGGCTTTGTTTACTACGCGTGTACCGCCAGAAGTCGGGTAGTCTCCAGTAAAGTACCAATCTCCGGTGTGCTCAGGGATGCAGCGATGTAAGCTCTCAACCGTTTGGAAGATTACCCTTACCTCTGCTTTGATATCGGAAGTGGTTACAATTTCTGCTACTTTATTGGAGATTTCCTCTTCAGAAAATGGCGCATATACCTGCTTTACAAAATTTTCAGTGTGATCTGGATTCGCTACACATTGCGCATATACCTGGTCGAGTGTTTTTTCCATATCCTTATCCTTTAAAAGCTCAATTGCCGCCCGAAAGGCTACAAATTCCCTCATGCGGGACATGTCGATTCCATAGCAATCAGGAAAGCGAATCTGAGGAGCAGAAGATACAATTACAATACGCTTTGGGTTCAATCGATCCAAGGTAGTTAAGATACTTTTTTCCAAGGTGGTACCCCGGACAATGCTATCATCAATCACCACCAGGGTGTCAATCCCCGGACGGATCACCTCATAGGTAGTATCGTAAACGCTGGCTACCATAGAATCCCGATCGGCATCGCTGGCAATAAAGGTACGTAGCTTTACATCCTTACTCACCAATTTTTCCACTCGTGGACGGAAGCTCAGCAACTCTTCCAAGTCGCCCACATGCGGCTTTCCATCCAGAAGTACTTCTTTCCGCTTGGCCACAAGGTACTCATCTAGCCCCTCAATCATACCCAAAAATGCTGTTTCTGCAGTATTAGGTATGTAGGAGAAAACCGAATTTTTCAAATCAAAATCAATAGCCTTCAGGATTTGAGGGATCAGGGCCTTGCCCAAATTTTTTCGCTCTTGGTAGATATCTGGATCCGTTCCTCTTGAAAAATAAATGCGCTCAAAGGAGCAGGATTTCTTTTCACGAGCGGGTAAAATCTCCTCTTCGGAAAACGAGCCATCCTTGTTGATGACAATTGCATGGCCCGGCTTAATTTCCTTGATGGCCTTAAAGTCAATATTGAAGGCAGACTTGATGGCAGGCTTCTCGGATGCCACCACAATCACCTCATCATCAGCATAGTAGAAGGCTGGTCGAATCCCAGAGGGATCACGAACCACAAAAGCGGAGCCATTACCAATCATACCTGCCATGGCATAGCCTCCATCAAAATCCCTGCAGGATCTACGTAAAATTCGTCCTACGTCCAATTTATCTTCTATTACATGTGTCAATTCTTGATTGGAAAATTCCTCCTTGAATTGATCAAAAATGCGTTGGTTTTCTTCGTCCAAAAAGTGGCCAATCTTCTCCATTACTGTGACGGTATCTGTCTTTTCTTTGGGGTGCTGCCCCAATTCCACCAGTCTTCCAAAAAGTTCCTCGTTGTTGGTCATGTTAAAGTTGCCTGCCATGACCAGGTTGCGGCTTCTCCAATTATTTTGTTTCAAAAAAGGATGGCAGGTTTCGATGCTGTTTTCACCGTGTGTCCCATAGCGCAGATGGCCTAACCATACTTCACCAGAAAAGGCCATGTTTTCCTTGAGCCAATTCCCATCAGTGAGAGCCTTTTTACCTCCCAATTTTTTGGCTTTCTTGAATTTACTGTTGATTTTATCAAAAATATCATTGACCGCTGAAGGCTCTACAGAGCGGTACCGACTGATATAGCGCGTGCCTGGCTTAGTGCCAATTTTAATGTTGGCTACCCCAGCTCCATCTTGGCCTCTATTGAGCTGCTTTTGCATCAATACATACAATCGATTTGCTGCAAATGCAGTTGTTCCGTAGGTATCAATGTAGTATTGAATAGGTTTTCGAAGCCGAATTAAGGCTATACCACATTCGTGTTTGATAGCGTCACTCATGGAGAAAGGGGATGGGTTTATTCGAAGGTATAAAGGTAGGTTTTTTCAAATCATTTCCCGATTTGAAAAAGACCAATTCCCTAAAAAATTCTGCGATTCAACTATAGTGCTACCCATCAAAACTTCAGCACAGTGTATCCTTGCATCGCATAGGTGGTGATGGTAGTTAAAGCTGAGTGCGCGATAGTCACTCCAGGCCATAGATCCGTTGTTTTAAGTTTCCGTGCTACCAACGACTGCCCACAAACTAATATTTCTGCCCCAGCTTCTTCCAAAGCGGCAAATACGGCTAGGTTGGGATTATTTACCTCATACCTTTTCTTGTAATTTTCATCGTTCAAAACCGAAAAAATCCCTCCTCCATGCAGGACCACCTTCACTTTGATTCGATCTTTAGTTACACCCGCCAATCCATGCAAATTCATTAATCGCGCTACATTGTCTACAAAGCGGGAGATTTGCTGGGGGTCTTCCGAAGCAGAAGTTAGGTCTACTAGAATTTTATACTCCAAAGATCCATCGGGCCTTTCAGTGGCGTCAGGGATTTCATAGATTCCTCCAAAGCCCTTAACAATAGGGAATTGGGGGGTTTGAGCCATCGCTGCCACTGAAAGAAAAAATACAGCAGCACAAAGAAGAAAGAAGTGGAGAGTCTTCATGAGTTTAGATTTTTCACCAAACTACTAAAATTTTTACGAAATAATCGCAACTATTCCTGACTCCCTACCAATGGGGATCCAGTGGACAAACAGTGCACGGTGCAGCCTGTAAGTTGCCTTTTAATGACCTTCAAATCTCCTTTCTTTGGTCTTTTTTACAAAAAGACCAAAGAAAATAAGGTTTGAGAATCAATTAAGTGGGCTGTCGACCGTGGTCTACCTGTGGACCGTGGCCCATTGACGATTATCCGCAGTAAGTCAAACAATTCTTAAGCCACTGGCGTGATTGCGGATAATCATATAAGTTATTTCGTTTTGAAATTAAACTTCGACTAGCGGAAGGCGTCTAACCTCAAAAATCAGTAAACCTAACCCCAATCATCACTATGAGAAATACAATTGCCATTTACGCAATAGGGCTGGTTTTACTACTAAGCTCCTGTAGCGAACAAGATACTACCACTCCTATCTCTTTCCAGGCAGTTCAAGAGGTATTTGGAACAAAGATTGATCCTGCCAACCTCCCCAATTACGCCAGTCAATCTATCCCCAATTACATCCGTAAGGACAATACGGGAACCAATCCCATCACCAACGAAAAAGCAATTTTAGGAAGGGTGCTTTTTTACGATAAAAATCTCAGTATCGACAATACGGTCTCTTGCGCAAGTTGCCATCAACAAGCCTTTGCATTCAGCGATCCATTACTTGCTAGCGAGGGAGTTCAAGGAGGCGTTACCTCCAGACATTCTATGCGCTTGATCAATACCCGATTTGCCGTTGAATCCAAGTTCTTTTGGGATGAGCGAGCACCAACCCTGGAAGCACAAGTCACTACCCCCATTCAAGATCATGCCGAAATGGGCTTTAGTGGACAAAATGGACGGCCAAATCTCACCACACTCCTTGATAAGTTGAATGGGATCCCTTACTACCAAGAATTAGTTCAATCCGCCTATGGAAGCCCTGAGGTAACCGAAGGAAGAATTCAAGAAAGTTTGGCCAACTTCATCCGAAGCATACAATCTTTCGATAGTAAATATGACCTTGGAAGAGGGCAGGTAGGCAATGATGCGGCCCCCTTTCCAAATTTTACGGCACAAGAAAATCTAGGAAAACAGTTGTTCTTGACTCCACCTGTATTTGATGGAACTGGCACACGAATAAATGGTGGAGCAGGATGCCAAGGCTGCCATCAAGCACCAGAATTTGATATCGATCCCAATAGCCGAAACAATGGCATCATCCGTCCCCTAGTACCTGGAACTGGACAAGAGCTTTTTATCACGCGAGCCCCAACGCTACGCGATGCTGTCAATGCTACTGGGGGAAGCAATGGCCCATTCATGCATTCTGGAAACCTTGCTGCCCTCCAAAATGCACTTGGACATTACAACAATATTCCCGCTCAACCAGGCAACACCAATTTAGACCCACGGCTTGCTCCTGGGGGAAATGGTCAAAAACTAAATCTTACAGGGGCCGAAATGAGTGCTATCGTTGCATTTTTGCAGACACTTTCTGGTAGAGATGTGTACACAAATGAAAAATGGAGTGATCCTTTCAATCAATAGGTAGATTAAATCAAACGAGGCTATTAATCAAAAAAGGCGACTCTTTGCAGAGTCGCCTTACTTTTGGAGTGCGCACGAGAAGATTCGAACTTCCACACCCAAACGGGCACCACCCCCTCAAAGTGGCGTGTCTACCAATTTCACCACGTGCGCGATTGGGGATTGCAAAAGTAGAAAACCGAGCTTTGGGAAGCAAAGCTTCTTTTCGCTTTTCTTTATATTTTTTAAAGTTTAGCCAAAAACCTTTTTTTCTGCAGACTGCAGCGTATTGTATAGCAGGGCCGCAATCGTCATGGGTCCCACTCCACCAGGTACCGGTGTAATCGCAGAGGCAAGGGGAGCTACTTCGTCAAACTTCACATCTCCAATCAATCGGAAACCTGATTTCTTTGTTTCGTCTGCAATGCGGTGGATCCCCACATCGATCACAACTGCACCAGGCTTCACCATATCGGCAGTTACAAACTCAGGCTTACCAATCGCGACAATCAAAATATCTGCCGTACGACAGATAGAAGCTAGGTCCTTGGTTCTAGAATGCGTAAGGGTAACCGTAGCGTTGCCAGGGTAACCATTTCTTGCCATCAGGATACTCATTGGGCTCCCTACAATATGACTTCGGCCAATGACTACGCAATGCTTACCAGCCGTTTCAATCTGATAACGCTTGAGTAGCTCCACGATTCCATAAGGAGTTGCCGCCACGTAAGCAGGCCAGTTGAGAGTCATTCTACCCACGTTGGCAGGCGTAAAACCGTCCACGTCTTTTTCCGGGCGGATGCAGTTGGTTACCTTATCGACTGAAATGTGCTTGGGCAAAGGAAGCTGCACAATCAATCCGTCGATATCTGGGTTTTGATTGATTTCCTCCACGGTGCGGAGCAATTCTACTTCAGAAACATCCGTAGCAAGGCGAACCAGGGTGGAGGTAAAGCCAACTTCCTCACAGGCTTTTACTTTGGCCCCTACGTAGGTTTGGCTGGCTCCATCTTCACCTACCAGAATAGCTGCGAGATGAGGTTGTTTACCACCTTCTTGTTTAATTTCTGCCACCCGCGCTGCAATTTCATTTTTTATGTCTTGCGCGGTTTTTTTACCGTCTATTAGAGTTACCATACCAGTTATAGGAGTCTTAAATTTTTTAAATACGAAGTACGAGATACGAAGTACGGAACCAAATCAAAGACAACCCTACTTGGTGAAATTCAATCGAGCAGTTTTTAAACTAGCTACAAAAATGGAAATCAATTCGTCTACTTCTTTGGTCAGTCGGTCAATTTCTGGATGCAACTGCTCATTACTGTTGATTTTACTGAGCAGTTCCAAAAAGAATTGACTTTCATCGGCCTCTTCTTCTACAATTTTTAATTTATTGATAAAGTCTGCGTTCGACTTTGCTCGCATGGCTGCTCTGTAGTTTGCAGCCACAGAGCTAGAACAACGCAGAAGTTGATTTATATAATTATTGTATTCTCTTGTATGGGGTAAGTGAGAACAGAGAAACCAAACATCAAGTGCGAATTTTTTAGTTCTGTCCTTTAATGTCTGGCTCATCGGAATTGTGTTTAGTTACCTATTCATCCTATCGTGTTTTGTAATAAACTTGGTTGAATTACTGTTTACGTAGTTAACCTATCAAGCCTTCCGTATTTCGTACCTCGTACCTCGTACTTCCTTAATCTAGTTTCAACACCGCCATAAATGCCTCCTGCGGGATCTCTACATTTCCTACTTGACGCATGCGCTTCTTCCCTTTTTTCTGCTTTTCCAACAGCTTCCGCTTACGCGAAATGTCCCCCCCATAGCACTTCGCTAACACGTTTTTACGCATGGCTTTTACCGTTTCTCTCGCAATGATTTTCTGTCCAATAGCTGCCTGTATGGCAATTTCAAACATTTGTCGTGGCACCAACTCCTTCAACTTGTCACAAAGTCGCTTGCCCCAGTCATAGGCTTTATCCCGGTGCACAATCGCAGAAAGAGCATCCACCGGCTCTCCATTGAGCATGATATCCAAGCGTACCATGTGTGACTCTTGGAATCCTTTCAATTCGTAATCCAAAGACGCATAGCCTCTAGAAATAGTCTTCAAACGATCAAAGAAGTCAAACACAATTTCCGCAAGCGGCATGTCAAACTGCAACTCTACTCGATCCGAAGTCAAATACACCTGATTTTTGATCTGACCACGCTTGTCCATGCATAATGAAATGACCGGACCCACGTACTCCGCAGCGGTGATGATAGAGGCTTTTACAAATGGTTCCTCAATATGTTTAAATCGCGTAGGATCGGGCATGTCAGAGGGTGCATTGATCACTTGGTATTGGTCGTTGGTCATGAGGGCCTTGAACTGTACCGAAGGTACTGTCGTGATGACAGTCATGTCAAACTCACGTTCCAAGCGCTCTTGCACAATTTCCATGTGCAGCATTCCCAAAAATCCACATCGGAAACCAAAACCTAAGGCCGCAGATGTTTCCGGTTCCCATACAAGCGAGGCATCGTTGAGTTGCAACTTTTCCATGGAGGCGCGTAGCTCCTCAAATTCGGTGGTGTCCACAGGATAAATACCTGCAAATACCATGGGTTTCACATTTTCAAACCCTTTAATGGCTTCTGCACAAGGGTTTTTGACATGCGTCACGGTATCCCCTACAGCCACTTCTTTGGCTACTTTTATACCGGAGATCAGGTAGCCCACGTTACCAGCACTCATGGTTTGCTGTGGAATCTGATTCACCCCCAAAATACCTATCTCGTCGGCAAAATACTCCTTGCCGGAGTTGACAAACTTAATCTTGTCTCCTTTTTTCAACGTTCCATTAAAAATTCGGAAGATTACCTCCACCCCACGAAAAGAGTTGAACTGCGAATCAAAAATCATGGCCTGAAGCGGGGCCTCAGGATCTCCTTTGGGCGGTGGAATGTTTTCAATCACCTTGGCCAAAATATCCTCGATCCCAATTCCTTCCTTGCCCGAAGCCAACACAATATCCTCACGCTTACAGCCCAAAAGGTCAATCACCTCATCGGCTACCACCTCTGGATCTGCTCCAGGCAAATCAATTTTATTCAAAACCGGAATAATCTCTAAGTCGTGACCTAGGGCCAAATAGAGATTAGAAATCGTCTGTGCCTCCACCCCTTGAGATGCATCTACAATCAATAAAGCCCCTTCACAGGCAGCAATAGAGCGCGACACCTCGTAAGAAAAATCCACATGCCCTGGAGTATCAATCAAGTTGAGAATGTACTCCTCCCCCTTGTAGTTGTACTTCATTTGGATGGCGTGAGACTTGATCGTGATGCCCCGCTCGCGCTCCAAGTCCATGTCGTCCAACAACTGATTTTGCATCTCTCGATCAGAAACCGTGTTGGTCGTCTGCAACAACCTGTCTGCTAAAGTACTCTTCCCATGATCGATGTGGGCGATGATACAGAAATTTCGAATATTTTTCATAAGCTTACGTACGACAAAAGTAGGAAAAAAGTAGCTTTTTTAGCTAGTATCCCCAAGAAATAGACAAGTAATTCCCCTACCATTTTAAAGTCATATTACCCAAGCTAACTAATTGTTTGTGGAAGAGGATTGTTTGGCAAAAAGTAGTAATTCATTGTTTCATTAAGTTCTAATACACTCAACTACCAACAACAGCATTCTTATCTAGGATTTTTGAACACTTTTTAAATTCTAAATTACCTTTGCAAGCCATCCAAGAACCACATGAAAGCCATTGCCGACCGAAAAAAAACACAAAATATTGGGGAATACCTCATCTACATGTACCAAATGGAGGACCTTATTCGCTCCTACCAAGGCAACTTGGAAGAGATCTACACCTACGTGATCTCCCACTATCCTGTGGCTGAAGAAGAAAAGCAAGAAATAAAGGCCTGGTTTGGTGAACTCGCTGCGCAAATGCAAACAGAAGGCCTCCTGGAAAAAGGCCACCTCAAGTCCCTACAGGAAATCGTAGCCTCCCTACTGGATCTCCATTACCAATTGCTCAAATCAGATCCAAGCTATGTACACACCTTCCATCAGGTGAAGCCTCACCTACTCGAAGCTATCGACGCTGCTGCAGGGGAAACTTTTGGAAATGAAATTCAAATCTGTTTGAATGGAGTGTATGGCCTACTACTTTGCCGATTACTAGGTAAAAAAGTGACTGATCGCCAACTCGAGGCAGCAGATGCTTATGGGGCGGTTCTCAGTTATTTGAGCTTTTCTTACCTCATTAGAACTAATAAAAATTTAAACTAAAAGTCTGCAGCACCTCCTATAATTCCCTAACTAAAAAATGTGCTTTATACCAAGAGCAAGCCATTTTCAGCCAACAACTCCCAGACTTCAGAATCTAACAATTCCTCAAAATCACCTAACTCCTTCTCATAGGATGCTCGAATCTCCTTGAGGTTAACGGAGGGCTGTCGGTAACTTACTTTTTCCAGCAACCAAAATGTCCACTGCCCAAATTCAAGCGGAAGTTCTAGAGCAAAATCTTCTTTTTTTCCTGAAAAAATAAGTTCACACATCCCTTCTTCCAGATCCTCCAACTGCGGGGAAGTACCTAACCAACAAAGTTTCTGCTGGTCTTTTACCTTTTTTGGAGGATACTCTTGGAGCTGCTGCTGGATGAAAGATTTGGGAATACTGGTAGGAGGCACTTTGAAATCAAACCAATTTTTCAAAGGGAGCTCCAACCCTACTCCCTGCATGTAGTTGAACAAGGACTTGCGCAAACCTTCGGAGAACATGCCGTGGTCTATGCCGGAAGGGTCATCAAATCCCACCTCATTGTTGGCAAAGGTGCCCAATTCTGTATCCGTGCGGACCACCCCAAAAGCCTTGGGATTGAGGCCAACAGGACTATGCACCGTCATTGCAAAGCGATGCCAAAAGCCTGATTGAATCACACCTTGTTCAAATAGCTGCCGCACCATTTCCAGGGAATCGACTGTTTCTTGGATGGTTTGGGTAGGATAGCCATACATGAGGTAGGCGTGAACCAAAATCCCTGCTTGGGTGAAATTTTGCGTTACCTGAGCCACCTGCGGCACCGTCACGCCTTTTTTGATCAAGTCCAGCAGCCGATCCGAAGCCACCTCCAAGCCACCCGAAACGGCTATACAGCCCGATGCGCGGAGCAGTCTACAGAGGTCTGCGGAGAAACTAATTTCAAAACGAATGTTGGTCCACCAAACCACAACGAGTTCTCGACGGAGAATCTCTAGCGCCAAGTCTCGCATCAGTGCTGGCGGTGCCGCCTCGTCTACAAAATGAAATCCATTGGTGCCCGTTTGGGCCATGATCTCTTCAATGCGGTCGCAAAGGATGGCGGCTGTGATCGGTTCGTAGCGGCCGATGTAATCCAGGGAGACATCACAAAAGGTACACTTTCCCCAGTAGCAGCCATGGGCCAGCGTCAACTTATTCCAACGCCCATCGCTCCAAAGTCGGTGCATGGGATTGGCCACCTCGATCACCGAAAGGTAATCTCGGAGGAGCAAGTCGCTGTAATCTGGAGTCCCTACTTCCCGCTGGGCAAGGTCTTTGACCGCTCGGTTATCGATGTAAGTGACTTGGCCGTCAAGACGGATAAAGGTGCGCTTTAATTCCGTATGGGGTCTTTTTCCAGCCAGGTGCTCCAAAAGCAAGCGTACAGGTGCTTCCCCATCGTCGAGGACGATGTAATCGATGTAGTCAAATACGCGAGGCTCTTTCAAGGAACGTAATTCCGTATTCGGGTAGCCCCCTCCCATCCAGATTTTAATCGTTGGATGGTTGGCTTTGAGGTATTGTCCACACTTAAGGGCGGCGTAGAGGTTGCCCGGAAAGGGAACCGAAAAAGCCACCGACTCGGGCTGGTAGCGTTGAATCTTTTCTTCCAAGAGCTGGAGAAGCAATTCATCCACCAGACTAGTGGGTTGCTCGAGTGCTTCCTGCAATTCATCAAAGGTACGCGCCGACATCCCTAGGCGCTCCGCATAGCGGGTAAATCCAAAATGTGGGTCTATCGCTTCGGTAATCAGATCACCGAGATCCTCGAGGTAAAGTGTAGCTAAGTAGCGTGCCTTGTCTCGAATCCCCAAAGCTCCAAAAGCCCAATCCAGTTCCTCCACCTGATCGAAGCGTCCTGCCTGCGGCAAAAATTCTCCTTCGGCAATGCTGTAGGCGAGGGTAGGATTTTTGTCTTGAAGAAAATCAATGATCGGAGAGATGGTTTGCAGGTATTGGGCACGCAGGCGAAGGATGCGCAGGGAATTATCGGAGAGGGATGTTGATTTTTCTGCTTGTTCAAAAATCCGGGTTAAACCGGGCTTAGACAAGATGGCCAACATCACCTCAATTCCTAAATCTGCCTGCTTGGAAGAGGCACCCAAGGTATTCAAAAACCCTTTCAGATAGGCCGTAGCAGGATAGGGTGTATTGAGCTGGGTGAATGGAGGAGTGATGAATAGGACTTGTGTCGACACTGCGCTTGGTGGTTGGCTGGAACAAAGGTCGTAAAGAAAGGCGATTTTTCCGCTAGAAAGGAAGTATCCTGGATGAATCCAAAAAACTGGCTCTATATCGAAACTAACTACTGAAATTATGGAGCAAAATCATAGCCTTTGCTGGGTAAGTCCTTAAAATTTCGATCTTTGTACCCATGAGCAACAACGACATCCTACGCACCCTGCGGTACACCTTTCATTACCACGATCACAAGATGAAGGAGATTTTTGGCCTGGGGGGAAAGGAAATCTCGTTTGAGGAAGTTGCCTTATGGCTGAAGAAAGAGGAAGATCCCGACTTCGTGAAGTTATACGACAAGGATTTAGCCCACTTTCTAGATGGGCTGATCGTGGCAAATCGCGGCAAAAAAGAGGGGGCGGCACCGGTGGTGGAAAAGAAACTCAATAACAATGGCATCCTACGCAAACTCAAGATTGCCTTGAACCTACAGGAAGAAGGGATGCTCGAAATTTTTGCCTTGCGTGGCTTCCGATTGAGTAAGCACGAACTGAGTGCCTTTTTTAGAAATCCTTCTCAAGCGCAGTACCGTGAATGCAAGGACCAGGTGATGCGCAACTTTTTGATGGGACTGCAGGAGAAGTATCGGGGGAAGGAAGCATAAAAAGGGGTTGCAGGTACTAGCGGCCGAACCTATGTATCTAATGCGCGTACAAGGAGAGAGTACGTTCAACTCACTGTTTTTTAATTTATAACCCATGAATAAACTTTTAGCCTATCACCTTATCGCAACACTACCTTTACTGGTAATTCTTCCTCTTTATATCTATAAGATCATTGGATTAGCTCCCTTTGCTATTGCAGCTTGCCTTTATGCATTCGTGTATAGACCCTATATAGATTTTAAAAGACTGCATGAAAAAGGGCTTGTCACGAAGGAAGAATTCATCAAGTCATTCGGCTTTATTCGGTTCAACTACTATTACGAATTACTATTTGAAAAGTAAGTGAATTGACTTAGTCTATAGCCGTCCATTACTCTTTTAATAGGGATAGGTAAAGAAAAATAATGGTATGGCTCCCAAACTTTCCGTAGGTTTTGAAACCAAAACCGAGTTGAATGAAACCAAACGAAACCTCCATTTTTGAAAGAATGCTAGCCGGCGGGCTGATTTCTTTTGCAGACCCGGAATACCCCAAGATTTTTGAGGAGGTGTCCAAGACTATCCAGCAATCCCTCGCCTTAAATACCTCCACTGCTATTGGCCAAATTCGGAAGCGCCTTTCGGAGGTAATCGGTCAGCCAGTAGACGAGAGCACCACCGTATTTACCCCTTTCCATACTAATTTTGGGAAGCACATCTCTTTGGGTAAAAACGTATTTATCAACCATGGTTGCACCTTTCTGGATCTTGGCGGCATTGTAATTGAAGACGAGGTGCTCGTAGGACCCAAGGTGAGTTTGATTACCGAAAATCACCCCGTTCGACCAGAGGATCGCAAGATGCTGGACTTGAAGCGAATCGTCCTGAAGCGAAACTGTTGGATCGGTGCCAATTCCGTAATCCTTCCAGGAGTGACTGTGGGCGAAAATTCCGTGGTAGCAGCAGGGTCAGTGGTCACCAAAGATGTACCCGCTGATACTGTGGTGGGAGGAGTACCCGCTCGGGTGATCAAAAAAGTAACGGAATAATTACCTTAGGATATGAAAGCTACTGAAGACCACCATCGACGAGTTGCGGATCTGACCTTTGCCTCGGTCTATCCGCATTATTGCACCAAGGTCCTGAAGCATCAACGAAGTTTGGAGGAATTGCATCAGGTCATTGAATGGCTAACGGGTTTTGAGCAAAAGGAATGGGAGGCATTAATTGCCGAAAAGGCAACCTTCGCCACTTTTTTTGAGCGGGCTCGGCTGCATCCCAATGCATCCATGATCACAGGGATGATTTGTGGGTATCGAATTGAGGAATTGGATAATGAGTTGACTCGAAAGGTTAGGTACCTGGATAAGCTGGTCGATGAACTAGCAAAAGGGAAAAAAATGGAGAAAATTTTAAGAACTGAAAAGTAAGATTGCTTCAACTAGTTTATTTTCTCCTTTGAACAAGCTCCGCGAAATTTACGCACCTCTGGATTAGAGATCTGGAAGGTTGGAAACTGAAGGAGGTTCTCAGTTACGATCACCAGAGTGATTCTCCTCCACTTTCCCACAGGGATTGATTGAATTTGGTGTATTTGCCATTTTTTCCTCGGTTAATTTTTCCTACCTTAACTCCCTCTAGTTCAGACCATGGAAAAACTCAACAAAGCCGATATCCCGCAGGAGGCATTTGACCTCTACGACTACTACTGCCACAACAAGTTGGATCGCAGAACCTTCATCGAAAAGCTTTCCGTCTATGCGGTAGGAGGCATTACTGTTGCTGCCCTACTAGGCAGCATGATGCCAGACTACGCTAGTGGTAAAACTGTTGCCCTAGACGACGAGCGCCTTCAAAGCTCGGACTACCTGATGTACAACTCCCCCAAAGGTGGTGGACAAATCAAAGGACTCTTGTCCAAACCTACCGGTAAGGGCAAGTTTCCAGGAATCATCGTAGTTCATGAAAACCGAGGTCTCAATCCCTACATCGAAGATGTAGGAAGAAAGTGTGCAGTAGATGGATTTATTTCATTGGCGCCAGATGCCTTGACTCCACTTGGAGGCTACCCAGGCAATGACGACGAAGGTCGAACCATGCAGGCCAAGCGTACACGCGAAGAAATGCTCGAGGATTTTATCGCAGCTTATGAATTTCTAAAAACCCATCCCGACTGCAATGGAAACGTGGGCGTGGTCGGCTTTTGCTTTGGAGGCTGGATCTCCAACATGATGGCCGTACGAATCCCAGACCTCAAAGCAGCGGTACCCTATTACGGGGGTCAGCCCGAAGTCAGCGATGTCCCCCAAATCAAAGCTCCACTCCTAGTGATCTATGCTGCTCTAGACGAGCGCGTCAATGCAGGTTGGCCTGCCTACGAAGCGGCGCTCAAAGCGAATGGAAAAGAGTTTGAAATGATCAACTACCCAGGTGTCAATCACGGATTTCACAACTACAGTACACCACGCTACGACGAACCCGCGGCTAAGGCAGCTTGGGAAAAAACCATTGCGTTTTTCAAGAAGAATCTAAACTGATTAAAGGAGGCCAAGGCCTCCTTTTTTTTCGACTTTTAGGCAAACTAGGATATCTTTCAGTCTACGATAGGTAGCACTTTTTAAATCTATCCCGATTCAGAACAGAATAGTTTGAACCCTTTTTGATATCCAAAAACCAGACCTAGCACTTTCTTACTGCAATTGGGAAATTGTGAACTCAGAAGAGATAATTGAATGATGCGTATTATTTCAGCTCTTTTTTTACTTTTTCCAAAAACAATCCCTCCACAAAAAACTGCCAATCCGAAAACTTCAGGGCCTGATTGGCCAAGTGTCTATGGTGGTCCTGATCTAAAATGTAGTCGACGGGTTTATTGATCTGTCGGGTTTTGCCATAAACTTCCTCCACTTTAGATTGAATAGAAGCCCACTCCTCCTCCATTGCCGCGAGTTTTGCTTGCCCCTGTGCTCTTTTCTCTCCACTAGGCTCATCATATTCAGCAAGCGCCAATATTGCCCGATTCGAAAATTGAGCCACCTGGGCCACCTGCTCATACACGTCAAGTTGATGTGTATTACGAAGAGCAGATTTTTTTGCGAATTGGATTTGCTTTAACACTTCATCGACTTGAAGCCTGCTTGCCTCAGCCTTGGTAATTTTGTCTTGGTATTTTTGACTCCATGCCCCCGCCGAATCCAAATTGGGAAAGGGAACTACTGCCTGATTGATGGGGTCTTCTAGTTTTCGCAAACTATTTCGGTCTGTTCGGTTATCCAACAGCATATTTTTCCAATCGGCCACAGGACCCTCCAAGGCATTGATAAATTCATATTCTGCCGAGGCCAATGCTGGCCCAAAAGCCCGGTGACGATAAGCCTGGTGCAGTTCATCGCTTGATCTTCTTTCCCCTGCCCAAGTATATTCAGCAAATAGGGATATCCCTCGCTGGTACAACTCAAAATGCGGAGAATCATCATCCCAAAGGGTAAGTAACAAGCCATTCGCTTTATTTCGTATAGAGATCAAAGCAAAATCCCGAATGTTATTGGTGTTGCTTTGGACCTGAGGCATGAGATTCCAACGCGTTTGTCCTGCGGTAGCCCCCATGACATCAAACCCATGATCCGTAAACCATTTCATTGCCTTGATATTTCCAGGAGATTCCGGCATGTTATAGTTCCAGCGCATATACACGCAGTTTTTAGGAAACATGTCAATGTATTTATTCAAATTAGGCTCATTGACAGCCCAAATACTATCGACTTGTACTGTAGTCAGTTTCCTATCATAAATAGATCGATATACTCCCGCATTTTGCAAAGGCATATCATCCCAAAAAATTGGTGTCAACCCCTTTTGCAAAGCATAATTGCTCACACGATTTAACCAGATCAATTGAAGTTCTAAAGGGGATTTTCCGCTGTTTCTTCCCGTGGTATGCACTTCATCACCTCCCACATGCAGGTAATTGGCATGAGGAAATGCACGCAGTGCATCCTCGTAGAGGTCAAACTGAACTTTATAGGTTTCCTCATTCAGTGGATTAAAAGCCCAATCACTTTTCGGATCATCCCGCAAATACGCGTACTCCTTGTGCTTCAGAATAAATGAAGCATGCCCCAAGCCCTGAACTAATGGACTTATCCGGATATTTCGCTGCATAGCATAGTCACTGATTGCTTGCCAGTCTTCAATTGAAAAAGCATCCGATGCCCCGACTTTAGGCTGAAGTTCATATTTCAGCTTGTCTTCGATTTCAACAATTACCGCATTAATCTTCTGTGCAGCAAAGCGATCCATTAATTCAAAGTAGTATTCTTTTTTTTCCAAATGGTGCTTCACATCCAAATGTATAGCGCGGTAAGCAAGGGCGGGGGCATCATAAATATCACAAAGGGGGAGGAAAGTATTTTGATCCTTGGCATCTTGAAGCAGCTGATCCAAAGTCATCAGTCCGTACCAAAATCCAGCATTTGTTGATGCTTTAATTTCTATTTTTTGTGTCGTAACTGAAAGGGAATAGCCTTCAGCTGGATGCTGCATACTAGAATCGAGCATAAAGGTGAAAATCTCATCCTGAAATTCAGATAGGAGTTCTCCCGATATAAAATGGTTTTTGGCACTTTGAAGGTTAGATTTCAAATCTGACCCTTTCCATTTTGACTCTCCGCTGATAGTGAAAGTTGTCGGACTTGGCAAAAGCGCAAATTGCGCCTTGGAATTTTTATTTGGCTGACAAGCCGTGAATACCAAAAGGGTAAAGAATAGAAGCAAGATTGAATTACGCATTAGTAGGGCTTTTTGAAAAGGTGATTTACAATGCTTTAATGAACCATATTTTGTTCTAGCCAATGAAATTAACTGAAAATTGAACTTTTACCTAAGAATATAAAATTCGGATGTCTTTTCTGTCGGCTTAAAATTTAAATGCACCAATCCTCTTCATTTCAACGAAAAAAAAGAAAGCACTCCTAGGGTGTGCTTCTACAATCCAAAAATCAAATTTGGAAACGTAGAGAAAAAAAGAATGAAAAGCATTTTTTTTGAAAATATTTAATGCGATTATCCGCTTTGTTACCAATAACCAAATAAAAATAAGGTTTGTAGTTCGATCAGTAGAGCTGTGGTCTGTGAGCCTTCGTCTATGGACGATTAATCCGCAGGTTTTAGTACTCCGGTGGGACTACTGGCATAGTTGCAGATAATCATATTATTTAATTATCCCCAGCCTTAGCGTCTTTTGTCCTTGGCCATTACCGCATTTACTTCTAGGATTTTTTCGTAGAAACCTCAACCCTCAAATTTTTAAAGGATCTATCAATAACCATCTATCCTATAAATCAAGGAAATCGTTTGGTTTTCTGCATTTTTCCCTAATTTTCAATCTTTGTGAATATAGCTTGTTCTAAAAAATACTTTTCCGTCTAAAAAAAAGTCCCAAATGCTCACGCTAGTTATTCTTCTTTTGGTATTAGCTTTGATCTTATTGGCAATCATTCGCTACGAGATCCATCCTTTTCTCGCCCTATTTGGTGGAGCTATAGGCTATGGGCTGTTGGTGGGCATGGATCTTAAACTGATTCTTCAGTCCATTACAGAGGGATTTGGCGGAGTCATGGGCAGTGTAGGTCTCTTGATTTTGCTAGGAGTGATTCTTGGGACCTTTCTCGAAAAAACCGGAGGCGCCATGGTCCTTGCAGAGAAGGTCCTGTCTTGGGTAGGAGAAAAATCAATTAACCTTTCTTTGATGCTCAGTGGTTGGGTACTTTCGATTCCAGTATTCGGAGACAGCACCATCTTAATGATGAATCCCATTGCGAAGTCATTGTCCGCTAAAAGCTCGGTTTCCTATGCAGCCACCATCGTTGCCGTTTCCTTGGGTGCTATGATAAGCCATTCTTTAGTTCCCCCTACCCCAGGACCCATTGCTACTGCAGGTATCCTGGGGGCAGACCTAGGGCTGGTGATTCTTTATGGAACATTTATCTCCCTCCTCGCGCTAATCCCAGTACATTTTTTTATTAATAGATGGGTTTCCAGAATTCCACTTCGTCCCACGGCAGTCTCCACAAACCAAGAGGTCTCCCATCAAGATCGTCCCAAACTAGTTTCCTCCCTACTCCCAATCCTTAGTCCTTTGGTACTGATTTTTTTTGCTTCCATCGCAAATTATCCTTCCCAACCCTTGGGCAATGGCACATTGAAGGATCTTATTTCCTTTCTTGGAAGTCCAGTAATCGCCCTATTTATCGGTGCCTTGCTGTCATTTACGCTGCCCAAAAAATTGGATCGTAAACTTTTAGCCGCTACAGGATGGCTGGGGGAAGCACTCGTTGCGGCTGCTCCTGTAATCTTCATTACTGGGGCTGGAGCTATATTTGGCAAAATGCTTCAAAACTCAGGAATTGGGTCTTCGGTAACCACGGCCTTAGAGGGCGCTAATTGGGGCCTTTTCCTCCCCTTTCTCCTCGCATTTGGACTCAAATGTGCCCAAGGATCCACCACCGTAGCCATGATCACTACTGCTTCTATCGTAGCTCCACTACTAAGCCCTCTAGGGCTGGATACCGATATTTTAAAGGTTTTTACCACACTTGCTATCGGTGCTGGTGCCCTTGCAATCTCACATGCCAATGATTCCGCTTTTTGGGTAGTTACACAGCTTTCAGGCATGACTACCAAACAAGGCAATCTATCCCACAGCCTAGGAACCCTCATCGCTTCCTTCTCTGCCATGGCTGTATTGTACTTGATTAGCTTAATCGTGGTATAACTACCTCCTTGGGACAAATAAATTTCAAGCACACATTATTCAAAAGGACACTCCTTTCCCCGTGCATTCGTACCTTTATATAAATTAATCGCATGCATTTTTCCGACCTAGGTCTAGCAACTGCCCTACTGACGGCTATTCAACGAGCCAACTACCAGTCGCCTTACCCCATTCAACTAGCCGCTATTCCGGCAATTCTCCAAAAAAAAGACCTCCTAGCACTAGCTCCTACCGGTTCAGGAAAAACAGCCGCCTACATCCTACCCATCCTGCAGCATCTCTGTCAGCAAGATGCTCCACGCGATCGACAGGTATCCGTTTTGGTGCTAGTGCCCACTCGGGAATTGGCAATACAGGTGGCAGAAGTAACTGAGAATTTTAGCCGCTTTCTCCCCAGACGCATCAAGTCCTTAGCCATCTTTGGAGGCGTATCCATCAATCCACAAATGATGAAACTGGGGGGTGTCGAAATCCTAATTGCTACTCCTGGTAGACTGATTGACTTAATTGGACGAAATTCCGTCGGCATCAGCCGTATCCAAACTCTCGTAATCGATGAAGCAGATAAACTCCTGCAAATGGGTTTTCGCGAGGAGATGGATCACCTTTTGGAACTGACTCCCAAAAAGAAACAAACACTCTTATTTTCTGCGACCCAAGACCAGGAACTCGCTTCCCTTATCCAGCAACTCCTCAAAAACCCTGTTGAAATTCAAGTTGCTCCTACTGACTTCACTCCCGATGCCATCCATCAGGAAGCCTATCGCGTAAGTCCGGAAACCAAAGGGCCATTTCTCCGGCAACTCATTCAGTCTGGCGATTGGAAACAAATTCTAGTCTTTGCCTCCTCTATCCGAACTGCGGATAACATGGTCGTGAAATTGAATAAAAATGGAATTAATGCAGTCGCATTTCATGGGGACAAAAGCCAAGGAGCACGGACAGAAGCACTGGCCAAGTTTAAATCTGGGAAAACCAGGGTGCTTGTAGCCACCGACCTAGCAGCGCGAGGCATCGACATTCAAGGATTACCGCTAGTGATCAATTACGAACTCCCCCGCTCTCCAAAGGATTACATCCACCGCATCGGTCGTACAGGCAGGGCAGGAGCTACAGGCCATGCGATTAGCCTCATTACCCCAGAGGAGCAGCACCACTTCAAAGTCATCCAAAAGAAGATGGGAAAGTGGGTCACTTTGGTACCTGCTGAAGCCTTTGGAAAAGAAAATTCGGAGCCTGGAGAATCTCCCAGTGAATAAGCCCCTACAGAAATTCCCACACACTTTTGTAGCTTCCATTCTCCTCCACATAGCGAAGTAGGGAATCAAAAAACGGGTGCTGTGCTAGGGTGCTGCTATCCCCCACCACTATTAATTTACGCTTCGATCGGGTCAAGGCTACATTCATGCGGCGCTTATCAGAAAGGAAACCAATCTCTCCCCGGTCGTTGGATCGCGTCATCGAGAGCAGCATCAAATCCCGCTCCTGCCCCTGAAATCCATCTACCGTATCGATGGTAATCATGCCTGCAAAAGCCTTCAAATTGGGAAAATCATAGGTTTCAAAAATCAAGTGGCGCAAGCGCCGCACCTGTGCAGAGTACGGTGCAATCAATCCTATGGTCCAACCTTTTTCCTTAAACAACCCAAAGCCAATCTGTAGGATGGTATCGTTGAGATACTTACAGGCAAACTGAGCTTCTTCGGGATTGAAGGTGCTCAAACTTTCCGCCTCCGCTTGTTCGCTAAACCCTGATCCAGCCGTATCGACCCACTCCATGACAGGCTCATCTGGAGAAAAAGCATGCGTTTCGGTATTCGCTGCTGCCTGGAGTTTTCCCTCATAAAACTGCTGATTCGAAAAACCCATAATCGTCGCCGGCATGCGGTACTGCACCTGAAGCATTTGCGCAGCCTGGGAATGGCGCTGAATCATTTTTTCAAACAAGGTTGTGGACAGCCCCTGCCTAGCCGCATCGATGGACTTGATGGTGGGAGGAAGCTGGCAGTGGTCACCTGCAAAAATCACTTTTTTGGCTTTCAAAATTGGAATCCAAGTTGCGGCCTCCAAGCCTTGCGCCGCTTCATCAATAAATACCAAGTCAAAAACCATCCCCTTGAGGTGATGCGATCCCGCACCCACCAAGGTACTTGCAAATACTTGAGTCTTTTGGTACACATCTGATCGAATATAGTCCTCCAGATGCTCCGCAAGTTCTCGGATACGGCTTACTTCCTGATAGAGGAGCTTGCGCTGCGCCCGCTCTTCGGGTCCAAAATTTCGTTTGTACTGCTTGGCCAACTGCAGATAGGATTCGGTCTCCTTGCGCAACTTCTTCAGGTCACGGTAGCTGTCGTGTAAGGCAATCTTGGCATCTAGGGTCTGGTTGAGGATTTTCTCCTCCACACGAGCAGGGTGACCCAGTCGAAGGGTGGATATGCCCTTGTCAGTCAGCTTTTCTACAAGCAAGTCTACGGCTGCATTACTCGGAGCACAAACCAATATACGCTGATTAGACCGTGTTGCACGCGAAATCGCTGCAATCAAGGTGGTGGTCTTGCCCGTGCCTGGGGGGCCATGAACTACCGCAATATCTTGGGCTGCTTCCATCTTTTGGCATGCCAGCACTTGGGAAAAATTCAATTCAGGCAGGTCAATTTTTGTTTCGTCCCTAAAAACAGGACGGCCTTCCCCATAGATC
Source organism: Algoriphagus sp. (assembly GCA_030729785.1). GTDB lineage: Bacteria > Bacteroidota > Bacteroidia > Cytophagales > Cyclobacteriaceae > Algoriphagus. The sequence continues at coordinate 1,811 of JANQWS010000024.1, read as the reverse complement.
AAATCCCTAAATTTAAGGAGCTGTGGCTCCTCGGTAACCAGCAGTTTTTTCAAGGCCGACTCCATCTCACGGTAGCTGGCCTCATCAAAAAGTAAGTCCACGCCAAGCCTGCCTGAGTCCATCCATTCAGGTACCTCATCCGCCTGAAGGGTGACAATTAGGCTCTCTTTTTTGGCCTGATTGACTACTCCATTCACTCGAAACTCAGGGCTATGGTAGCCATCCTGTGTAGAAAAAAATGAAACAGACTTGCCTGAACTGAAGGAAGAAGGGTAGTTGGGATCGGTACGCTCCACCTCGATGATGAGCCGCTCGCCCATCCCTATCTTCGTTTTTTTGAGCAAGATTGGATGCCAAGTGATGCCCTCCTTTTTTTTATCTGCAATGGTGGTGTTGAGAAACTTTTTTTTGTACTGAGCTAGATCCTCTTGACGCTCCAGTTGCAAGAGCTTGAGGCCTACCTTAATTTCTTCGAGGGAATTACGCATGAATGATTGTACTTTAGCCTTGAAACTAGGGAACACCCCTAGTGTTTGCTTATCCTAGATTTTAAATGAATTTTCTCGCGCATGCCTATCTTTCTTTCGGTCAGGAGGAAATCCTAGTTGGTAATTTTATTGCCGACTTTGTCCGAGGAAAAGAAATGGAAAATTACCCAAAAAAAGTACAACTCGGCATACAGCTGCATCGGGCCATTGATACCTATACCGATTCACACCCCTTAGTTAAGCAGGTCCAATCCTTCCTAATTCCACGCTTTGGGCACTATTCGCGGGTAATCAGCGATGTTTTTTTCGATTATTTTTTGGCCAAAAATTGGAATAATTATTTGGATACACACTTGGAACAATTTAGCCTAGACAGCTACCGGATCCTCTCTTCCTATCCCCATGAGCTCCCAGAAGCTTTTCGAAGGATGTTTCACTGGATGCAAACTCAAAACTGGCTGTATGCCTACCGCGAACCTGTAGGCATTCAAGCAGCTTTGGATGGTCTGAGCCGTCGTGCCCGCTTTGATTCGAAAATGAATGAGTCCACCCAAGTACTTTGGGAAAAAGAAGAAGAAATTGAAGCGATTTTCTTCGCTTTTTTCGTGAATTTGGAGACTTTTGCCTCTACAACCCTTTTAGAACTAATCCAAAACCATGATCCTGCTTAAACCCAAGCTATCGACCTACATTTCCTTGAGTGCAGTTGTCTTAATGCTACTCTTGGGACTTATTTTGATGCTACGAGATTTCACTTACAGTAGGAGCTTTGGGCTTTGGTTTTATTTGGTCGGCTGTTCACTTCTTACACTCGTACTTTTAATGCTGTTTGTCAAAATGATGGCCGGATGGCGATTTATTTCTGCGGGAAAAGAACAAGTAGTGATCAAACTTCCCCTGCGAGGAAGCACCAAAGTATATCCTGTTGCAGAGATTTTAGCTTGGGAAGAGGAGACCGTACTGGCCAACAAACGGGAATTCAAACAGGTCACTCTGGTGTTCAAGGACCGGAATTCCATTTCGGTTTCCAACCACGAGCACGAGGCCTATACCGAATTTATCAGTTACCTCAAAAAGAAGGCACCTAAGCAGCTGGTGAAACCAAAAAAATCTTGAGGCAATTTTTGATTATCTACAGCCCTGACAATGGCTAAAAAAGAGTGGGAATCCATGTGGATAATTGTACAATGTACCAGGTGCTAAATAGTGATTCGGGTTAGAGCAAAATTCTAACTACAAGAATAAACTACTTGGTACTTCGTACTTGATACTTGATACTTGATACTTTTTTTAATGTCGAATTTCCAACTCCGATTGATGAAT